>NZ_CP091457.1:35000-970000 GCF_044358625.1 Avibacterium sp. 20-126 | reverse complement strand
CAAATTCTTGGGTATTCAGATTTTTCATTAATACAGCATTTACCTTTACCTTACGGTATCCCACCTCAAAAGCACGATCAATGCCTTGCATAATTTCAGCAAATTTATCTACCCCGGTAATACGTTGAAACATTTTAGCATCAAGGCTATCGACACTCACATTTATAGACGTAATTCCTGCTTGTTTCCAAGCTGATACCTCTTTTGCCATACGATAACCATTTGTTGTGAGCGCAATTTGCTTAATATGTTCAACTTGCTGAATGTGTTCCACGATTGAGAGGAAATCTCTGCGTAAGGTCGGCTCACCGCCCGTGATACGAATTTTTTCCGTACCAAGATGAGCAAAAGCACGCACCAAGCGAACAATTTCACTTTGAGTAAGAAAGCTCGGTTTATTTGGCTCTGGCTGATAACCATTGGGTAAACAATAGTTACAACGAAAATTGCACATATCTGTAATAGATAAGCGCAGATAATAATATTGGCGAGCAAACCCATCTATAAGACGCGTTTCTCCCACCTGCTTTATGGGAATTGTTTGCATTAGACACCTTTCTAAAATGAGAGAGGATAAGCCGTTTCCAACGTATCCCTGAGTAATACAACATTGTATTACTGGCATTGCTACCTTATTTCATCGTTAAATAAAACGTAGGCAAACAAGCTCGGGGTTATGCGAAAATTTTCTTTATTCTAAAGGTTTAAGCGAATTTAAGCTATACCTAGAATGAGATCTATATCAAAAAAGGGGATATTTTTTACTTATAAATCAATTGTATAATATTTTATATAACGAAAATTTATAAAATTTACACCGCACTTTTGTTTAAATTTGTTTATACTTAACATCCGTCTCACCCTCACCTATTTAAGGAAAAATAATGAGTGATTTAACACCACATAGCCGTCATGAAAACTTAGATAAAATAAATAAAATTGTGGCTATTGGCGGAGGACACGGACTTGGACGCGTAATGTCTGCCTTGAGTTTTATGAAAGAACGTCTTACTGGTATCGTTACCACTACAGATAATGGCAGTTCGACAGGAAGAATTCGGCGACAGCAAGGCGGGATTGCTTGGGGTGATCTGCGTAATTGTTTAAATCAAATTATCACAGAACCTAGCACTGCTTCGGCATTATTTGAATATCGCTTTTCAGGAAGTGGGGAATTAGCAGGTCATAATCTCGGCAACTTAATGCTTAAAGCATTAGAAAATATGCATATTCGCCCAACTGAAGGGGTGAATTTAATCCGCGATCTCTTACATGTAAAATCATTCATTATCCCAATGTCTGAAACCCCTGTACACCTCGCTGCTTCGCTTCCCTCTGGCTCAAGCGTAGTTGGTGAAGTCGAAATTGATGATTTAACTGAAATCCCCAATTCTATTTTTCTTGTTCCCCTTGTCAGTGCGACGCCCGAAGCGATACAAGCCATTCAACAGGCTGAAATTATTTTATTTGGACCGGGGAGTTTTCTCACTAGCATAATGCCACCGATTTTATTACCTGAAATCATCGATGCATTGAGAAACAGTCAAGCTAAGAAAATTTTCATTGATAATCTTGGAGTTGAGCATAGTCCTTCTGCGGCATTGTCGTTACAAGATCGGATAAATTGGATTAACGAAACGGTAGGGAAAAATATTATTGATGGCGCAATTGTTCAAAATGGCTTAGAACCAGCACAGAAAAATGAAGGTTTAACCCTTATTGCAAGACGATTACGCGCAGATGATATAACCTACCGCCACGATCGCACATTATTATGCAAAGCCATTGATGATTTGATTGAAGAATTAATAAGATAAGTCATTGTACTTAAAAATAGGACGAAATCCTTTCGCCCTATTTTTTTTCTAAAATTATTTATTAATTAAACTCAAAAACTCTTTCCTTGTTTCTCGATCATCAAGGAATACGCCACCAAATGCAGAGGTAACGGTATAACTATTGGTATCTTTAATACCTCGACATTTCACGCAAAAATGGGTAGCTTTAACATACACTGCCACATCTTCTGTTTCTAAAATGGTTTGGAAAGCCAGTAAGATTTGTTCAGTTAAACGTTCTTGTACTTGTGGGCGTTGGGCAAAAAATGCCACAACACGATTAATTTTTGATAATCCAATCACCCATTTTTTCGGATAGTACGCAACGGACACCATTCCATCAATAGTGACAAAATGATGTTCACAAGTGCTAGTTAGCGTAACGTCATTCACCAACACCATTTCGCTCACTTTCATTCGATTTTCAATATTAGTGATTTTTGGGAAATTGGCGTAATCCAAGCCACTAAAAATTTCATCAATGAACATTTTGGCTAAACGAACGGGGGTTTCCTCAAGGCTATCATCACGCAAATCCAGACCAATCAATTTCATTACCTCACGCATATGTTGCTCAATGCCTTCTCGACGTTGAGATTTTGTAAGTTGTGTGGTAATCATCGGGGTTTCTATCCCTTTGCTCACTAATGCCTGACGAACTTTCTCTGCCTCAGGTGAAATTTTATTCATTGACTACTCTCCAAATTTTAAATTGGGCTATTCTATCAAAGTCTAAAACAATAATAAAATGAGAATAATAGTTAATTTATATGAAAAAAATGAGTAGAATGAGAAAATATTTAAGCAGACAAAAGGACAATTTATGCTTAGCCTTCAACAAGCGCTAACACAGATGTTAGATCAACTTCCTTTACCACAACAATGTGAAACGCTCCCCTTATCGCAAGCGAGCCAACGTATTTGTGCGGACGATATTATCTCTCCAATTAACGTGCCTTCTTTTGATAACTCTGCAATGGACGGTTATGCGGTGCGTCTTGCGGATCTTGCACAATCACATACGTTAAACGTTGCGGGCAAAGCCTTTGCGGGTAACCCTTTTAATGGTGAGTGGTTGCCACAAAGTGCAATACGAATTATGACAGGCGCAATGATCCCAGCGGGTACCGATGCCGTGGTCATGCAAGAAAATGTGCAACTTAATGAAGACGGCACGGTAACCTTCAATGAAATCCCCAAATTAGGGCAAAATATTCGCCGTGCTGGTGAAGATGTGAAAAAAGGCGATGTGGTACTAAAAACAGGCGAAAAACTCACCGCACTTTCCTTACCCTTACTTGCGTCTTTAGGTATTGCTGAAGTGCCTGTATTTGCGCGTTTAAAAGTCGCTATTCTTTCTACGGGTGATGAATTAGTGCCAGTAGGTGAACCATTAAGTGAAGGTAAAATTTACGATACTAACCGCTTTACGGTGAAATTATTGCTCGAAAAATTGCCTTGTGAAATTTTAGATTTCGGCATTTTGCCTGATGATGAAGCGTTATTTGAAAAAGCCTTTTTACAAGCACAAGAGCAAGCAGATTTAGTCATTACCAGTGGCGGTGTTTCTGTCGGTGAAGCAGATTTCACAAAAAATATTTTAGAAAAACTTGGCACGGTCAATTTCTGGAAAATCGCAATGAAACCCGGCAAACCTTTTGCATTCGGTAAACTCGAAAAAGCGTGGTTTTGTGGCTTACCGGGAAACCCCGTTTCGGCATTCGTTACGTTTTATCAGTTAGTACAGCCTGCTATCGCAAAACTCAGTGGATATAGCCAATGGCAAGCGCCACAACAACTCAAGGCGATAGCCAGTGAAAATCTGAAAAAGGGCATCGGTCGCAAAGATTTTCAACGCGGTTTTTATTGGCTCAATGAACAAGGACAACTTGAAGTCAAAGCCATTGGTTTTCAAGGTTCTCATCTCTTTAGTGCGTTTATTGAAAGCAACTGTTTTATTGTATTAGAAGCAGAACGAGGCAATGTTCAAGCCGGTGAAATGGTTACCATTGAACCCTTTAATGAATTGTTGAGCTAATTATGATCGAACTCACTGCGGAAGAAGAACTGCGTTACAATCGCCAAATTGTACTGAAATCCATTGATTTTGATGGCCAAGAAACATTGAAAGATAGCACAATGCTTGTTATGGGCTTGGGAGGCTTGGGCTGTGCTGCAAGCCAATATTTAACTGTAGCGGGCGTTGGCAAATTAATTTTAGTGGATTTTGATCGCGTCTCTTTGTCTAACTTACAACGCCAAGTGCTACACGATGATAGCCGTCTTGCAATGCCCAAAGTGGAATCCGCTAAGCTCAGTTTACAACGCTTAAATCCACACGTGCATCTTGACGCAATCAATCAACAATTAACGGATGACGCGCTCCTTGCGTTATTACAAAATGTCGATGTGGTGCTAGATTGTACCGATAACGTGGAAACACGGAATCAGCTAGATCGTTGTTGTGAGCAAAGCAAAACGCCGCTTATTTCGGGGGCAGCAATCCGTATGGAAGGACAAATTTCCGTTTTCACCTATGAAGAAAACACGCCGACTTATCGCCAACTCAGCCAACTTTTTGGCAATGCGCCGCTAAGTTGTGTGGAAACCGGCGTGCTTGCTCCGATGGTGGGGATTATTGGCTCAATGCAAGCTCTTGAAGCAATCAAAGTGCGGTTGAAAATTGGCGAGAATTTATGTGGACGATTATTGCTAATTGATGGCTTTACGATGAAAGTGAGGGAAATTAAGCTTCCCGTTTTGCATAAATAAGTGAAATATCGCGGCATTCATTGCCGTGTATTTTTTCTCTCCTTTTTTCTCCCCGTTTTCTCTCTACTTTTATTTCTCCACTTAACTTATTTGCTTGCCATTTTTACCTATTCCTCAAGATGAACGTGCTAAAATTAATACACGCGTGAAAAGCTGTTTAAACAAACGAGGAATGGATTCCACACCGCGTTGCTTAATCTCATTAGATAACGCCACGGCAAGATCGGGCTTTGATGTGCGTTGTATGGCACGTTGAATGATACGATGAACCAAATATTTCTGTGAACTTTCCTGCCAATGCGCTAATCGAATAAACACTCGCTCAAACCCGGCATAATAGAAAAAATGTTCAATATCTTTTTTCGGTAAATAAGTGAGTCGCATTGCGGGTGATTCATTCTCATTCAAGAGACTTTTCGTAGTTGCTGAATATTTTTTACCAGCCTCATCGCCATCAGTTAGCACATACCATTCAATTCCCATCGCTTTGGCATAATGAATTAAAGCACGCAATCCACACTGCGCAAATTCTACGATCCTGATGCCTTCCATCGCAAGATCAATACCAAGTAGATCAGCCAATTCTGTTAAAATCCAAACTTCCGTTTCTCCCTCCACTAGCAGCCACATTCGCGAAAATAATGCGAGACTACGGTTATGGCGAATATGAAAGCTTAAACGGCGTAATTCCTCTTTATTTAATTGATGTGAAAGCTGAAAAGCTTGTGTGCGTTCACTGCCTCTCACTAAACGGCAAATCGCCTGCAAAGGGATTTGTGAGAGCAATTCCACAGAATTTGTAGTGGTAATACGTTGAATGGGTAAATAACTGACTAATTCCCATATAATCGCCACCATTCTAGGATGCAAACGGGCGTCTGGATCTTCAAATAAAATAATCGGCCGTAAGCGGTGAAGATCGCGTAATTCATTGGCAGAAACAAATAATTGGCTTAATTGTTGAAATAAAATATGGCGTAATGAATGGTGCTGTTTTTCGCGCAATTTCAGGCAAAGCGATTTCACATCATTCCAAAGTGCGGTGGTATCTTGCATTAATTCTGCTGACATAACGCGATTGAGAAAATAATGTTGCAGTAAGCACAACGTGGATTGAATTTCGCGATTAAGCTTAGGGTCACCCAACCAAGGTGATACCGAGAGAGGTTGAGCATTAGTGAGGGAGTTACGTCTTGCATCACGAAAACGATAAACAGGATGTTGTGCAATTAATGCCATTGCCATTTGTTCTGGGTCTTCTACGCTAAGTATTTTCCCTTCCCCATCTAAAAAATGGTAGGTGGTGATAATCTCTGAGCCTCGCATTTCCCCCATAATCTGAAAATAAATTTTGGCATAAGGTTCATCATCAAAAACGGCAAGTTGAGTATAAGGGAAATGCGCTAAGGATTTTGCTTCACGGTGAAGGCTAAAGGTAAATAATAGGGTAATTTCTTTCACCGTAGAGGCATTTTTTTCGTCTTGATAAAAATCCGTTGATTGGAATTGATAAAGGCGTTGCTCGTTATTAAAAATGACACTTAACGCTGCCAATAAACTGGATTTCCCCCAAGCATTTTCACCAATCAACACCATATTCGGTTGTAAAGTAAGCGAAAGGCGGTTTATGCCACGAAATCCCACCAAATCTAATTGACGCAAATACATCATCGCTCCTTTGTATTTTTATCTCACTTGCGTAAAATAGCACAATAATTTCATCATTTTAAGGAAAAAACTGTGTTTGAAGGATTACTTATCGTCCTCGCCCCCATGTGTTTAGGCTATTTTTTTAAGACAAAAAATACCGCACTTTTACAACGTATAAACCAAATAGTAATGCTTCTGCTTTATGTCATTTTGTTCATTATGGGCGTATCTTTAGGGCATTTAGACGATCTTGCCAACACGTTACCGTTAATTGGCATTTCTGCCTTCAGCTTTGCTTTAATCATTCAAAGTTGCAATATTATTGGCTTAATGCTCTATGATAAACTTTACCCATTGCCACTTAAACGTTTGGGCAAAGATTTACCTTCCCGTGGGCGATTATTATTGGATAGTGCCAAACTTTGCTCAATGGTATTAATTGGTTTTATGGTGGGGATTTTGACCAAAGAATGGCTCGCCTTTCCTTTTAGTACAAGTACTTATGCTTTGGTTCTGTTGATCTTTTTTGTCGGCATTCAACTGCGTAATAATGGTATTGCGTTACGTGAGGTGATCTTCAATAAGCGTGGCATTTATACGGGGATTGTTTTTATTATTACTTCCTTGCTAGGCGGTATCATTTCCGCTTATGTCCTTGATTTACCAATGACGCAAGGTTTAGCCATTGCATCTGGGTTTGGCTGGTATTCCCTTTCTAGCGTTGTGATCAATGATGCTTGGGGGCCGGTATTTGGCAGTATCGCATTTTTTAATGATCTCTCACGGGAAATTCTGAGTTTATTTATTATTCCCTTCTTTATGTTTAAGTATCGCTCTACCGCAGTCGGAATGGCTGGTGCAACCGCATTAGATTGCACCTTGCCCATTATTCAACGTTCTGGCGGCATTGAAGTTGTCCCACTGGCGATTAGCTTCGGCTTTGTGACGAATATCGTTCCGCCCATTTTATTAGTATTTTTTTCCAGCATTCCACTTGCTTAATTATTCACTTTCAGCCTGTATCTTCTATATAGGCTGAAAAATCCGTCCAATTTCCACCGCACTTTTCTTTTTAATATTTAGCAATAAGAATGATTCTCTCAAATAGAATAATTATTATTAAAATTTCCTTTTAAAATGAATAACTTATAAATATTTTTAGTTGCAAAAAAGAAAAAACTGGTTAAACTATGCCCAGTCTAGTTAATCATTAAGGAAAGGAGTGGCTATGTTACAAGACGCGATTATTAAGAAATTAAACGAACAAATTAATTTGGAATTTTATTCTTCCAATGTATATTTACAAATGAGCGCTTGGTGCTCAGCAAATGGCTATGAAGGCGCAGCAGCCTTTTTGCTACGCCACGCAGATGAAGAAATGATGCATATGCAAAAATTATTCACCTATGTAAATGAAACAACCGGTATGCCATTATTAGGCAAAATTGAAGCACCAAAAAATGATTACAAATCATTAAAAGAAGTCTTTGAGATCACGCTTGAACACGAAAAATTTGTTACCGCAAAAATCAATGAACTAGTGGAAGTTACCTTTGAGCATAAAGACTACTCTACTTTCAATTTCTTACAATGGTACGTGGCAGAACAACACGAAGAAGAAAAATTATTCAGTAGCATTATTGATAAATTTAATTTGGTTGGTGAAGACGGACGCTCGCTTTACTACATCGACCGCGATTTAGCTACATTAGAATAATCAGAATAAAAGGAGAAAAAAATGTTATCAAACAACGTGATTAAATTATTAAACGATCAAATGAATTTGGAATTTTATTCCTCAAACTTATATTTACAAATGAGCGCTTGGTGCGAACAACAAGGTTTTGACGGTGCAGCACAATTTTTGTCTACTCACGCAGCGGAAGAAATGCAACATATGCGTAAGTTATTCACTTATTTAACTGAAACAGGGGCATTGCCAATCATCAGTGAAATTGATGCACCACCGCACGAATTTAGTTCATTAAAACAAGTGATTGAAACCACTTACCAACATGAAAAATTAATTACCAGTAAAATCAATGAATTAGTTGGAAAAACCTTTGAAGAAAAAGACTTCTCTGCATTCAATTTCTTACAATGGTATGTGGCAGAACAACACGAAGAAGAAAAATTATTCAGTGGTATTTTAGATAAACTGAATCTTCTCGGCGATGACGGCAAAGGCCTGTTCCTTGTGGATAAAGACCTTGCCAAACTTGCAGTTAATCACGCTTAGTTATCAGTATAAAGCCAGTTATTCGCTGGCTTTTTCTTTGTCCAAAATTTGCTGATTTTCCACCGCACTTTGGATTTGTTGATAATGACAAGTGCGGTAGAAAAAGGCGGAAAGAAGTATGCAAAGCATTAAAATAATTTGAATTAAACGTTTTTTTGTTAGCTTTTCAGTGGCCATTAGGATTTCCTTAACAATTATTTAACTATTTAAAACTTCTTAATTTTACCATTTAGTGGTATTATTTCTTGCGTTAGATCAATTTTATATGATTTTTTCTGCTTTACCGAGTTATTTGAGGATTAAATGAAAATTTTAGCTAATGACAGTAAAATTGGGCGTCGTGTTCAATCCGGCGGCTGTGCCATTCACTGCCAAGATTGTAGTATCAGCCAACTCTGTATTCCTTTCACATTAAATGAACACGAACTAGACCAGCTTGATAACATTATCGAACGCAAAAAACCGATCCAAAAATCTCAAGTCTTATTTAAAGCAGGCGATACCCTTCATTCTCTCTATGCAATTCGTTCTGGCACGATTAAATCTTATACGATTAGTGAAACAGGTGAGGAACAAATTACCTCTTTCCATTTGCCCGGTGATCTCGTCGGCTTTGACGCAATTATGAATATGCAACATCCAAGTTTTGCACAGGCTTTAGAAACCGCAATGGTCTGCGAGATCCCTTTTGATATTTTAGATGATTTATCAGGCAAAATGCCCAAATTACGCCAACAAATTATGCGTTTAATGAGTAATGAAATTAAAAGTGATCAAGAAATGATTCTCTTACTGTCTAAAATGAATGCCGAAGAACGCTTGGCGGCGTTTATTCATAACCTTTCTCGTCGTTACTCGGCTCGTGGTTTCTCTGCACGAGAGTTCCGTTTAACGATGACGCGTGGCGATATTGGCAATTATTTAGGTTTAACCGTTGAAACCATTAGCCGTTTGCTAGGACGTTTCCAAAAGTCAGGAATGCTCTCGGTTCAAGGAAAATATATCACCATAAATAATATGGCAGAGTTATCACAATTAGCAGGAGTAACCAAAACGCGTATTCAAATGGTCAGCTAATTGGCTTTTCACTCAACTAGTGCAACAATATGTTGCACTAGATCACGTTTTTTTCCACACTAACTTGTTATTCTTGCCAATCTTTTCTATGCTATAAGCCAATTAACCATCATTTGGAGGTTGTTATGAAATTTAAAAATATCTTGGTTGTGTTAAATCCTGAAAATGAAAAGCAATATGCCCTTGCTCGCGCGGTGCGTTTAGTCAAAGAACAAAAAAGTGAAAATAGAGTAAACATTACCACGTTTATGACGGTTTATGATTTATCTTACGAAATGTCCGCGCTGCTTTCTTCAGAAGAACGTGAAAATATGCACCAAGGTGTTATTGAACAACGCCAAAAAGTCATTAAGCCTTATTTAGAAAAATACGCCGATCCAAATATTGAATTTTATTCAAAGGTTGTTTGGCATAGTAATGAAGCGGAAGCCATCGCGGAAGAAGTGGAAAAAAATCACTACGATCTTGTTGTGAAATATACACAGGAAGAAGAAAGCATTACATCACTTATTTTTACCCCGATGGATTGGCAATTATTACGTAAATGCCCCACTCCAATAATGATCGTAAAAGACGGCGATTGGAAACATCAACGCCGTATTTTAGTTGCGGTCAATGTGTCTGATGACGAAGAGCATCATAGCTTACTGAATAATGAATTAGTGACACTAGGTATTGATTTAGCCGATAGCTTAGAACGCGGAAATGTACACCTTGTTACCGCTTATCCACCAACACCAATCAATATGGCAATCGACTTACCTGAATTTAGCGCGGCTGATTACAGTAATAGTATTCGCGGACAATACTTGCTCAATATGAAAGCCCTACGCCAACATTTCAATATTGATGAAGATCACACCCACGTTAGAGAAGGTTTCCCAGAAGATATTATCCCTGAAGTGGCGGAAGAATTAGGGGCGGAAATGGTGGTGCTAGGCACAATAGGCAGAACCGGGCTTTCTGCAGCTTTTCTTGGAAACACCGCAGAACACGTTATCAGCAAATTAAATTGTAATTTATTGGCAATTAAACCGAATGACAAATAGCCCCAAATGAGCATATAAAAAAGCTGGCCTCAATATTGAGATCAGCTTTTTTTCATTTCAACAGCTAAAACAGTGGATTATTTTGCATAAAGCGGTGCTGGACCAATAGGCCCACCCTGCGTTGAATTTTCTTGCTGTTTTACTAATTTTCCTGACGAAGAAATTTCTACACGACGATTTTCTCGTAAGCAGTCTTTTAATGCTTGACCCGTTACGTTATCACAAGCTTTCACTTGATATGCTTTTCCATAACCAATTGCTTCAATATGCGCTGTTACTCCCTGCTGAATTAACCTAGCTTTAACTCTATCAGCCCGACGTTGTGAAAGCTTTAAGTTATAGGCTACAGACCCCAAGCGGTCAGTATGACCAGAAACTTTAACATCTTTAGCTTGTGCTTCTTTTAGTTGTTTAGCTACATTATCAACAACCTCTATTCCTTTTGGTGAAAGTGTATCCTTGTTAAAGTCAAATAAGAAGTCGCCTTTTAGACTAAAAGATAAACTTCCATTACATCCATTTGGATACCAAAAGAAGCTTTGTGCGTTCATATCCTTATCGAATAAAATTTTATATTGACAGATTTTATGCTCACCATTTTCACGGTAATTAAACACATAATCCCACTCACGAACACCAAATAAACCTTCTGCAAAATGTGGACGATCGATTAAGTTATAAATTTGATCTTTATTCATACCTCTCTCAATCATTCGAACATTGTCCCAATTAGGCCAAGAGCCGTATTGACTACCATCGTGGTTAAATTTAGAATCCTCAATTTTCGGCCAAACTAGGTTATCTGATGTACCTTCATCAGTAACCTTGCTTAAGTTTCCGCATGCTGTTAATGTCGTTGCAGCAACAGCTGAGAATAAAAGATGTGATAATTTCATATTTTTACCTTAACACTGAATAAAATCATTACTTAAAATGAACGGAATGCTCAAATGGCATTTTTGTTCGGCGTTATATAGTAAAGCGAATTGCTAATAAAGTAAATTAACAAAACGCTTTACTAAACGAAATCCAACAAGTTTTTTGTCAAATAATGTAAAGACCGAGTTTTTTAGCGCTTCTTCCTTAGTATAGGGTACGCTCATTACGTTTTAACCACCCCAATAGCACATTATCTGCACTTTCTTCCGCTTGTTTCCCTAATTTCTGTACAAGGGATTTTTTCATTGCGTATTTCACCGAAACGACAAATTTATCTTTAATCGCTCGCAGGATCACATCATCGCTGGTGGCAATTTCATCAACTAAGTTTAATCCTAACGCGTGCTGCCCAAACCAATGCTCTCCAGTGGCTACCTGCTCAATATCAACCTGTGGACGATGCTGTGCAACAAATTGTTTAAATAATTGATGGGTTTCTTCTAATTCTTGCTGGAATTTTTCTTTCCCTTTTTCCGTATTTTCACCAAGTAAAGTGACTGTACGTTTATATTCTCCCGCGGTCATCACGTCCACATCCACATCGTGTTTTTTCAGTAAACGATGAATATTCGGCACTTGTGCCACCACCCCTACTGAACCAATAATAGCGAAAGGTGCGGCAATAATGTTATCCGCTACGCACGCCATCATATAGCCTCCACTGGCTGCTACTTTATCCACTGCCACGGTTAATTTAATCTGGTGCTGTTTTAAGCGTGCTAACTGGGAAGCCGCAAGCCCATAACCGTGAACCACACCACCGGGGCTTTCCAAACGCAATAATACCTCATCTTCCGGTTTGGCTACGGCGATAATAGCACTCACTTCCTCGCGAAGTGCGGTGGTTTCTGAAGCAGAAATATCCCCTTTAAAGTTCAACACAAATAAATGGGGCTTGCGTTCATTTTCTGGATTTTCACCTTTTTTACGCTTTTCTTTTTCTGCTTTTGCTTTTTGTTTATCCTCTTTTTTACGTGCTTTTTCTACTTGTTTTAACGCTTCTTCAGAAAGATGAAACTCCGCCAAACGCTTGGCATTTTCTTCATATTCTTGCGATAAATCGATGATGACCAACTCCCCTGCTTGATGAGATTTTTTCTGTTTAAACGCCATAATCATCGCGACAATGCCAGTAATAACCAATAACACCGTAAGAATTTCTAAAATAAATAAGCCATAGCCCATTGCTAATTCTGACCACATAATCTGTCCTTGTTGTTAAATAAAAATAAAAATGTGATCATAAAGCATTTCTGACAAAGTGCAATTTCTCGCTGATTATTTACGATTAAGAAAAAATCTTTTTCCTTTTATCCCATTGTTCTAGAAAAAATTCCCTCTATAATGACCGCACTTTATAATAAGCACAATTTAAGGATTTCTTATGTCGAAAGTTCTTGTTTTAAAATCAAGTATTCTTGGCGATTACTCACAAACAAATCAGCTTGCTGACTACCTTGTATCAAAATTACCTACTGGCACCGAAGTGGTTGAGCGTGATTTAGGCGCGACCCCATTGCCACATTTTGATGGTATTGCTGCCAATGCCTTGCGTGGCGAACCAAAAACCGAACAAGATAAAGCATTACTGGCACTTTCAGATGAATTGGTCGCGGAATTAAAAAATGCCGATACCCTTATTATCAATGCACCAATGTACAACTTCAATATTCCAACCCAATTAAAAAGCTACATTGATTTCATTGCCCGCCCACGTGTCACTTTCCAATATACCGAAAATGGCCCTGAAGGCTTAGTAAAAGGGAAAAAAGCCATTGTATTAGCCTCTTTCGGCGGCGTACACCAAGGGCAAGTCACGGATGTTATCACCCCCTATTTGAAAACATTCCTTGGCTTTATTGGAATTAATGATGTGGAATTTGTTTATGTAGAAGGCGTAGGATCGGGGGCAGAAGTCGCCGCTAAATCGCAAGAACAAGCAAAAGCAAAAGTGGATACATTAATTTAATGTCTTTTAAAGAAAAAAGAGCAGGCTTTCCTAGCTCTTTTTCTTTTAGCACCAATCCAATCAACGCCAATGTTGATTAAATACATTAATAACAAGCGATAACTGCATTATGCATTCTCGAATTACCTCTCTCATCTAATAGGTCGTATTATTAATCAGCTGTGATATAGAAATCACCAAAAATTTACACCGCACTTTATCTTTTATAAAAAGATAAAAAATAGTATAAATGAGGGCTAAGTTAAAAATATCTACTCATTTACCTCTTTTTTTGTAATTTCTCAAAAATCATACAATTTTTACGAACAATTTTTTATTTTCTTTGTCTTAAGCAACATAATAAACATACTTTCAGCAATGAAAGAAAATAGCGTGAACTCCTTTAAAAATGGAGATCTGTTCTTATTTTAAAATGAGACTTAGTAACGAAATGGAGAAATAAAGTGAAAAGAAAACATTTTTTATTAACCAGTATCGCTCTTGGCTTAACCGTGCTTGGTACCTCTGTAAACTCAATGGCAACATTACCGCCCCCAAGCACGCTTTCTAGCCCCCCTACTTTGGCCCCAATGTTAGAGCAAGTGCTACCTAGCGTCGTTTCCATTGCAGTGGAAGGAAAACAAAAAACCCGTTTCCAAAATGACGATATTCCTGAAGAATTCAAGTTTTTCTTCGGACCAGAAATTTTTAATAATAACTCACCGCGAAGTTTCAAAGGTCTTGGTTCTGGTGTGATTATCAATGCCGAAAAAGGTTACGTACTCACTAACAATCACGTGATTGATCAAGCAGATAAAATCACGGTGAAATTACAAGACGGACGTGAATTTAACGCAAAATTAGTGGGCGCTGATGAGCTTTCAGATATTGCTTTAATTCAACTAGAAGATCCGAAAAACCTTACTGAGATCAAAATGGCTGACTCTGATAAACTACGTGTTGGCGATTACACTGTGGCTGTTGGAAATCCCTTTGGTCTAGGACAGACGGTGACTTCAGGCATTGTCTCTGCTCTTGGGCGTTCAACAGGTTCAGAAAAAGGTAGCTATGAAAATTACATTCAAACTGATGCTGCAGTAAACCAAGGCAATTCAGGAGGGCCATTACTCAATCTTAATGGTGAATTAATTGGTATCAATACAGCAATTATCTCACCAAGTGGAGGAAATGCCGGAATCGCTTTCGCCATTCCAAGTAATATGGCAAACAGCCTTGTGAAACAAATCCTTGAATTTGGTGAAGTTCGCCGTGGATTATTAGGCATAAAAGGCGCTGAACTCAATGCTGAGCTAGCCAAAGCACTCAAAATTAATGCACAACAAGGGGCATTTATAAGTGAAGTGTTACCTGATTCTGCTGCAGAAAAAGCAGGCTTACAAGCTGGCGATGTAATTACCGCCATTAACGGGCAAAAACTGTCTAGCTTCGCCGAATTACGTGCAAAAATCGCCACGACAGGGGCAGGTAAAAGCGTCGAATTAACCTATTTACGCGATGGCAAATCCCATACAACTTCCGTTACCTTACAACCAGATGAAGAAGCCAAAGCCAGCGCAACAAACCTTCTTCCAGCATTAGAAGGTGCCGAGTTAAGTAACTACAATGCAAAAGGACAAAAAGGCGTTGAAATTAGCAAAATTAAAGATAAATCACTTGCTCAACGCTTAGGCTTAAAAGACGGAGATGTGATTATTGGTATAAACCGCACACCAGTTGAAAACTTGGATCAACTACGTAAATTACTTAAAGATAAACCTTCTACTATCGCATTAAATATTTTGCGTGGTAAAACAAATTTCTACTTGCTGGTGCAATAAAGAAAATGAGGAGAACATAAAAAGACTATATGCACAGTACCATTTTTATTATCAAATAAATTCCAAGTTTCACATGCTCTTTGACGAGCATGTGAATATCATTTTCCTCTTGACTGAGTTTATCTTATAAATCTATTTCTTCATTTAACAAAATTATCTGCATTAGGGTAATAGAATTATCCCTTCTATATTCTAAACGATTAAAATATTTAGCATATCGTTAAACTTTTAGGGGCTGTCCTAGATAACGACTAAAAACCCTATTTAGGTTAGAATGAACCAATGAGAAAAAGTCGTCTAAGTCAGCATAAACAAAATAAACTCATTGAGCTATTTGTCGCAGGGATTACAGCAAGGACTGCTGCGGAGTTGGTCAATGTAAACAAAATGACAGCAGCATACTACTTTCATCGTTTACGCCTGCTCATCTACCAAAATAGCCTACACTTAGAAATGTTTGAAGGTGAAATTGAAGCCGATGAAAGTTATTTTGGTAGTGCCCGCAAAGGTAAACGTGGTCGTGGCGCGGCAGGGAAAATCGCGGTATTCGGGCTCCTTAAACGCAATGGCAAGGTTTATACCGTTGCGGTTCCGAATACTCAATCAGCCACCTTGTTACCTATTATTCGAGGGAAAGTAAAGCCTGATAGTATTGTTTACACCGATACTTATCGTAGTTATGATGTGCTTGATGTGAGTGAATTTAGCCATTTTCGTATCAACCACAGCACACATTTTGCTGAAAATCATAACCACATTAATGGAATTGAGAATTTTTGGAGCCAAGCAAAACGCCATTTACGCAAATTTAATGGCATTCCTAAAGCCCATTTTGAGCTTTATTTAAAGGAATGCGAATGGCGTTTTAATTACAGTGACATAAAAACTCAATTTTCCATTTTCCATTTTAAAACAACTAGTTAAAGGGAGTTTGGTCTAGTTATCTAGGACAGCCCCTATTTGAATTTATAAGATTGAGATGATATCCCATTCCATGCAAACCATCGTGTACCATCTTTTAGAATGATTTCAATATCTGTAATAACTTTCCCAATATCATGAACTAGGGCAATATAAATAGCTACGGCAGTCCAAGCATCACGTTGTTTTGATTGATCCTCTGGAGCGGCATTCGGCGGTAGAACGTAGCTTTGACGCAATTTAGCAGAGAAGGTAATCACTTCTAAACCGTGATCAAGCATACCGGCCTATATGTGAGTGATGATGAGCTTCTGAAGCTGGTAATAACTGTACAATCTCAGCGTAATTTTCTATTGGCTTTTGATAAAGTGTATTAAACATTTTTCTATCCATAGAAACTTGCTGCCAAAGTAACCCAAGGTATTTTTTCGTAAATCAGTACTAAGTAATTCATTGGCATTTCCAGGATAAATCCAACCATCTTTGTCTTGGACTAGATGGACATTATCCGGTTCTGATGTAGATAATGGTGAAGGCTGTTTTTTTAAAAGTTTAGTGAACATTTTTAGCATAACATAATCTCAATGATGTAGTGGAAGAATAGGCCTTTTCGCCTTTTTGGGTAAGACCTTTCCCCTTGGAAAGGTTACCCTTAAAAGCCCTTAGGGGCTTTCCTTTATCCTTTTGCCATTTAAGCCTCTTTCTTGCTTCAGATAGTTATAAAATGTTCCTTTAGAAATATTGAGTGTTTCACATATACTGTTTACGGTATGTTTTTTACTGTAATACAAGTCAAGGGCTTGTTGCTTTTGGTTCTCATTAAGAGACTTTAGCCTTCCTCCTAATCGTCCGCTTGCACGAGCAGCAGCTAAACCGGCTTGGGTTCTTTCTCTAAGAATATCAACCTCAAACTCTGCTATTGCAGAACTGAAATGAAAAAATAATTTACCAATTGCTGAACCAGTATCAATTGAATCTTTAATACTTTTCAAATTAATATTTCTTTGTTGCAGAGAATCAAAAAGTTCAAGTAAATTCTTAGTTTTACTACCTAAGCGTCTAGCTTCCATATAACTAATGTATCGCCTTTTCTTAAATATTCGAGAGTCTCTAATAATCCTGGGCGATTAAATGAAGTACGAGAGTCTTTATCATTAAAAATCTTTTCACACCCTACTTTAGTGAGAGCATCAATTTGAAGCTCTAAATTTTGATCTTCTGTTGAAACTCGAGCATAACCAATTAACATAAAATAACATTCATATAGTATAAAAAAACCAATTTACAGATAAATTTTTGAACTAAGTTATTGAACTTAAAATGGAGGGGAAAATGAAGACTTTTTTGTTTTTCGAAAAAAGTCAAAAAAACGTTCATTTTTTTAGAACTTGGGAAAATTAATTCTCATCAGGGGAAAAAATGATTCTTAGGTTTATTTCACCTTTCTATATAAACATACAGCCTATTACTTTTCTTAACTGTAATTCAAAAAAGGTAGGCGTAGATATGTACACATTATGAACCAGAGGAAGGCTAAATCTTTAATTTAACAAACCGCTCATGGAATGGGCAATTTTAGGCTACCTTATAAGGGCCTAATATTTCACATACCCTCCAAGGAGCATATGTATTGATACACTGTATGATCAAATCTGTATTAATTTGTGTAAGTAGGAATGTACCATATCTTCTTTTTCTTGATTACGTATTCCTCTACCACCTTGGCATTTAAACCCACCGTACTTACATAATAGCCTTTTGCCCAAAAGTGTCTATTGCCATATTTATATTTTAGCTTTGCATGCTTTTCAAAAATCATCAATGATGATTTTCCTTTCAAATATCCCATAAAACTTGAAACTGCTAATTTCGGTGGTATTTTTACAAGCATATGGATATGATCTTTCATTGCATGAGCTTCTACAATTTCTACGCCTTTATAGTCACATAAACGCCTTAAAATACTCCCTATATCTGTTCTTAGCTTACCGAAAATAGTTTTCCGTCTGTATTTAGGTGTAAATACTCAGTGATACTTACCGTTCCACCTTGTGTGTGATAAACTTGAATCGTCATTCGCTTTATTTGTCATGACACATCCTCCTATATGTTGAATTTTGGTTATCAGCTTCGTTCATTATATAGTGAGGATTTTTCTTTTCATCGCTTAAGCTCTTTAACACCATACGCATAGCGTATGGTTTTTATAGCCAGCCTTTGGCTGGCTATAATAAAAAGCAGTCTTTATTGACTGCTTTTTTGTTTCTACAAGAAAAAATATAAGTGCGGTATTTTTTCTCAAATTTTACTCAAATAATGTCTAATTAGCACCTCTATTCCCCCCTCATCGCCTCAAAGATTTTCTCTGCTAAAGATTTTGAGATCCCTGGTACGGAGGCGATTTCGTCAAGGGTGGCTTTTTTCACCCCTTGCATTCCGCCAAGGTATTTAAGCAAGGCTTGGCGGCGTTTTGCCCCAACCCCCTCAATGGTTTCTAAGCCACTTTGAGTAAAGGCTTTTTGACGTTTTTTGCGGTGTCCGCTAATCGCGTGATTATGGCTTTCATCACGAATATGTTGAATTAAATGTAAGGCAAGACTATCTGGGGGTAAATTGATTTCGCGATCTTGCTTGCTGATGATGAGGGTTTCCAAGCCAGCACGTCGATCCACACCTTTTGCCACGCCAATCAAGTGCGGTCGTTTTTTATCCCATTTTACCTTGAGTTGTGCAAACACTTGCAAGGCACGGTTCAGTTGCCCTTTTCCGCCATCAATAAAGATCACATCAGGAATTTTTTCACTTTCCAGATCTTTATCGTAACGTTTTAATAAGGCTTGTTCCATCGCGGCATAATCATCACCGCCAGTAATGCCCGTGATATTAAAACGGCGGTAATCTGATTTCAGTGGTCCATCTTGATTAAACACCACACAAGACGCTATGGTTTGTTCTCCCATCGTATGACTAATATCAAAACATTCCATTCGCTGAATTTTTTCTATGCCAAGTAAATCTTGTAAGGCTTGGTAGCGTTCTTGAATAAGCGTGGATTGCTTCAGTTGCGTAACCAATGCAGCTTTCGCATTCATTTGTGCAAGCTGTAAGTATTTACTTTTATCCCCTTTGGCACTGTCTTGAATTTGCACTTTACGCCCAGCTTGTTCAGCGAGCAAGGTTTCTAATTGAGCTTTTTCTGCCAATTTATGATCCACAATAATGGTGTTTGGCACGGTTCGTCCTTGGTGCGCTTGCAAATAGAATTGCCCCACGAAAGTGGCGGTGAGTTCGGATAAATCCGTATTGGCTGGCACTTTCGGGAAATAACTGCGGTTGCCCAAAATTTTTCCTTGTCGAATAAACAACACTTGTACGCAAGCAATACCAAGTTGGTAAGCAATGGCGATAATATCAATATCATCAAGGCGATCATTACTAACAAATTGTTTTTCAATGACGGCTCGCACAGCTTGAATTTGATCTCGTATGCGTGCTGCATCTTCAAAATGTAGGGCTTGGCTTGCCTGCTCCATTTTGCCGACAAGATGATCCAACACTTGTTGATCTTTGCCTTGTAAGAAAAGACGAGCAAAATCCACTTGTTGGTTATAATCTTCATCAGAAATATAGCCTGCAACACAGGGTGCAGAACAACGCCCAATTTGATATTGCAAGCAAGGGCGTGAGCGGTTGCGATAAACCGAATTTTCACATTGCCTCACAGGAAACAACTTTTGCAATAAGGAAAGGGTTTCACGCACGGCGCCCGCATTAGGATAAGGCCCAAAATATTCACCTTGAATTTTTTTACTTCCCCGATACGCCGTGATCCTTGGGTGGCGTTCTTTGGTAAGCAAAATATAAGGATAAGATTTGTCATCACGCAATAGCACGTTATAGCGTGGCTGATAGGTTTTAATATAGTTATGTTCTAACAGCAATGCTTCCGTTTCGCTTGAAGTGATGGTCGTTTCAATACGATGAATGGCTGCAACGAGGGCTTCCGTCTTTTTACTCGATAAATTGGTACGAAAATAACTAGATAAGCGTTTTTTTAAATCTTTGGCTTTGCCCACATAAATCACCTGATCTTTATCGTCATACATACGATAAACACCGGGATCGTGGGTTACGTTAGCGAGAAACTTTTTGGCATCAAAGGTCATTTTGGTTATGAATGATTAAGCAGGGCAGAATGAATCCGCCCTAAAAATTATTTAAAGAAATTATTTAGGATCGCATTGATGTCTTTCGCTAACTCATCATTTGAGCTTTCTTCTTGTGTTTGGCTTGTTTGTGTTGGTGTGTTTAAAATTTGCTTAAACAAATCACCTAAAGCTGAGCCATTTGTTTCACCTTGGGTTGATGAACCACCAAAAATGCTACCTAACACAGAACCTAGCACATCTTGCGGATTATCGTTGTGAGCCTGCATTGATTGAGTTAAATTATCTGCCGATACCCCGCCTTGACGCCCATTCGGTGTTAGCATATCAATTAAACTTGGTAGTACCTGAGAAATAATATCTTCTGTTTGATTAGTGCTAATACCTGTCTGCTGAGCAATATCTTCAATAGTATTCTGCCCGAAAGTTTGGCTGACCTCATTTCTTGTCATCGTTTGGTTTGAACCCGTGCCGATCCAGCTATCTAGCAATCCACCTAAGCCATCTTGTTGTAACTTAGCAAAAATGCCTTGTACACCACCTTGTGAACGTAATAACTGTTGCAACACTTCACTCACCACATTACCTTTCCCTTGTGGCGCTGAATTGTTCCCTAATACCGAACCTAAAACTGAACCTAACATTTTGTCTAACATCTTGTTTCCTTCGTTTGAATAAATAGTGAAAGAGGAATTAATAATGTCCTAAAATCGCCCGCACTTTTTCTAAATCTTCCGGTGTATCTACACCGACTGCTGGTGCTTCTTTGGCTAAATCAATATGAATTTTTTCGCCATACCACAATACCCGTAACTGCTCTAAAGATTCAATACTTTCTAACGCAGAAGGTTGCCATTGCACATATTGCTTAATAAATCCTGCACGGTAAGCATAAATACCAATGTGGCGTAAATATGGGGTTTGTAGCACAAGCTGTGTTTTTTGTTCATCGGATAACCCAGCAAATTGATCGCGATTCCAAGGAATTGGCGCACGGGAAAAATACAAAACATTGCCTGATTTATCTGCTACAGCTTTCACCACATTTGGGTTAAATAATTCTTCAGCATCATTCAATGGGACAGCAAGGGTTGCCATATTCACGGCATTATTGGCTAAGTTAGCCGCGACTTGTTGCACGATCACTGGGGGAATTAACGGCTCATCACCTTGAATATTGACCACAATTTCATCATCTGCTAGGGCTAATTTTTCCACCACTTCCGCCAAGCGTTCCGTGCCTGAATTATGATTCGTTGAGGTCATACACACTTCGCCACCAAAGGCTTGCACCGCAGTTGCAACATCTTGATTATCCGTTGCCACCACGACTCGGCTTGCGCCTGATTGTTGTGCTTGTTGCCAAACGTAGGCAATCATTGGTTTACCAGCAATATCCGCTAAGGGCTTGCCGGGTAAGCGACTTGAGGCAAAACGTGCAGGAATAATTACGGTAAATGTTGTCATTATTCTTCCCCTTGTTGTTGGGCTTTTTCTTGTTGTAACGGTATTGCTCGTTCCGCAAGTAACACGGGAATACCCTGTTCTATCGGGTATGCCACTTGCTCAAAAGGGCAAATGAGCTGTTCGCTTTCTTTTTGATATTTCAAGCGCCCTTGACAAAGGGGGCAAGCGAGAATGTCGAGTAGTTTTTCGTTCATTAAAATTTCTCCACTGCTTTTCAGAAGGTTATGTTTAACCCTGTCATCAAACGCAGGTAAATAAAGCTAAAGTGAGGTATTTTTTTCTCTTGTTTTTATCTCTTGAATTAATTCGCTTATAAATTGCTTACTTTGTGGTGAAGTAATTTCCGCTTCAACAGGCACATACCACCAATTTGGCTGCGCAAAATTTTGACATTTGACCGCATCTTTTTCTGTCATAAAGAGCGGTTGGTTTTGATCAAATTTTTCAAATAAGGCTAAATGATAAGCTTGATGATCTTGAAAGGCTTGGCTTGCTACCACGTTCATCGACAGGGTTTGCAACATTGTGAAAAAACGCTGTGGGTTGCCAATGCCTGCAATAGCGGTAATAGGTTGTTCTGCAAAATCGCGCAATGGGCGCTTTTCCCCTGTTTGCAAATGAATCGCAAAGTGCGGTATTAAAGTCATTACAGTTTGACTAAAAGACGTTGGCGCCCCGTTATTGATAATCCAATCAACGTTTTTTAAACGACTGATTGGCTCTCGTAACGCACCTGCTGGCAAAACAAAACCATTACCAAATTGACGCTGAGCATCTAGCACCACGATTTCTTTATCTCGTTGTAATTTATAATGCTGTAAGCCGTCATCGCTAATAATCACTTGGCAAGGAAAATGCGCAAGTAAATGCGCTATCGCCTGCTGACGATTTGGTGAAATACACACAGGGGCATTAGTGCGTTTCGCAATCAATAATGGCTCATCACCTGTTTCCACAGGATCATCTTGACTGGTTACTAAACGGGGATAACCTTTTGCTTTGCTCCCATAACCGCGTGAAATCACCCCCACTTGAATGCCTTGTTGCTGTAATTGTTGCACGAGCCAAATCACCACAGGGGTTTTGCCATTCCCTCCAACAGATAAATTCCCCACAATCACTACGGGAACGGGGGCTTTGTAAGAAGACAAAATTCCACGCTGGTATAACCAAGATCGCAATCTGATAATGAGCAAAAATAACAAGGCGAAAGGTGATAATAACCACTTCAGTGCTTTTGCGAAAAGATCCGATTGATACCAAAAATTCATTATCACCTCATTAAAATGGGGAAATTGATGTACGCTGAAAATTCGTCCATCAATACAAAATTAATGATTAAACTGCATTTGATGTAACTGCTTATAAGCACCATTCAACGCAAGCAATGCTTGATGCGTGCCTCGTTCTTTAATTTCACCGTGTTCAATCACCAAAATTTCATCAGCTTTTTCAATGGTTGATAAACGGTGCGCAATAACTAAAACGGTACGCTCTTTTTGTAATTCTTCAAGGGCTGCTTGAATCGCTCGTTCAGATTCCGTATCAAGGGCTGATGTTGCTTCATCTAAAATTAACACGGGAGAATTGCGTAACAAGGCACGAGCAATCGCCAAACGCTGACGTTGCCCGCCCGATAAACTTGCCCCATTTTCGCCAATGACGGTATCTAAACCATTTTCTAACTTTTCAATAAATTCCATCGCGTGTGCTGCTTTGGCAGCTTTAATAATATCTTCACGACTGTATTTATCTGCTGCGGCATAGGCAATGTTATTGGCAATAGTGTCATTAAATAAATGTACTTGTTGTGAGACCACCGCACAATTTTCACGCAAATTACTCAGGGTGTAATCTTGAATATTAACGCCATCAAGGGTGATTTCCCCTTGTTCAATCTCATAAAAACGGGTAACTAAATTAGCAATTGTAGATTTCCCGGAGCCTGAACGCCCAACTAATGCCACGGTTTTACCTTGTGGAATGTCAAAGGAAATATGATTTAATGCGGGATGCTCTTTGCCTGAATAGCTAAACGTAACGTCTTTAAATGCAATATTTCCTTTCGCTTTTTCTACTTGGTAAGTACCGTTATCTTTCTCAGTTGCCATATCCAAAATAGCAAACAAGGTTTGACAAGCCGCCATACCACGTTGGAACTGGGCGTTTACGTTAGTTAAAGATTTCAATGGTCGCATCATTGCAAGCATTGAAGAAAACACCACCGTAAAAGACCCCGCCGTGAGGTTTTGGCTCATAATTTCTGGTACGGTTGCCAAATAAAGCACCGCTGACAAGGCAAAAGAGGCGATAATTTGTACCACAGGATCAGAAATGGCATCTGCCACCATCACTTTCATTCCCTTACGGCGCATATCATTACTTACTTTATTAAAGCGTTCTTCTTCAATTTTTTGTCCACCGAAAGAAAGCACTACTCGATGTCCTTTTAGCATTTGTTCTGCCGAAGAAGTCAGTTCCCCCATTGAGTTTTGCATATTTTTACCTAACTCGCGGAATTTTTTCGATACCATACGAATTAGCACCGCAATAATCGGTCCTATCACAAAAAGTACTAAGGAAAGCTGCCAACTGGTATAAATCATTACACAAAGCAAAGAGATAATATACGCCCCTTCACGCACAATGGTTACTAAAGAACCTGATGATGAATTGGCGACTTGTTCGCTATCGTAAGTAATACGAGAAAGTAATTTTCCTGCCGAATTTTGATCAAAAAAGGGAACGGGCATATACATTAAATGCTTAAATAAACGGCGGCGAATTGTCATCACCACTTTCCCTGAAACCCACCCTAAACAATAGGTTGAAACAAAACTTGTTACACCTCGCACAATAATCAATAGTACAACCACTACGGCCATTAAACGTAAAAAGCCAACATCGGCTTTACCAAAGCCATCATCTAATAAAGGCTTAAGCATTTGAATAAGAGAAGCATCTGCTAACGCATTGAATACTAAGGTAATAGCTGCAGCAATTAACCCTGCTTTAAAAGGTGCAATAATTGGCCATAAGCGTTTGAACGTTTGCAGCGTAGTTAAGTCTTTATCTTGCATAATTTATTCATTTCCGTTAAAAAACTTCGCCATTTTACCTTTATTTTGCCAACAAGCCAATTAATCCCCGATACCAAGGGGAAAATTCCGATCTTGCGGTATGAATTTTTATCTGCTCAGGGAAGAACAATAGACTAATCTGACCAAAATCAGCGGTATTATACACCGCACTTTGTTGTGCCTTTAAACGTTCTAAAACCACTGAGTGAGGAAAATGCCACGGATTGCCACGACTACTAGAAATCAACGCAATTTTCGGTTGTACTGTTTTGATAAAATATTCACTGCTAGAGGTTTTACTGCCGTGATGCCCCACTTGCAATACCTCTATTTTTCCAGCTAAATCAGCAAATTGGCGCTCTGTTTGACTGTCCGCATCCCCTGTTAAAAGCACCTTATATTGCCCATCATCAACCAACAGTACGCAAGAGTCTGGATTTTCTGCACGATCTCGGATCTGTTGCGGTGAAAGCGCAGTAATAGTTAATCCTTGCCATTGCCATTGTTTTCCTTGAAGACAAAAAGTGCGGTGTTTTTTTGACGCATTTTTTCGAGAAGACGCCATTAATTCAACCTCTGGAAATGCCTGTAAAATCGCTTCTGCGCCCCCTGAATGATCATTATCATCGTGGCTCAAAACCAATTTGTCTAGCACAATGCCTTGTCGTTGCAAATAAGGCAAAATTTCTAACTCAGCCATACTGCCATTACGCCAAGCTGCTCCAGTGTCATATAAAATGCCACGCTGATTTTTCACCAATAAGGTAGCCAAGCCCTGCCCGACATCAAGGGTTTCTAACCGCCATTTAGGTGTATTTATCCCTTGCCACCCTAAATTTATCAGCATTATGCTAAGCAAACCCATAAAAATAAACTTCATTTTTTGCAGAAATCGCGGATTGGGCAATTTTTCTGCATTAAGTGAAATGCTCTTTTTTACCGCTAAGATCGGTTTTTTCATTACTTTTAGCTGTGAATTTTGCTGAAAATGCTGCAAAAAGTGAACATAAAATAATCCTAACCCAAGTAATAGAATCACAATCCATTGCCCTTGCTTATGAGATATATTCAACCAATATCCTTGCCATTGTGCCAGATAGTCGGTGAAGTATTCTGCAAGCCAATTTGCCCCTTGCCACGAACCCAATGCCCCTTGGCTCAATGCGGCAAACAGCACCATTGGGACAAGACAGAAACTGAACAACGGCACAGCGAAAAGATTTGCTATCATTCCCGATAAAGCCATTCCGTGAAAAAAATAAAGCTGAATAGGTGTAAATAAACATAGCAACCCCAATTGCAGATGAAATAAGGAAAAAATCCAGCGCACTAGTTTCTTCACCCACGTATTTTTAATGGGATAAATTTGCCACTTAATACAATCTAAAGGAACAAGCTGATACCATAAAATCAAGCTCGCTACCGCGCCCGCAGAAAGCCAAAAGCTGACGGAAAGTAACATCAGCGGATCCCATAGCATAAGCGATGCCACCACCCATTGAAAATACTGCCAAGCGGTATAATAACAGCGTAGCATTCGGATCACGCAAACCAAGCATAAGGCAAGCAATGCTCTTAAGGTGGGAATAGAGAATCCAGCTAGCTGAGCATAAATTAACGCAATGAAAATCCCACATAATAATGCCCCAATCGCCCCTATTCGGTGAGTGGGTAAAAAGAACTGCATTACTCTTGCGAGAGCAAACCCGAGCAACATTGCCAAGCCAATATGCAAACCAGAAATTGCGATGAGGTGTGCCGTATTTGTTTTCTGATAAATTTGCCAATGTTCAGGGTTAAGCCACGCTCGTTCGCCAAAACCCAATGCCAGTAACAGTCCTTGCATAGATAAACCTTGGGTCTGCTGAAAACTGACTTGCAATAATCGCTCGCGCCAAGAAAAATTCTCCGCAATTTTTACCGCACTTTTTACCCTGCCATAGGCGCTAATGCCTTGTGAAAAATACCATTTTTGCCGTTCAAAACCGCCTTGATTTAAACGGCTTGCTAAAGGTTTAAGCAATAATTCTGCCTGCCAAATTTGCCCTACTTTAACTACTTCAATTTTCCTATCTGAAACGCTGTTATTCTTGCTTTGCCATTGCAAATAAATACGCTGTTCGGGCAACTTTTCTGCTAATCTCGCTGTGGCAATAATCGTTTGATAATCTTGCTGATGTAAAATTTTCTCGATCTTGATTGGCGTGCTGATGTGGTTATTTACACGGGCAAACTGTTCTGCTTGGCTCAAAAGCTGATTTGCTTGGAAATGAAAATACCCTAAACTCAACACAAAAATCACCCCATAAATGAGGCATTTTGCCGTGTTGTAATAAGTAAAAGCATAGGCAATCAAGACTGCCAATGCTCCACTTCCCACAAGCCAAAACATTAAATGTAAGCTCATTAATAGGCCTTTCGGAACATAAAGTAAACTCAAGCCAGCACCAATAATCAGCCATAAAATCACATCTAATTTGAGCGAAAATTTCATTCCAACATAAGGTTCACATTTACGACGACAAATAAAAATACTATGAAAAAAGCACCGCACTTTCGCAATGCCCTTAAATCATTTTTGCGATCTCGCTCGCAAAATTAAAAATATTTCTTAAAGAACAAAAAAATTATGGCGATTAATATTGTCTTTCTCCTCATTTCTTTGTAGAGTGAAAAGCATTAATAGTCGGGGTGCTACGTTAAGTAGCTGAGATGATACCCGTTGAACCTGATCCAGTTAGCACTGACGTAGGAAACTTATTATGAAAACTTGTCTAATTTTATACCGCACCCTATTTCTGTTTTATTCCCTAATTTCTTACTTTTTATTTCCCATCAATGAATAAAAATCTACTTTTATTATTGGTATTTTATTTTTTACTCCCTTCTTATGCATAATAGGAGAATATGATGCAATTCAATTTGTTAGAACAAATCCGTCAAAAAAACCCGTTAATTCATAGCATTACGAATATTGTGGTGGCAAATTATGTGGCTAATGGGCTACTCGCTTTAGGTGCATCGCCGATTATGGCGGATGCGGAAGAAGAAATGGCCGAGCTTGCTCAATTCAGTGCAGCCTTGTCTATTAATATTGGTACACTCGATCCCTTTAAAGTGAAAGCAATGTTGGCGGCAGGACAAGCCGCAAATCAAGCTGGTATTCCCGTCGTGCTTGATCCTGTCGGGGTCGGCGCAACGCAATATCGCAAGGACGTAATCGCTGAATTACTTAACAAGGTAAAATTCACTGCTATTCGTGGCAATGCTGGCGAAATTGCTCAATTAGCTGGCGTAAATTGGTCGGCGAAAGGCGTAGATGCGGGACAAGGTGATGGCAATATTGGCGAAATTGCAATGCTTGCTGCGCAACGTTATCAATGTATTGTCGCAGTAAGTGGTGAGGTGGATTATATTAGTGATGGAACACGATTAGTCACCATTCATAATGGAACGGCAATGTTTCCTAAAATCACAGGATCGGGCTGTTTACTCGGCGCAGTGTTAGGCGCATTTTTGGCGGTTAATCCGCATTCTCCTTTTGAGGCAGTCGTACAAGCCTGTACAGCTTATGCCGTAGCGGGAGAATTAGCGGCACAACATCTTGCGCCAACAAAATATGGGCAATTTTACACCGCACTTTTAGATTCACTTGGCGAATTGAATGACCAGCAAGTGGCACAATTTGCACGAGTTAGCATAGAGAAATCAGCATAAATAAGGAGAAAAAATGGCGCATATTGCACAAGCCCTTACAATTGCCGGCTCAGACAGTGGCGGTGGTGCGGGTATTCAAGCAGATCTAAAAACCTTTCAAATGCAGAATGTATTTGGTATGAGTGTGATTACTGCAGTTACCGCACAAAATACCTTAGGGGTAACCGATATTCATTTAATTCCGCCTAAAACCATTGAAGCGCAACTGAATGCGATTATCGCAGACTTCACGCCCAATGCGGTGAAACTCGGTATGTTAGGCACTGCGGAAATTATTCACACCGTAGCCACATTTTTAAAGGTACACCCGATTCCTAATATTGTGATAGATCCTGTTATGATCGCTAAAGGGGGCGCCAGTTTATTGGAACAATCGGCAATCAATGCAATGCGTGAGCAGTTATTGCCCTTAGCCGATGTGCTAACCCCCAACCTGCCCGAAGCAGAAGCATTAACTGGATTGAAAGCGGAAGATCAGCACAGTATCCAGAAAATTGCTGAACATTTACAACAAATGGGCGCAAAAACAGTGATCATAAAAGGTGGTCATCAACAAGATTCAAAAAGCACAGTATGCCAAGATTTTATTTTCACGCCAACGCAATCTTTTATTTTGGAAAGTCCGCGTTTTAATACGCCACACACGCACGGTACAGGCTGCACGTTTTCCGCTTGTTTAACCGCTGAACTCGCAAAAGGACAACCTTTAGAACAGGCCTGCAAAACAGCCAAAGCGTTTATCACAAGTGCTATAACGCACCCTTTAAATATCGGACACGGGCACGGCCCAACGAATCACTGGGCCTATTCACAGGAGCAAAAAAATTATGAATAAACACATTTTACGCTGTTATTTGGTGGCCGGCACACAAGATTGCCGTCATCTACCACAATATGCCAACAATCCACAACAAACCTTGTTAGATCGTTTAGAACAGGCGTTAAAAGCTGGTATTACTTGTTATCAGTTTCGTGAAAAAGGGCAATTTTCATTACAAGATCCAACGGAAATTGAACAGCTTGCTCGCCAATGTCAGGCATTATGTCAACAATATAATGTGCCTTTTATTATGAATAATGATGTTGCACTCGCAGAAAAATTGAAGGCTGACGGCATTCACGTTGGGCAAAAAGATTTTGCGGTAGATAAGCTTGCTCAACAAATTCAAGGCAAAATGCTGATCGGTTTATCTGTCAATACCTTGCAACAAGCACAACAGCATAATGATTTCAATGGCGTTGATTATTATGGGTGCGGTCCTATTTTTCCAACTTTTTCAAAATCTGACGCGGCTCCAGATGTCGGCATTAATTTTGTTCAATATTTGCGTGAGCAAGGAATTACTAAACCATTAGTCGCCATTGGTGGCATAAAAACCCCTCACGTGAAACCACTTCTACAAAACGGTGCAGATGGCGTTGCCGTGATCTCCACCATTATGCAAGCAGAAGATGTCGCATTAACAGTAAAAGCAATTCTAGGTGAATAAATGACAATAAACCTTTCTCTATTACGTAATTTAGGTCCGGGTGTGATTATGGCTTGCTCCTGTGTTGGAGGCTCTCATATTATAGCCTCCACACAGGCTGGCGCGTATTATGGCTATCAATTAGCTGGATTAATTATTTTAGTAAATTTACTTAAATACCCCTTTTTCCGCTTTGCATTTGATTATAGTGCAACGCAAAATAAAAGCGTATTGCAAGGCTATGCAGAAAAAGGTAAAGGGTACTTATGGTTATTCCTATTATTTAATCTCTTTGCAACAGTGGTGAATATTGCAGGTGGAACCTTACTTTCTGCCGTACTATTGGCTATGTTGCTTCCTTTTTCTATTGATCTCAATAGTCTTAACATTATTGTATTAGTGAGTTTTTTAGTGATCTTATTTTATCGCCAATATCAGCGATTAGATAAAGTATCAAAAAGCATTATGCTACTTCTCTCCGTAATCACCCTCATTGCGTTGGTGCTTGCTTTTACCAAACAAACATCGCCACCAGTGGCTGATTTTGTTCCACCTGATGCGTGGAGTCTCGCTGCTGTACCATTCTTAATTGCATTAATGGGCTGGATGCCTGCCCCAATGGAACTCAGTATTGCCAGTTCATTATGGGTGGTACAAAAAAGACGATTAACGCCAAATTATCAAAAACATCATCAATTAGATTTTAATATCGGCTATCTCACAACCATTGTGTTAGCTTTAATGTTTATGGCACTTGGTGCATTAATTCAATATGGTAATAGCATTCCTCCTCTTAGTGGTGGCAAATTTATTCATTTATTTGTAGAAATGTATGCACTGAGCATTGGGGAATGGAGCCGTTGGTTTATTGCGCTTATCGCATTTGTGTGTATTTATGGCACCACAATTGTTGCTGTTGATGGCTATTCTCGTTGCAATCAACAAACAATTCAGCTACTCAAATTTGGCGCACAAACAGATGTTAATAATGAAAAAGGATTACGTTATTTTATGTTAGCGGCTTGTTTTGCAAGTTTCATTATTATTCAATTTTTTAGTGGCGCTATCGGTAAAATGATCCCTTTTGCAATGACGGCTTCTTTCCTATCAGCCCCTATTTTTGCGTGGCTAAACCTCAGCCTAGCAAAACAGCTCTCACCTAATCCAATGCTAATAAGGTTGGCTTGGTTGGGATTGAGCTATTTAGTCATTATGATTATTATCTATTTCATTCAACTATAAAGGTTAGGCTAAAAATAATGCCCCAAAAGGGGCATTGTTTAATCTATCTAGAATTTATAAGTCACCTTCAAATCAACTAATCTATTATTCGCCGCCTCTTGGCTTTTTTCATAGGTAAATGTCATTCCCATTGTGAATGCCCCCATACCGAAATCAAGCCCTGTTTGATATTGCCAACCACGATTAAATTGTTGCACCAACCGATTGTTGTTCACCACTATTGCGTGATCGAATGTTTTACGGCTCGCATCAAAATAATATAGTGCCAATTTTGGCGTAATCGAAACACTTTCCCAAGACCAAGTTTTTGACAATTCCGCTCCAGCATAATAGTTCACTAAATCTAATGATGGCGAATCAATGCTTGCATCCTCTAATGTGTAATGTGCTTTTGTAAAATGGTGATACCTTAAGCCTAACAAGGTATTAAGATCCATATATCCTAAATCCCATTTTTTGCCTAAACTCATCCCCGCAGCAAATATATTACGCTTAAATTTAATTGAATGGCTATCTAGCGTAATCTGGTTATTAGAACGTCCATACCCCAAATCAATAGCGGCGAATAAGCCTTTACTATTTTGAATTTTGCCATAGAGCGTTGCTTGAGAGTATCTAAGCTTACCACTTGCTTGATCATAATTCATATTAGCTCGTGTATGGGATACCATAGCGCCTACACTTATACCTTGTTCATTCAGTGGGCTTTCTGCGCCTAATTCAGTATAGGAACTATATTGTTCGTAATGACGATAATTATCTGACTGATAATCACCTCTTTGAACACCAACATTTGTCCATAGTTGAGCTTGCTGGCTGCCAGCTTGGAAAAGGCGCTGATTTAAATGCTGATCTTTTTCAAGCACCACATTCACTTGAGCCGAAAGCTCTGATAATCCAGTATTTGATACACGGCTCACTAACTCAGCTTGCTTTAACCGTTTTGCTTCGGCTTCACGACGCGCTTGTTCTTCCGCTTCGGCTTTACGTTCTTCTTCTAAACGTTTGGCTTCTGCTTCACGGCGAGCTTGCTCTTCCGCTACGGCTTTACGTTCTTCTTCTAAACGTTTTGCTTCTGCTTCGCGGCGGGCTTGCTCTTCCGCTACGGCTTTACGTGCTTCTTCTAAACGTTTTGCTTCTGCTTCACGACGCGCTTGCTCTTCCGCTGCGGCTTTACGTTCTTCCTCTAAACGTTTTGCTTCTGCTTCACGGCGAGCTTGCTCTTCCGCTTCAGCTTTACGTTCTTCCTCTAAACGTTTTGCTTCTGCTTCACGACGCGCTTGCTCTTCCGCTTCAGCTTTACGTTCTTCCTCTAAACGTTTTGCTTCTGCTTCACGACGCGCTTGCTCTTCCGCTTCAGCTTTACGTTCTTCCTCTAAACGTTTTGCTTCTGCTTCACGACGCGCTTGCTCTTCCGCTTCAGCTTTACGTTCTTCCTCTAAACGTTTTGCTTCTGCTTCACGACGCGCTTGCTCTTCCGCTTCAGCTTTACGTTCTTCTTCTAAACGTTTGGCTTCTGCTTCACGGCGAGCTTGCTCTTCCGCTACGGCTTTACGTTCTTCTTCTAAACGTTTTGCTTCTGCTTCGCGGCGGGCTTGCTCTTCCGCTGCGGCTTTACGTGTTTCTTCTAAACGTTTTGCTTCTGCTTCACGGCGAGCTTGCTCTTCCGCTGCGGCTTTACGTGCTTCTTCTAAACGTTTTGCTTCCGCTTCACGGCGAGCCTGTTCTTCTGCCGCGGCTTTACGTGCTTCTTCTAAACGTTTTGCTTCTGCTTCACGGCGAGCTTGCTCTTCCGCTGCGGCTTTACGTGCTTCTTCTAAACGTTTTGCTTCTGCTTCGCGGCGGGCTTGCTCTTCCGCTTCAGCTTTACGTTCTTCCTCTAAACGTTTTGCTTCTGCTTCACGACGCGCTTGCTCTTCCGCTTCAGCTTTACGTTCTTCCTCTAAACGTTTTACTTCTGCTTCACGACGTGCCTGTTCTTCTGCTGCTTTACGCTCTTCTTCTAAACGTTTTGCTTCTGCTTCACGGCGAGCTTGCTCTTCCGCTGCGGCTTTACGTTCTTCTTCTAAACGTTTTACTTCTGCTTCACGGCGAGCCTGTTCTTCTGCCACGGCTTTACGTTCTTCTTCCAAACGTTTTGCGTCTGCTTCACGGCGAGCCTGTTCTTCTGCTGCGGCTTTACGTTCTTCTTCTAAACGTTTTGCTTCTGCTTCACGACGCGCTTGCTCTTCCGCTTCAGCTTTACGTTCTTCCTCTAAACGTTTTACTTCTGCTTCACGGCGAGCTTGCTCTTCCGCTTCAGCTTTACGTTCTTCCTCTAAACGTTTTGCTTCTGCTTCACGACGAGCTTGCTCTTCCGCGGCTTTACGCGCTTCTTCTAAACGTTTTACTTCTGCTTCACGACGCGCTTGCTCTTCCGCAGCTTGGCGTTCTTCTTGCTCAATTTGTTTTTCTACAATTGGGTTATATAGGCGGAAAGCATTGCCTTCTTTAATTAGGTTATAACGATAAGTACCTATATCAGCATAGTTATTTTGCAAGGTGACAGATAAGTTATCTGATAAACCATTCGCAGTCAGCAATGTAAGGCGGGCTTTGCTATGTTCTGGTTCACTGCCCGTATCATTGACAACTAAGGTATGCTCTCCCGATGCTTGTCCATTAACAACAACCTGATCGCTTTCTCGCGTTGAAAACTTAGTGCGGTAATAAAATTTCCCTTTTCCACTTAAATCCCCATTAATCGTTAAGGTATTAAATGGTTTATTTTCTTGGCTCAATGTAATTTGAGCGCCTTCATCTAACGTCAAGTTTCCTAGCGTGCTATTTTTTGTCAATTTCCAATGAGCCTCTTTTGATAATACTGTTTGGCTTGTATTTTCGCTTTGAATCGCCCCAATGAAATCTGTTTTTCCTAAATTTAAGGCACTTTGCTCAGACAGCGTAACATCACCGGTAAATTGAGTTCTTGGAATGGTATGTAATACGTTCTCATTATAGGTTGGCGTATCACAGCTTACCTCTCCAGTATAATCAGAACGCAGACACACTTTTTGCGTTGGCTGATAGCCTAGATTTAATACAGCATTATTTGTTGCGTTAATATCAGCTGAAAGAGAAGAAACATTACGTCCTACCGTTAATGTTGCTCGATCAACATTAATATGATTAGCTTGATAGCGACGATCAATCCAATCATCTTCCAAAATAACTTCACGCTTATTTAAAACATCACGCGCGTGTGGCGTAGGCACGCCAGATAAAATGACCTCCCCTTTTTGAACAGCAAGATCACCATTTAAATTCATTCCACCAGACAATAATAAAACGGCTTTCTCACTTACTGGTTGATAACTTACGTTTAATCCACCATTCGTTTTGTCTGATGCTTTCTCCCCTAAATAACCGGTAAATGCAGTAAATAGAAACTGCGCATTTTTACGATCTATGATCTTTTTGACGGCCTCATTCCGATCGCTACTCAAATACTCCCAATCCGTTGAACTAGTTTGATTAGTCGGATAATAACTATAAGGACTATTTTTTAACGCAAAATAATCTGTACGCCCATTTGCATGCTGATTAATATATTCATAAATATCATAACCTGCTTTCATCCAACTTCCCCAAGTTAAATCTTGTTCAGAAAAGGTGACACCTGTCAGGTTAAGGCTAGCTGATTTATCGGTACGATGATTCACTATCATCGCGCCTTCATCTGAATGCTGAATACGTTGGAAAGTCAGAGCATTTCCATTTAAATCTAAACGCCCACCACGAAATCCAAAATACAATTTATCAGGGTTAATTTGATCTGAACTCTGCAAAACGACAGTCGGACGACCACTGGTAATCCCCACTTGGTTAAACGCCTGTTTTTTGCCTTTATCGTCCGCCTCCTGAGCTAAAATAACCGTACCATCTCCTACACTGATATCGCCTAAATTTTCACCTCTACCATTAACAAATAAGGTTCCTTCACCAATTTTAGATAGGCGATCTCCCTGTGGGTTTGCAACTTGCCAAGTCACGGTTTTATCTTTAGCAACAGAAACGCCTGCACCAAGCCAAGTTTGATTTGTTTCAGATTTAACGGTGAAATTGCTATTGAAAAAAAGCGCTCCTGCCCCTTGATCTATATTATTTTCTAGGCGTAACACGCCACCATCAACCCCTGAAAAAGTTACCGTTTTTCCCGCATTATTGGCAGATTGAACATTCGTATCATTTTGATTTCTTAAAGGAACAGACAAGGAATTTGCCGCATCACTTATTGTACTATTATTAGTATCATTTTCCTTACGCCAGTGCCAAATCTCCCCCGCACGTTGATTTACAATATTTCCTGCAATATCTTCATTTTCTTTTTCTTTAATAAAAGGCAAGCGAGGCAATGTCCAAATGTTTTTATTATTATCATCGGTAGAATCAAAGTTAAGCACCCCAACCAGTACCCATTTATTTTTCGATGTATCAAAGGCATATAAGCCTGAACCACTATCTCCAGCTCGTCCATAGGTCGCCATTGGTCCATACTTATCATTAAAAATACTAGCAAAACTAACTGTATCGGTATTCCCACCTTTTACGTCATTGATTGGCATAGATGCCCCACCAGTTAAATAGGAATAAGCGCCAGAAATTCTTTCCAAATCACCTTTTCCATCAGAATGACGGAGATACTGCGTTCCAGAACCTACACGAACATAAACTGGAAAACGGGACATATCCGTATTAACCGCTTTTGTTTGCTCCGCATCACTGACTTCAGCAGGTGCCACCTCAGTCACTAACTTACTTAAACGCGGAACATGATAATCTTTATGGAGAGCCTCACCAGAGGGATAATTATTTCTATCAACAAGACTATAAGTATAATGATGAGAATCTGGATTAACATCTTCTCCACCAAATTGAACACTTTGGTAGCCCCCATTATGCGCAACACTTGTTATGTATTGCGGCGCAATTAATGTCGCAACACCCAAATTTCTAGTTGCAGTACGCAAATCAGGCATTGGGATATCTTTCATCATTACCCCAATTTCCTGCCCTTCTTTATTGAAAATCGCAATATTACTCGCACCCACAATAAATTTGCCTTTATTTTCAGCAAAATCACGAAAATATTGGTAATCAATATCGCTACGGACAACAGACGCTTGTGCAAAAGGTGTTGCACAAGAAGCAATTAAAAGTGCAATTCGGGAATAACGGAAAGGGATAGGAAAACAGAAAGTAGGAGTTAATTTCATCATAATAGTTTATTCAACAATAACAGGTTTTATAAATAGCTAAAATCAGGGTGGCGAAGTATAGCAAGATTATTTATTAAACAACATCATTATTAGCCATTTAATCTGTAAAAAATGCTCTCAATCGCCTCTTCCCACTGATTTCATCACCATTCAATCAAAGTCATCTAGAATCGCCAAGGCGTCACTCAGTTTTTTTACGGTAAAAACTTGCATATTTTTCACCGCACTTTTAGGTTTATTAGCAAAAGGAACGATAGCGCGGCTAAATCCGTGCTTAGCTGCCTCAGAAATCCGTTCTTGACCACTTGGTACAGGGCGAATTTCTCCTGCTAATCCCACTTCACCGAAAACCACTAAATCGCGTGGTAATGGCTGATTGCGGAAGCTGGAAATAAGCGCAAGAAGTAAGGCTAAATCGACGCTGGTTTCCGTTACTTTTACCCCACCAACCACATTAACAAAAACATCTTGATCAGACATTTGCAAACCGCCGTGGCGATGCAATACAGCCAGTAATAATGCCAAGCGATTTTGTTCTAACCCTACGGCAACACGGCGAGGATTGGCGAGCATTGAATGATCTACCAAGGCTTGAATTTCAACCAATAAAGGGCGAGTTCCTTCCCATAGCACCATCACTGAACTGCCTGCGGTTTGTTCTTCGCCACGACTTAAGAAAATGGCTGAGGGGTTTTTCACCTCACGCAAGCCTTGTTCTGTCATTGCAAAAACCCCGAGTTCATTCACTGCGCCAAAACGATTTTTATGGCTACGTAAGGTACGAAAACGGCTATCTGCCTCCCCCTCTAATAAAAGTGAACAGTCAATGGCGTGTTCCAAGACTTTTGGCCCTGCAAGCGTGCCGTCTTTCGTAACGTGTCCCACCATAATAATGGCAACTTGGCGAGTTTTGGCATAACGCGTAAGAAAAGCGGCACATTCTCGTACTTGAGAAACACTTCCCGGTGAGGATTGAATATCCGCTAGATGCATCACTTGAATAGAATCCACCACAATGATTTGCGGTTTAAGTTGATCGGCAAGATGACAAATTTGTTCTACCGAGGTTTCGGATAACATCTTTAAGCGATCTGCCGGTAGCCCAAGACGATTGGCTCGCATTGCAACTTGTTGTAAAGATTCTTCCCCTGTCACATAAAGTGCGGTCATATTTTGTGCTAAACCACACATCACTTGTAATAAGAGCGTACTTTTCCCCGCCCCTGGGTGTCCGCCAATTAAGATCGCACTTCCCGGCACAATTCCTCCGCCTAATACACGATCAAGCTCATAAAAACCACTATGAAAACGAGGGACTTCTTGTAAACTGATTTCCGATAAAGTTTGAATTTTGGCTTGTGTTTCTCCCGCATAACCGCTAAAGCGATCGGCTCTGCTCGATTTTGCAGGCGCAAGGCGTATTTCTGTAATGGTATTCCAAGATTTGCACGCATTACATTGTCCTTGCCAACGTGCATATTCCGCACCGCAATCATTACATACAAAAGCCGTTTTTGCTTTAGCCATTCTTTTCCTCCAAATTTGCTACGAAATGCGTTTCAAGATAAGTCAGCGAAATAAGATTTAACATTCGTTGTAAATAAAATGCTGATTGTAAGAAATCAAATAATTGTGCGATGACTTCAGCATTATTTTTCCTTTCACTATGCTGTGTAATAAGCTGTTTACATTCTGCTAAACATTGCTGGCTACTTTCCACCAACGCTAGCCAGTCAGTTTTAAGGGTATCGTTTAACCCTTGTTGATTAAAGGCATTTTCCAATAACTTACCATTTTCTGTATAAAAATGATAAAGGTTAAAAAATGCACCAATTCGTTCCACCGTACGCAAGAAATCTTCTGCAAAATAAGCTTGCCCTAAGGCAAAAGTTTCTTCAATTAAGTTTTGTTCAAGTTGAAAAAGTGCGGTTAATTTTTGTGAAAAATTGCCCTCACCTTGGGCGAAGTTTAAAAAATCACGCCACTTTTCTAGCCAATTTTGTGCTTTAGGCTGATAATTTTCCGCCAATGCATAACCACGTTGTGCTTTGCTAATGGCACTTAATCGCATACTATTTTCTAATCCTAAGGCGCGCACATAATTAAGCAAATCCGCGATATTACCTTGCTTTAACTCAAACTCGACTTCGCAAATTTCTGCTTGCTTATCACCTGCAATAATTTTGCCTTGATCAATTGCCACTTCAATTTCTGTCGCAATGCCTGCAGAAAGTGCGGTGCGAATTAAAAAAGTTTCTCGCTCAAAATCTGTCGCAAAAATCGGCTGTAATGCAAGGTTTTTCCAACCTGGTTCAAGATCATAATCTTCCACTAATTGAGCGAAGTTTGGGCTTTCATTTTGCTGTGGCAAATTATATTCAGGGCGAATATGTAAACCGCCAATAGTATTGCCTTTTGTTTTCAAGGTTAAGGTAACCTGTTGATTTTCTTTGCGAACACGTAAGCCCATTTGGTGCTGAGCAAAAAATTTATCTGCGGTGTCGTAGTAGGTATTCCCTAAAAAAGCGTGCTGATGATCGCACGGTTCACTTTTTATCAAATTCTGCTTGAATGAATTTAACCGAAACGGCGGAATTAGTAGTTTTAATTCAATTTCTGTACTCATTTTGTCTATTCCTTCCAATCTTAATCAAGTTTTTTCATATTATCTAATAAATTCCTTGTTTTTTCGATGAAATATAGTGTATTTTACGCGCGCATAGGCTTAAACAAGAGAGCAATGCATAAAAATTTTTCAACCTAACCCCTAGAAGGAGTTATCTTATGGCTGTAAATAATATTTTAGGATTATTTGCCCATTCCCCATTAAAGCCCTTAGCGCGTCATTCTGCTAAGGTAACTGATTGTTGTAAATATCTCATTCCCTTTTTTGACTACACTTTCCAAGGTGATTGGGAAAATGCCGAGAAATTGCGCCAAAAAATTTCGGAAACAGAACGCCAAGCTGATAGTTTGAAACGCGAAATTCGCTTAAAGCTGCCACGCGGTTTGTTTATGCCAATTGAACGCACTGATTTATTAGAACTGGTTACACAACAAGATAAATTAGCTAATTATGCCAAAGATATTGCAGGCAGAATGGTAGGGCGTCAATGCGCTTTTCCACCTGAAATGCAAGAAGATTTTATGAAATATGTGGCACGCAGTATTGATGCGGCGGAGCAAGCGCATCTGGTTATTGATGAAATGGACGGCTTGCTTGAAACGGGTTTCAAAGGGCGTGAAGTGCAATTTGTTAATAAAATGATCCAAACTCTTGATGAGATTGAAGATGATACAGATCAAATGCAAATTAAATTACGCTTAATTTTGCGTGCGATGGAAGATCAATTCAACCCAATTGACGCAATGTTTTTATACAAAATCCTGGAATGGATTGGCGTGCTTGCTGATCAAGCCCAGCGCGTAGGTTCACGAATTGAGTTAATGTTAGCTCGTTCATAATTGTTTAAGCAACATAGGAATAATACTATGGAAGTTATTCAACATTATGGCACTTTATTAGTGATCATCACCGCTGCTTTCGGCTTTTTTATGGCATTTGGTGTGGGGGCAAATGATGTTTCAAATGCAATGGGTACCTCCGTTGGTTCTGGCACAATTACTGCTAGACAAGCAATTATCATTGCAATGATTTTTGAGTCTGCCGGTGCCTATTTAGCCGGTGGTGAAGTAACTGAAACCATTAAAAGTGGTGTATTAAATGCAATGGAATATACCGCAACGCCAGAAATTTTAGCGTTAGGTATGATGGCAGCCCTCTTTTCTTCAGGAATATGGTTGCTTATTGCCTCACGAATGGGCTGGCCAGTTTCCACCACACACACCATTATCGGTGCGATTATCGGTTTCGGTTTAATTACTGTTGGTCCAAATTCTATTGACTGGTCAGCTATCCGCAATATTGTTGGCAGTTGGTTTATCACCCCTGTGATTGCTGGTGTGGTGGCGTATGGTATTTTCTTCAGCACCCAAAAACTAATTTTCGATACAGAAAAACCGTTACGCAATGCACAAAAATATGGTCCATATTATATGGGGCTAACTATCTTTATCTTGTCCGTCGTCACAATGATAAAAGGCTTAAAGCACGTTGGTTTACATTTAACAGGTGGCGAAACCTTCTTTATTTCATTAGCTATTAGTGCGATTTCTGTGGTGGCAAGCTATTTCTATTTCCGCAGCAAAAAATTCCATCAAACTGTAAAATCTGGCACCTTTGGTGCGGTAGAAAAAGTGTTCAGCATTTTAATGCTACTCACCGCCTGTGCAATGGCATTCGCGCACGGTTCAAACGATGTGGCGAATGCCATTGGACCTTTGTCTGCCGTGGTGTCGATTGTAGATAATGGCGGTCAAATTATGGCGAAAAGTCCGCTTGCTTGGTGGATTCTTCCCTTAGGAGCGGCGGGGATCGCACTAGGTTTAATCATTATGGGCTACAAAGTAATGGCAACCATTGGGACAGGGATCACCGATCTCACACCAAGCCGCGGTTTCTCTGCCCAATTTGCCACGGCAACCACGGTAGTGCTTGCCTCGGGAACAGGGTTACCCATTTCTACCACGCAAACCCTTGTTGGTGCAATTCTTGGTATCGGTTTTGCACGAGGTATCGCTGCGTTGAATCTAACAGTAATTCGCAATATTATCGCCTCTTGGGTGATCACCTTGCCAGCGGGGGCATTCTTTGCCATTTTGATTTACTATGTGTTACACGCCATTTTTATTTAACTGACGTAAAGCAGCGTAAACCCACATAAAATAAGACAAAGATTTTGTGAATGAAAGCAAAGTGCGGTACAATTTCCCGCACTTTTTTATTGTCTCGTTTTCAAGGTGTTGTAATGCGAAAAATGACTAAAATCTTGTTTTTATTCTTTCTTTCTGTGCCATTTGCACAGGCAGAAACACGTTATGTAACGGAAAACCTTTCAACTTTTTTACGCAAAGGGGCTGGCGATCAATTTAAAATTGCCGGGGCAATCCGCTCAGGCGAGCCAGTCACCGTGCTAAACCAAAAAGATCGCTACACGCTCATTCGTGATAGTAAAAATCGTGAAGCGTGGATCTTAACATCTGAGCTTTCTAGCACACCAAGTAGCAAAGATGAAAACCCCAAATTAAAAGCCAAAATTGAAGAATTAACCTTAAAACTCAATCAATTAGATGGAGACTGGCAACAACGCACTAGTGAAATGCAACGCCGTACCAAACAAGCTGAACAACAAAGTAGCCAACTCTTGGAACAAAACTCCCAGCTCAACCGTGAACTTGAAATCACCAAAAATAAAAACCGTGATTTAGAAGCAATGCTTGATGCAGGTAAGCGAGAAATCGCTATTCAATGGTTTATCTACGGCGGGTCAGTGCTAGGCGTAGGTTTGCTACTTGGCTTAATTCTTCCTTTCATTATGCCGAAACGTCGCCGCCGCGATGGCTGGTCATAACCTTATTCCTCAGCAAAATGGAAATTTATTTAGTCGGCGGTGCTGTACGCGATCAACTGCTCAATCTCCCTGTTAAAGACAAAGATTGGGTAGTGATTGGTGCAACCCCCGAAGAGTTACTGCAACAAGGCTATATTCAAGTCGGGAAAGATTTCCCCGTCTTCCTTGATCCGAAAAAGAAAGAAGAATATGCGCTAGCACGCACAGAAAAAAAAACAGGTGTAGGTTACACGGGATTTATTTGTGATTTCAGCCCAGAAATAACTCTCGAGCAAGATTTAATCCGCCGAGATCTGACGATTAATGCCATTGCCCAAGACAGCCAAGGCAATTTGCACGATCCTTATGGTGGTGTCAATGATTTGAATCATCGCCTACTCCGTCATATTTCCCCAGCGTTTGCAGAAGACCCTTTACGGGTGTTAAGAGTGGCGCGTTTTGCCGCACGTTACTATTATTTAGGCTTTCAAATTGCGCCTGAAACCATTCAATTAATGAAAGAAATCACGCTCTCAGGTGAACTTTCTCATCTCACCACAGAGCGCGTATGGCTAGAAACAGAAAAAGCCTTACAAACCCCAAATCCTGAAATTTATTTTGAGATTTTGAGAAAAATCAATGCATTAGTGGTGCTTTTCCCTGAGCTAAATGCCCTTTACGGTGTGCCAAACCCAGTGCAACATCACCCCGAAGTGGATAGTTTTATCCATACAATGATGGTATTACACCAAGCAAGCTTACTGACGACAAAGAGCAACAAGCAACAAAAAAGTGCGGTACGTTTTGCCGCAATTTGCCACGATCTAGGCAAAGCCCTCACCCCCAAAGATATGCTTCCTCGTCATATTGGACACGAACACAACGGAATAATACCAACCCGAAACCTATGTAATCGCTTAAAAGTCCCCAGCTACATCAAAGAACTGGCTTGTCTTGTGTGCGAAACCCATACCAATATTCACCGCGCATTTGACTTACGCCCAGCCACTATTATTAGATTATTCAATAAGTTAGACGTATGGCGTAAAGCAGAACGTTTTGAACACCTGTTAATTGTTTGTAAAGCAGATGCAAAAGGTCGCAAGGGCTTTGAACAGGTGGATTACCCACAAGCGGATTTCCTACTTAAACTATATCAAGCCGCGCTTCAGGTTGATGTACAACAGGTGATTAGAGATGGATTTGAAAAAGAAAAAATCCGTGAAGAATTAAACAAACGCCGCCAAAAAGCCATTGAGCAAGCTAAAAAAGCATATTCGCAAGAATAGGAAAATACGATGCGATTCTCTTTACTCAAAAACAAATACAATGCCCTGTTACGCAAACTGTTTATTAATCCCAAAATGCGTAATGGATTGAAAAATAAAGGAATGACGATAATAGCCAGTAATTGTAACGGTGCATTTATTTTGCACGATTTAGCACAACCGTTTAATTCGCCTTTTGTAAATTTATATCTTGAACCCAAAGATTTTATTCGCTATTTACAGCGTATTGAACATTATCAGCAACAAACCTTGCAATTTGTGGCGCAATCACCTTACCCGATTGCTTATTTAGATGATGTAAAAATTCACTTTATGCATTATGCCAATGCACAGCAAGCCCAAGAAAAATGGCAACAGCGCTCACAACGGATTGATCTTGAAAATCTTTTTATTATTATGACCGATCGTGATGGCTGCACAGAACAAGATCTCAACGCCTTTGATGCCCTGCCTTATCCAAACAAAGTGGTATTTACACATAAACCTTACCCAGCAATTCCTTCCGCTTTTTACATTCAAGGCTTTGAACAACAAGATTGTGTGGGCGATCTTTTTGCTTATTCAGGTTGGAGCGGTAAACGCTATTATGATCAGTTTGATTATCTCGCTTGGTTTAACCAACACAAAAACGAGAAACGTTCATCACATTAGGATAAAAATAAAGTGCGGTGAAATTTTGTTAAATTTTTTACCGCACTTTTAACTGAACTCTTACAAGGCAATTTCGTCAAGGCTACGTCCAAAACTTGGGATAAACACTTGAATAAAATATGTCATTTCTTCACTGTGCCATTCCGCCATTAATGCTTCTAACCGTACTTTCGCGGAAGAGAATTCTTGATTACCTTGTTCCAATTCAAACTTCGCTTTGATATAAGCACAAAGTAAATCGGCTTGTTTCACAATGTGTTTTTCTTCAGCAGAAAATTGTTCGCTATGTAAATAAGGCGCAAAATCAGGTTGCAATTCTTCAGGGAGTAAACTCAATAAATGAAATTCTGCGGCACTTTCAATTTGTTTATAGGCTTGGGTAATGCTGTCATTAAAATATTTAATTGGCGTGGGTAAATCGCCAGTAAAAATTTCTGCACTGTCGTGATACATTGCCAATACGGCAATGCGTTCAGGATTTAGCTGACCTGCATAAAATTTATTTTTGATGATAGCCAACATATGTGCCACAAACGCCACTTGTAGACTATGTTCCGCTAAATTCTCTTTTTCAATATTACGCATTAAAGACCAACGCTGAATGAGCTTTAAGCGATCCAAACAGGCAAAGAAGTGGCTCGGTTGTAAGCGTTCAAAGGACATTTAGTTCTCCGTATATTCTTCAATGGTAACTGGCAAAGTCATCACTTTGCCAAGACGAGAAATCACCATATTCACGGTGGTGTTTGGTCTGGTATTACTAATCACATTCATCATTTGTGCCGGTGATTCTGCTTTTATATCGCCAAATTGCAGCATAATATCCCCCGCTTGTAAGCCGGCTTTGGCAGCAGGGCTGTTTTCTTTCACATTCGTAATTTCAATGCCTTTACTGCTCGTTTCATCACTAAGCAAGACGTCAGTTTGAATACCAAGAAAGCCACGAATCACACGTCCATCACGGATAATTTTTTTCATTACATCATTGGCAAGATCAATGGGAATGGCAAAATTCAACCCTTCCGCAATTTCATTGGCATTTTTACCAATGCTTAATGTGCTAATGCCCACCAATTCACCAAGGGAATTAATCAATGCACCACCTGAATTACCGCGATTAATGGACGCATCAGTTTGGATAAAATTTTGTCGCCCAATGTAATCGCCTACCGCATTGCGCCCCAACGCACTGATAATGCCTTGCGATACGCTTTGCCCTAAGTTATAAGGGTTACCAATGGCAAGCACCACATCACCTACGTGCAATTTACGCTTGGTATTAGGAATTGTGGGTAAATTATCTGCGCGGATTTTTAGTACCGCTAAATCGGTAAGGTTGTCTGAGCCGATCAAACTGGCTTCAAAAATTCGCCCATTTTGCATTGCCACCACGATTTGATCGGCATTTTGAATAACGTGTTTATTGGTGAGAATATGCCCGTCTTTCACCATTATCACGCCCGAGCCAAGATTGGTAATCTGTGGCTGTCCACTCATCGAAGTAAAAGATTGACTGTACACATTCACGACCGCAGGCGAAGCAACCCGAACCGCATCTTTAAAAGAAAGGATCGCTTTTTGAAACAAAGGCTGATCTTGCTTTAGGAAAGGGCTAATTAACAAAATTGCGCCTGCGGCAAGTAAACCGATGATAATCGATTGGATAAGCTTTCTTAACATTCTTATTCTCTTCGTATTCGTTGTATGATTTGCTGGTTTCTTTACTTTTACTTAATTTTTTGGATGATAAATTAATTTTAAATCTTCACCAATCGGCGTTGCCGATTGTAATTGCCATTGTGGTGCATCAGCTAATTTTTGGAGATGCGGTAATTGACAAAGTCCTTTCCCTTTATCGCCCAATAATTTAGGTGCAAGATAAATAATCAGCTCGTCCACCAATTTTGCTTCAATCAAGGCACCGGCTAATTGTGCGCCCGCTTCAACCCATAAGGTATTAATTTGTTGTTCTGCTAACTGCGTTAAAAGTGCGGTGAAAAAATCCGCCTTTTTTTCAATATGTATTGCCTGACAGAAATCGGGCATACCTTGCATATCTCTTGCCGTTGAACTGACTAACCAAACAGGCGTAGGTTGTTGAAATAACTGATATTCTGGCGTAACTCGATGCTGGCTATCTAAAATAACCCGCACGGGCTGGCGAAGTTCGCTATCAGGATATTGTTGTTGAACCGCTAAAGGAAGTTGCTCCCAACGTACATTTAACATCGGATTATCCATTAATACCGTTTGACTTGTAGAAAGAATGGCACTTGCTGCTGCCCGATATTGCTGCACATCTTGGCGTGCCAGTTCACCGGTGATCCATTTACTTTCGCCACTTGCCATTGCGGTCCGTCCATCAATGCTCATTGCCATTTTCAGTTGTACGAAAGGACGATTGCGACACATTCTTGTGAGAAAACCTTGATTGAGCAACGCTGCTTGCTCTGCCAACAATCCGACCTCCGTTTGCACGCCGGCTTGTTCAAGCATTTTCAAGCCACGTCCAGCAACTTGCGGATTGGGATCGGTCATTGCGGCAATCACTTTTATTACCCCAGCTTCAATTAATCCTTTGGCGCAAGGTGGTGTGCGACCAAAATGAGAACAAGGCTCAAGGGTAACATAAGCCGTTGCACCACGCGCATTTTCTCCAGCTTCACGCAATGCCATTACTTCGGCGTGTGGTTGCCCTGCTTTAAGGTGGAAGCCTTTACCGATCACCTTGCCTTCTTTAACCAAAACACAGCCCACTGAAGGATTTGGCGTGGTAGTAAAACGTCCTTGCTTGGCGAGATCCAACGCCATTTGCATAAATTGCTGATCTTGCTGAGAAAATGATTGCATATTAATCCTTCAGGCTTTCGATTTCTTTGGTAAATTGATCGATGTCATCAAAACTTAAATAAACGGAGGCAAAACGGATATAGGCGACTTTATCCAATTTTTTTAACTCATTCATTGCCAGTTGCCCGACAAAATGGCTTGGCACTTCACGCTCTCCTGTGGCACGCAGTTGATGAATAATGCGGTTAATGGATTTTTCCACATCATCAGAACTTACTGGACGTTTCTCTAAGGCGTGCAGAATACCACGACGGAGTTTTTCTTCATCGAAAGGTTCGCGCGATTGATCACTTTTAATAATTTTTGGGATCACGAGTTCAGTAATTTCAAAGGTGGTAAAACGTTCGTGACAATGCCCACATTCACGGCGGCGACGAACCTGAAAGCCATCGGAGACCAACCGACTATCGATCACTTTCGTTTCTTCTGTTGAACAAAAAGGACAACGCATAAATTCTTCCAATCCCCTTTTTAAATGGTATTTCCCATTTTAATGGCTAAAACAGCATAAAATTTTTGTTATAAAGGCTCGAATTGTAGCAAAATTTACCTTTTTTTACGATCTTTATACGGCAAAAAATGATCTTACGCAGGTATTTTATAACTTTTTTTGTTGTCTTATTGCCTTATATATATTAATTCCCTACTATATTACTCAACTATTTTATCTTTGGAGAAAGACAATGAAAAATGAATTAATTTGCTACAAAAAAATGCCTGTGTGGAACAAAGAAAGTCTGCCAAAAATGTTCCAAGAAAAACATAACACGAAAATTGGCACTTGGGGCAAAATTACCGTGCTACAAGGCAAACTAAAATTTTATGTTTTAACCGAACAAGGCGACGTAGTGAGTGAGCATATTTTCACTGCGCAAGATGACACGCCTTTTGTTGAACCGCAACTATGGCACCGCGTGGAAGCCGCTTCAGATGATCTGGAATGTTATTTAGCATTTTATTGTAAAAAAGAAGATTATTTCAGCAAAAAATATAATATGACCCCAACGCATTCTGAGGTGAAAAGTGCGGTGGAAATCATTCCGCCTTGCAAAGTCTTAGATCTTGGTTGCGGACAAGGACGCAACTCGCTCTTTTTAAGTCTGCTTGGCTATGATGTGACTTCTTGGGATCACAACGAAAATAGCCTTGCTTTTCTAACCAGTACGGCGGAAAAAGAAAATCTCAATATTCAGACCGCACTTTATAATATCAATGACGCCAATATTCAGGAAAATTACGATTTTATTCTGTCTACGGTGGTATTTATGTTCCTTGATCGCAATGCCATTCCGGCGATTATTGAGAATATGCAAAAACACACAAATGCTGGCGGTTATAATCTCATTGTCGCGGCAATGAGTACTGATGATGTGCCTTGCCCAATGCCATTCTCTTTCACCTTCAAAGAAGGTGAACTGAAAAATTATTATCAAAATTGGGAATTGATTAAATATCAAGAAGAAATGGGCGAACTTCACAAAACAGATGAAAATGGCAACCGCATTAAAATGAAATTTGTCACAATGTTGGCAAAGAAAAAATAAACCAACCATAAAAAGAAAAAGCAATAACACCAGAAGTGCGGTGGAAATTTTTGAATTTTTTCACCGCACTTGTTTTCTACCTCATTTTATTTATCCCCATTCTTTTTACTCTCCTTTTATTTTTCTCTTTCTCGCCAAAGGGCAAATAATGGGCTATCTCGCAAATTTTTCCATTGATCATAGGCGATTACCTTACCTTGATCTAACAGCACCACTTGTTGAGCTAAACGTGCTAATTCTTCAAGGCTATGAGTAACATATAAAATAGGAATCGCAATTTCTTGTGCGAGTTTATCTAGATAATCCAATAACTCTAATTTACGCGGTAGATCAAGGGCGGAAAGGGGTTCGTCCATCAGCAAAATTTCAGGTTGGCTGAGCAATGCACGCCCAATCGCAACACGCTGTTTTTCACCGCCTGATAAGGTGATCGGATAGCGTTTGAGCAAATGCTCAATACCTAAAAGTTGCACAATACGCTCAAACTCTACGGTATTTTTCTGTTTCATTCCGTAACGTAAATTGCCTATTACCGAATAATGAGGAAATAATCTGCCTTCTTGAAAAACATAGCCCACATTACGATGATTAGGTGGAAGATTAAGTTGCGTTTCTGTATTAACTAAATCTCGCCCATTCAAACGAATATAGCCTTCATCAGGTTGCAACAAACCACTCACTAAATTAATCAGTGTGGTTTTCCCTGAACCAGACAAGCCAAATAATGCGGTAACCCCTTGCGTGGGCAACTGTAAATCTACCGCAAAAGTCATTTTGCCTAATTGTTTGCGTACATTAATTTCTAACATCAGATTGTCCTAAACGTTTTTGCGTATATTTTGCTAACCATTCCGAAATCAGTAAAGAAATCAAGGCAATTACAATAGCAATCAAACATAATCGTGCTGCTGCACTTTCTGCACCCGGTGTTTCAATAAAAGAAAACATTGCAAGAGGGATGGTTTGGGTTACTTTTGGAATATTTGAAACAAAGGTGATGGTTGCCCCAAATTCACCTAATGAGCGAGCAAAACCAAGCACAATCCCTGCCAATATCCCCGGTAGTGCAAGTGGTAGGGTGATCGTGAAAAATGTTTTCAAGGCAGATGATCCCAAGGTGCGTGCTGCTTGCTCAAGTTTGAAATCCACATTTTCAATAGCTAGACGAATTGAGCGTACCACTAGTGGGAAAGAGACAATGGCAGAAGCTAATGCGGCGCCATACCAACTAAAGCCAAAGCTAAAATCAAACCATTGCAATAAGTATCGCCCGATAATGCCATTTCGCCCCATTGCGATTAATAATAAATAACCAACCACCACAGGAGGTAAAACTAAAGGCAAATGGATAATGCCATTGAGCAAGGATTTTCCCCAGAAATCTTTGCGCGCCAGCAACCAAGCCACCAAAATTGCGCAAGGCAATCCAGCCAACACTGACACCAATGCCACTTTGACACTTAATGCAATTGCATTCAACTCAGCTGAGGAAAAATGAAAAAAGGCCTGCCAATCCATTTGCATCGTATCCTTTTATTTGACCACGAATCCAGCTTTCAGGAAGATCTTTTTCGCCTCTTCTGATTGCAAATAGGCAAGAAAATCAACACTTTCCTGATTGCTATGCCCAACCACAATTGCCGCAGGATATTCAATCGCCGCGTGAGAATTTTCAGGGAAAACCGCCACCACTTTCACTTTTTGGCTTGCTGTTGCATCTGTGCCATATACAATCCCAAGAGGGGCTTCACCTTGTTCAACTAAGGCTAATGCAGCACGCACATTATTGGCTCTGGCAAGTTTATTTTCAACCACTTGCCATTGATTTAAGCTTGTTAAGGCTTCTTGTGCATATTTCCCAGCAGGAACGTGCGCAGGATCCCCCACTGCCAAATAGCTACCTTTTAATTCACCTTGCCACTGAGCATTTTGCACATCAATCTGCGCTAATCGGCTGTTTTTCGGGGCAATCATAACCAGACTATTCTGCACTAAATTCACGCGACTTTTTGGCTCAATCACATTCTTTTCCGATAAAAAATCCATCCATTTTTGGTTGGCAGAAATAAAAATATCCGCTGGCGCTCCCTGTGAAATTTGTCTCGCCAATACAGAAGAAGAGGCAAAAGAAAAATCAATTTCTTCTTTAGGGTGAGTTGCTAAATACTGCGTTTTCACCTCTTCTAATACATTTGTCATAGAAGCAGCGGCAAAAATAGTCAGCTTCGCTTGCGCAGAAAGTGAAAATAGTGAACAAGCCAATAAAGTTGAACAAAGAAATGTTTTAAGTTTTAGCATTGGGATACTCCTTAGTCACCAATATAAAATAAATTATATAACGATTTAAAAAATAAAAGCTACATAAAAAAGAGAACTTCTCGTAAAATAGTTTTACTTGATTTCAAGGGTGTCAAAATAAACAGGGCTAGCACAAACTCTATTGGGAATTTGAGGGGAATAATGTTAAATAGTGAAGTATTGCTCAGTATAAAATTACAACAACAGCTTTTTGTTGATCCAAAACGAATGCGTTTATTACGTGAAATTGCCGAATCTGGCTCTATCAGCCAAGCAGCAAAAAACGCCAACGTGAGTTATAAAAGTGCTTGGGATCATCTTGAAGCAATGAATAGCCTCAGCCCGATGCCTTTACTAGAACGTAATACAGGTGGAAAAAATGGTGGCGGTACAACACTGACAAATTATGCCAAGCGATTATTAAAACTCTACGATCTATTGCAAGAAACACAACAAAAAGCCTTTCAAATTCTACAAGATGAACAAATTCCCCTTGATAGTTTACTGACTGCTACGGCGCGTTTTTCTTTGCAAAGTAGCGCCAGAAATCAGTTTTTTGGTACAGTGAAAAGCCTAACACAAGAAGACAATCATTGCGCTGTGGAAATCCAACTTCCCCATTTCGATCAGCCTATTATTGCCTTTATCACCGCACAAAGTGCGGTACGTTTACAGCTTCATTTAGGTAAAGAAGTAATGCTAATGATCAAAGCGCCTTGGGTAAAATTATTCGCTAAAAAACCGCAAAAAACCTGTAATATTTTCACCGCACTTTTATCCTATATCAATCATCAAAATCACACTAATGAAGCAATTCTCACCCTAAATGAGCAATTAGAATGCTGTGCTAGCCTTGACGAACATTCCTCTTTCCAACAAGGTGATAAACTCTTTTGCTATATTGATCCTGAACAAATTGTTTTACTCACACTGTACTAGCATTGTGTTAGCTAAATCGCCTATTTAGCTAACTACCCTGCCTCATTTTGAGTTTGCGATTTTCGGTATATTTTTTCAAATTTTGAAATAAGATGGCACGTTATAGGCTTGCTTTATTGCATTGCCTGTAACGTGCCATCTCGTTTCATTCCAAATTTAAACGGCGATAAAATAGGTTTATCAAAGAATAAGTTAAAATTTAACGCTGATACTATTTCAATTCAATCGTTAACTCATAGCTAGAAGTCTTATCTTTATAGGAGGCTGCTCGAGGCTGGCCTACTCGTAATTCATATTGTCCTGTTTCTGGTAGCGTATAAGCTTCACCATAAGAATAATCATCATATCCATATAAGAAAGCATCTACATTCCCTTGGGTAACCAGTTTAACAATTAATGTTTGCCCTTTTTTTCCTTCAAAAGGATAGCTTTGGAAATCATAGCCAGTAACTTTTCCTTCATAATGTTGAACAAACGCCTGAGTATTTTCAGTCTCTTGTTTAGCTTGAGCTTGTTCAACAACATCTGTTTTTGTTGCAGCGGTATCAGTCTTTGTGGCTTGTTCGCAACCTGATAAACCGACAAGACCTACAGCTAAAAATGCACAGTAAATTTTGTTTAATGTTTTCATCATTTCCTCTCTCGTTAGATAAAAATAGCACACCATAAAAATGGATGGTGTGTCTATTATGTTATCACTTATTTTGTAAAAATAATAAAGTTTCTTTATCTCCATTTACTTTTAGCCATTTTATGTTAGCATTTCCACTTATTTTTCATTAAAAAATAAGGTGTATAAATGCAATCTTTTGAATTTCATAAAATTTCATTATTTTTAATCGCAGCAGCGAGTACAATGCCATCAAATGCGGAGCAAAATGGAGAAAATAGCCAACAATTAGCGCCGATTTTAGTTGAAACCACCATTTCTCCAACCGCGGTACCCGATCATTATTTGCATACGCAACATAAAATCACCGAACAGCAATTAAAGCAGAACTATTCGACAGCCATTGGTTCAGTCGTAGATAAAACCTCAGGTGTACAAAGCAGTTCTTTTGGACCAAATGCAAGTCGTCCTATTATTCGAGGATTATCAGGTCAGCGTGTTACTGTTTTACAAAATAATATGCCGATCAATGACTTAGCTATAGTAAGTGGTAATCTTGCAACTTCTGTCGATCCATTGAATGCAAAAGAAATTGAAATCAACAAAGGAAGTGCCAGTATTCTATACGGTGGACGTAGCCTTGGTGGTGCAGTGAATGTATTAGATAATTCAATCCCTAATAAAATTGCGCATCAAAAAATAAGCGGGCAAGTAACCATAAATAAAGGAATTAATGCGCCAAACCAAGGGCTATTTCAGCTCAATCTGAGTAATAATGAACATTGGGCAGGGCATATCAGTGGAAGTATCAGTAAGATTTCTTCTGTAAAAATACCTCATCGAACCAAATCTTCTGTTTGCTATGATAAAAGCTATCTACAATCTCGGACAGATTTACAGCGTCAATGTCAGGTAAGTATTCCTGTATTAACAACAATTAATCCAGCCTATTTCAAATATATTAGTCAATATTATTTAGATAATTATCAAGATACGAGCTTAGGTCTTACTGAAGAAGATAAATATACGAATAACCGTGGTAATGTTTTTGTGCAAAATCCACCAAATCCTTTATATGTACCAAATAGCCCTTACTATGCAGAGAAATTTGGTGAAATGAAAGAATATCGTACTTATCCACATGGAAAAATACCGAATAGCCACTCGCAAACACGTACCTTTACGCTTGGTACGAGTTACATTAGTGATTTTGGTTACTCGGGTATCGCTTGGCATTATTATGATGCGGATTATGGCGTACCGGGGTTTGCTTATTTAAATACCCAAACCATAGATGGTTATGCGCCAGTCAATGTGAAAAATAAAACTCATCGCTTAGACTGGCGAACACATTGGAAAACACCATTTACTGGTATCGATGCCATTGATTTACAAGTAAATTATCAACAAGCTAAAGATAATGAATACCTTGGTGATGTACTTTCTAATGGATTTCAATCAAAAAATTATAGTTATCGCCTCTATGCAAGCCATCAACCTTTATTTGGACGCCTGATCGGCACAATTGGTACTGATTTTTCTCATCAACACGTACAACCAAATGGAGAAGATGCTTATTTGCCCCATTTAACAAGAAAATCTTATAGTGTATATGGTATTGAAACCCTTGATCTTTCTCCATTTATGCTAGAAGCAGGACATCGTATTGAAAAAGTGCGGTATAAATTAGGTGAGAATGTTGCTGGCACGGCAAGAGGGATAGGTGGCTATTATGCGAAAGATCGTGAATTTTATTTGCAAAATAGTCATCTTGCTCTGCAATTTAATCCAACTGACAATAGCTACCTCAGAATTCAACGCACCTTTGCCGAACGCGCCTTAGAAATGAATGAATTATATGCGAATAATAACCACTATGCGTTATTAATCGAAGAAAATGGTGATGCTCGGCTTGCAAAAGAAAAGAGTAAAACGTGGGAATTTTCTCTCGGATATAGCCCTGATCCTTTCGATATTAGCCTAAACTGGTATCAAACAAAATTCGATCATTTTACTTATTTAGGTTATACCGGTGTCGCACGAAATGGTTTAATGGTAAAAGAATGGCGTCAAACCCCATTTACCTTAACAGGATGGGAATTAGATTTAACTTATACGATGGAAACTGCTCATTTCGGTACTTGGTATTGGCATACTTTTTATGATCAAGTCAAACAGAAACTCCCTCATCGTCTAACTGGGCTAGGAAACTATTTACCTAATTTACCATCATCTCGATTTGGCGCCGATCTGAATATTGAATATGATCGATGGAAAGGATTTATTTCTGCTATTCATTACAAAACACAAAAAAATGTCAGCAATGAAATTGATGAAAAACTTTCCGTTCCTTCTTTCACACTTGTTGATTTAGGCATCAGCTATACCTATCCTTGGAAACAAACAGAAATTGAGCTTTACCTCAATGTAAATAATATGACGAACAGAGAAGCGCGCTCTAATACGTCATCATTAAAATTTCTCGCTCCATTAGCGGGGAGAAATGCCAGTTTAGGTTTAAATATCAAATTTTAATACTCATAGAAACCACGTCTAATCAGCGTGGTTTCTTTATTTAAACACCATCTGTACTAAAAACATATAAATCACTGTTCCTGCAATGATGGAAAGAAACATATTCTTTTTCCAAAAATGTAACGCTAATACAATCCCCCCTGCAATAAAATCAGGTGCGCCAAAATAGGCCGTATTCATATCAATATTTTTATAACAATATACGACAAGCATACCGAACATTGCTGGCGGTAATACTTTACCTAAATAACGAATATATTCGGGAATAGGACGCTCAGCAGGAAAGATCCAAAAAGGTAACCATCTTGTTAATTGAACGGCTAACACAGCAAGAGAAATCGTAATAATTTGTTGAGTTAATGTCATTTTTCCACCTGTTCTAAGGTTACATTCAATTTTGCTCGCCATAAGGTTAAAACTAACCAAATAATCGCTAATGTAGGAAGAAGAAAATAATTTTTACCTACAACAAGTAAGCACAATGATGCCACACCAATACCTAATAACGAACTCTTATGTGATTTTTCCTTAAGCCAATTTTCTGCAAAAATCACTAAAAATAGTGCGGTCATAGCAAACTCAATGCCTTTGAGATCAAAAGGAATAATATTGCCAAAAACATTTCCTAACAGTGCGCCTAACACCCAATAAATATGAAGATAAAGGCTGACAAAAAACATATACCATCCTTTATCTAAATGCGAAGGAATAGTCGCAACATAATTCAGTGAAAAACTCTCATCAACAAGTGAACTAATCAGATACCAACGTTTTTTACCTACGCCACTGCCATATTTCTCCAACATAGAAATACTATAAAAAATTTGACGTAAACTCACCATCAAGGTTAATAAAAAAACATAAACGGGCGTGAATACCCCCATCAATGCCCCAGCAACAATAAACTCCACAGAGCCTGCATAAATCAGTAATGCCATTAAAAAAGGATACCAAGCATTAAAACCTAATCCTTTCATATAAAGCCCGTATGCAAACCCTAAAAATAAAAAACCAACCAACATAGGTAAAGAATAAGGGAATGCCGCTCTTGCGCTTTGCCAAATCTTATTTTGCGTTGCAATCATACTTATCTCGCTACTCTTCTAAAATGGATAATCCGGGCAAGGTTGAAAAACTTTGGGCTTTCACTGTCTCATAAAAATCCTCAACAAAGGCAACCTCTGTATCAGCTTCACGAAATGCCCCATAAAGATTACTATATAACCCTTGTGAAGTGATCTTTCTCGCGACAATATAACCTCGATCTAAATAAGGTTTTGCTGCCCAAAAAGGTAATGCTGCCACCCCTCTTTTACTTGCTACAAGCTGAATAATCGCAATGGTCAATTCACTTGTTCTACGAGTAGGATTGATCCCCGCAGGATGCAACACTTTTTTCAGCAAATCTAACATATCATCAGGAACAGGATAGGTAATTAATGTTTGATCAAGAAAATCCTCCGCCTGCCAAACCGCTTTATTGGCAAGAGAATGATCCTTCGCACATAATCCCACCATCTCATAAGAAAATAACGGTTTATAGGTAATACCGACAGTCTCTTCAACCTCCGAAACCACCGCCCAATCTGCACGATGGGTTAATAATAGCCCAACAGGATCAGTATGAAAGCCAGAAACAATATCTAACTCCACTAAAGGCCAATGTTGGCGAAAACTATCCATTGCGGGCATTAACCAGTCAAAGCAAGTATGACATTCTACCGCAATGCGCAGCTCCCCCGCTTCCCCTTGCTTCACTCGTGAAAGATCTCGCTCGGCCTCAATAATTTGTGGTAACACTTCATTTGCTAATTTAATCAAACGCTCGCCAGCCGCCGTAAAGCGTAAAGGCTGACTTTTTCGCTCAAATAGCGCAAGACCATATTGATCTTCCAATAACTTTATCTGATGAGAAAGGGCTGATTGCGTTAAATAAATACGCTTCGCCGCTAAAGAAACACTCCCCGTTTCTTTTAATGCAATCAGTGTTTTAAGATGTCGAATTTCTAAAAATGTGGGTTTCATTAAATGGATTCATAGATATAAAACAAGATAATGAAAATTATACAACAAAAAAGCACCGCACTTTAATGATTAATATAAAGTGCGGTGGTTTTTATTTGAATTAGCTGTATTAGATTAGCAGTTATGTTAGTCTATAAAACCGAAGATAACTCATTGTAAAATCAGAAATCTATACAGAAAAAACTGATAGAATTTTTTGTACTTGAAGTAACAGCCCGTTTCAGCAGCAAATTTACTGGAAATTACCCCTAATTCAGCCGCCCTCTTTTATCGCAAAATCAGAGAGGTGATTAGCAACCATTTAGCCCAAGATGCCAACGAGATTTTTGCTGGTGAAATTGAGCTTGATGAAAGCTATTTTGGTGGAAAAAGAAAAGGAAAAAGGGAACGAGGTGCTAAGGGTAAAACAGCGGTTTTTGGTATGCTGAAACGAGAAGGAAAAGTCTATACGGTTATTGTTGAAAATACTAAGACTAACACCTTACTTCCTGTAATTAAAAGGAAAATTATGCCTGATAGCGTTGTTTATACCGACTATTATCATCGCTACGATGTGCTAGATATAAGCGAATTTAAGCATGTCAGAATTAATCATTCAACTCATTTCGCAGAAGCAAAAAATCACATTAATGAGATTGAAAATTTCTGGAATCAGGCTAAACGAGTACTAAGAAAATATAACGGAATTGACAAGAAATCCTTTCCGTTATTCTTGAAAGAATGTGAATTTCAGTTTAACTTTGGGACACCAAAAGAACAGCTAAAAACACCGCGACTTTGGTGTGGAATTTAGGACTAATCTAATACAGCCTCAAAAACAAAAATGCGGTGTCTTTTTAGTGAATTTTTAATTTGTGTTTAGGATAACTTCTCTAGCTTCGCCAATGCCGCAATCAGCCATTTAATCCCCTCTCCTTGAAAAGCGATTTGTAGTCGGGTGTTATTGTCTTCACCTTCCACATTAATAATTGTGCCATTACCAAATTTAGCGTGTCTAACTTTTTGTCCCATTCGCCATTCTCTATCATTTTTGGCTTTATGGCTATTTAACGAACCGACGGCAGCACGGTTATACGCACGCGTCACCGTGCCTCGTAAACGCACTTCTTGAATACAATCTTTTGGTAATTCTTCAATAAAACGAGAGGGAATATGGCGTTCTTCTTTGCCATATAATCGGCGGCTTTCCGCATAGCTAATGGTAAGTTTTTGCTTGGCTCGGGTGATGCCAACATAAGCCAGACGGCGTTCCTCTTCTAAACGCCCCGGTTCTTCAAAAGAACGGAAACTCGGAAATAAACCTTCTTCCACCCCAATCATAAACACACGTGCAAATTCTAACCCTTTGGCGGAATGTAATGTCATCATTTGTACACTTGATTCATGGGCTGAGGCCTGTTCTTCCCCAGCCTCTAAAGAGGCGTGGGTGAGAAATGCCATTAAATCTGTCATTTCTTCCGCTTCATCTGGTTTAATAAATTCTCGAGTTGCACTCACCAGTTCTTCCAAATTTTCGATCCGCACTTCACCTTTTTCACCTTTCTCCTGCTTATACATTTCATACAAGCCCGAGTGTTTAATGACAAAATCAGTTTGGGCAAATAGTGGCATTTCTGCACTATCTTGTTGTAAGGAATTAATTAATTCCGTAAAACGCAATAAAGCGGTTGCTGCCCGTCCTGCTAACATATTTTCCTGAATGGCAACGTGAATGGCTTGCCATAGAGTAATTTGTCGCTCACGGGTTAATTGACGTAACACATCTAAGGTTCGATCGCCAATTCCTCGGGCTGGAGTGTTGATCACTCGCTCAAAGGCGGCATCATCAAAGCGATTGGCGATCAAACGTAAATACGCTAAGGCATCTTTAATTTCTTGCCGTTCAAAGAAACGCAATCCACCATAAATTCGATAAGGAATTTGGGCGCGAATTAAGGCTTCTTCAATAACACGAGATTGGCTATTACTACGATATAAAATCGCACAATCATCTAATTTTCCACCATCATCGAGCCAGATTTTGATTTGGCTTGCCACAAACTGAGCTTCGTCAATTTCATTAAAGGCGGCATAAATCCCAACAGGATCGCCTTGCTCCCCCTCCGTCCATAAATCCTTACCAAGACGGTTACTATTATTCGCAATTAAATGGTTGGCACTGTTGAGAATATTGCCCGTAGAACGATAATTTTGCTCAAGACGAATGGTTTGTGCATTATGAAAATCTTCTAAGAAACGGTGAATATTTTCAACTTGTGCGCCACGCCAGCCATAAATAGACTGATCGTCATCGCCTACGATCATTATTTTACCCGTTTCTCCCACCAATAATTTGATCCACGCATATTGGATTTTGTTGGTATCTTGAAACTCGTCCACCAAAATATGCGAAAAACGCTGCTGATAACGTTGCAAAATTAATGGTTTTTTCAGCCACAATTCATACGCTCGCAACAATAATTCAGAAAAATCCAACAAGCCCGCTCTATCACAAGCATCTTGATAAATTTGATAAATTTTAATCCAAGTGCGTTCTTGAATATCGCCCTCATCATCAAGTTGATGCGGACGCAAACCTTCTTCTTTTTTGTTATTAATATACCAGCAAGCCTGTTTCGGCGGATACGCTTTTTCGTCGATGTTATGTAGCTTAATCAAGCGTTTAATCAAACGTTGCTGATCATCACTATCTAAAATTTGAAAATCCTGTGGTAGCCCAGCATCCGCATAATGGGCGCGTAATAGACGGTGTGCAATACTGTGAAATGTGCCAGTCCACATTCCCATTATGCGTTGTGATGAATATTTCGCCAGTGTTTGCTCAATTCGATGACGCATTTCTGCGGCGGCTTTATTGGTAAAGGTGACTGCCATTATACTGCCTTCAGAAATTTGCTCTACCGCAATCAACCAAGCAATACGATAAGTTAGCACTCGCGTTTTACCACTACCCGCGCCAGCTAACACTAAGTAATTGCCCAAGGGGGAGGCGACTGCCTCGCGTTGTTTATCATTTAATCCATCAAGTAATTCTGAAATATCCATTACATCACCACTGTTTTTTTATACAGTTTTAAATTATAGGGGGATTTTGCTAAAAGGCAAGAAGTGCGGTGAAATTTTTATGAATTTTCTACCGCACTTTAATTAAGGCAGTAAATAGAGATAAACGGTGATCTCTTCCCTATCGTGATACAGATGCTTTGCTTTGAGTTTGAATTTCATTCCTTGTTGATCTAAGGCTTGTTCAATCATTGCTAGGCATTCTTTCACTTCTACATAACGTTTTTTCATTGGCAGTTTTAAATTAAAAATGCTGGCTTGGCACCACCCATTAATGAACCATTTTGTAATTAATTGTGCAATACGACTTGGCTTTTCGACCATATCACATACTAGCCAATCAATACGGCGACGTTTCGGTGGTTGAAATTTAAAACCGTCTTCAGCACAATGTTCAATGCGACCCGTTTCGTGTAGGCTCGCTGCCATTTTGCCGTGATCTACCGCATAAACAAATAAACCACGTTTAACCAATTGATACGTCCATCCTCCCGGGCAAGCACCGAGATCAACCGCATACTGATTTTCATTTAAGTATTGGCTTTCTTTTTGTTTAGGAATGAAGGTTAAAATGGCTTCTTCTAATTTTAAGGTCGAGCGACTTGGTGCCTCTGCGGGGAATTTAAGCCGTTGAATGCCCATAAAATATGGCGAATGATTATGGTTGTAAGAATACCCTACATAGCACGCTGTTGATTGCAAGAAAAAAACGTGCAACGTTAGGGTATGTTGATGATTGCCTTTGCCCTGTAAAAAGCCTTCTTTTTTCAAAATATTACGCAAAGGTACGGTAAATTTACGGCAAAATCCAGACAATTCTTTTGCTTCATTAGTGTCGGCAGTTTCAACAAATAATTCGGTGCTATTTTTGAGTTTTTTCGCCAATTCATCTTGCTGATATTGCAATAAAATAGGGCTAATACGATCTTCAGGTGAGAGGTCTTGTAATAAATCGGATACAACAATCATTTGGCGAGCAAAAATCAGTTGGTCAAAAGGCAGTTCTTGTGCCAATCGATCCGCCTCACCAGCCTGATAACATTCAAAAATCACATAACCTGAATTTGGCTCAACACGGGCGAAGCCAAAAATTCCACGTTCGCCTGCTTTATCAGTAATTTCTGCGGCAAGTTCTTTTTCAAAGCCAATACGGCAATATAAGGCAAGTTTATTCATTATTGTTTCTTATTTCTTTAATTATCCATTGGCGAAATGCGAGAATTTGCTCATCATTCGCTTTATCTAATTGATTAACTACATAAAAAGATTTTGGATCTTTGAGTTGGATTGGTAACACCACTTGCAATGTACCACGATCAATTTCTTGCTGAGCTAGCACACGGTTAGCGAGTACAATGCCTTGTCCATGTACCGCAGCTTGCAAGGCCATAAAAGTATGGCTGAAAATAGGGCCGTGCTGAATGTCCAACGCTTTTAATTGTAAATGATTCGCCATATTTTGCCAGTTATCACGGGTATGAATATGAATCAGCGTATGTTTTTTAAGATCATCTGCTGAATATATCGGCTGTTTAGCCAATAATTTTGGTGAGGCAAGCAAGAGCAAATTTTCCTCTGCTAATTTTTCCACTTGCAGATTTTCCCACGCGCCACGTCCATAATAAATCGCAATATCAATTTCGCGGTTCAGCAATCCTTCATCTTGATCCACGCCTGTCAAGCGAACTTCAATATCTGGATAAAGGGCATTAAACCCACTTAAACGAGGCACAAGCCACTGAATGCCAAAGGTTTGGGGAACACTAATTGCAATATGTTTTTCATTTTTCTGCGTCATTAGTTTTTGCGTAACCTCGGACAAACGGCGTAAAATTTCTGTCACTTCTTTGAAATAAATCTGTCCTAACTCAGTTAGCACTAACGCTCTGTGCTGACGTTTAAATAATTCAATGCCTAAAAAATCTTCTAATAATTTAATTTGATGACTCACTGCTGCTTGGGTCACAAAGAGTTCATCCGCTGCTTTTGTGAAACTCAAATGGCGAGCCGCACATTCAAAAGCTTTCAGTGAATTCAAGGGAGGCAAACGTTTATACATAAATTCTTCTCAAATGAAAAATAATCAGTTATACTAACTCACTGATTTATCTATTAGTTTTTTTAATGCAAGGAATAAAAAAATATCCTTTGTTCTCGTCCGTACATCTCACTACAATACGCACATACTTAATGATTGGTAATTCCTTATTGGTTAAGAGTTTCGACTTAAGTATGATGTTGTGTTTGCATAGTTCGGGAAACCGAACAGAGTAACTGATTAGTTACTCATTTCACTTCCTGTATATTTTTTTGACCTAATTAGGTTAGACACCGCTCAATTGAGCGGTGTTTTTTTATGTGCGAGATCCTACCACAGTTTCACTTTTCCTCGAAATAGATTTCCTTGTTAGCCGTACAGAAGACATCGTATTTTTTCTAAGAAAAAATAAATTCAAAAATAACCGCACTTTTATTGTTGCAAGTTTTAAATAATGGTGTAGATTAAAACCATTCTGTTGTAACAACATCATTAATAAGGAAATAAAATGACACTAAAAAACATTGACTGGCAAAATCTTGGTTTTGGCTATATCAAAACAGATTATCGTTATATTGCTCACTGGAAAGACGGAGAATGGTCTAAAGGGGAACTCACCCAAGATAATGTGCTTCATATTAGCGAGGGATCAACCGCATTACATTATGGCCAACAATGCTTTGAGGGGTTAAAAGCATATCGCTGTAAAGATGGCTCAATTAATCTTTTCCGTCCAGATCAAAATGCCTTAAGAATGCAAAAAAGTTGCCAACGTTTACTCATGCCTGAAGTCCCTGTTGAAATGTTTATTGATGCCTGTAAACAAGTTGTCAAAGCGAATCAATCTTGGCTTGCCCCTTACGGCACAGGAGCAACACTTTACTTACGTCCATTTGTGATTGGCGTGGGAGATAATGTAGGCGTAACCCCTGCAAAAGAATACATCTTTTCTATTTTCTGTTGTCCTGTCGGTGCCTATTTCAAAGGTGGAATGAAACCGACTAATTTTATTGTTTCTGGCTACGATCGTGCAGCCCCACAAGGTACTGGCGCGGCTAAAGTGGGTGGAAACTATGCAGCAAGCCTTTATCCGGGCAAATTAGCCAAACAGCGTAACTTTAGTGACTGTATTTATCTTGATCCCGCCACTCACACTAAAATTGAAGAAGTGGGTTCAGCAAATTTCTTTGGTATCACGAAAGATAATAAGTTTATTACCCCGCTTTCCCCATCAATTTTACCAAGTATCACGAAATATTCTCTGCTCTATTTGGCAAAAGAACGTCTTGGCTTAGACACCCTTGAAGGGGATATTTATATTAATGAATTAGACCAATTCAAAGAAGCTGGGGCTTGTGGAACAGCGGCAGTGATTACGCCAATTGGCGGAATTCAATATGGCGATGACTTCCACGTTTTCTATTCAGAAACAGAAGTTGGCGAAATCACCCAACGTCTTTATAACGAACTGACCGGCATTCAATTTGGTGATATTGAAGCGCCTGAAGGTTGGATTGTTAAAGTGGAATAAATTTTCCAAATAAAATCAAGACAAATAAAAAAGGGGCGTTTGCCCCTTTAATCTTTATAATAAATCTAATGCGACCATTCGGCTTGGTCGGATAACGTTATTTTTATCCACTTCTGCCACACCTAAAAACTGATGTTTATCAGAAAATAACCGCACCTGTCCGTAAATCTGTTGGGGATTATCAAACTTCACACGTTGCCCAAAGCCTACGGCTCGGCTTTGCTCAGCAGTTAAAAGCAAAGCGGGTAAGGATTTCACCGCACTGTCGATAGGTAATAAATGCTGATCTAGCAAACTTAAATCCTGCTGTTCGCTTAAGGCGTTAAGATCTTCTAAGCGCATCATCGCTTGCTGCGGATAATCCGCCACCGCAAGGCGGCGAAGCATCGTTACGTGTGCGCCACAACCTAACACTTCACCTAAATCATCAACTAAAGTGCGAATATAAGTGCCTTTAGAACAATGTACTTCCAGCGTTAAATAAGGAGCTTGGTAATCAATAAATTTCAGTTCAAAAATGGTGATGGGACGTGGTTCACGTTCCACGGTAATGCCTGCTCGCGCATATTCATATAGCGGTTTCCCTTGATGTTTCAAGGCTGAAAACATTGTCGGCACTTGCATAATCTCGCCACGAAATTGATCAAGTGCGGTCAAAATTTCTGAGATTTCCACCCGCACTTCTCGATGTTGCACCACTTGTCCATCTGCATCAGAGGTATCTGTACGTTCCCCCAATTTCGCGGTGACCAAATAACGCTTATCAGAATCAAGCAAATATTGCGAAAACTTGGTCGCCTCACCTAAACAAATGGGCAACATCCCCGTAGCGAGGGGATCTAACGCCCCTGTATGCCCTGCCTTATTTGCCTGAAAAAGCCGTTTCACTTGTTGCATAATTTGGTTAGAACTTGCCCCTTGTGGCTTATCTAACAAAAAAATTCCGTGAATATGGCGACCTTTATTTTTTGCTCTACTCATTATTTTTGTCGACATCTTCTTGGTTATGCGGTTCTGGCTGGTGGCGTTTTTCATCATCACGAATCACTTCACTCACCAAGTTAGACATTCTCATTCCTTCGACCAAAGATTGATCATAAATAAAACGTAACTCAGGAACGATCCGTAAACGCATCGCTTTCGCCAATAATGAACGAATATAAGGTGCAGCTTTTTCTAACCCTTTCATTCCACTTTCAATAATACTTTCATCTTGATCAAATAAAAAAGTTACAAAAACTTTTGCATAAGCCAAATCGCGCGACACTTCTACATCAGAAACGGTAACCATTCCAATACGAGGATCTTTGACTTCACGCTGTAAAATGACTGCAATTTCTTTTTGTAATTCTTGTGCTACGCGATCTGAGCGTTTAAATTCTCTTGCCATTTCCTTTTCCTATAAATAAAAAGAGGATAATGCTTGCCTCGCTTAAGGTGTAACCTGTGACGAAAAGCCTATCCCATTTATTGTGTTAAGTAAAAGTGCGGATAAAAACACCCGCACTTTCTCATTCATTAAATTGAGCGTTTAATTTCAACCACTTCAAAGACTTCAATTTGGTCACCAACTTTCACATCGTTGTAGTTTTTCACGCCAATACCACATTCCATTCCATTACGCACTTCTGCGACGTCATCTTTGAAACGGCGGAGAGATTCCAATTCCCCTTCAAAGATCACCACGTTATCACGTAATACACGGATTGGGTTATTACGTTTCACCACACCTTCGGTAACCATACAACCTGCGATTGCACCAAATTTCGGATGACGGAATACATCACGCACTTCTGCAAGACCGATAATTTCTTGCTTAAATTCAGGCTGTAACATACCGCTCATCGCTGCTTTGATTTCGTTAAGTAGTTCATAAATAATAGAATAATAACGCAAATCAATATTTTCATTTTCAATGATACGGCGTGCTGACGCATCGGCACGAACGTTAAAACCAACAATAATCGCATTAGATGCCGCAGCTAAAGTTGCATCGGTTTCAGTAATTCCGCCCACGCCAGAACCAACGACATTCACTTTCACTTCTGCGGTTGAAAGCTCTTGTAAGGCTTGAACGATCGCTTCTACCGAACCTTGAACATCTGCTTTGACAATAACGTTCAATTCTGCCACATCGCCTTCTGCCATATTGCTGAACATATTTTCCAACTTCGCTTTTTGCTGACGGGCTAATTTCACTTCACGGAATTTACCTTGACGATATAGTGCCACCTCACGGGCTTTTTTCTCATCACGTACCACAGTGGCTTCATCACCCGCAGATGGCACACCAGATAAGCCTAATACTTCCACTGGAATTGATGGGCCTGCTTCTGAAATGTCTTTACCATTTTCATCTCGCATTGCACGTACACGGCCATATTCAAAACCACAAAGCACAATATCACCACGGCGTAATGTTCCTGATTGAACTAAGATGGTTGCCACTGGACCACGGCCTTTATCAAGATATGACTCAATCACCACCCCAGTTGCCATTCCGTCTTTCACGGCACTGAGTTCTAACACTTCAGATTGTAATAAGATGGCTTCAAGTAATTCATCCACCCCTGTTCCTTTTTTCGCAGAAACATAAACAAACTGGGTATCGCCACCAAATTTTTCTGCAATTACTTCGTGTTGCAACAACTCTTGTTCGACGCGATCTGGGTTTGCTTCAGGCTTATCAATTTTATTCACCGCCACAACGATTGGCACACCGGCTGCTTTTGCGTGTTGGATTGCTTCAATGGTTTGTGGCATCACGCCATCATCTGCGGCAACCACAAGCACGACGATATCCGTTGCTTTTGCACCACGCGCACGCATTGAGGTAAAGGCGGCATGTCCCGGGGTATCAAGGAAAGTGATCATTTTGCCATCATCTGTTTCAACGTGGTAAGCACCAATGTGTTGGGTAATCCCGCCTGCCTCGCCAGCTGCCACTTTGGCTTTACGAATGTAGTCAAGTAAGGAAGTTTTACCGTGATCAACGTGTCCCATAATGGTTACTACTGGCGCACGATTTACTTTTTCAGCATTCACATCACGATCGCCTAATACGGATTCTTCTAGCTCATTTTCTTTACGTAGGATCACTTTGTGTCCCATTTCTTCGGCTACAAGCTGTGCTGTTTCTTGATCGATCACTTGGTTAATGGTAACCATTTCGCCCATTTTCATCATTGTTTTGATGATTTCAGTGGCTTTCACTGCCATTTTGTTCGCAAGTTCCGCGACGGTAATGGTTTCCCCAATCACCACATCACGGTTTACTGGTGCAGCTGGCTTGGTGAAGCCTTGTTGTAAGCTACTACCTTTTTTGCCTTGCTTACCTTTCGCGCCTTTGCCACCTTTAATGTCTTTTTGATTACGACGATTTGATTCACGCTCATTTTTGTTGTTGTCGTCTTCACGTCCGCCTTTTTTCGCTTTGGCAACTTTATTTTTACCACGACCACGATTTTCATTGCGGCGCTCTTCTTCGTCTTCTGCTTCGCGCGCATAGCTTGAAGTCAGATGATAATCTGAATAATCTTCAGAAATTTCATTTTTTTCATCCGCACTTGCTAAATCCGCATAGCGTTTCGCTTCTTCTGCCGCTTTACGTGCTTGCTCTTCTGCTTTTTGACGAGCTAATTCATCTGCTTTACGGCGAAGTTCTGCTTCTTCGGCTTTAAGACGTTCTTTTTCTTGATCAATCGCTTTAGTATTTGCAACTTTAGCTGATTTTTCTGTTTGTTCTTGTGCTTTCTGTTCTGCAAGACGTTTGTCTTCTGCTGCCTTTTTCGCTTTTTCTGCCTCTAATTTTGCTTTTTCTTGTGCTTCTTTTTTCGCTTTTTCTGCCGCTTTCTTTTCCGCTTCTTGTTTTGCTTTTAAGCGAGCCTCTTCTTCCGCACGAATTGCTGCTTCTGTTGGAACAGTGCGTTTTTTGCGTACCTCTACTTGTACCGTTTTATTTTTACCGGTACTTGTGGTGGTATTTGCCGTAGTTTTAGTACGGCGTTGTATGCTTAATTTTTTCGGTGCATCCGATTTTTTGACTTCATCTACCATAGTTTTTACACCCTTCTTTATTCTTCACTGAACCAACAAATATTACGTGCCGCCATAATTAAATCTGCGGCCTGTTCGGCACTTAATTCTTCAATATCGGCTAAATCATCCACACCTTGTTCCGCTAATTCTTCTAAGGTCGTGATTTGTTTTTCTGCTAATTTGAACGCAAGATGGCGGTTCATTCCTTCAAGATTTAATAATTTATCTTCAATATGCGCTTGTTTTAACGCTTCTTCTTCCGCTAATGCCGCAGCAGTCAAGGCGTTTTTAGCTCGAGTTTGTAATTCCTCAACAAGATCTTCATCTTCTAACCCATCAATTGCGGTTAATTCATTAACTGGAACATAAGCAAGTTCTTCTAAGCTAGTGAACCCTTCTTCTACAAGGATTTGGGCAAATTCTTCATCAATTTCTAATGCCTCAATAAAGCGTTTAAGCACTTTATTATCTTCTGCTTGATGTTTTTCATTAAGTTCTTCTGTGGTCATTACATTTAATGTCCAACCTGTCAGTTGTTTGGCTAGACGTACATTTTGTCCATTACGTCCGATGGCTTGTGGCAAGTTTTCCGCTTCAACCGCAATATCCATAGAATGATTATCTTCATCAACAACAATAGACGTCACATCCGCCGGTGCCATTGCATTAATCACAAACTGAGCTGGATTGTCATCCCATAACACAATATCAACACGCTCTCCGCCTAATTCATTGGTAATTGCCTGCACGCGTGAACCGCGCATTCCGACACAAGCCCCAACAGGATCAATACGTTTATCATTGCTTTTTACAGCAATTTTAGCGCGCGAACCCGGATCACGTGCTGCACCTTTGATTTCAATCAGCTCTTCACCGATTTCTGGCACTTCAATGCGGAATAATTCGATAATCATTTCAGGTTTTGCACGGGTAACAAAAAGCTGTGCGCCTTTGCTTTCTGGGCTAACACGGTATAACACACCACGCACACGATCGCCCGGGCGGAAATTCTCGCGTGGTAACATATCTTCACGCAAAATCACCGCTTCCGCTTGCTGACCTAAATCTAAAATAATATTTTCACGGTTTACTTTTTTCACCGTTCCCGTCACAATTTCGCCCTCATTAGAACGGAATTGCTCAACGATTTTATTACGCTCCGCTTCACGGATTTTGCTACTAATCACTTGGCGTGCGGTTTGCATTGTAATACGATCAAACGCCACAGATTCAATTTGATCTTCCACATAATCCCCAACTTGCACATTTGGATCATCAAATTGTGCCGCTTCAAGGGTGATTTCTTTTGTTGGATTGGTTACTTCATCCACCACTAACCAGCGACGGAATGTATCAAATTCACCCGTTTTTGGATCGATCACTACACGCACATCAATTTCTTGTTCATATTTTTTTCTCGTAGAGAGAGCAATCGCACTTTCTAAAGCCTCAAAAATTTTCTCACGAGGTAACAATTTTTCATTTGATACTGCTTCCGCAGCTAATAAAATCTCTTTACTCATTTTTTCTTTTCTTCCTACATAAACTTAAAATTTAGGTACTACATTGGCTTTTTGAATGTTACCAAATACCAATACTTGAGGCTGCCCATCAACCATTAACGTCAGCATATCATTTTCAATATGCGATAATTTTCCTTGCCACTTACGGCGTTCTAATACAGGAATACGTAAATGCACGATAATCTCTTGATCAATAAAGCGAGCATATTGCGCTAAGGTAAATAATGGACGATCAAGCCCCGGTGAAGAGACTTCAAGGTTATATTTATCCGCAATCGGATCTTCCACATCTAAAATCGCGCTGACCTGACGGCTCACATCAGCACAATCATCAACGGTTACGCCACCTTCTTTATCAATATATAAACGCACGGTTAAAAATCTTCCCATACGCTGGCATTCGATACCCCAAAGTTCACAGCCTAAATCCTGTACAGAATCTTTGAGTAAATCAGATAATTTTTCTTCTAATGTTGCCAATTAACGCCTCCTACACAAAATTAGGACGTAAAAAAAGGGCTATCAGCCCAGTTCTACATCTAAATTGCTCGTACAAAAAAACCCCAAAATTGGGGTTCTTTTTACTGAACTTTCTATGAATTGGTTGCGGGGGCTGGATTTGAACCAACGACCTTCGGGTTATGAGCCCGACGAGCTACCAAGCTGCTCCACCCCGCGTCCGAAATATGTGGCGTATTATACCTATAGAAAAACAAATAGCAAGGCTTTATCAAAAAAACTTGTAAAAAAGCACCGCACTTAGTTGTTTAAGGTATTTTCAAATAAACGATAAATCGCAATAAGATCCATTCTTGCAATAGGCTTAAAAGGTAACAATAAATGATACAGCCAACGGTTTTTTCGCAAAACAGAAACCGTTCGTTGCCAAATATCAGGTTCACAATATTGTTGATATTTCTCAATGGTTAAACGCATTTGCTCATCAGAAATGCTATCTGAACGCCCAAGACTATGAATAAAAATAAGGCTATCTCGTACTTTTTGCCAATTTAAATTCGTCTGATTAGAACGGGATTCAAAATCAATAAACTGTACCTTGCCTTCGTGCCACGCCATATCACGTAGCGCTGGGCGACCGTGAACCAAACCTTTCTTATGCAAATCCGTTAAGGCTTTTACCCCATCTTCCAAAATAGCCAGCTTCTGTATTGAACTGAGATCAGGTTTATCCACCCAATAGCTGATAGTCTTACCCGCATCTTTTAGCACTAAAAAATCTTCGCCAAATGCCATTAATTGTGGCACGGGTGCTTTTTTTTCGGCTAAAAACTGCAAGGTGTTCAATTCATTTTGAAAAGCTTTTTTGGGTTGCGGTTTAAGTAAACGCCAAACACCTTTAAGTTGTTCAGGTTGTTTGAGCCAGTAGCGCTGATTTTCATATTCAAAGCTAATAATTCGCTCACCTTTATGCTGTTTTAGCAAGGCTTGCACCTTTTCTTGAAATTCAATGTGTTGTGCTGACATCAAACAACCTCATACTTACATCAATAATTATTTCCAAACATCTGGATTTACGCCACGTTTAAGAAGCTCTGGATGCTCTTTAATTTTAAATTCTGGCTCACGAATGCCTGCTTTAATTTGGCGTTGATAATCTTTTAATAACGTCCAAACAATCGGGGAAAGCAACACGATAGACACCAAGTTAATTAATGCCATCACGGCCATTACCGTATCAGCGAAGCTCCATACCACATTCCCTGAATTCACTGCGCCAAAGTACACGAAAAATAGCACCACTAAGCGGAAAAGAAACACCACTACAGGGCGATTTTTGAGGAAACGGATATTACTTTCTGCATAGGCATAGTTACCAATAATAGAAGAAAATGCAAATAGCAATAAGATAAAAGCAAGGAAATGCAAACCAAATTCACCCACGTGATATTGTAAAGCGTTTTGCGTAAGAGAAATACTTTTCAGCGTTTCACCACCGTAATTGTCTGATAGCAAAATGATGATAGCCGTACAAGAACACACAATAATGGTATCAACAAACACGCCAAGCATTTGAATTAACCCTTGGCTCACAGGGTGCTTAACATCCGCAGTGGCCGCCGCATTTGGCGCCGATCCCATACCTGCTTCGTTAGAAAATAAACCACGTTTAATTCCCATTAGCATTGCTTTAGAGAAAATCGCCCCAAACATACCGCCAGCCATTGCATCAAAAGAGAAGGCACTATGCACAATGTTAGCAATCACAGCTGGGATCATTTCAATATGCATTCCCATAATGATTACCGCCATAATTAAATAGAACAGTGCCATTATCGGTACAATACGAGCCGATACTTTACCAATACGTTTCACCCCACCAAAAATAATTAAAGCAGTTAAAATCACCAAGCCAATTCCTACGTAATTTGGATTCCATTTCCACGCATTACCTGTTGCTTCAACAATGGCATTAGACTGCACCGCATTAAAGGCAAAACCAAAGGTAAAGATTAACGCAATGGCAAAGCACGCCGCCAGCCAGCGAGATTTTAAGCCTTGCACAATATAATAAGCAGGTCCACCGCGGCTCACTCCATCTTTATCTTTTAATTTATATAATTGAGCAAGAGACGACTCTGCCACTGCGCTAGACATACCGATCAACGCCGTTACCCACATCCAGAACACCGCGCCTTCACCACCAATCGCAATTGCTGTGGCAACACCACCAATATTCCCTACGCCCACACGGCTCGCAAGCCCTGTTGCAAAGGCTTGAAAGGGTGTTAAAGAATCCCCCGTAGAAGCGCGCCCAAACCACATTTCACGTAAACTTTGTGGAAATAAACGTAACTGCACTAACCCCGTTGTCACGGTAAAGAAAATGCCGACACCTAAAAGGGTAATTACGGTAATATCCCAAAGAGGGCCATCAAATGTTTCGACAAACCACGTTAAGGCGTGTTCCACGTTGCTGATAATTTGCTCAATCATAATTTCTCCTCATAATGAAAGACTGCATTCTAATAGATTTTATATAAAGAGAGAACAATTAGGATAAAAAAGAGAATAAAAAATTAAAAAATCTTCTATTTTTAAAAACTTTTAAAAAAATTACCGCACTTTATTATTCAACATTTAATTCACTGACAAAAAAGAGTGAGGAGAGATTAAACAAAAAGTAGAGTTCAAAAATAAAATCGCTGATTATTTACTCAATTTTTTATCTTGAATTTACAATCTAACTGCAACAAATAAAAAAGTGTTCATAAGGAAATCAACGATAATTTGTTTAGCCCAACAAAATCACTGATGAGAACTTATAAATACCTACAAACATCTTACACTTTGTGAACGCGAAAAGATAATGGTTTTTCACGCATTAGGCAAAACAATCACCCAGATTGCTCAGCGATTACAACGACATAAATCGACCATTTCACGAGAATTGAAGCGCTGTCAGGGCGAATATGCGGCATTATCAGCTCAAGAACACTATCAACACTATCAACAACAACGGGTAGAATGTAAACCCAAGCGAAAGGCCGACCCGAGATTGTTTGATTTCATCAAGCAAAAGTTCTTACAAGAGAATTGGTCGCCAGAGCAGATTGCCGCTCGTTTGAAATACGAACAAAGCGAGCTTTCTATTAGCTTTGTCAGTATTTATCGAGGGATTTATGCAGGGTGGTTTGATGAGAAAGGATTATCACACGAGGCAAGAGGGGCTATTCGGAAACTCCGCCATCGTGGGAAAAGGCGGCATACCAATGACTATATGGAAAATGCGGGAAAATCCCTATTAGTCATCATTTAACCGAACGACCAAGCGAAGCCGAGGCGCGAAGCCGTTTAGGCGATTGGGAAGCGGATACGGTATTGGGCGCAGCAGGAAAAGCCTGTTTATTGACCTTGACGGATAGAAAAAGCCGTTTTTCCCTCGTCAGAAAATTGCCTGCAAAGCGAGCAGAAAGCGTTGCTAAGGCAATGAGTGAAGCCTTGCACAATCAGCCTTTAGAGAGCATTACTCCAGATAGAGGGAAAGAATTTGCAAAACATCAGCAGGTAACGGAACGACTTCAAGTTGAATTTTACTTTCCATTGCCTCACCAACCTTGGCAAAGAGGAACAAATGAAAACACGAACGGTTTACTAAGGGAGTATTTTCCGAAAGGTCGAGACATTACCCCCTTTTCGGAAGCACAAATACAAGCCGTGGTCGATAAATTAAATCACCGACCACGCAAATGCTTAAACTGGAAAACGCCTTATGAAGTTTATTTTGATAAAGTGTTGCAGTTAGTTTGACAATCCAAGTATCAAAATCTTTTTCTTCTAGATAGATAAGGATTTTTCTAATTAAATCCCAATTACGTTTTATAATTACCTCAAGTTTTAGATATAAAAAAGCCGTTAGAAACGGCTTGAAAGTGGTTGTATCTTAATTCAATTGGTAGTGGATACAATATTAAAGCCTATTTAGATTTTCCATTTATTGTATCTTTTACTGCAGATATTATTTGTTCTACTGGTAATTCATTATTTTGGTTAGATATTAATCTTATAGGATTATCAGATAGTGTTTTCATTAAATTTGTAATTATCGTTTTTCTAGCTTGATTTTTATCTTCCTCTTTGTTTATCTTATTACCAATCCAATTATGACTATATAAAAAAATTTTAAATGTATCATATTTAAATTTATAGTCATATCTAATTCTATTTGCAGCAGAATGTAATTTAATTAGGTATATAAAGAATGTAAATGATATAATTATCATAGGGTATAAAATCAATAAATTAATATCTTTGAAAAGGTAATTGAATTTAGCTAATACTACTACGATCCCCAGCATGTATAATACTAGAAAAATTAATGTTATGAAATAGGTACAGTTTTCTCTTTTAGATAAATTTTCTAAATTTTTTAGTGTTTCATCCGTAGCAGCTTTCATATTTTTTGTTTCTTGTTCTTTATGTTCTTTTAGTATTGCGTCCAATTTATTTACATTTGTTAAGAAATTTTTATCATAGTATCTGTATACAATATTGCTAATATTAATTCTTAAGAAAGAATAAAAGCTATATTTTTCTTTAGGATTTTGATAACTAGAAGTTTCTAGTTGTAGTATTGGTTGATTATTAATATAATTAAAAAAAGATAATTTTAACATAAATTCTATATAGTGATATTGTAATCTAAAAATATTATTTTTAGTTTCTTCATTTAAATTCTCAAAAATATATATTAAATTTTCTATTGGTACTTCTAGATATGTTTTACCATCGTTTTTGGCTTCTTGTATTTCTTTTTCTAAAGAGTCAACAAGACTTGCTGCCTCATTGGTTTCTGATGTACTATTCATACTTCATCCTTATTGTGTAGAGTTAAATTTTATTCTTAATATTTAATCTGATGAAGCTTGGATTGTCAAACTAACTGCAACACTTTATCAAAATAAACTTCATAAGGCGTTTTCCAGTTTAAACATTTGCGTGGTCGGTGATTTAATTTATCGACCACGGTTTGTATTTGTGCTTCTGAAAAGGGTGTAATGTCTTGACCTTTCGGAAAATACCCCCTCAGTAAACCGTTCGTGTTTTCATTTGTTCCTCTTTGCCAAGGTTGGTGGGGCAATGGAAAGTAAAATTCAACCTGAAGTCGTTCCGTTACCTGCTGATGTTTTGCAAATTCTTTCCCTCTATCTGGGGTAATGCTCTCTAAAGGCTGATTGTGCAAGGCTTCACTCATTGCCTTAGCAAACGCTTTCTGCTCGCTTTGCAGGCAGTTTTCTGACGAGGGAAAAACGGCTTTTTCTATCTGTCAAAGTCAATAAACAGGCTTTGCCTGCTGCGCCCAACACTGTATCTGCTTCCCAATCACCTAAACGGCTTCGTGCTTCGGCTTCGCTTGGTCGTTCGGTTAAATGATGACTAATTGGGATTTTTCCGCGTTTTTCCACATAGTCATTGGTATGCCGCTTTTTCCCGCGATGACGGAGTTTCCGAATCGCCCCTCTTGCCCCGTGCGATAGCCCTTTCTCATCAAACCACCCGGCATAAATCCCTCGGTAAATGCTGACAAAGCTAATAGAAAGCGCGCTTTGTTCGTATTTCAAACGGGCGGCAATCTGCTCTGGCGACCAATTCTCTTGTAAGAACTTTTGCTTAACAAAATTAAACAATCTCGGGTCGGCTAACTTTCGCTTGGGTTTACATTCTACCCGTTGTTGTTGATAGTGTTCTTGAGCCGATAATGTCGCATATTCGCCCTGACAGCGCTTCAATTCTCGTGAAATAGTCGATTTATGTCGCTGTAATCGCTGGGCAATTTGTGTAATCGTTTTGTCTAATGCGTGAAAAACCATTATCTTTTCGCGTTCACAAACTGTAAGATGTTTGTAGGTGTTCATAAGTTCTCATTAGTAATTTTGTTGTGCTAAACAAATTATTGTTGATTTCCTTATGAACACTTTTTTATTTGTTGCAGTTAGATTTTAAATTCAAGATCAAAAATCTCATAAGGCATAAAAATTCGGTGCAATTCACAAAAATGTGAACTACATCACATTCTATTTCTCATAATCCGCTATAATAAAATTGAAATAATGGTTTAATAATTTTAAAATCAAAAACCCAACAATAAGTTTCAATGACAACCTCATTTTAAGGAGTTTAAGGAGCAACTATGTCAAATATTTTAGAACAATTCTCATTAAAAGGTAAAATAGCCTTAGTTACAGGGGCATCATACGGTATCGGCTTTGCTATCGCGTCAGCACTCAGTCAGGCAGGCGCAAAAATTGTATTCAATGATGTAAACGAAGAAAACCTCAAAAAAGGTCTCGCTGCCTATAAAGAAGCAGGCATTGATGCACAGGGTTATTTATTTGACGTAACAGACGAAAATGCGGTAAAAGAACACGTCGCTAAAATTGAAAACGAAGTGGGCGTGATTGATATTTTAGTAAACAATGCGGGGATTATCCAACGTATCCCAATGCTAGAAACCACCGCCGCAGACTACCGTAAAATTATCGACATCGATCTGACTGGCCCATTCATTATGTCAAAAGCCGTATTACCTTCAATGATTAAAAAAGGACACGGTAAAATCATCAATATCTGCTCAATGATGAGTGAATTAGGCCGTGAAACTGTGGTGGGTTATGCCTCCGCCAAAGGTGGATTAAAAATGCTCACCAAAAACATCTGTTCAGAATTTGGTGAAGCAAATATTCAATGTAACGGGATCGGCCCAGGTTATATCGCCACACCACAAACAGCACCATTACGCGAAAGACAACCTGACGGCTCTCGCCACCCATTCGATCAATTCATCATCGCTAAAACACCTGCAGCGCGTTGGGGTACGCCAGAAGATCTCGCAGGTGCGGCAGTATTCTTGTCTTCTGATGCCTCAAACTTCATCAATGGTCATATTTTATACGTTGATGGCGGTATCTTGGCATATATTGGTAAACAGCCGTAAAACTTGCTGCTTAGTTTTGGTTGAATGTAGAAGATCGGAAGTGATCTTCTACATTTTATAAGTAACAAAAGAAAATAACGCATTCAGTAAGCCCCCATTGTTAAATACAAAGAAAAAACAATTTGACACGGAAAGATATTTTCCTACCTCTTCTCAATATTACATTAGCAATTCCCTCACAACTCACTTGTAAAGAAATAAAAACACTATGTAAAAATATAATTACATTTCAATAAAAATACGATAAAATCTACTGCACTTTTACTAAACTTAATCAGGAAAATATTATGAAAAATAAGACATTTGGCAGTGCCTTACTTGTCGCAGGAACGACAATAGGTGCAGGAATGCTAGCAATGCCTCTCACCTCGGCAGAGATGGGCTTTAGTTATACCCTTGCATTATTATTCGCACTTTGGATTTTACTTTCTTACAGCGCATTATTATTTGTTGAAGTGTATCAAAAAGCGGAACGCAAAGATGCAGGGATTGCGACACTAGCTGAGCAATATTTCGGTATCGCTGGGCGTGTACTTGCTACCCTTTCCCTTGTTATTTTTATGTATGCTATTCTTTCCGCTTATGTTACAGGCGGTGGTTCATTACTTGCTGGGCTAATGCCATTTTTAGGGGATAACGCCACTTCTGTATCCATCGTTTTATTTACGCTGGTATTAGGTGTCTTTATCGTGATTAGTACAGGCGCAGTTGATGCGCTAACACGCTTACTCTTCTTAATTAAACTTGCGGCATTTTTACTTGTATTAGGTATGATGTTACCGCTAGTTACAACGGATAACTTGCTTGCAATGCCATTAAAAGATTTCTTAATCATTTCTGCAAGCCCTGTATTTTTCACCTCATTTGGTTTCCACGTGATTATTCCAAGCATAAACAAATACTTAGATGGTGATATTCGCCGTTTACGTATTGCCATTATTGGAGGGACAGCAATCCCATTAGTGGCTTATATTTTATGGCAAATGGCAACGCACGGCGTTTTCCCACAATCTGAATTTGTGCAAATTGTAAATAATGATCCCACACTAAATGGGTTAATCAATGCTACCTTCCAAGCGACAGGGAGTTCATTAATTAGCGGTGCGGTAAGAACATTCTCAACCCTTGCATTAGTTACCTCTTTCCTTGGCGTGGCATTATCACTGTTTGACTGCTTAGACGATTTATTAAAACGTGTAAACATCAAAGCAAATCGCATCCAACTTGGTTTACTAACTTTTATTCCACCACTTGCTTTTGCTTTATTCTATCCAGATGGCTTTATTGCTGCCTTAGGTTATGCAGGACAAATGTTTACTTTCTATGGTTTAGTGTTGCCCGTTGGAATGGCTTGGCAAGCACGGAAACGCTATCCTGATATGCCATACCGTGTACTAGGTGGAAATATAAGCTTATTTATTGCCTTGTTATTAGGATTATTAATTATGAATGTCCCATTTTTAATCCAAGCGGGTTATTTACCGAAAGTGATTGGTTAATTTAACCGAAAATTTTATCTAAGCCGATCATAAGATCGGCTTTTCCTTAAAAGTAGCGACTGACTTTCACACGAGCAATCCCCTCCAAACTTTGTCCTTACCAACTAATAAAATATTTAACCTATTGATAATCTTCTATGTTTTTGCCAAAATTTAGTCAGCTTTTATTCATATTACTAGGAGACACGATGAAAAAACTTCTCACCACTATTCTTACTCTTTCTTCTATAAGTATTGCTGTTGCGAAAGAGGTAAATATCAAAATTTTAGGTACTTCAGACGTACATGGTAGAGTTGTACCTTGGAGTTATGGCGCAGATATTGCCGACTATTCAGGTTCTTATGCTCAAATTTCCACTTATGTAAATGAAGTCCGCAAAAAAAATCCTAATGTTGTTCTGGTAGATATTGGTGATGCGATTCAAGATAATCAAGTAGAAGTATTCGCAAAAACACCTGAGTATTATAAAAATCATCCTATTCCTAAAATACTTAATCAAATGAAATATGATATTTTCATTCTAGGCAATCACGAATTCAATTTTGGTATGACCGCATTAGATGAAATCCTAAAAGATATAAGGGCGCAAAAGCTAACGGCAAATTTTTACTATAAAAATGGTCGCCGTTATCTTACACCAACGACGATAATTGAAAAAGATGGGGTAAAAATAGGTGTAATTGGATTGACTACGCCAATGTCTGCCACTTTTGAGCTAGACACAGGCTATCTCGATCAAATGATTTTTACTTCCCCAATTGAAGAAACCAAAAAACAAATTACCCAATTAAAACAGAAAGGGGTTGATGCGATTGTGGTTTTAGCTCATATGGGCATTGAAAATGAAAATAACATTCCAGATACGGGAGTTGCTGATCTTGTCAATGCAGTAGATGGCATTGATGTGATTATTGCAGGACATATGCATAAAAATATTCCTCACGTAACTATTAAGGATACATTGATTACAGAACCTCATCGTTATGGCACTGTCGTTTCAGAAGTAGATCTTACCTTTGACATTAAGAACGCTCACGTAAAGCTGATAAATAAAACAGCAAAAACAGTGCCAGTAAAAGATTTCCAAGCTGATGAAAATATTATTAAAATTTATCAACCTTACCACGATGAATTACGCCGTTTAAATAATGTGATTATTGGTCAAACAGAAAATACCATGGTACCTCAAGGTGAAAATTATGGCGTCTCTTTTGCTTTTTCTCAAGATACGGGGTTATCTTCTTTTATCCACGATGTAGAACAATATTATAGCCAAGCGGATGTTGTTTCCTTTGCTTTTGATCATCAGAAAGTTCGCCTAGAAAAAGGAGATATTAAGAAAAAAGACATTATTTACAATTATCGCTATGCTGGCGGCGATGTTAGCGTTTATGAGATGACAGGAAAACAACTCAAACAATATATGGAATGGTCTGCAGATTATTTTGATACCCTTGAACCGGGTGATAAAATCTATCGCTATAATACCAAACGAGCTAAATCTAAATACGTTACTTTTGATTTATTTGGTGGCGTAAATTATCAAATTGATTTGCGTAACCAGCAAGGTCATAAAATTGTAAACCTTCGTTTGGCTGATGGTCGTCCAGTGACTGATGAAATGAAACTTAAAGTGGGAATGAATTCTTATCGTTTTGGACAATTAATCAAAAAAGGCGGAATTTTTGAAGGACAACAAATTCCATTATTATGGGAATCTAAAGTGGCATTAGGACAGGAAAATGGCACAATTCAAAATATGATGATGAATTATATCCGCGAAGTGAAACAAGGAAAAATTGAAGGAAAAAGCCACAATCGTTGGAAAATTATTGGATTAGACTAAAATACAAAATATAAAGTGCGGTTAAAATTTTCCAACTTTTGAGTAAAAATAAAAGGCGGCCAATTCTAGCCGCCTAAGTTTGTGAGTTACTCTTGTTCTAATAATGTACGATAAATTACACCACCAATAATTCCACCTACGATAGGCGCAAGCCAGAATACCCATAGCTGCTCAATAGCCCAAGTGCCTTGGAATAACGCTACTGCAGTAGAACGCGCAGGATTTACCGATGTGTTGGACACAGGAATACAAACCAAGTGGATAATTGTGAGGGCTAAGCCAATTGCAATAGGTGCAAACCCCGCTGAAGCACGTTTATCTGTTGCGCCGTGAATCACAATTAAGAAAAATGCGGTTAAAACGATTTCCGCAAGAATAACTGCCGTTAAAGAATAACCACCGGGTGAATGTTCTCCAAAACCATTTGAAGCAAAGCCACTTGCTGTGACATCAAACCCAGCTTTACCTGAAGCTATCCCATAAAGTACCGCACCAGCACAAAGCCCGCCGATAACTTGAGCAATAATATAGCCAAATGCCTCTTTAGCGTGGAAACGTCCACCCGCCACTAAGCCTAATGTAACAGCTGGATTAAAATGTCCACCTGAAATATGCCCCACCGCAAATGCCATTGTTAAAACGGTGAGACCAAATGCCAATGCAACACCTGCAAAACCAATCCCAAGTTCAGGAAATGCCGCCGCCAACACAGCTGAGCCACAGCCTCCTAACACAAGCCAAAATGTTCCGAAAAATTCAGCAAACAGTTTTTTCATTTTTTGAGTCCTATAAGTTAAATTAAATAATAAAATAAGTAGGCATATCGCCTAACATTGGATTAGTCATAAAGAAAAATAAAAGGTTGCGTAAACTTATGTAAAAAAGGGCTTTACAATAAATTAAAATTTATTGACATATAATATTTTTTAAAGGGTAAAAATGAAGAGGTTAAACTTTATATAAATACAGGAAACGCAAGCCGACAATCTTCTAGGAGGCTTCCACCATAAACCAAATTAGTGGAGAGTAAATTCACGCTTCATTAGATTCTATAACAAAACTAAAAAAACCTGCTTACTTGCATAAACAGGTTTTTTATTCTTAGCTCACCACATAAGGAATGTTGGTGATGCCTGATTCTGCTAAAGCCGCGATAACATCTTGTGCCTCAACATTCTCACCGAAAACGGCAACAACTTCTGCTACATCTTCGCCTTTTTGTTTCGTTTCTTCTGCCGATACCGCACCGATATTTAATAGTTCAGAAACTAAATCGTGAGCGAAAATGCGGGTTGTTGTAAATGTAATCGTTAATGTACTCATAAACTTTTCCTTCTATAAATCAATATCAAAATAATGGTGTACTAGCCTAAAGATTGCTGTAACACAGAAAATTTTAGCACTATTCTGAAAAAATGCGATGCAAAATCTTTCTTATCTCAATAAATGTCAAACTTGCCATAATGGAAGCCTGCTGTCAAAAAGTGGCTAATAAATTTTGATCTAAGACAAGAAAATCGCATTTAGATCACGCACACATAAAATAGTTGATAAAATTAGTCGGGTATTAATACGATATTTAAGGTTGAGTGTTATTTTTTGTAAAGAAATAACCATTTATCCTTAGCACACAATAGCAATGCGATTGCTATGGTTTATTCTATTTTTATGTATGGAGAATTGATTATGGGGCAATATAAAAAGCTCTGGTACACGTTGATCGTTGTGCTTATCGGGGCATTTTCTATTCTGGGTTATTTTGGGGTAGATATTTATCGGGAAGCACCGCCTATTCCTGAAAAATACATCAATGAAAATGGTGAGACCCTGATTACTAAAAATGATATTTTGCAAGGTCAAACTGCTTGGCAAACGACTGGGGGAATGCAACTTGGCTCAATCTGGGGACACGGTGCATATCAAGCGCCTGATTGGACGGCTGACTGGTTACATCGTGAATTGACCAACTGGTTAGATATTACAGCACAAAAAGAATTTGGTAAAAATTTTGATCAATTAAATGACGATCAAAAAGCCATTTTACAAGCGCGTCTTACTCGTGAATATCGAGGCAGCAAAGTCGAAAATGGTGTTGTACAATTATCTGATACACGTCAGCAAGCCATTGAAAAAACAGCACAATATTATATTTCGCTATATGGTGATGATCCGCAGTTCAAACTCACTCGCGATCATTTTGCGATGAAAGATAACACCTTGCCCGTATTAGCAGATCGTCAAGATTTAACAAAATTTTTCTTCTGGACAGCTTGGACTGCCTCGGCGAATCGTCCAAATACAGAGGCAACTTATACCAATAACTGGCCACACGAACCACTCATTAATAATGTGCCAACCGCAGAAAATATTATGTGGTCTATTGCCAGTGTTGTCTTCCTGATTTTAGGCATTGGTATGATGGTTTGGGTGTGGGCATTTAAGAAAAAAGAAGATGAGAAAGATCCAATTCCTGATGCTGTTGATCCGCTAACTAAAATTCAACTCACCCCTTCACAAAAAGCGCTTGGTAAATATTTATTTACGGTTGTGGCGTTATTTATTGCACAGGTTACGTTTGGGACTATCGTCGCACACTATACGGTTGAAGGTCAGGATTTTTATGGTATTCCATTATCAGATTACCTTCCCTATTCCCTCATTCGTACTTGGCACGTACAAAGTGCGTTGTTCTGGATTGCTATGGCATTTTTAGCGGGCGGATTATTCCTAGCCCCAATTATCAATGGCGGTAAAGATCCAAAATATCAAAAATTAGGCGTAGATATCCTCTTTTGGGCATTAGTCGTATTGGTTGTCGGTTCCTTTACCGGAAGTTATTTAGCCATTGCACATCAAATTCCAAAAGAATTAAGCTTTATGTTCGGTCATCAAGGGTACGAATTTATTGACCTAGGACGTTTCTGGCAAGCGATAAAATATGCCGGTATTTTGTTCTGGCTAGTGCTAATGCTACGTGGCACAATCAATGCGTTTAAACAGCCGGGAGATAAAAATTTACTCGCGTTGTTCTTTGCTTCTGTCATTGCAATCGGGCTATTCTATGGGCCAGCCCTCTTTTACGGAGAACATACTCACTTATCTGTAATGGAATATTGGCGTTGGTGGGTTGTGCATCTTTGGGTGGAAGGGTTCTTTGAAGTATTCTCGGTTGCCGCACTATCCTTTATTTTTGTCAGTTTAGGGCTTGTTTCACGCCGCACAGCAACCGTTTCCACGATTGCTTCTGCCTCGATTTTCCTTATTGGTGGTATCCCCGGCACCTTCCATCATCTTTACTTTGCTGGAGCAACCACCCCTATTATTGCGGTAGGTGCTTCATTCTCTGCATTAGAAGTTGTTCCCTTAGTTTTACTCGGTTATGAGGCTTGGGAACATTGGTCTATGCAACAAAAAGCCCCTTGGATGGAACGTTTAAAATGGCCAATCTATTGCTTCGTAGCTGTTGCATTCTGGAATATGTTAGGGGCGGGTGTGTTTGGCTTCTTAATCAACCCACCTATCTCGCTTTACTATGTTCAAGGGTTAAACACCACAGCAGTACACGCACACGCCGCCTTATTTGGTGTTTATGGTTTCCTTGCCTTAGGATTTGTATTCTTAATCGTACGTTACTTACGCCCAACCCACCAATTTGATGATAAATTGATGAAATTTGGTTTCTGGAGTTTAAATCTGGGTTTAGTTGTAATGATTATCTCAAGTCTACTACCAATTGGTGTTATTCAAGCTCACGCTAATATGGTACACGGGTTATGGTATGCGCGTGGCGAAGCCTTTATGCAACAAGAACTTTTTGTTACCTTACGCTGGGTGCGTATGGTAGGCGATGTTATCTTCGGCTTAGGGGCATTAGCTTTCTTCTGGCAAATGGTGAAAATGGTGTTTGCAAAACAAAAATAAGTCGCTAACCTCTTGCTGTTCCTCTGCTTATAAAGAGGAATGATGAGACTTCATCAAAAATCAAGTGCGGTCAAAAATTTTCATTTTTTTGACCGCACTTTCATTATATGCCATCGTCTGATGCTAAAAGGCTATCTCCTGCACTGCTTTTTATAACGGCGCTGTTATCTTATTCTAAACTCAAATGACAAAATGATTGACTTATAAGTTACGAAAAAATAGAAATACGCTGACGGATATGCTCCCCTTTTACTGCTTCATCAATCATCGCAATGGCATAATCAGCATAGCTCACATAGCTTTCACCTTGTTCATTTAGCGTAAAAATTTCACCCGCTAAACGATAATGCCCCATTTTCTTGCCTTCAGGATCGAAAACCGCCGCTGGGCTAATGTATGTCCATTTCACATCATCACGTTTACGCAATTCCATTAACGCTTTTGCCATTGCTTGGGCTAACGATTTATATTCAACGGGGAAATCTGGCGTATCCACAAGTTGCACCGTTAAGCTATCATCAATATAAAGGCTACCTGCGCCACCCACAACGAGCAAGCGAACATTTGTTCCTGCCAAAATATCACATAAATGGGCTAAAGAGCTGCTATGCTGTGGCAATGTTTCAGGTGTCCACGCGGCAAAAGCATCAATAACCACATCAAATCCTGCAAGATCTGCGTTGGTTAAATCAAACAAATCTTTTTTCAGTATATTTTGTGCGCTGCTGTGATTTTCATTGCGAACCACCGCAGTTACATCAAAACCGCGTGCTACCGCTTCTGCGACAATCAAACGCCCTGCTTTACCATTTGCGCCAATTACTGCCAGTTTCATTTTTCTTTCTCCTTGTTTAATGATAACTAAAAATAGTTCTGTTACGTTTTTGTTGAGCGTGATAATATCTCTTTAGAAAATAAAAAGAAAGTAAGCACCCAAAAGTGCGGTAGTTACTTAAAAGAAACTCATATTGAAAAATAAGGAAAAATGTTGAAAGAAACAGATAAAAAATTACCCGATTGTGAAGTGGAAATCACATTAATGATGATGAGTGAACGTTGGCGTGTATTGATTATTCGTGAATTATTATCTGGCACAAAGCGTTTTGGTGAATTGAAAAAAACCTTAAACGGCATCTCACAAAAAGTGCTAACTGCTAATTTAAGGGCAATGGAAAGCCAAGGGTTATTAACGCGAAAAGTCTATGCGGAAGTGCCACCACGGGTGGAATATACTCTTACAGAAGACGGAATAAGCCTAAAAAGCGTGCTTGATGCAATGGCTATGTGGGGAGAGAGTTATCGGCAAAAATATCAAAATAGATAAAATCTCAAAAAAAACCACCGCACTAAGTAAAATACTTAAAGGTGCGGTGATTTTTGCTGTAATGTTTAGTGCGGTTTTCTACTCTTGCTCACCAAGCAATTTCAATTCTCGGTTTTTCACTTGATGTTTCAGCATTTCAGTAAATTCTGCGATGGTGAATGTACCTAAATCAGCCCCTTTACGAGTACGCACGGCGATTTTGCCTTCGGCAATTTCTTTATCGCCACAAACTAACATATAAGGTACGCGTTTTAAGGTATGTTCACGGATTTTAAAGCCAATTTTCTCGTTGCGTAAATCTGCTTTAGCACGCAAGCCCGCATCAGAAAGGGCTTTCACCACCTCTTTTACATAATCCGCTTGGCTATCGGTAATATTCATCACCACAGCCTGAGTTGGAGCAAGCCAAGGTGGGAAGAAACCCGCGTAATCTTCGGTGATAATGCCGATAAAACGCTCTAACGAACCTAGAATCGCACGGTGAATCATTACTGGAGTTCGGCGATCATTGTCTTCCGCAACATAAGACGCATTTAAACGACCCGGTAAAGCAAAATCAAGCTGGATTGTGCCACATTGCCATTCACGATCAAGGCTATCACGCAGAGCAAATTCAATTTTAGGCCCGTAAAATGCGCCCTCACCTTCTTGAATTTCGTATTCTAAGCCATTGTGTTTTAAGGCATTTGCTAGACCTTGCTCTGCTTGATCCCACATTTCATCAGAACCAATGCGTTTCTCTGGACGCGTAGAAAGTTTCACTTGGATATTATTGAAACCAAACGTACTGTAAATATCATAAACCATACGGATACAACTGGTTACTTCGCTTTCAATTTGATCTTCCGTACAGAAAATATGTGCATCATCTTGGGTAAAACCACGCACACGCATTAATCCGTGCAATGAACCTGACGGTTCGTTACGATGACAAGAACCAAATTCCGCCATACGAATTGGCAGATCACGGTAAGATTTTAAGCCTTGATTGAAGATTTGCACGTGTCCGGGACAGTTCATTGGTTTAATGGCATATTCACGGTTTTCTGATGAGGTGGTGAACATTAAATCACCATAGTTTTGCCAATGCCCTGTTTTTTCCCATAAAACACGATCCATCATAAATGGTCCTTTCACTTCTTGATAATCGTACTCTTTTAATTTAGTACGCACGAAAGTTTCAAGCTCACGGAAAATCGTCCAACCGTCATTATGCCAGAACACCATACCCGGTGCTTCTTCTTGCATATGATAAAGATCAAGCGCTTTACCAATTTTACGATGATCGCGTTTTGCTGCTTCTTCTAAACGTTGCAAATAGGCGGCAAGTTGTTTTTTATCCGCCCACGCTGTGCCGTAAATACGCTGTAACATCTTGTTTTTGCTATCGCCACGCCAATATGCGCCTGCCACTTTTTGTAATTTGAAATGATGACAGAAACGCATATTTGGTACGTGTGGGCCACGACACATATCAATATATTCTTCGTGGTGATATAGCGCTGGGGTGGCTGTTTTTTCGATATTTTCATCTAAAATCGCCATTTTATATGGCTCACCACGTTGTTCAAAAGTATCTCTTGCCTCTTGCCAAGTTACGCGTTTTTTCACCACATCATAATTGGTTTTTGCTAGTTCAAGCATTCTTTTTTCAATGGCGTCAAGATCTTCTTGCGTTAAAGAGCGGTCTAAATCCACATCATAATAAAAACCGTTTTCAATGGTTGGCCCGATAGCCATTTTTACATCAGGGAAAAGCTGTTTAATCGCGTGTCCTAATAAATGCGCGCAAGAGTGGCGAATAATTTCTAGTCCATCTTCATCTTTGGCGGTAATAATTTCTAACTTGGCATCTTGATCAATCAGATCACACGCATCACGGCGTTCACCGTTCACACGCCCTGCGATAGTCGCTTTGGCTAAACCTGCACCAATATCTTGTGCAACGTCAAGCACTGTAACGGGTTTATCAAATTGGCGTTGTGAGCCATCGGGTAAAGTAATAATTGGCATATCAAATCCTTATACAGTGGTTACCCATACGAGAGGTAACTTGTTGATTAAATTAAAAATAAACTAAAAAAGCACCGCACTTTGTTATACCTACAATGTATTTTCCGCACTGTGCTTTCTCTATTATCGAATCGCTTTTGGTATAGCTTTCGATTTAAGCGAGTGATCATACGCTATTTTGCGTTGAAAACCAACTTTCTCGCCGATTTTCCTCGGCGTTTTACAACGCTAAACGGCTTTATCGAAATATAATTCAACTTGTGATAAGCTAGCCATCGTTTCCACATAGGCTTTCACTTTTGGCGGGAAAACAAGTCCTTTCACACAAGTGAGGTTGCGTAACATTGGGAAAAGCAAAATATCTTCCATCGAAAGCTGATTATTTACCCCATTTTCTGACAAAATCAATGGTTCAAGAGCGGTAAAATCTTGTTGCAGTTTTTCAATATATTGCGCAGAATTCGCAAGATTTTCAGCAAAATCACCAATACTTTCTGTTTTCTTTTTCACGAAATAATCCATCGCACTTTGGGTAGCAAATTCAGGCAAGCCTAACTGCACAAAACGCGGCAATAGCAGATGATTATAATAACTGCCGACTGCTTTCATCCACGCTTGCAGATCGCTACGCACCTCATCATCGAGTAGCAAGCGATTGCCATAGTTTTGATCCACATAATGCACAATATCTAAACTTTCTGGCATTGCTGTGCCATCTTCTTTAATCAAGATTGGCGCCATTTTCTTTCCAATCAAGGAAACTGGCGTTGCTTCATCATCACTTAATAGCATTAGCTCTACCACGGGCAAATTCTTTAAGCCAAAAATCATTCTGGCACGCACGCAGAATGGACAATGATCATAAACGTATAACTTCATTTTTGCTCCTTAATAAATTATTTATGTAAATCTAGGCTACCTTACCGCAAATTTTTTGATCCGCAAATAAAAAACTTGATGTTCATCACAGATTATTTTGCCAATTTTCTTTACGATCAAGACGTGGTACAAGTTGAATATAGGGGGACTTATGTGGAAATCAATTTCTCAAGTTTTAGCCGAACATCTTGGTGCGTATTATTTTATCAAGCAAAAACGTAAAGTGCATACGGGCGAAATGCACGAAGCTTGGATTATCGATGATGGCATCCAGCCCGTTTTTGTCAAAATCAATACAAAATCCTACCGCTCTATGTTTCGCGCCGAAGCGGATCAATTGGCGTTGCTAGCCAAAACGGGCTGTGTTCAAGTACCGCAAGTTTACGGTGTAGGCTGTTCGCCAAACCACAGTTTTTTACTGTTAGAAGCCCTTCCTTTCACCTCCCCTACTGAACAAAGTATGGCACAATTCGCGCCCCAATTAGCTCAACTTCACCAATGGGGAAACGTTGAGCATTACGGATTTGATTTCGATACTTGGCTTGGGCCAGTGTATCAACCAAATGGGTGGTCAGATAATTGGGCAACCTTTTTTAGCGAACAGCGTATTGGCTGGCAATTACAGATCTGTAAAGAAAAAGGCTTAGACTTTGCAGATATTGATAAGTTGGTTGCCCTTGTTGCCAAACGTTTAGCCAAACATCAACCAAAGCCTGCGCTATTACACGGTAATCTTTGGATTGAAAATTGTGCAACAGTAACTGGCAAGCCTTTTACTTACGATCCAGCTTGCTACTGGGGCGATCACGAATGCGATCTCGCATTTAGCGAATTGTTTCAACCATTCCCAGAAAAATTCTACCAAAATTATCACCGCACTTTACCTATTGATGAGGGCTATGCACAACGTAAACCGCTTTATCAGCTTTATTATTTATTAAATTTTAGCCATCGTTTTTCAGGTCATTACATAAATTTAACGAAACAATATCTCCAGCGATTATACGTCAATTAAAATAAGAAAAAGAGCAAATACTCAGCTCATCAGCTCTCTAAAACATTAAGGTGTACTGTTTTCTATTTTCTAGAAAACATGCTATTCATACAAAATAATCTTTTATTTATCCATGGATATATATGGCTATAACCTTAATAAGAATATTAAGCATAACCTATTGAATTTATTTAAGTTAATAAAATAATTATTATTTCTGGTCAGACAAGATAAAGTATTGACTTTCCCACATAAAAGAGTAATCTAACAAACGAGTTAGGTTGTTATTAACTCATGTTTAACAATAAATCCAAAAAAATAATAACAAAGGAGTTCATTATGAAACTTAAATCTAAATTAATGTTAGGTGCTATCGCAGCCCTATTATCTTCACAGGTTATCGCTTCAGCTGGCCAACCAGTTCCAGTTGATCCAAGTGAATATAATGGTGTTGGTTGTACAAAAGAATACGACCCAACTCCATATAAGAAAAAAGATGGTACAATTGTTACCGCCCCAAATCGTTGTGTTGCTGCTAAATGGGCTTCTGAAGGTTTATAATTAAAAAATAGAATTTTAGCCTTGCTTATAAAGCAAGGCTTTTTGTTCTCTGAATAAAGGTTATATGGATAACTACTTAGAAAAAATTCTTCGTTCATCAATTATCGTTACTTTTCTAATCGGAATTGGTTGGTCTGTAGCCTATTCCTATGGCTGGGCACAATCTTTTTATTATCAATTTCCCTGGGAACTTGTGGAAGTAGGCATTCCAAATATAGCAAGAAGTTTAGGGTATGTCTTATTTATTTCTATAATTATTTCTTTTGTCTATATTGTTGGTTTGTATATTATTAGAAAAGCAAAAGATCATTTTTCTGATAGATTTATGAACCGCTTACGTGTTTTTATTATCTTCACGGCACTCTCTTCCCCTATTGTTTTACAAGCAATCTTACTAATACAACATGTCAGTGCTGTATTACTAATCAGTTATACATTAATTGCAATTACAATTCCACTATTTGTAAAGCTTAAATATCAAAGTATAAGCCCACAAAATCTTAATAGACTGATCAAAAGAAAGAAGCTAAATCCAATTTATATTATGCTCTTTATATACCTATACTTTATTGTTTCTGCATTTACTATTGGATATTTCAGACCAGCTTTTAAACACGAATATGCATCTCTAGAAATTGAACATCAAAAGTACTATATTCTTGCCAAAAGTAATAATTTTTTTGTGTTATCTAAAAATATTAGCACTAACAATAATATATTTTTTACTTATCCTTGTATAGAAAAACCAATTACTATTTGCAAATTTGAGGTTGAAAAATTGAGTGTAATTAAATGATAGATATTTTATAAAATGATCTTTTAGAGTAAAAAATAGTCTTTCTAAAATTTCTTTCTATTCAATTATATTTTTAATATTTGACGAATTCTATGCTAAGTACTTTTTCAGTGTAACGGACAAATAGTTGCTAATAATTATTTTTTAGATTGTTAGCGACTATTTCGTTTAAAAAAATCATTCATAAACATAATATTACATTTTTTCAATCAGTTATAATTTATCAACGCACTCTTTAATTCATTAAATAATCCTTATAATCTATTTGTTGTCTTTTCAATATTTAATTCAAGATGCTCTTTAGAGATAAATGCTTATTTCTCGTAATATTTAAGATTAGCATAATTCACACTCTTACTCTTTTTTATGTTTATAAGGAAATTACCTTTGTCAGCTGATTTAGCTGAACGTTCTTCTAAATTATCTTTATACTTTGAACACCAATAAGGTAAATTGGGGTAAAACGCATTGTTCTTACTTTCTTTTAGAGTTTTAACCAGAATTCTAAGCCCTTGCTACCAGCAACAAATTTATGTTTTTCCTCTGTTTTCTCATTACCAGTGCAACCAAATAGAATTGATACATATAAGATAAAACATAAAGTAAATGAATAATACTGTATTAGTAACTCCTTGAGTATCTGCCAGTAAAGTTAGATAATTCTTTCATTTTTTAACTTTAATCAACTATATTTAACAACTGGCTACCTCATTTCATACTTAAAAAACTATATAGCTAACGTTAATAATACATCTAATGCAATATTTTTATAGTCATCTAAACTAAAAATAATACGCTCTTACCAACACCTTTATGTGCTAGCTGTAAACAGCGGTTGCTGCACATTGCCTTATTTTCATTTCAAACGCCTATATCACTAATCTTCATATAATTCTTATAAAAAAATCCTTCCCTAAAAGGGAAGGATTCTTATGAGATAAATAATTATCTTAGAAAATTACCATTGATAACCAACACCTACAGAGCCACCAAAGTCTCCGCGAGTATTTGCATTACCGGTTAATTTCAAGATAACTTTACCATTATCACTTGCTCTTGAGTAACCAACAGCAATAGCACCTTGTCCTTTATAAGTACCTGCCGCTGCAGCTACCATTGATTTACCAGGCATATAAACCTGTGGTAAACCAGCTGTCGCAGTTGCTCCTGCAATACCTGCACGAAGGTCTTTATTAAGTTTATTGATGTTATTGTTAATGTTACCAACAGCACCTTTTAACTGTCTTACATTTACAGCATCAGTATCATCTTTACCATCTGCTACATGAGTAATACGGTTACCGCCGTTATTTAGGCCATTAGTTGTCAAACTTACTGTACTGTTATTACCAGCTGCATTTGGACCGCTAATTGTTACACCATTACCTTGAACAGTTGTAGAGTTTCCAGCTGCATCTGTCGTAGTGACGGAATTTAGACCTTTAAGATCCTTAGCAAGTTTAACTGTTAGCTTAGCATTCTTACCATCTTGTTTTGCAACAACACCAATGTTGTTATCAGTAAGATCTTCTGCATTAGTTACACCACCCACAATTTGAGTTGTGTTATTTAATGTCATTTGAGCATTACCAACATCGCCTTGGTATTTGATGCCATCATTTAAGGTAGCTACTTGTTCAGTATTACCATCTGGTTTAGTGTAAACAATACGAGTTTTGGTCTCGCCATCTTTACCATCATTACCAGCCAGTCCTTTTTCGCCTTGTGCAACAGTTACACCAGCATTTGAACCATCTTTACCAGCAATACCGATAGAACCATCTTTGCCATTAATTGCAATACCTGGAGCACCATCTTTTCCTGGAACACCATCTTTGCCACCAACAACAATTGAGCCGCCATCAGCGCCATTGATTGCTACAGCATCTTTTCCATCAGCACCTTTCACACCAATAGAGCCAGGTTTACCATCTTTACCACCAATAGATACTTCACTATTTAAGGCAAATTGGATCTCATTGTCTTTTACAGTTGTAATGATATTTTTATTAGGATCAGTAAATTTAACTGTTTCTCCTAATCTTACATTATCATCACCACCCTTATCTGCTGCAATGTTAAAGCCTTTATTAACTAATGCATCTGCTGTGTTGTGTAGATCACTTACATTAACTGCATTATTAGCTACTTTACTTCCATCTTTACCTGCTTCTGCAAGTTGATCTAAGAAGTTCGCTTTGTCAGCAGGAACAGCCTTACCATCTACAGTTGGACTAATGTCTCCAATAGATGTACCTACATTCGCTAATTTAGTCGGAGAAGTAGTTGAACCATCGCCACTATTCATTGATGCAATAATATCACCAGCTTCAACTTTTGTACCACTACCATCTGGCTTAGTATTAAATGAACCATCTGCCTGTTTATACACTTTATCACCATCTTTATTGGTATAAACCACTGGTAATTGTGCATTCTCAACCACTTTTTGAGAGTTCACTTTCAAGTCATAGTGAATATGACCATCTTCTGGTTGAGGCTGAGGACGACTTACATCAATTGTACCATCAGAAGATTCAACTGTTGTTGTCGCTGCCGCAGCAGCTTCTTTTAACTGCTTCACATTAACAGCATCAGTATCATCTGTCCCCTCCGCAACATTGGTAATTTTATTATCACCATTGCTTAAACCATTTTCAGTTAAACTTACATTTGGTTTAGTTGGATTAGAATTAGTAATAGTAATGCCATCTTTATTAATGACTGTGTTATCACCATCCTTACCGAATGTAGCAGAATCTAGGTCTGTCAGATCTTTAGCCATTTTCACAACTAAAGCACCATCTTCCACATCAACACGGGTATTCGCATCCGTTGCTTTTGCATTATTATCTAAACCACCTTTAATTTGTAAGGTTTCATTTAGTTTTTTCGCAACAGTGTCGGTACCATTACCCTGGAAGATTAAGCCATCATTCAAGGTTGCAACTTCTTCTTTTTCACCATTTGGTTTTTCATAAACGATACGAGTTTTGCTTTCGCCATCTTTACCGTCATTACCATCTAGGCCTTTTGCACCTTTCTCGACCTTAATGCTTGCTTGACCATCTTTACCGTCAGCACCATCTTTGCCGTTTACGCCATCAACACCATTAAAGACAATTGCATCTTTAGTGATTGTTGTGCCATCACGACCATCAGCACCTTTGACTCCGATAGTTCCATCTTTGCCATCTTTACCACTAACGCGAACGTCACCTTCTAAAGCAACGGTTAATGATTTATCATTTGCATCGGCTGTAACAGTAACACCATCTTTACCTTTAATTTGAATTTGTTCACCTAATTCTTGGGTAACTGGATTACCGTTATCATCAGTTAAACCAAATCCTTTTTGCGTTAAATTTTCAGTTAGTGCATTTGCCGTATTATGTAAGTCACTTACATTTACAGCGCTATTTGGCTTACTTTCAGCTGCTTTTTCTAATGCTTTTGTGAAATCTTCACCATTTTGAGGAGCAATCACACTTTTCACATTATCCAAAGTTTGTGGAGTCGCTGAACCATCTTGTGCTACTAATGATGTACCTGCTGGAGTAGCTGGCTGTGCACCTTCTTTTGGCAAGCCATTTTCTAAATCGCTTGCTTTATAGAATGTATCACCTACTTTCACTAATGGATTACCTTGTTCATCAGTATAAACAACTGGTAAACCTGTTACATCAATATGGTAAGAATGAACGCCATCCTTGCTTGTAATAGTAGAAACTTTTGTATTCGCACCATCAACAACTTGAACAGTTTCACCTAATTTAACAGTTTGTGCATTACCGTTATTAGTTTGTAATTTCCAACCTGTCTTAGTTAAATTATCAGAAACATTTTTCAAATCACCGATATTAGCTGCGTTAGTTAATGTAGGATCATTATTTTCTAATAAAGAAATATCTTTATCTCCCAAACCACTCGCAACATTTGTGATTTGATTTCCACCATTATTTAAGCCATCTTTCGTCAAGCTTACCGTTTCTTCTGGCGTACCGTTATTGATAGTCATACCATTATTAGTAATCGTCGTAACCGGATTATCTGATGTTGGATTTTCTGGGTTACCAAATGTTGCACTAGTTAAATCTCTTAATGCCTGCGCCATTTGAATTACTAATTGACCATTGATGCTATCTACACGTAAATTTTTATCTGTTACTGCAGCATCGGACTCTAAACCACCATTCTCACTTGCTTTTCCAGATAGTTTTAACGTGGTATTTAGTTTCTTATCAATGGTTTCACCAGTATCACCTTCAAAACGTAAACCATCGTTTAATGTTGCAACTTCTTCTTTTTCGCCATTTGGTTTTTCATAAACGATACGAGTTTTGCTTTCGCCATCTTTACCGTCATTACCATCTAGGCCTTTTGCTCCTTTCTCGACCTTAATGCTTGCTTGACCATCTTTACCGTCAGCACCATCTTTGCCGTTTACGCCATCAACACCATTAAAGACAATTGCATCTTTAGTGATTGTTGTACCATCACGACCATCAGCACCTTTGACTCCGATAGTTCCATCTTTGCCATCTTTACCGCTTACACGAACATCACCAGAAAGTGAAACTTCTAGGCGGCGGCCGTCTTGCTCTGCATCTTTAGCCGTTACTGTTACGCCATCAACACCTTTAATTTGGATTTGTTTACCTAATTCTTGAGTAACTTTATTACCGCTATCATCAGTTAAACCAAATCCTTTAGCTGTTAAAGCATCTGAAGTATTTTTCAGATCACTTACATTGACAGCACTGTTTGGTTTGCTGTCAACAGCTTCGTTTAATACTGTTGAGAAATCTTTATCCTCAGTCGGAGTTTCAATTACACTCTTCACATTATCCAATGTTTGAGGCGTAGCAGTACCATCTTTAGAAACTAAAGTCGTTCCTGTTGGTGTCGCTTCTGGTGCATCTTGGTTAACCACACCATCTGTAACATCACTAGCTTTATAGAATTTATCACCTACTTTCACTAACGGTTTTCCGTCTGCATCGGTATAAGCAACTGGTAAACCTGTTACATCAACGTGGAATGTGTGTTTGCCATTAGCATCAGTGACTGTTGAAACTTTGGTATTTGCACCATCAACCACTTGAACAGTTTCACCTAATTTAACTGTGCTTTCAGTACCATCATTAGTTTGTAACTTCCAACCAGTATCCGTTAAGTTTTTAGAAACATTCTGCAAATCACCAATATTAGCAACATTTTTCAATGTATCGCCTTTAGCGTTTTCAAGTTTAGTATCACCTAAACCACTCTCAACGCCCGTGATTTGACCAGCAGGATTATTAATCACAATCTGGTTACCTGCAGCATTTTGTGTGGTAATTGCACCTGTTGAACCATCTACATTGACACCTGGTTTATTTTCTACACCTTTATTATCAACAGGATTATTACCAAACACCGCGCTGGTTAAATCTGTCAGCTCTTTAGCCATTTTCACAACTAAATTACCTTCATCATCAACATCAACTCGGGTATTTGCATCCGTTACATCTTTATCTTCGGCTAATCCACCTTTAACAGTTAAAGTTTCGTTAAGTTTTTTCTCAACAACTTTGTCACCGTTACCTTTGAATTTTAAGCCATCATTTAAGGTTGCAACAGTCTCTTTGTCACCATTTGGTTTTTCGTAAACGATACGAGTTTTGCTTTCGCCATCTTTGCCATCATTGCCAGCAAGTCCAGGCTCGCCTTTCTCTACTTTTACGCTTACTTGACCATTTTGTCCATCGGTACCATCTTTGCCGTCCACACCATCAACACCGTTGAATACGATTGCATCTGGTTTCACAACAACAGATTTACCATCTGCACCATCTTTACCATTGGTTACAGTAACCTCTTTAAACTCCGGTGCTTCTGCTACTTGAACTTCAATTTTACCGTTATTCACAACAGTACGAACATTTTTCGCGGTAGTAGTTACAGCATCTTCAGCCCCACCAACAACTTCAACTGTTTCACCAAGTTTTTTGGTTACAGCGTTACCGTCTTGTGCGGTTAAACCAAAACCTTTATTAGTTAATGCATCAGCAGTGTTTTTCAAATCACTTACATTTACAGCATTGTTCGCATTTGCTGTATTTGCAGCATCTAATTTATCAAGATAAGTATCGCCTTTTTGATCTGCAATGCTTGAACCAACATTAGCTAACTTAGTTGGTGTAGAAGTTGAACCGTCACCACTATTCATAGAAGCAATAACATCAGCTGCTTCAACACGTTTACCCTGACCATCTGCCTGAGTATTAAACGAACCATCTGCTTGTTTATATAATTTATTGCCTTCAGCATCTGTATAAACAACTGGTAATTGAGCACCTTCTACAATTTTTTGTTTATCAACAGTTAAATCATAATTTGTATGCCCATCTTTTTCGGTTGTTTCTCCTACCAGAATAGAGTTATCACTAGAAGTTACTGTCGTTCTAGCTTTTTTCACATCAGCAATATTTGCAGCATTAGTTAATGTATCACCCGTTGCATCTTCAAGAGCAGTATCACCTAAACCACTTGCAACATTAGTGATCTGATTATTACCATTATCTAAGCCTTCATTGCTTAATTTAACGGTATCATTAGGTCCACCGATGAAACTGGTTTCAGTTGCTGTTCTTAGCGCAACATTACCATTATCATTAGTTGAAGTAATTGCTCCTCCTGTAACTTCTGTACTATTACCACTTACATCAATAAACTCCGCAGAAGTCAGGTTACTTAAATTTTTAGCTAACTTCACTGTTAATTTGGCATTATCACCATCTTGTAAAGCAACTACACCAATATTATCATCTGAAAGGTTATCAGCATCAGTTACCCCACCAACAACTGTCGTTACTTTATTTAAAGTAATTGCAGCGTTACCAATGTCACCAGCATATTTAATACCATCATTTAAAGTCGCAACTTCTTCATCATTTACGATAAGACGCGGCTTACCATCGGTACCATTAACACCAGGCTGTCCTTGCTTAACTGTAACACTACCATTCGAACCATCTTTTCCAGTTAAACCAATTGAACCATCTTTACCATTAACGGCTACACCAGGTTTTCCATCTTTGCCACCAACAACAATCGAACCACCATCAGCGCCATTAATAGCAACGGCATCTTGTCCATCTGCGCCTTTAATGCCAATTGAACCAGGTTGCCCATCTTTACCACCTACAGATAGATTGTTACCTAAACCAATATTTAAGGCTTTATTCTCCGCATCCGCAGTTACAGTTATTCCATCGGTACCCTTAAGTTGGATTTGTTTGCCTAATTCTTGAGTAACTTTACTGTCCTTATCATCAGATAAAGCAAAACCTTTAGTGGTTAAATTATCTGAAACATTTTTCAAATCACCAATATTAGCAGCATTAGTCTCATTTTCAGGTGTATTAATATCTCCACCACTTGCGACATTAGTGATCTGATTACCACCATTATTTAAGCCGTTATCAGTTAAGCTAACCGTCTTAGCAGGATCATTTACACCGCTACCATTATCTTTGTTGATAGTTACACCATCTTTATTGATAACTGTTTTATCTGCATCGGATGCACCAAAGGTCGCATTAGTAAGATCAGCAAGCTCTTTAGCTAATTTAACGGTAATAGAACCATCTGCAGCACCAACTGTACCAATGTTATTATCAGAGAGCTTACTTGCATCAGCGCCACCTTTCACAGATAAAATCTGATCAGGGTTACGTAATACAGTAACATCTGAGTTATCACCTTGATATTGGTTATTTGTGGTATGGATTGCATTATAAACATCACCGCCATTTACAATCTGAGTACCGCCTTTCGTAACATACTCAACATCACCACCTTTCGCAGTGCTATCACTATTCGTTACAGTACCTTTATCAAAATCAGGTGTCATTGATGTAGCAATCGTAATATTGCGGCCATCTTGAGTTACTGCAATATTTTTACCAGCTTTAACAGTTACAACATCATCTGTTTGTACCGCTGTTTCAACAGAACCAGTTACAGAGCCACCATCAGCTGCAGTAGTCAGTTTCCAACCTTTTTTCAACTGAGTGATATCATTGGTATTTGTATTGGCTTTATCATCAACAGATTTCACTGCTGCCTCTGTAGCTGCGCGATTTGCATTGTCACCAATACCATAATCAGCTTTATTAGCGGTAGGATTACGAGCATCTAAACCAGCAACTTTTCCATTAGTTACAGTTGTACCACCGACAGTCAATCCACTATTATTTAATGTAGATGCCCCAGTAGTAACACTACCACTATCAGTTAAATTTAATTGTTTAGCTAATTCAATTTGTAATTTGCCATCAGCTACTTTAGTTGAAATATTTGAATCAGCACCAACCACTTCAATAGTATTGTTAAGGTTTTTCTTAACTTCTTTGTTATCTTGTGCTTTTAATCCAAAGGTAGAAGCGGCCAATTTATCATCAACAGATTTCACCGCACTTTCAGTTGCGGCACGCCCAGCATTTACGCCTGTACCATAATCTGTACTGCTCGTATTACGTTCCTCTAAACCTGTAACTTTACCGCCTTCAACTTTTGTAGTTTTACCATTATTGGTAACAGTAACCCCATCGGTATTCATTGATGTATTGCCTGTGGTTACAGAATCGAAAACTACGTTAGATTTAGTAGCAACAGAAATTGTATTACCCTTCTGAGTAATACTAATGTTTTTACCAGCATCAACAGTTACTGTTTCATCAGCTAATACAGATTTAACCTCTGTACCACTAACTTCACCACCTTCAGATGCGGTAGTTGTAACCTTCCAACCTTTTTTCAACTGGGTAATATCGTTAGTATTAGTTGTAATATTTGTTGCATTTTGATTTGCTTTATCATCAACAGATTTTACAGCAGCTTCTGTCGCAGCACGATTTGCATTATCACCAACACCATAATTATCACTACTAGGATCACGAGCTTCTAATCCCGTAACTTTTCCGCTTTCAAGTTTCGTTGTTTGATTTCCATTTGTAACGGTAACGCCATCATTATTAATTGTAGTATTACCAAATACTGCACTTGTTAAACCAGTTAATTCTTTTGATAATTTAACTGTTAATGTGTCAGTACCATTTGAAACAACACCAATATTGTTATCAGAAAGCTTATTCTTATCGGTTACACCACCTTTAACATTGGTAACATCACCTAGCTGACGAGTAAACTCATTTGTAGTATTTGCAGCAACATCACCAGCATATTTAGTGCCTTTAGCAATATTAGTTGCATTTGTTGTCGCTTTATCATCAACAGCTTTCACCGCACTTTCAGTTGCGGCACGGCCAGCATTTTCACCAGTACCATAGTTAACGCTATTTGTATCGCGTTCTTCTAAACCTGTAACTTTACCGCCTTCAACTTTTGTAGTTTTACCATTATTAGTAACCGTAACTCCATCGGTATTCATTGAGGTATTACCCGTTGTTACAGTATTTGCAGTTACGCTATTTAAATTAACATCATCTTTAGTTGCAATACTAATCTTGCCTTGAGATTGAGTTAACTTAATATTTTTACCTGCGTCAAAGGTCAACGTTTCACCAGGTTGAATAGCATCTTCGATTTTTCCTGATTGCTCACCACCAGTAGATGCAGATACCGTTGCTTTCCAACCTTGGTTCACATGCTTGATTGCCTCTTCAATGGTATTTTTATTTGTACCACCAATATTAGACATTGTGATATTGCCTGCATTGTCAACATTTGCATTACCACCTAAAACATTTTTAACACTATTCGCAACATTATTAACCACATTATTTGTTGCATAAAGCTGTGAACCATTGATTGCATCTGTTGAAGTTGCAGAAATTTCACCTGCGGCAACATTTTGGATACGGCGTTCATTTCCAGCTGCTCCAACGGTTACTACACCGTGAGCTTGAGCCCCGGCAAAACCACCATAAGTGATTGCACCAACAGTTGCATTAGTTACTGTACCGCCATCACCTGCAGTTGTCGTATTTCCATCTGAACCATCTTTTTTCTTATTTTTAGACCCTACTGTATTGCCAGCAGCTGCTCGGCTACTTGAACCGATATAAGCAGAGTTAGCAACCCCAGCAGTAATATCATTACCTAAAATCTGAACATTGGAAGTTTGTATTGTGTTATGGTTACCAATCACACGGATACTATCATTAGCGCCTTCTGCAAAAGTATTATCATTACCAAAGACTCCAGAATTACTAGCAGCGATAGTGCCATTATTATTACCTAAAGAATAAGTACCGTCACCACTAATTGTTGTAGGATCACCAATTGCACCAGAGTTATTTCCGCTTACGACGTTTCCTGTACCAATAGAAATGGCATTAGCTCCTTGTGCTTGGGCTCCAGCACCAATAGCAATAGAGCTATCTCCTGTCGCTTTAGCTGCTGTACCAAGTGCAGAAGCATTTCTACCAGCAAGAGACTGACGACCAATCGCAGTAGCAGCCTCTGCAGAAGCGTTTGCATGATTACCAAACGCAGAAGATGCTGTTGCCAAAGCATTTGCATAAGAACCTACCGCAGTAGCGCCATTGCCTGTAGATTTAGCTTCTCCACCAAGCGCAATACCTCCCACGGTATTTGCTAAAGACTTAGTACCAATCGCAATAGTATTTAACTGTTCACTTGTATTACCCGCAACAGCCTCTGTACCGATAGCAATACTTCCCGTTCCTGCCGCATTTGATAAGGTACCTTGGGCAATAGCGTTGGCTTTACTTGCACTCGCTTTTGTACCAATAGAAATAGAAGATACACCCGTTGCTTTTGTTGCGTTTTCTAAGGAATAATTAGAATCATCACCATTACTATTTAGTGTATTTGTCGGGGTATCACGTCCACCAATCGCAATAGCACCTTTTGCATTCGCGGTAGCTGAAGAACCAACTGCAACAGTGCTAATAGCATTAGCTGCAGCTGTTGTACCCATAGCAACACCTAAATTATCTGAATAAGCTTGGCGACCTACAGCAACTGAGGAATTAGAAGCATAGCTTGTTGTACCGACTGCAACCCCAGAAGAATTAGCCTTGGACTGCAAACCAACAGCAACAGAAACTGTATTAGCAATAGCACCTCCGCCCAATGCAACAGAACCTTCGGTCGCTGATGACTGATCACCAACAGATAAAGTACCGAATCCTTCTGAGACACCATACATATTTTCAGTATGAGAGCCTGATGACATAATCCCTGGATGTCCATTCTGCCCTCTAATTCCAGCTAAAATACGATCATTACTTTTAGAGCTTGCTTTATTACCAATAGCAATATTGCCTATATAATCGCTTATGGAGTCAGAACCAATAGCAATTGCATTACTTAAATTCGTATCTTGTTGAGAGGTAGTGCTTTTTTCTACTCTTGCATTAGCTCCAATCGCAATTGATTTATTTCCTCCCGCTCGAGCTACAGACCCCACGGCCACAGAGGAGTCACCATCAGCTTTTGTACTAGTCGAATCTGTATATGTAGTCATTCCGACTTGATAACCAGAACTTCCGCCTGAAACCATCTCAATTTCGGCATTTGCACTACCAATAGCAACTGAACGATTACCTGTTGCGGTAGCTGATTGTCCCATTGCGATGCCACCAGTTCCTTTAGCATAAGCTGCAGTACCAATTGCCATCGACATGTCCCCTGCTGCCGAAGCTTGGCGCATCACCGCTAAAGAATTGAATGCTGCGGCACGCGCTGCTGTTCCTAAAGCAATCGCACCGATATCACTCGCATGAGTAAAAGAGCCTAAGGCAATAGACATACCACCTTCTGCAGTTGCATAATTACCAATTGCAATCCCTGAAGATGCAACCCCACCATTCGTTCTGCTTTGTCCAGCTTTACTAATTGTATTAGCAAAATTACCAATCGCAATACCACTTTGAGTCATACCAGTATTTTCAGTATATAATTTAGATCCACCTGAACCTGTAGCCGCAGTAGAAAGAGTAGTATCATCTGGCGTTGCAAAAGTCATATTACCAGGGGTTCTATAATTTAAAGGCTGAATTTTAGGATCATCGCTTGCCTGTGCCTTACGTCTAACTGTTGTGCCAGATGAATCACCGCCTATAACACCTGTATCAACATTATGTACTGTGCCATCTTCATCTGTATAGTTAAATGCCACATACGCATTTGCGGCTGTAGGCAATGCAAGAAGCACACTGAGAGAAAGAGAATTTAAAAAGAAACTTTTTAAGGTTTTTGATGTCTTTTTAACAGAACCAACGATTGTTGTCGGTTTGCCATGACGAGAGGCTAATTCGGAAACAACCACCCACGTCTGTAGGGACTGATTCCAGACGATACGAAATATTTTGTTCATACTAAAAATCCTAAATGGAAATTAAAAAATAAAAATTAACCAACATGATTAACTGGCTAACTACTTTAAAACTCAACAATAGAGTGATACCCTAGCCTAGAGTAAATCGATTAAATAGTATCAATTAAATAGAAAATTCTCAAATTTTTTTATGTAATCTTTTGTAAATTTAAAAACACATTCCTTTTAGGATATTCCTAATCATTCTGGGAAAATGAACTTTGATCTCTATCAACTAAAGAAACTCGTTTCAGAATATTCCTGCTCTTTTTCTTGCCAAATTCCTAAATGTGAGGATAATAGAGAGAAATAAGAATAACTTTTATTTAGATTAGAGGATAAAAATGGGGCTTTTGCGTTACTATCGTTATCTATTATGTTTAGCTTTGATCTTTTTCACTTCTTTCTCCTCGGCATCTGAAAACTATCAACAATGGATTCAAGACATCGAAAATCGTCTTGATAAAACCGCTCAGCTTTACCAAGAAAAGCAAATTGATGACGCGCGCAGTGAAGTGCAAATGGCTTATTTTGAAGTGTTTGAAAATTTAGAAGGGCCAATTCGCATTAACTTTTCTGCGCAAAAAAGTTACCAAATGGAAGCCACTTTTGGTGAAATCCGTAAAATGATCGGTGAAGGTAAACCCTTGTCTGAAGTGCAGAATAAAATCAGCCAACTAAAACAAGATCTGCAATTCGTCTTGCCTGTTTTAGAACAAGGTCATCAGCTCAACGCCTCTAATCAGCACGATGTTTATCAGCATAATGAGATTGATCCTTATTGGCAGGAAAGTTTTAGAACCATTGATGATCTGCTCGCACAAGCCATCAGCACGTACCAAAAAGGTGATCTTGCCCAAGCGAAAAAACTTATTCAGCAAGCCCAATACGATGGCTATAAAAACAGCGAAATGGAAATGTCCATTCGTAAAAATCGTTCTGCTGCTATTTCTGCGAGTATTAATCAGCAATTTTACGATCTCATCAAATTAAGTGAACAGCCTGAACAAATTAATGCTTTGGGTTACCAAATCACCACCTTATTACAAGATATAGAAGAACAACTTCCTCAACTTCCAATCACAAAAACAGCGCAAGCTACAAATCAAAGTGCGGTGCAAAATTCGCAAGATCTTTCTGATAATCAAAATTGGGCAGACGTGGCAAGCCAAGTTAATCAAGGTATTACCAATGCCATTGCCTTATTTGAAAAGGGAGAAAGTAAAAAAGCCATTCTTGCTGTGCAAGACACTTATTTTGATATTTTTGAAAACAGTGGAATGGAAAATAAAATAGGCTCTCGTGATAGTCATTTCAAAACCGAAATTGAGGGCTATTTTACCCGTTTAGTCAGCTTGATGAAAGCCAATCAGCCTGCACAACAGCTTCATCAACAAGCAGAAGGTTTAGCGCAAAACTTAACTAGAGCTGTGGAAATGTTGCAAGGTAATCAGCAAAGCGATTGGACAATGTTTCTTTACAGTTTCTTGATTATGCTTCGTGAGGGCTTAGAAGCCTTATTGATTGTCGCGGCCATTGTGGCTTATTTAGTTAAAAATAATCATCAAGATAAATTGCCTGTGATTAAACAATCCGTTTACGTTGCCTTAACTGCAAGTGTCATCACCGCTGCGATTTTCCAATTGGTCTTTTCTAATTCGGGTGCAAGTCGAGAATTACTTGAAGGCTTTACGATGATGATTGCAGTAATAATGCTATTTATGATGAGTTATTGGCTACTTTCCAAAGTTGAAGCGCAAAATTGGAAACGCTATTTAGAGGGGAAACTCTCCGCCGCTCTCACCACGGGATCACTTATCGGTTTGTGGATCACCAGTTTTCTTGCGGTTTATCGCGAAGGTGCGGAGACCGTATTGTTTTATTATGCGTTGGCGGGGGATGCCACTAACGCAATGAGCTATGTCTATTTATTTGCAGGCATTGTCGCAGGCATTGTGGTGCTTGCTATTTGCTATGTCATTATGCGTTATTCTGTCGTTAAATTACCGCTTAAACCGTTCTTTATGTTTACGGGATCTTTTATGTATTTAATGGCATTTATTTTCGCAGGAAAATCGGTACTAGAACTGATTGAAGGAAAACTGTTTGAGCCAACGCTGGTTGCCAATGTGCCAGAAATTTCGTGGCTCGGCATTTATCCTTATGTTGAAACCCTAACGCCTCAGGCTATTTTACTTATCGCCGCCGTTTTTGCTTTATTCTATATGAAATATCAAAGCAAAAAACAGGCTTAATGTTGATTTTAACCCCTTAACAGATAGGAGTCCCTATGAAAAAAACATTTGTTGCAGCCACTTTATTAGCGGGAATTTTAACCGCACCTTCCGCCCTTGCCTTCAAAGAATACCCAATTGGTGAAGCGGTAACAATGAACGGTATGGAAATTGCTGCCGTTTATTTACAACCTATTGATATGGAACCACGTGGAATGGGATTATCTGCTAAAGATTCAGATATTCACCTTGAAGCGGATATTCACGCCACTAAAGGCAACGACAATGGCTTTGGTGAAGGTGAATGGATGCCATATTTAACCATTGCATACACCCTTGTAAACACTGATACGGGTGAAAAACAAGAAGGTACATTTATGCCAATGGTAGCCGGCGATGGCCCACATTATGGCGCAAACGTGAAAATGATGGGCGTGGGTAACTACAAAGTAACCTATCATATCGATCCACCATCAAAAGCAGGTATGCACCGCCATACTGACAGCGAAACAGGAGTAGGTCGCTGGTGGAAACCTTTTGATGTAAGCTATGAGTTTAAATTTACTGGATTGAAGTAGTTTATATCATAGCACTCGGATAAATTAGAAAATAATATATCTAGTCTTTGGGCGGACACATCGGTCCGCCCCTACAATGCTAGAAATATCTTATTAACATTCCCTAGAATATTTGAATGTTACATAACGTATAGAGGCGGATCTATGTGTCCACCCAAAACAACGGAATAATATTAATAAAGTTCCATAACCGTAGAGGCAGACCGATGTGTCCGCCCAAAAACAACAAAACAATATTAATAGAGTTCCATAACCGTAAGGGCGATCCTATATGTCTTCCCGGAAAACAGAATGATACAAATTGAGTTACATAACCCGTAGGGGCGGACCGATGTGTCCGCCCATATCTCAAAATAAAAATGACTAATGTAACGGAAAAACCAAAACGAAAAGTAATTCGGCTACAACATTATGACTATTCACAAATAGGACTCTACTTTATTACGGTCTGTACTCACAATAAAGAATGCCTATTTGGTAATATCGAAAATCATAAAATGCTAATGAATGATGTTGGGAAAATGATCCAATATTGGTACTTAGAACTTGGAAAGAAATTTCCTAATGTAGAATGTTTAGAATATATCGTGATGCCAAATCATATTCACTTTATTTTATACATTAAAGAACAACAAAAATACAGTATTCCAACCATTGTGCAATGGTTTAAAACAATGACAACAAACAATTATATAAAAAATGTCAAAAACAATCATTGGAAACCATTTGAGGGAAAACTTTGGCAAAGAAGCTATTATGAGCATATTATAAGGAATGAAAAATCCTATCTCGAAATTGCTGAATATATAGAATGTAATCCATATAATTGGAATAATGATAGCTTATTTCAGAATTGATGGTAAGGTAATGGGTGGACACATAGGTCCACCCCTACAATAATTTACAAAATAATATAGTAAATACAAAATATCACACAATATTTCTAACGAAGCTCCCAAAACAGTAGTAGCGGACCGATATGCCCGCCAAAAACAACAAAATGATATTAACAGAGAGTCATAACCGTAGTGGTGAACCTATGCGTCCGCCCAAAAACAACGGAATAATATTAATAGAGTTCCATAACCGTAAGGGCGGACTTGTATATCCACCCAGAAACAACGCGACGATATAAATAAACATCCAAAAACAGTAGAGGTGAACCTATGTATTCACCTAAAATAACTAAAATACAAGGGGCTGTCCTAGATAACGACTAAAAACTCTATTTAGGTTAGAATGAACCAATGAGAAAAAGTCGTCTAAGTCAGCATAAACAAAATAAACTCATTGAGCTATTTGTCGCAGGGATTACAGCAAGGACTGCTGCGGAGTTGGTCAATGTAAACAAAACAACAGCAGCATACTACTTTCATCGTTTACGCCTGCTCATCTATCAAAATAGCCTACACTTAGAAATGTTTGAAGGTGAAATTGAAGCCGATGAAAGTTATTTTGGTGGTACCCGCAAAGGTAAACGTGGTCGTGGCGCGGCAGGGAAAATCGCAGTATTCGGGCTCCTTAAACGCAATGGCAAGGTTTATACCGTTGCGGTTCCGAATACTCAATCAGCCACCTTGTTACCTATTATTCGAGAGAAAGTAAAGCCTGATAGTATTGTTTACACCGATACTTATCGTAGTTATGATGTGCTTGATGTGAGTGAATTTAGCCATTTTCGTATCAACCACAGCACACATTTTGCTGAAAATCATAACCACATTAATGGAATTGAGAATTTTTGGAGCCAAGCAAAACGCCATTTACGCAAATTTAATGGTATTCCTAAAGCCCATTTTGAGCTTTATTTAAAGGAATGCGAATGGCGTTTTAATTACAGTGACATAAAAACTCAAATTTCCATTTTAAAACAACTAGTTAAAGGGAGTTTAGTCTAGTTATCTAGGACAGCCCCAAATACAATATAAATCTAAAAAGCTATGAACTATTACATTGTCTTTCTACTACAAGCCATTTTACCAATTTCATTATTATTAGGGATAAACTGGCTTAGCTATCAAAATATTAAACTCAAATCCATCATAGGACTTTCTCTTTTAGGATTAATTTGTGGTGTAATGGGATATTTACAATTACCAACTAACCAACAAATTAAGCTAGGACTAAACCTTTTCTTAATGATCCTCTTTGTGCTGTTCTATCTTGTCCATTTTTTCCATTCAAGTAAATTCGCTTATTTTTGCCAATTTATGCTTTGTCTTGCCGCAGGAATGCTGTGGGCAAGAGATCCCAATATTTCGGCGATTACCAATACAGACGTGATTAATACGGATTTTATCCTACATCTAAGTGCGGTGATTTTTGCCCTTATTTTTTGTTTTTTATTTGCATTTTGGCTCTACCTTTTATTAAAACAAACGAAAACAGCGAAAAAATGCACCGCACTTCCCTTTTTGCTGATTTCTCTCACTACCCTCTTTTTACTCTTGCCTTTAACAGGCGAAGTGTTACTTGGCTTAATGAAATTGCAAGTGATTGATCTGACCAAAGCGCGGTTAAGTTTTGTAGCAAAATCCAGCAATTTAATCAGCTATACCAATTATTTTATCGCGGTACTTACCGCATTAAGCCTGATTTTCTTTACCATTAAAATACATTTTGCCAATAAAGCCGTAGTAAAACAGACGCATCAGCCTATTGAAAAACGTAAAAAATTGGCGATATTGCAAACGAGCCAACGCACTTTGTTATGGGGAGGCATTGCCTTATGTACGATGTTATCTGCGCAACTTTATTGGGATCAAATTGCCTCTCGCCCACCGCAACTTTCTGAAGCTAAAGTGGTAACACTGGATAAACAAAACAGGATTCATATTCCTATCGAACAGGTGAAAGACGGAAAACTGCACCGTTTCGTGTGGATTGCAAGCGATGGTAAAGCGGTACGTTTTTTCATTATCAATCGCTCAACGAAAACACTCAGCTTGGCGGCAGTGTTTGATGCTTGTATTTTGTGTGGCGATCAAGGCTATGTAATGGAAGGCGATCAAGTGGTTTGTGTTGGTTGTGGCGTACGAATGTTTATTCCTTCCATCGGTAAGCCCGGTGGGTGTAATCCTGTGCCAATTGAAGATTGGCAACAAACGGATACGGACGTCATCATCAGCAAAAAAAGTCTTGAAGATGGCTTGAACTATTTTTCTACCATTGTGGAATTAGACGTAAAAGATCCTGTGGATGGCACAACATTGAAAAATACCACGGCGGAACATAAGTATAATTACGCAGGCAAAACTTACTTCTTTGCTAACGAGCAAAATCTCAATGCGTTCCGTGATCACCCTGAAAATTATGTGGCAAAAGAGGAAAATCCATAATGCTCAGTCGAATGTTATTACAATCTTGGCGACACGGGTTAAAACGTAAACTGCTCGCTATTATGACTATTTTTCTCGCCGCAGGTCTTGTTTCTGCATTGCTTGCGGTATCTATTGATATTGGCGATAAGATGGCGCGTGAGCTGAAATCTTATGGAGCAAATATTTTGATTGAACCCGCCAGCAGTGCGGTGCTTTCGGCTGAAATTAATGGGGGCAATAGCCTTTCCACACAGGATTTTTTAGATGAGAAAGAATTGCCCAATGTTAAAGATATTTTCTGGCGTAATAATATTGTGGGCTTTGCCCCTCTGCTCAGTGCGGAAGTTGAGGGTAACAATTTAACGCAAAACAATACCCATAATATAGGCATTTTAGGCACTTTTTTTGACCACCAAATCGCCATTCCTGATGAAGAAGATTACCACACAGGGCAACGCATTATTAGCCCTTATTGGAAAGTTGAAGGACAATGGGTAGATGATAGTCAGAATAATTTTGCTGAAAATATTCCCGCACTTTTGGGAAATCAATTAGCGCACAGCACAAAATGGAAAATCGGTGATCAAATTCAGCTAAGTTATCACGAAGGTGAAACCCAACGTACCCTTAGCATTCATATTGTCGGCATTTTAACCACAGGTGGCGCGGAAGAACAGCAAATCGTGTTACCCCTAAGTGCGGTGCAAAATTTATTAAATTTATCTGGCAAGGTACAAGGCATTAAGGTTTCCGCCCTGACCGTACCTGAAAATAAACTTTCACGTAAAGCACGCGATAACCCTGATGCGTTAGCGGCGGAAGAATATGATCGCTGGTATTGCACCGCTTATGTTTCTTCTATTTCGCATCAATTAGAAGAAGCCATTTCTGGCGCAGTGGTTCGCCCAATCTGGCAAGTTGCCGCCTCAGAAGGCGTGGTCATTGAAAAAATCCAGCTCTTACTTGCAGTGGTTACGGTCGCCGCACTCGTTGCTGCTGCAATGGGGATAGCCTCACTAATGACCACCACCATTATCGAACGTAGCAAAGAAATTGGTTTAATGAAAGCACTCGGGGCTTACCAGTGGCAAATTGTCTTACTGTTTTACTGTGAAGCCATTATCAGCGCCCTGCTTGGTGGTGCATTAGGTTGCGTGGCAGGTTGGGGGTTAGCCAAATTTATCGGTATCACCCTATTTGGCGCACCATTAGACTTTGCTTGGATTGTAGTGCCTTGCGTATTAGTCCTGTCCGTTATTATTGCCCTAATTGGTACGTGGTTCCCTGCACATCGTATTGCGCAACTCTATCCTGTGGAGGTGCTATATGGTCGCCAATAATGCCCATTTAATCCATAAACGTACCATGTTTTGGCGTTTAATTATCAATGCACTGCGGTTACGTTTACAACGGGTGATGATCATTTTTGCGGCACTCACCGTAGGCGCAAGTATTGTTACGGCAATGGCAGCGGTGTATTTTGACATCAACACCAAAATGAGCCAAGAATTACGCACCTTTGGTGCGAATTTTTACATTGGTTCAAACAGCAGTGGCTTAATGAACGAAAAAGACCTTGATCAAATTCTCCGCCAAGCTCCGCAAGGGTTAATTACCGCAGCCAGCCCTTATCTTTATGGTGTGGCACGGGCTGATTTAGAAAAAGTGGTAATAATGGGCGTATGGTTTGATGCAATGCACACGCTTTCGCCTTATTGGCAAATCACAGGATCAGCCATTGGCGTCAATTTTGATAATCGCAATGCGATGATCGGTAAATCGCTTGCACAACGGTTAAACCTTAATCTTGGCGATAAAATTACCTTAAATAAAGGGGCGGAAAAGCATCAGTTCACCATTAAAGCCATTGTAGAAAGTGGAGATGCCACAGATAATATGTTGATTGTAAACTTGGAATTTGCACAACAATGGCTGGATAAAACAGGCTTGATCACCAATGCCTTGCTAAATGTGAAAAACGATCAAGGACAAGTCAGTCAATTTGCTCACCAATTACAACAACGCTATCCTGATCTTGCCATTCGTCCTATTCTTAAAGTATCCGCTTCAGAAGGACAGATTTTAGATAAAATCAAAGGATTAATGGGCTTGATTTCTGTGGTCATTCTGATTCTCGCCACCCTTTGCGTGAACACTACCTTAATCGCCATTGTAGGTGAACGAGCAAAAGAATTTGCACTACAAAAAGCCTTAGGCGCAAGACAGCAAGATATTATTAAACAAATTGGCACAGAAATTTTGCTCATTGCATTTTGTGCCATCGTGGTAGGGCTAATCTTAGGTTATTTGCTTGCCCAAATTCTTGGTATCACCGTATTTAAAGCTTATATTGATTTACGCTTGCCTGTGATTCCGATCACGATTTTGCTCTCACTCACGGTGGCGTTTATTGCCGTGATTGTGCCAACACGCCGAGCTTTAGAAATTCAAACGGCCAACGTTTTAAAAGGCGAATAAAATGAAAAAATATGTGATAGAAACCCAACATTTATATAAACGCTTTGGGCAAGTTACCGCCCTTGAAGACATTAATATTCATATTGCTCAAGGGGAATTTGTCGCCATAATGGGCGCATCAGGCTCAGGTAAAACAACGTTAATGAACATTCTTACTGGGCTAGATACGGCAACAGAAGGCAAGGTGATTCTTGATGGTATAGACGCCGCAGAACTAGACGAAATAGGGCGTCAACGCTTCCGTGCGGAAAAGATAGGTTTAGTATTCCAACAATTTCACCTTATTCCCTATCTCACCGCCTTAGAAAATGTGATGCTCGCACAACATTATCACAGTGTGATTGATGAAGAGGCAGCAAAAGCGGTTTTAACACAAGTGGGCTTAGCACACCGTATGAATCACCGCCCAAGCCAACTTTCTGGCGGTGAACAACAACGGGTATGTATTGCCAGAGCATTGGTGAATCAGCCCCCCGTTATTTTTGCCGATGAACCCACTGGAAACCTTGATGAGAAAAATGAAAAACTGGTGCTGAATTTGCTCACAGAACTCAATCAGCAAGGTAGAACTATCGTTATGGTTACGCATAATCCTGAGCTGGGTAAACTCACCCACCGCACCCTTTTCCTACAACACGGGAAATTTTTACGGGAAGAAGTAAACCATTAAACTGATTAAAGGAGAAGCATTGAATGACAACAATAACCACTATTAAACAACTGACCCCAGAATTACGTTTACAACAATATAATGAAATCCCTGTGATCGCTTTAGAACACCGCGTAGGAAAAGCGTTAATTGCCTTGCAAGGCGCACATTTGTTTAGCTGGCAGCCGAAAGGAACGTCAAAAGAGGTACTTTGGCTCAGTGAAATTGAACCCTTTACCTTAGGCAATGCGATTCGCGGTGGCGTGCCAATTTGCTACCCTTGGTTTGGCGGAGCAAAATCCCCTGCACACGGTTACGCCCGTATCAGTTTGTGGCAACTCAGCGATTATAAAATTGAGGAAAATAAAGTGCGGTTGGAATTTTGCTTATTTTCATCTGATCATTTGATCGAAGCAAAAACCACAATGATCTTCAGCCAAGATTGTGAAATTATTTTCCAACATTATGCTCAACAACCTGCTCAATTAGCCTTACACAATTATTTTAATTTGAGCGATGTGGCTAATGTGGAAGTGCAAAACTTGCCTACCGAATGTTTCAATACCTTAACCCAACAACAAGAAAATGTGCCTTCTCCACGTTTAATTAATCAGCACATTGATTGCATTTATAAAGTGCAATCCCCTGTTTCTCATCAAATTATAGATAAAGGGGACGCACGCACCATTAATGTTGCACATCATAATGCAAGTAATGTCGTGCTATGGAATCCTTGGCATAAATCCACCAGTGGCATTAGTGAAATAGGTTATAAAACAATGGTTTGCTTGGAAACCGCAAGAATTGCCCAACCGCTCCAACAAGGGGAATGTTGTTCGGTGAAGATTTCGCTTAATCCATAAAGTGCGGTGATTTTTTAATAAATTTTAGGGCGAAGATTTTCGCCCTTTTTGCTTTCATTTTGCTTTTTATCTCGCTTTATTCTTACACCCAGCCCATTTGGTGCAGAATGGTTAAGCCCAAGGCGGAAATAAACATTGATGCAAAGGTTGTAATGCCAATAATATTGGCTGCCGTGTTAGCATTGCCGCCCATTCCACGCACCATTGCATAAGCCGCAGCCGCCATTGGTGTCGCATTCATCAAAAAAATCACCCCTAAATTTACCCCGCTAAAACCAAATAATTTGCCCAGTAACACCATAAAGATCGGTGCAATAATCACACGCCCAACGCTTGCCCATAAAGAAATCCCAGAAATTTTATACAAGGCTTTTAATTCAATATTGCTCCCCGCACAAATTAACGCGAGCGGTAACGTCATCGTGGCGAGATATTGAATTGTGGTGAGCATAAATTTAGGAATAGCCAGTTTTAAATAACTGGCTAAAAAGCCTAATAATATGCTGATAATTAAGGGATTTTTTACCACGTTTAAGATCATTCGTGGAATATGCACTTTCCCATCTGAAAGGGAGCGGCTTAAAGTAATCACACCTAACACATTGTAAATAATCGCGGTAGTCGCTGCATAAATGGTGGCTGGCACTAGTGCTGCATCACCATAAGCATTTAGGCAAAACGCCAGCCCTAAAATGCTACAATTTCCACGATAGACCCCTTGCACAAAGGTGCCACGTTCGCGTTTTTCTGGCACATATTTGGCCGCAAAAATCTCCGCACAAAGGAATAGCAATAAGGTTCCGAACACACACGCCAAAATCATAACGAGCTGTTCATTCAACTGCGCAATGGGATTTTTAAATACATTAAGAAAAAGTAAGGCGGGCAAGGTGATTTTGAATACCACGCTAGTGGCTTGCTGGCTAAATTTATCGTCAATGACTTTGCGTTTTCGTAATCCGATACCAAGTATTAACAATAATAGTGTCGGTAAAGTCACGCTTATGGAAAAAAGCGCGGAATGCCAAAAATCGTTTTGCATATTGCCCCCATCTATTGCCGCTGCAAGCCGCTCATATCCTAGCATATAATGCCGCCGATCAAAGTGCGGTGAAAAATTTCACGATTTTCCACCGCACTTTAGGTTTGTTATGTTTTATTCACCTCGGCTGGCTAAATAGCGTTCTACGGTATCTACAATGGCTTGGGTTTGCGGATCAATTTCAATATTCACGAAATCCCCCACTTCACGTTTGCCAATCAAGGTGCGATGAAGTGTTTCAGGGATAAGATTCACACAAAATTCATCGCCTTTTACTTCACCAATCGTCAGGCTTATCCCGTCTATGGCGATAAATCCTTTGGTGAGAATATATTTCATCAAGCTAGGATCAGGCAACATAAACCAAATTTGTAAATTATTTTCTGACACAATGCGTTGCGATACCTTTGCAGTGGTGTAAACGTGGCCAGATAAAATATGACCGCCAATTTCGTCCCCCATTTTCATCGCACGCTCAATATTCACCCAATCGCCTTGTTGCAATTCGCCTAAATTGGTAATGCGTAGGGTTTCGGTCATCAAATCAAAGCTGACTAAATCGCCTTCGATTTTGGTGACCGTTAAGCATACGCCATTATTTGCCACAGACGCACCAATTTCCAAATTTTCCGTTAATTCCTGTGGCATTTTCACCACCTGTGTTCTAAAATGTGGTTTTTCATCAATAGAATGAATTTGGGCAACACCCTGCACGATTCCTGTAAACATAATTAACTCTCTTATCTTAATAATCATCACCGCTAATTCGGTAAAACTTGCAATAGTATATAACAAATTCGGATATTTTTATGTTATTTAACTTCATTCAACGTCATCGCCAAGAAATGGAAAAGTTAATCGCCATCGCTTTTCCTATTTTACTGGCACAATTTGCCCAAAACTCAATGGGCATTGTCGATACCATTATGGCTGGGCGAGTAAGTGCCACAGATATGGCAGCAATTTCTGTCGCTGGTTCAATTTGGTTTCCACTTGTCTTGCTCGGACACGGTTTACTGCTCGCTTTACCGCCAATTATTTCTTATCTTAATGGTTCAGGGCAACGTCATCGCATTGCGCATTATGTGCATCAAGGCTTATGGGTGGTGGCATTAAGTTGCATTCCTATTGGTCTTATCATTTATTTTAGCGATTATGTTGTCAGCCATATGGGAATGGATCCTAAACTTGCCCATATCACGATTGATTACTTGCATATTATGCTATGGGGCTTACCCGGCTATTTACTGATGATAAATTTCCGCTGCCTGAATGACGGCATTGCAAAAACAAAACCAGCAATGGTGATTACTTTTGCTGGGTTATTGCTCAATATTCCGCTCAATTACCTATTTATTTATGGTAAATTTGGCGTGCCTGCTTTCGGTGCGGTAGGTTGTGGGATCGCGACGACAATAGTCAATTGGGCAATGTGTATAATGATGATTGCTTATTCTCGCCACGCAAGAAGCCAGCGTGATTTGAACGTGTTTAACGGATTGATCGAAAAACCCAATCTGACAACATTAAAAAAAGTGCTAGGCTTAGGCTTCCCTATTGGTATTGCGTTATTCTGTGAAGTGGCATTATTTGCCCTTTCTTCCCTTTTGCTCTCCCCCCTTGGAACAGATGTGGTGGCTAGCCATCAAATTGCCCTGACGACCAGTTCCTTTATTTTTATGTTGCCAATGTCCTTAGGTATGGCAACCACCATTTTAGTGGGGCAACGTTTGGGCGAAGGATTATTGCAACAAGCAAAAGCAGTATTCTATTCAGCGCTTGCTGTGGGGCTGAGCCTCGCCTGTTTTACTGCACTCATTATGGTTTTATTTAATCAACAAATTCCTAAAATTTACGTTTCAGATCAAGACGTGATTTTAATCGCTAGCCATTTATTGTTGATTTCTGCGTTATACCAGTTTTCCGACAGCATTCAGGTAATCACCGCAGGGGCATTGCGTGGCTACAAAGACACCAAATCTATTTTATACATCACAATGTTTTGTTATTGGGGCATCGGAATGCCGCTGGGCTATCTGTTATCGCGAACCGATTGGCTAATGCCAAGCATCGGTGCAGCAGGATTTTGGGTAGGTTTTGTGGTAAGCCTAACCGTGGCAGCATTCTTACTTATTCAACGTATTCGTAAAATTCAAGCCTTACCCGAACAGGCGATTTTGCAAAAATTAAAAGCAATTCAATAGGAAAATCAAATGGAAAAAATCATTAATGTAGCCATTGCAGGCTTTGGAATGTCTGCCAAAACCTTTCATATGCCTTTTTTAGATCTCGATCCACGTTTTCAAGTGCGTAAAGTGTTTGAGCGTAACAGTGAAAATGCAAAACACGCGTATCCTTATATTCAAGTGGTACATCAATTTGAACAATTACTCAGCCCTGAAATTGACTTGGTGATTATCACCACGCCTAATCTCACGCATTATGAAATGGCTAAACAAGCTATTTTAGCGGGAAAAAATGTCATCGTAGAAAAGCCCCTTGCGGTTTACCCTGCGCAAGCAGAAGAACTAGATAAACTTGCCAAACAGCATAATGTAATGCTTTCCGTTTACCAAAATCGCCGTTGGGATAACGGTGCTTTAACGGTGAAAAAACTACTCGACCAGAAAATATTGGGTGACATTGTGCATTATGAAATGCGTTATGAACGTTTTAGCCAAAAACCAAATAGTAAAGCGTGGAAAGAAACGGGCGAATTTGGCGCTGGATTAGTTTATGATTTAGGCGTTCATTTAATCGATCATTGTGTGGATTTATTCGGAATTCCCACCGCACTTTATGCGGATATGAAAGCACAACGCACAGGGGCAAAATCTGAAGATAATTTTGAAATTATTTTCTACTATGCTGATAAAAAAGTGGTACTTTCTTCCACCAAATGCGCACGCGAACCCGCACCTTATATTATGTTGCAAGGCACCAAAGGCAGTTACATCAAAGCCACAATGGATAACCAAGAAGCCCTATTACTCAAAGGCATAAAACCGCAAGGTGATTGGAATGCTGAACCAGAAACAAACTGGGGTTTACTCCATACCGAAATCAACGGCATTGTTATTCGTAGCCCAATAGAGAGCGAACGTGGCAACTACCAAGCCTATTACGACAACATTTACGCCGTTCTCACCGAACAAGCCCCATTGCAGGTTATAGCGCAACAAGCCATTGACGTACTGAAATTGATTGCATTGGTCTATGAAAGTGCGGATAAAGGAATGCGAATGGCTATCCACCTATAAACAAGAATAATTCTCATTGATAAGAGCAATATAGTTACTCTATAATCCCCCCTGTTTTTATAGGCAAATGCAAAGAAATAACTTTTTTCTTTCATTTACAAGTCCAACATATTATCAATGAGAAATTTATGCAATATTCCATTCCTGTAAAATTAAGCACAATTTACACCGCACTTTTCTTTGGGGTTTCTTTTTCCGCCTCAGCTGAAACGAGCCAATCGTTAGATGAAATCAATGTGGTTACTGAATTAGAAAAATTCAAAGCCACCAATAAGCTCAAATCAGAAGTCAATTTAAGCCTTTTAGGCGAACAACTTGCCTTTACCTCGCCTATCACCGTAGCAAATTATGATGAACAGGCACTAGCTGATAGCCAGCCTCGCAATATTGTTGATGCAATCGCAAAAACCGATGCTTCTGTAATGAATTTTGGTGGTGAAACTAACACCTTGCAAGGCGTTTATGTGCGTGGTTTACAATTAGATGCCCGTCAATTTAGTTTAAACGGCTTAGCAGGATTATATTCCACTTACAATTCCCCAACCGCTGCTGTCAGCTCAGCCCAGCTAATTAAAGGTGCCTCTACTGCCACTGTGGGAATGGATCCTGAAGGTTCATCAGGCGCGTCAATTAATATTGAAACCAAACACGCTACTGATAAAAACATCAATCGTCTTGGCTTTACTTGGTTTAGCAATTCCCGTTTACAAGAATCTTTTGATTTTGGTCGCCGTTTTGGGGCAAATAAAGAATGGGGCATTCGCATTAATGGACTCTATCGTGATGGCGATACAGCGCGCGATCATTATTATGAACGCAATAAAGAATTCGCCATTTCCGCCGATTATCGTGGTGAAAAATTACGCGTTGATTTGGATTATCTCTATGCCAAACGTGCCACACAGGGTGGGCGCGCAAGGGTGCAAGATATTCAAAATCTCACTTATGCCTTACCAACCGCACCAAATGGTCAGATCAATTTAATCCCTACTTGGTCAGGACAAACCACGCGGGATCAAACCATTATGCTTACTGCTTCTTATGACTTACCTTATGAGATGACTTTATCTGGCGGCATTGGACATATGACATCAAATTATTACGGCAATTTTGGACAAATTCTTGCCACCCATATTCAACCTAACGGTGATTATAAAATCAGCCAAATGCGTGCGATGGATTTTATCACTCGCACTACCAGCGGAAATTTAAAATTACAAGGGAATCATTTTACTGGCACATTAAGCCATAATTGGAATGTAGCTTTTGATGCGGTACTACGCGAACGAGATTTTGATCAAAGCCCTGTGCTTAAAGCATTTTCTGGTGGCAATCTCTACGCCCCTCACTTTGCTCAAGTGGATAACTTCAAACCTCTAGCCCAAGGCAATACGGATCAAAAATTAAAATCTTACAGTCTTGCTTTAGCGGATACGCTCGGGCTATTTGACGATCAAATTCGTTTAACCTTAGGCGGTCGCTTACAATGGATTAAACAAACCAACTATCAAACCAACACAATAACAGGAGAAAAATCCATAAAAACAGACGGCAAATCGCACCGCTTTAGCCCAATGCTTACCCTTGCTTGGGTGCCTAATTCCAATTTTGTCCTTTATGGAAATTATTTAGAAGATCTTGAACCTGGTTATGTAGATGAAGATGGCACAATGACTAATCCACGCGTAAGCCGTCAAATTGAGCTGGGAGCAAGAAAAAACTGGGGGGACACCTTCACCACCACCCTTAGCCTTTACCAAATCACACGCCCTGGTATCATCAGTGCAAAATCTGCCACAAAATATCACCGCACTTCCGGAGAGGAGCAGGGCAAAGAACGTAATCGTGGAATTGAATTTAACCTTTACGCAAATTTACTTAAAGGTCGCTTACGACCAAGTTTCGGCATCACTTACAACAAAGGCGATCTCATTGACTTCTCAAGCTATGCGGGGGAAATCATCAGCGGCGTTCAAGTGGCAAGCCCACGCATTATTGCCAAATCAGCCATAGAATGGGAACCAAGTTTCGCACCAAATCTGTTATTAAGTAGTGCAGTGCAATATTATGGAAAATCTTACCAAGATTACGCAAAAACCTATAAATTTCCGTCTTATGCCACCATAGATCTTGGGGCAAAATATCGTTTCAAAATGTCCCAAAACCAAGAGGTTATCCTTCGAGCTGGAGTAGAAAATCTGTTCAATAAGCATTATTGGCAAGTACAGCGCGGAAAATATGACCGCAGTTTTGCCGTGCTTGGAATGCCTCGTACTTATTGGGCAAAAATTGAATATACATTCTAAAACGGGGATAACAAAAAAGCACCTTAAAAAAGGTGCTTTTTCATTCAATACGGAATTAAACGCGTTTAAAGTCGATATGAACTAATTTCGGTTTGAATGGGTGGCGTTGCATTGCTTGCACTTTTACTGCCACTTCTTTACCATCAATCACTAAGGTGATCACGTCTGAATAGAAAGTATCGTGTACTTGAGCATTGTTTAATTCATCGTGGCTTAAAATGATTGAAACAGGTTCTGCATTCCCACCATAAACGATTGCAGGAATTTGACCATTATGACGCAGGCGGCGGCTCGCACCCTTACCTTGCGCTGTACGCACTTCAGCGTTAAATTTGAATGACATAATTGTATTCTCTTTAATAAAAAGTTAATCGAAAAAATCGCAGGCGACCCAGCGATTTCATAAAATCAAGCTCAAAGGAATCTTTGAGGTCGCAAATTATAATCAATGCCCGCCCTTAAGGCAAATAGAAATCCACTTATTTCCACATTTTTAATGGCTATTTTCACAAAAAAAGTTACAATAATCAGCATCTTGAATTTCACCATTGTGGCAAATTAAATGCGGATTTGATATGGAATTTTTAATCAACTTTTTTACTGACTATGGCTATTTCGCGGTACTGTTTGTTTTAATTATCTGTGGTTTTGGTGTGCCAATTCCTGAAGACGTCACCCTTGTTTCAGGCGGGGTGATTTCTGGCTTAGGCTATACCAATCCACATATTATGCTGGTAGTCAGTATATTGGGTGTGCTACTTGGCGACAGCACAATGTATTGGCTAGGACGCCTTTATGGCGTAAAAATCCTACGTTTCCGCCCAATTCGCAAAATACTCACCTTAAAACGCTTACAAATGGTGCGCGCCCAATTTGATAAATACGGCAACCGTGTTCTCTTTACCGCCCGTTTTCTGCCCGGATTAAGAGCGCCAATTTATATGGTTTCAGGTATTACCCGCCGCGTTAGTTTTATCCGCTTTGTCCTGATTGATTTTTTTGCTGCGATTATTTCTGTGCCAATTTGGGTCTATTTAGGTCATTTTGGGGCAAGTAATTTAGATTGGCTCAATGAGCAAATCAAGAAAGGACAATTTGTTATTTATGTGATTATTGCCGTCGTTGCGCTGATTGTCTTTTGGAAATGGAAACAATCCCGCCAAAACAAACAACAAGCCGAAGACTAGGAAACACTTATGATTTGTGCGATTTACAAAAGTAAGAAAAAAGCAGGAATGTATTTATACATCGCGAAACGTGATGAGTTTTCCGCCATTCCTGAAACGCTACGCAATAATTTCGGCACACCTATTTTTGTGATGTTATTTAATCTTAAAGGCGACAAGTCTTTAATCAACGCAGATAATCAAGAAGTTCTCGAAAAAATCCAACAACAAGGCTTCTATCTACAAATGCCTAAGCAAGAAGAAAATTTGTTGGAAATTCATAAAAAAAGTACCGCACTTCATTAATCACCATAAAACTCAGCCTATTGCTGAGTTTTGTTTTGCGAAACTTTGGGAGAAAAAAGGCAATAATACGCTTTTAGCCTATAACCACGAGAAATATTCTCCCATAACCTAAAACCTATTTATGTAAAACTCGCAAAAAAACGACCGCACTTTATAGCTACTTAATTCCAATAACATAGGCTGGCTTGACACAGAGAATACAGTAAGCCAAGCCAATGTGGGCTTATTTCAACACTAAACAGCAATAAATTATGGCAAAAAAATCAGCCCCTAGAGGCTGATTTTCATTTTTGCTTAGCGATTAAGCTGATTGTTTTGGTTGTTTAAAGACTGTAACCGCAGGGGCTTCACCAGTGAATTTTTCCACTTGTACAATACAGGTATTTGGTGAATTACCCTGTGCCAGTTTTGATGTGCCTTCATCTCGGGTCAGTACATTTGGACAACCATTTTTACATAATGGTTTATCCGATTGTCCAAGATCCGCTGGATCGTACCAAGCCCCTTCGTGTAAGGCGACTGTACCTTTGATGATACCATCAGTAACAACAGCACCAGCAAGCACTTGTCCGCGTTGATTATAAATACGAACGATATCGCCATCAGCAATACCGCGTGCTGCCGCATCATCTTTATGAATTAGCACGGGTTCGCGATCATTCACCGCATATTTTTGGCGTAATGATGTGTGAGCAAGCTGGCTATGCAAACGGTAATATGGATGTGGTGTAACCAAAGCAAGGGGCGCTTCTGGCGTGGTGTTACCCGCAAATTCGGCTGGCTCCATCCAACTTGGGTGGCCTTTACAATCATCATAATTCATTTTGGCGATCACATCAGAATAAATTTCAATTTTACCTGATGGTGTGCCAAGTGGATTAAGTAAGGGATCATTGCGGAAATTTTCATAACGAACCCATTTTTTCGCTTTTTCACTTGCTTTAAAGGTAATCGGTTTATTTTCTTCCCAGAATTTTTCAAATTTAGGCATTAATACACGGTTTTTGCGTGCCGCATCAAATGCGGTTTGGTAGAAGCCTTTTAACCAATCCATTTCCGATTTATTTTCGGTAAATTGTGTTTCTACACCGGCACGTTTCGCTAATTCTGCAAAAATATCATAATCATTTTTCGCTTCAAATTGCGGAGGGACAACTTGTTTCATCGGATAAATATTCATCATTGAATAGTCGCCTGACATTGTTAAGTCGTTACGCTCATAGCTTGTGGTAACAGGCAATACAATATCCGCCATACGTGCTGTTGGTGTCCAATTGACTTCATTAACAATGAAGGTTTCCGGTTTATAAAACGCCTTAACCAATGTGTTAGTATCTTGGTGGTGTACGAATGGGTTTCCACCTGCCCAATAAACCAATTTAATATCAGGATAGGTAATTTCTGTACCATTATATTGGATTGTTTTTCCGGGATTTAATAAGGCATCAGCGACACGTGCTACTGGGAAAGACATTTTTGATGTTTCATCTAACCACGTTTTTTCTCCAGCTTGTACAGATGGATTTGCGGTAATCGAACCAATAATACCGCCTGTTGCCGTTGGCGCGCCACCATTTGCATAATGATAACTGAAACCAAAGCCGCCACCCGGTAAGCCAATTTGTCCGAGCATAGAGGCAAGGGTAACCATCATCCAATGGCTCTGTTCACCATGACGTTGGCGTTGCATTCCCCATCCCCCCATCAGCATTGTTCTCTTAGTGGAGAAATCAGTGGCTAATTGCTTAATGACGTCAACAGGAACACCCGTTAATTTGCTTGCCCAAGCGGCATCTTTTGGCTGTCCATCGGCTTTGCCTAACAAATATTCCTCAAATTTATCATAGCCTGCCGTATATTTTTGTAAAAAGGCTTTATCGTGTTTATTTTCGCTAACCAATGTATGGGCGATACCTAACATTAATGGCACATCTGTTGCGGTATTAATTGGGATCCATTCCGCACCTAAGAATTCACAACTTTCACTTCTTACAGGATCAATACAAATAATACGTTTCCCGCTTTCTTTTAATTTCTTAAAGTATTCAATACCTTGCTGATCGGTGGAGGTCCAAGCAATACGCAATGTGGTGAGTGGGTTTGCCGACCATAATACGACAATTTCAGAACTTTCTAAAATGACATCCCAACTTGTTTGCTGTTCATAAACTTCTATCGTGCCTAAAACGTGTGGCATAATCACTTGTGCTGCCCCAGTAGAATAATCCCCTTTTGAACCAACAAAGCCACCCGTTACATTTAAATAACGGTGTAATAATGTTCTTGCTGCATGCAACGCACCAGAGCTATACCACCCATAAGACCCCGCATAAATGCCAGTTGGGCCATAACTATCTCGCACGCGTTTCATTTCATTTGCGACAAGTTCAAATGCCTTATCCCAAGAAATTCGTACCCATTCATCTCTACCACGTAATGTCGTATCTTTATTTCCTTCTAGGTATCCTTTGCGCACCATAGGATATTTTACGCGTGTTTCACTATACAGTTGATCCGCAACAACAGTTTGTAATTCATTAACAAGTGGAGAAGGAATGGCTGGCCCAGATTTAACCACTTTACCGTCTTCTAACACAACGCCTAATGGCCCCCAGTGAGCGGCTGTAACAACCGTTGTTTGTTCGGCTGCAAGGGCTGGCTGAGAGGTAACTAAAGAGCCAACAACACCGCCCGTTAAAGATGTTCCTGCAAGGCCAAGTGAAGAATGTTTAATGAAATCGCGACGACTTGCATTAATATTGTCTTGTTTTTTCATTTTTTAACCCTAGTAATGACGATCCACAAATCTATTTACTCAGAAAAATTACTTCAATTTCTACCGCACTTGTAATTAGATAGTGGGTATTAAAATTACGACACCTTTCTAAAACGAGTGGCATAATCATTTCTAACTATACCATTGTGCAAACAGGTTGCAGGCATTGCTTCCATATCTTTCGACTTAGGTTCACAAGCTCGGAGTCAGCCTAATACTAACAAAAGTGGTTAGTATTTATTCCTATTAGGAAACTATTTATGGTGGATTAAAACGACAATAATGGGTATTTGCTTGCCTGATTTTAATCCACTATTACGATACTAATGCGATAAGTTAGCCATATCTTTACCATTACGCTGCAAATAAATTGTTAATGTGCGTACATCCTCATCAGATAACGAGGTGCGATCTTTCATTGAATTGACCACACCAATCCATTGATTTGCTGTGTAATGATCGGCAGAAATAGGCGCATGACAACCACTACAATAGGTTTCATTTAAGTTTTTACCAAACTGATTCAGTGCGGTTAAATCTGCGGTTAAATTTGATTTTGGTACAACAATAGGTAAACGAATTTCTTTCCAATTCGCTGCGGTGACTTCATCATAAACAGAACGAATCACTTGAATCTTCTCTTGGGCAACATTTTCTAATAATGCCACCATAATACGTTTGCCTAAATCCATATATACGACACTTTCTGCCCCTTCTTGTTGCCAACCGCTTAATGTGGCTTTAACTTGTTCATCAGCCGTATTCCAATCAGTTAATTCAGCATAAGGCATTAAACGAATCGTTCCCCCCTCTTGCAACGTTGCATTTGCCATCGCTAAGCTATATAGGGTTTTATCTTCAGTCGAAAATTGCCCACTGTGTTTTGCTAATTCACTGTTTGCTTCATTGTTATCCACTTCCATTTCAGGCATAAAATGAACGATTCCTTTATGGCAATCAATACAGGTTTGGTTGGTTTCTTGTGCAATTTTATGCATTTTCTGAGCTGCCTCAGATTGTTCGGATAACACCATTGCCTCTTGATTATGGCAGCTTTTACACGTAACCGAATCGCTTGCTTTCATCTCTGCCCAAACTGATTTTGCCATTGCTAAACGATGGGTTTCATAAGCGTCTTGATCTGGTAATTTATCCACCACAAAGGTATTCCACACATCTTTTAATGCCATCACTTTCGTTTTTACATAATGGAATGCGGAATCCTGTGGAATATGACAATTCGCACATTCCGCTCTTACGCCTTTGCGGTTTGAAAAATGCACACTTCCTTCCCATTCTTGTTTGGGAATTTCCATTGAATGGCAGCTCACACAAAATTCTGTGCTACTGGTTGCTTTCATTGCGTATTGCGATCCAGCAAACACGCCAACACCAAGCAATATGCCAAATAAACTGCCTAATACAAATTTTTTATTTAATTTTGCCATAGCCCCCCCACATAAAATTGATACATCAAAATAGGTAGAATAATGAAAGAAATTATAAGGTGGGCATCGAAGTACTCAATACGTAAAGTTACGTATTTACCTCTTAAGGATTAGTAAAATTTGATATAACGCAAAAAAGAACCGTTAAATACGGAACCAATGAGGCAATCTAAATACCGATTCAGCAAAAACATCGGGCGCAATTACGGTACTTTTTCCTTGCTGAATTTGGAATAATAAATGAGGCTGGCTAATTGAAAGATCTTTTGTATTATCAGGATAAGTAAGCCCAGCTTGAACTTCACCACCAAAATAATAAGTACCGTTTACCCCAGTATACGCTAAGGATCGAATGCCATTAATGACTTCTCTAAAGGCTCTTGGGGAAGGGCTATGCCGCCAAACATTCGCGAGAATTTGAATTTGATCATAAGCCACGCTGGCTTGTGAATAACTCGGTTGGTGGTGAAATAATTGCTGATAGTGTTGGCGGAATTTTTGTCCCGCATAATTCATACTTAATCCCGTTGTACTTGCCCATAACACATCTTCACATTGCTTTTCTTGTGGTAAAAATACAGAGGGGGCATAAATACTATAAATAATTGCATTAATTGGATTCTGTATAAAACATTGATAAAAAGCGAGAATATCTTCAGCAAAATAAGAGGCAAACACAATTAAAGTGGGATCAATATGATGAACCTGTTTCATTAACACATTGAAAACATCAGATGATTTTTCTAATGCTAGCACTTCCACATACCAATGTGCGTTACGCAGTTGAATAATCAGATTTTCAATACCAATATCAATTTTTTGCCACGTTACTGTAACCACTAAAATCCTTTTATTTTTCACAACTTGCGGATAATGATATTGATAAGCCTGAATAAAACGCGCAACACCTGCGCCATAATTAATATCACTTGCACAGGCTTGAAAAATATTTTTAATTTGCCTATGTTGCGACTTTCCTAAATCACTATGAGTAGCAAGATGAATATACGGAATTCCCTTGCTTGCAATCCATTCGTGTAAATCAGGGGAATAGCAAGCATAGCTTGCCGAAATCGCATCCACTTCTTTATCAAACAATGTTTGGTAAGCTTGTTGGATACTTTTGGGATCATCAACACGAAATCCGACAGTTTCTAACCGCACTTGTCGCCCATGAATTCCCCCTTGTTGGTTGATCATTTCGACCGCTAACTGTGAACCGTTGCATAATTCCTGCGTATCCCATTGCCCAATACCTTGCTCCACATAAGGCACGCCAATGGTGATAGGACGAGAAATGGCGGAATGAATAAAGTGCGGTGTTTTTTTCGACAGTTTTTTACCCTTAGCGAGTTCTTCAATTTCATAGGTTGCTAAAAGAGATTGGGGCAAATCCCCCGGGGTTGGCAAACAACACAGATTTTCTGTGATAGCAAACACCGCTAAACTCGTCCGATTGTCAATCTGCGTTTTTTGAAAAAGATGTTCAACGTGTTTGGCAACAGTACGCTCACTAATAAAAAGCTGTTGAGAAATTTCCGCATTGCTTAGCCCACTACTGAGCAAGGTTAAAATTTCAAGTTCTCGTTTACTCAGCTCAAAAGGCAACGGCATTTGTTGCGCAGTAAGTAAGGTAAACCTTTGCTTATAACGTTGTAAACTGACATTAAGCCATTGCTGATCAGCTTGATAATAGAAATGCACGTTATCGCGTTTGGAAGCCAGCAACGCCTGTGCATAATCAATAAGTTGGGGGTAATTTTCAAGATATGCCTTTCCTTGGTGATTTTCCCATTCAATTAATTCTTTCTGTTCATTGACTAAACAAGACCATACTACTGTCATTTGCTTCCCTGTTATTGACGAATAAACGTGTCTATCATAAAGAAATTTCGCGCCATATTTAATGATATAAATCAACAGATTGCCGAACAAAGTAAAGTGCGGTAAAAAATATTATCATTTTTTAAATGAGCTAAACCTTAGTATAATGCCAGCTTAATTTTTTAAATGTACAACTAGGAATAAATGAAATGAAAGTAATGTCTTTTAATATCAATGGGCTACGTGCAAGACCACACCAATTAGAAGCCATCATAGCACAGTATCAACCTGATATTTTAGGCCTGCAGGAAATTAAAGTGGCGGATGAGGATTTCCCTTATGCCTTAGTCGAACACCTTGGTTATCACGTTTACCATCACGGACAAAAAGGACATTATGGTGTGGCTTTTTTATTAAAACAAGCACCGAAAGCCATTCACAAAGGCTTCCCTACTGATGAAGCAGATGCCCAAAAACGCATTATTATGGCGGAGATGGAAACAAAATTTGGCTTGCTCACCGTGATCAATGGCTATTTTCCACAAGGAGAAAGCCGTAATCACGAAACAAAATTCCCCGCGAAAGAAAAATTCTATGCGGATTTACAACGTTATTTAGAACAAGATCATAATAAAGAAAATCCAATTATTATTATGGGAGATATGAATATCAGCCCAAGTGATTTAGATATTGGTATTGGTGAAGAAAACCGCAAACGCTGGTTACGCACAGGAAAATGTTCATTCTTACCAGAAGAAAGAGAATGGTATAACCGTTTATATGCCTATGGCTTAACAGACACTTTCCGCCACCTAAACCCAACGACAAATGATAAATTCTCGTGGTTTGATTATCGTTCCAAAGGCTTTGATGATAACCGTGGCTTACGTATTGATCATATTTTAGCAAGTAATAATTTGATCGACAGCTGTACCGATACAGGCATCGCTTTAGATATTCGTGCAATGGAAAAACCGTCTGATCACGCACCGATTTGGGCAGTGTTTGAATAAAATAAAAAGTGCGGTAAAAATTTTAAAAATTTTTACCGCGCTTGCTATACAGAACTCTTAACAATTTAGTTTCCTATCCCAAATTAGCTTACAATTCAAAATTCCCGTAAAATACACCGCACTATTTTTTATAAAAAGGTGAATAAAATGTCTGTGGTACTCAACCAACTTATTGACTTGCTCAAATTGGAGCGATTTGATGATTTTCTCTTCCGTGGACAAAGCCAAGATTTAGGTTTCCGTCAAGTATTTGGTGGGCAGGTGGTAGCACAAGCACTTTCTGCGGCAATTCAAGTTGCACCAAAAGATCGTCTATTACATTCTTGCCACGCTTATTTCCTCGCGCCCGGGGATAGCCTCTACCCAATCATTTACGATGTGGAAGTACTACGCGAAGGGCATCATTTCACAGCAATGCGAGTGAAGGCCGTTCAGCATAATCAAGCGATTTGCCATATTACTGCCTCATTCCAAATGGAGGAAAATGGCTTTGATCATCAAACGACAATGCCAAATGTGAGTGAGCCAGATAGCTTTCTTGCTGAAAATGTGGCGTTGCAAAAACTGGCACAATATATTCCTGAGCCAATTCGTGAGAAATTTACTGCCGACCGGCCTTTTGATATTCGTAGCAAATACATCAATAATCCTTTTCAAGGCAAGGTGTTGCCACCCGAACAATATGTTTGGGTGAAAGCAAATGGTGAAGTCCCACAAGATCGCGCTATTCAGCAATGCTTATTGGCGTATTTCTCTGATTTTCATCCATTGCTCACTGCCCTTCACCCACATCAAAAAGGCTTTTTAGAAGCAGGAATGAAATTGGCAACCATTGATCATTCTATTTGGTTTCATCGTGCCGGTGATCTTAATGATTGGCTACTTTATGCCATTGAAAGCCCTAACGCCTTTGGCGCAAGAGGCTTATCTCGTGGGCAAATTTTCGATCGCCAAGGGCGTTTAATTGCCACCACTCAACAAGAAGGTTTAATTCGATTTAGCGAAAAATAAGGAAAAAAATGACCGCACTTTTAATCACACAACTTTGGGAACAGGTTACACAAGCCTTGCAAGAAAAAGATCCTGCGAAAAAATGTGAACAAGTAAACGCCTTATATAACGAACTGCTATCTCGCATTGAACAAGCGGAATTGGAGGATTTCCCCGTGGTAAAAAAAGATCAAGAAATGGCTACGTTTCCGGATAAACCCAAATTGGTTGCACCACACGCTGTGCCAAAACGTTCTTTTGCCACACAAGAAGGCTATGCAGCGACATTACACGCTATTGCACATATTGAATTTAATGCGATTAATTTAGGCTTAGATGCGGCGTGGCGATTTGCCCGTGAAGCGGAAAAAGAATTAGGCGAAGGGTTGGCTTTTACGCGTGATTGGTTACGCGTTGCTTATGAAGAAAGCACGCATTTTACTTTAGTAAACAATCACTTAAAAACCTTAGGTTATGAATATGGCGATTTTGAAGCACACGCTGGATTATGGGAAATGGCACAGGCTACCGCACACGATATTTGGGAACGAATGGCATTAGTACCGCGTGTTTTGGAAGCAAGAGGCTTAGACGCCACACCAGTGATGCAAGAAAAAATCGCACAACGCAAAGATTTTGATGCGGTGAAAATTCTTGACGTTATTTTGCGTGATGAAATTGGTCACGTTGCTATTGGTAACCATTGGTATCACGCCCTTTCTGCCAAACGAGGACTGGATGCAATGCAATGTTTCAGCGATTTATTGCGTAAATATCGTATTGTGATTTTTAAAGGTGCAATCAACACAGATGCCCGTATTCAAGCAGGTTTCACCCAATTTGAATTAGATTGGATTTATGAAATTGAGCAGACTTTAAAATCGCATATTAAGGTAATGAAATGATAAAATTTTCCCTTCTTAGAAAAAGAAGGGAAAATACTGACCTTATCCCCCCACTTTCGCCCGAATACGATCGGCAAACATTCCTATACTTACCGCAAAATAATTAGAGCGATTCCAGTCAAGCAAGGTGCGGAAATTGTTTGAAACTAAGAAAGCACGTCCATTTTCACCATCTGGTTGCACCAGCCATAAGGTTGTATGAGAAAGTGCGGTGAGATTTTGCGTACTTTCTAAATTGAAGGATTTGAGTTCAACGCCTTGAGCTTGCCAATCTTGTAATGAACGCGCTTTGTGCGTTTCAATGCCTGTTAAATTCGGGCTAATATACTGATTTAAGCGTACTTCCACGCCCCAAGGCAATTTGTCGTCCCAGCCCACCGTATGTAAATAACGGGCGATAGAAGCAAAGACATCATAATGGTTTTTCCAGATATCTTTTTCACCATCACCATTGCCATCTGCGGCATAGCTAAGGTAAGAACTTGGCATAAACTGCGTTTGTCCCATTGCGCCTGCCCACGAGCCTTTCATTTTGTGACGTTGAATATGATCACGTTCTAACATTTTCATTGCCGCAATAAATTCTTTACTGAATAATGGCTCACGGCGTCCATCAAAAGCAAGGGTTGCTAATACGGAAAGCACATCATAATAGCCTTGATAATAACCGAAACTACTTTCCATTCCCCACAGTGCCATTAAATATTCTTTTTGTACGCCAAATTTTTTACTCGCACTTTCTAATTGTGGTAACTGTTGCCAATAACGTTCTTCCGCAATGTTCACTTTATTTGTGGTCAGTACGCGGTTAAGATAATTCGTTACCCCATTAGGATTAACCACTTTTGGCGCACTAGGATCACGTTTTTTTACTTTCCCCGCTTGTTGTTTATCCAATGCCACTGCTTTAGGAATATATTGAATATTTTGTTGTGCATTTAGCACCACACTTGAAATTCCTTGCCCTGCGGCTTTGGCTTTTAAAAACTGTACATAATCATCAAAATTATTTAATGTACGAGGCTTATTATATTGCGCATTTTCCCCCACGGGTTTAATGGAATCATTACTTGAGCAGGCTGATAATAAAACGGCTGAAAATAATGAAGTCACTATTAACTTTTTGCTAAACATTGGCTTTCCTTACAAAATAAAACATTATTTACGTAAAAATTTATATACCAATTTCAATAATGAAACAGGTAATAAACGTGGTAAAACTCGTAATAAAAAAACGATAAATCCCGAAATAAGCGATTGCAATTGAACTTTCCGTTTTAATTTAAATAAATTCCATTCACATTTCGCTTGAGCTAAGCCTCGGCGACGAGACACCATTCCATTCCCTACACGCGCATAAACTAAAATATCAGGCAAGTTAGCGACATTTTGCGGATATTTCGCCACCAAATTAATCCATAAATAATAATCTTCCTGAATATCTTGGTAGCCTCCCTCAGCCAATACCGCTGCTTTTTGGTAGGCCACGGTCATATGGTTAAAGGGGCTACGCATTTTCGTGAAATCAACAATCTCTTTCGCCTCAGTGGGGACATTACGATAGCTTACAATGTCTTGAATATCCGTACCAAATTCAGCAATTTGCCCTCCAAAAATAATGGTTTCAGGATGTTGCTTAATAAAATTGATTTGTTTTTCAAAACGCTGGGGATCACAAATATCATCCGTATCCATACGCAACACCCATTCATTGGTACAATGCCGTAACCCCTCATTTAATGCTTTACCTAACCCTTGATTTACAGGTAATTTAACTAATTTTAACGGTAAAAAATTCACAAATTTTTGCACCGCACTTTCTAGCTCAGGCGTGACTGCGCCATCAAACACTAAAACAATTTCGTCTGCGGGCAAGGTTTGTGCGCGCAAACTTTCTAAGCATTCACGCAAGTATTGTGGGTTTTCCTTTATATATAAGGACATTAAAACTGAAAATTTCATTAGATAAACCTTTTCAAATGAATGGCTAATTTCGGTGAAATAAAAATAATGATTGCAATAATCAATGGTTTGATATTCTTGCTTAATTTAAACATTTTCCAATAATAAATACTCGCCTTGCGTGATAAATTCATAATATAAGGATAAGCAAGCATATAAAGTGAATTTATTGCAAAGCGTTGTTGCTGAATAGGCGTTTTCACATAATTTTTCTGAATAAATGCAATCGCTTGTTCCGTATTGATTAAATTCGTTGAAACGCTCGCACGTTGAGTATGAAATGTACATTCAGTTAAAGCGTGATCGACATAGCACGGTTTTAATTCGGGTGATGAAATCACTTTTAATACAAATTCATAATCTTCCAACGATTTTAATTGGGTTGAAAGCCCATCTAAAGCGAAAAAGAAAGATTTTTTAATCCCTATCATCGGCATTCCACCGATTTTATTGGCTAATAACATATTTTCTAAACTGAGATCTTTTTGCTGTGTCAAAGGATGCGTAACATAGCTAAACTTTTCATTAACCATTACGCATTTTGCAGGATGATAAATAAAATTCATCACTGGATTTTCTGCAATTTTTTTTCCTAAGATTTCACATTTATGCTTTTCAAAACGGTCATCATCATCTAAAAATAATAGCCAATCTTGCGTTGCATTTTTTGCCCCAATATTACGGCTTTCTGCTGCCCCTTGATTTTGCTCATTACGAATAACGGTTACCTTAAAAGGATAATCTTTCTTGATAATCACCTTTTCTTTAGAACAATCATCAACAATAATGACCTCAAAATTATGCACGGTTTGCTGAATTAAATGTTCTAATAAGGCTGGAATTTCCTCTTGCCGATTATAAGATGGCACGATAATACTAAACATTTTGTTTTCCTTCTTTTCTAAATAAGAAGAGATTTTTCCCTTGCTGTCCAAATAAAGATAAGAACATTAGTAGCACTAACATTATTCCCGGGAAAGCATAAGTATCCGCTTTAATATTTAATACGGAAAATATCAATAATGTAGATAAACTAAATAGCCAGCTCCCATTAAACCAATTTAATGCAACTTTACGCACAAAATAGGCGGTAAATAAAAAACAAATGGCTAAATACCCTATTCCACCATAAAGTAATTGGCGTAAAAAACCACTGTCTGTCAGACCATAATATTTTCCATTTGGCATAATATATTGTCCATCACCCCATAGAAATTGGTTTAATTCGGGAATAAATAAATGGCGCTTCATTAATGTATCTGTTGATGAACTAGTCAGCCCTTGATGATTTAGTAAATTAATTAACGGTTCTAATGCGTGAGCGACATAAGGATTTTCAGGGCAATAGAATGCCAACCCTAAACAGAGCAATCCAAATAAGAGTACAGCAGGAAGATATTTCCATTTAAAATAAATGGCAATGCTTACCATTGAAAGCAATAAAAATGTTCTTCCTGAAATAAGCCCAATACATAAAATTAAAAATAAATACACCGCACTTAATTTATTCTGCACTTTGTTGTAAGCCAGTAAGAAATGTAACAAAAATAGATAAAAAGCACTTAATTGGAAGAACGCCGATGAAGTCAGATTATATAAACGATATTCTTGTTCTGAACCATAAAAACGTGGCAGTAGGATATGGCTTGAAATCGCCAACTCTACCATAAACCCAATTCCTATTAATGCTGTAATGCCAACAATCCATTGAATAATAATACCAATTTTTAAATCCCGAATAAGCAAGCCTTTCCCCTGCTTATTAAAATAAAAAACATTATAAATTCCAATAGCAAAAATAAACAAAATAAGGGTTTTGCTGTATTGTAATAAAACAGAATAATCTTTCGTTTGGTGTAGCCACATTGGAATTGCACTTAACGCAATTAACGTAATAATTGCGATTAAACTATCTAAAGGAATAAAAATGCCTTGTGAACGTTGCTTTTTTAACACCTGATAAGCCAAGTAAAAAAGCGTAATGCTGCCAACAAAAAATGCCATTCGGAAAAAATGAAATAGCCAAGGATCATAAAGATAAAATAAATTAGCTAGCGCAGACATTATTTTCCACCTATTAGATTACGCTTAATGGCAAGTAATTTTTTCAATGGATATTTCATTAATTTTTGCCAAAAATAATGTTTGGCACTGCCACGCACCGCTTCTAAATTACTCATTAATGTTGGATTTTCAATGGCTAATAAAGGGCGAATAACTTGTGTATCTAAAAAAAATTTATTTTCAAATAAAATATAATCATCGGCTAACCAATAGGGTTTTTCTTCTGCTAAGAAAGGTTTTACTGCAGATTTTTTAATTAAATAAGCGACCGTACCGGCAAAATAATTACGGTAAGGATATGAATAAGAAAACCCAGTACCAGAAATACGATGACGTAAAAAGGAAAAGGTGGTTGGATAATTAATTTCTAATTCTGAATGATTGAAATGATCAATTTTTGATTGTCCAATAAGTATAATATCTGCCTGAATATTTTCTTTAAGCAATGCCGTTAAATGACATTGAAAATCTTGATTAAACAACGCATCATCTTCACAAATTAAACAATATTCATCTTCTTGAATGCTTGTATCCTTGGCAATTAAAGCATATACCGCCAAGTGGCTTAATGTACAACCAATTTCCCCTTTGGTTACGTTTCTTCCATAGCGTTGTAAAAATTTTTCTTGATCATAAAGTGCGGTGAGATTTTCTGGCGTTTCTTGCATCGTATTAATGGCACTAAACACCGTAAAATCTTGTGTATCAGGCTGAGAAAAAAACAGTTCTCGGCGTTGATGATCTTTATCTAAAGAAATAAGAAATTTTTTCATTTTATCCAACTTAATTAATTACTTTTATTGGGAACTTATAATAGTAAATCAGTGAAATCATCAATCTCACTAAACTCGCGCCAATTAACGCGTAAGCCACTCCATATACCCCTTGCTCTTTGAAAATAAAAAATAAGCCAATTAACACAAGGATAGAAATAATTTGGCGGGTAAATAATAAGACTTGCTTACCTAAAATTAGCATATTTTGTGATAACAGCCAAGAAAGCCCCGCTAATAATGAATTAATAATAAACCATAATAACACAGGCGCAACTTCAACATAGGCATTACCAAAAAATAAATGAATAATTGGCTCTGCTAAAAATGGCACAATAATCACTGCACTAATTCCCATTAATATGATAAGCCCTAACACGGCACGAATACGATTTAGGTTATTAAGTAAACCTGAATAATAATAATCCACCATCATATTGATAATACGAGTTAGCAAAGCATCAAAAGCAATGCAAACAGTATATAAACCTAGGGTATAATTGCCCATTAACGCGACAATTAGAAATCGATCTAAATTCACTGTTGTCGCACCAAAAACTTGTAGTAAATTTTGTTTTAACCAATTTTTAAAGAAATTAGTTGGAATAATCTTTTGTATTTCCGTTTTTTGCTTAACTTGCTTTTCTATTTTATTTAGGGCATAAAGTGCAAATAAAGCCTGTATTGATGTTAAAATTGTTAAGAGTTGAACCACTTTTTCTAAATGTTGCTGACCAAAAAGAAAATAATACCCGCCATATAGGCCTACGGCTAAAATAGGCTGTTGCAAAGAAAGTAAGCGATAAAGAGATAAATTAGCATCAATTTTACTTTTTTCTAGGGTAATCGTAAAAATAGCGGTAAAAACAACATTTAAAATAAATAAATAATGAAATGATGTAATATTAAAAAATAAAAGCGCAAGGCTGGATACAAATAGTGAAAATAATAAAAAAGCCGCAAAATAATAACGCCAATGATGATATTGGTTATTACGCATACAAAGTGCAAGAGAAAACCCTACTCCCCCCGTAGAAATTGTAACCACATAGGTAACAGAAGTAATAAAAAGCTGCAATGCACCACGTTCTTCCACTGCAAGCAAACGAGCCAGTAAAAAGGAACTCACCATTGTGAGTCCCGTGGTTAAGAAGGTGGTAATCAGCAGTTTTGTAAAGGATTTATTCTTCATAAACTTTCACAAAATCAATATCTTGCGTCCATTGATGATAATAGCCTAAATTTTTACCATAAGAATTATCACAAACTTCATTAGGGAGTTCTAACAAACAAGAAAAAATATGCCCGTGTAATCGGCTTGTTACCACTAAATCATAGCCTTGAAAAATCTCCTTGCAACGTTCAATTACCGCCAAGCTATGGCGATACCATAAATTATTAACAACATTTTTTAACCAAGGTTGATGATATTTATTGGCTATTTTCGCCAATCCGCTATAAATACGTTCATAATACTTATCTTGAGTGGTAAGAATATCTTCCCAATCTTTTATTTCCGCACTTGTAGGCAATGCGGCTTGGATATTTTTTTCCAAATGGCTTGCTTCAATATCTTTACGCAAAAAATATAAGGTTTTTTCTGCCGATTTTTGCACCGCACGTTGCTTTTGCAACAATGTTGAACCATAAAGTTGATGTGCCATATCAGGCGATAAAAACACCTTATCAGAAAACTGTACTTTCATTAATTGATAAGTGGCTTGATCACGTGCAAATAAATAACAATCTTTATGCGCAGAAAAAATGGCTGCTGATTTTTCTTTTGCTTGCGGGTGAGAAAAATAGGCGGTTTGTGGCATAACAATAATGCGATTATTCGGAAAGGCTTGCACCAACGCCTCACGCATTGCCTGAATTGCGGGGTAAAGATCACCAAAATTACCACCGCCGTGGCACACTAAGGTCGTCGTCGGCTTGACATATTTTTTTACTTCATCAAGATCGAAGCTTTGTAAACAACGTCTTAATCGAATATGAATTTGATAATCCTGAAAAAACGCCTCTGTTCCCGCATAAATGAGCAAATCCCCCACATTTAGATGCAGCGGATAATCAAAATACAACACATCATTTTTATCCACGATCACATCAAGGATTTGCTTTAAATCTTGTTTCAGAGAAACTAAAATCTCGTTCATTGTTTAACCATCTTTCCTATAAAGCTGCTTATCAGCGTAAAGTGGCTATTTTAAAACAGAATCCGCCAGAGTTCCAAAAGGATTGAGTATCTTTACAAAAGATTACAAGCCCTTTATGCTAAACAGCAAATTGTTCAACTCAACATTATTTATGTATTTACTCACCAAACTTATTACAGCCCTCATTCTTCCGCCATTTAATGTTTTGATTTTATGGATTTTTTCTTTACTTTTTGCGAGAAAACAATACAAAAAACTGAGCCTTATTTGCGCTGTTTTAGGCATTACAATTTTGTATGTGTTCAGTATTCCTTATACCGCACAAAAATTGCAAGATAGCCTAGTTAAAGCCCCCCCTCTCAGCCTTGCCGATTACAAAACAGCACAAGCAATCGTCGTGCTAGGTGGCGGTTTACGAGATAGTAACGAATTATTTGGTCCGCTTGCTGTGCCTGCCATTCCTCTTGAACGCTTACGTTATGCTGCTTATTTACATCAACAAACGCAATTGCCTATTTTGATTACTGGTGCAAGTCCAAATGGTAATTCGGAGGCTAAAATTATGGCAAAAGAGCTACAAGATTTTTTCCATACCCCAACGCAATGGCTGGAAGAAAAAGCACAAACAACCATTCAAAACGCACAATTTACGCGGACTTTATTAGAAAAAGCGCATATTCAACGTATTATTTTGGTAACAAATCAATGGCATATGCAACGTGCAAAATTCTTATTTGAAAAACAAGGATTTCGTGTTCTTCCTGCAAGCGTAGGCAATGGCATTACTCCTGAAAGTTATGGCTTAACCCTGATGCACTTTATTCCCCAAGCCAGCGCAATGCCTGCGAATATGCAAGCCCTAAAAGAGTGGCTCGGTTATTGGAAAGCAAAATTTTAAACGCGATCACGCCCAAAAAAAGTGCGGTGATTTTTCACCGCACTTTTTGTATGCTCAAGTCGCCATCACGCCATAAGATTGCCAATGTATTTTGATAAGGTCATTACACTTAATACAGCCATCAAAATCACCACTAATGCGCCTGCTGCCGTCATCCAAACAGGGTGTTTGTAGTCTCCGACAATTTTACTACGATGTGCTGCGAGTAAAATTAATCCGAGTGAGATTGGTAGAATTAAACCATTTAACGTTCCAACAAAAACAAGCACTTGTGCTGGTTTCCCGATAGTTGCAAGCACGGCGGTAGAAATGACGATAAAGACAATAATCCAGCAATTTCTATGCTTAGCAATAAATGGAGAGAAAGTGGTTAAGAAAGAAACGGAGGTGTAAGCCGCCCCAATGACAGAAGTAATCGACGCTGCCCAAATCACGATACCAAAAATAATTAAACCCAGATTACCTGCCACGTGAGAAAAAGGCGTTGCGGCGGGGTTAGCTGGATCAAGTTTTACACCTTGCGAGACCACGCCTAACACAGCAAGGAATAACACCACGCGCATAATTGATGCGATCAAAATGGCAGAAACAGAACTTTTACTGACTTCTTTTAAGGCGTCTTTCCCCGTTATCCCTGCATCAAGTAAACGATGCGCGCCAGCAAAAGTGATATATCCACCAACCGTTCCCCCAACTAAGGTGACAATTGCAATCACATCAAGTTTTTCTGGCATAAAGGTATGAACCGCAGCCTCAGCAATCGGTGGTTGGGCATTAAGCGCAACATAGATTGTCAGAGCGATCATCACAAAGCCCATCACTTGCGCAAAACGATCCATTATTTTTCCTGCTTCTTTAAAAAGAAAAATACCAACCGCAATTGCTCCACTGATAATCGCGCCACTTTCCGCAGGCAAGCCAGTCAGGATATTTAACCCCAAGCCAGCGCCACCGACATTACCAATATTAAATGCTAAGCCACCCATTACAATTAATACTGCTAAGAAATAGCCTGCACCCGGTAAGACCGCATTAGCAATGTCTTGTGCTTTCTTCTCCGAGACGGCAACGATACGCCAAATATTTAATTGCGCCCCAATATCAAGCAGAATAGAGAGTAAAATCACAAATCCGAAGCTCGCGAATAAAGTTTGGGTGAAAGTTGCGGTTTGAGTTAAAAAGCCGGGTCCAATCGCAGAAGTTGCCATCAGAAAAGCGGCACCTAATAATGCACTGCGGTTTTTTATCATAAAATACTCCTGTATATTGTTGTTATTCGTTTGTTTTAGGTTTAATTTGATTTCAGTTGAATGTTGTGTTTTGTTAAAGCCTGACGAATTTTTTCGGCAAAAGAAATGGCGTGTTCACCGTCTCCGTGCAAACAAATACTATCCGCTTTGATTGGCACGGCTACTCCTTCAACACTAGGCACGGTACCTTGTAGCACCATTTGTAGCACTTGGCTAATCGCCTCATCATCACTTTCTACCATTGCATCTGGGCGAGTACGAGGTACTAATGAACCATCAGCAAGATAATGACGATCGGCAAACACTTCTGAAATAATGCCTAAGCCTTGTTGCGCTGCTACATTCAACATTAAACTTCCCGATAAACCCATTAATTTAAGTTTAGGATCAAAAGCTTTTAAGGTTTGCGCAATCAACGTCGCCAGTGCTTCGTCTTTGGCTGCTTGGTTATACAAGGCACCGTGCGGTTTAACATAAGCCAGTGGCACATCTTCCGCTTCGCAAAGCGCTTTAATTGCGCCAAGTTGATACAGCAAACAGGCTTTCAATACTTCATCAGGCAGCTGCATATTCGTGCGACCGAAATTGTCTCGATCAGGAAAACTTGGATGTGCGCCGACTTGTACTTGATTTTCTTTCGCCCAACGAATCGCTTTTCGCATTTCGTTAAAATCCCCTGCGTGTAAACCGCAAGCGACATTGGCTGATGTTACAAGCTGTAATAAGCGTTGATCATTACCACAGCCCTCTGCTAAATCCACATTTAAATCAACGTGTTTCATTTACTTTTCTCCTTATTTGGGCTAAATAATCTTGATTTTGTTGATAACGTTCCCGTGCCTCTTGATGAGAAATGACGGAAAAATGCACCGCACTTTCTAATGGTGTTTGCGCTAAACGCCCCAAATCTGCCTCGATTACACAAGCAATTTTAGGATAACCGCCCGTAGTTTGGGTGTCCGCCATTAAAATAATCGGCATTCCATCTGGTGGCACTTGCACTGTTCCCATTGGTGCGGCGTAAGAAAGCATTTCCAACGGTTGGGTGAGATTGAGTTTTTGCTCACCACGAAATCGGTACCCCATTCGACTGCTATTTTTTTCTAATCGCCAAGGTTGATGTTGCAAATCTTGCTGACTTTGAGCCGTGAACGCCGTAAATTCTGATGAAGCAACAAGATGAATGCTATTTGTGAAATCAATCGGTTCAATACTGATGGAAGAAAGGAAAGTATCACGTTTTGCTGTTGCTAAGTGATCTCCCGCACGCAGTAAGCGCCCTTGATAGCCACCAAATCCTGCTTTGAGATCCGTGCTGTAAGCGCCTAGCACTTTTGGCACATTAAAACCACCAGCGACACAAAGATAAAGATAGTTCCCCATTGTGAGCCGTTTGACCGTTAAACGCTGACGTGTTTTTGCTGTGTATCGCCAATAAGAATAAATCGGCTGGTCATCAAGAAAGGCTTCGCACAACGCTCCCGTTAAACAAAAAGGCGTATCGCAATCAAAAGTAAGACTAAAACCACCTAAGGTTACTTCAATGGCGGCACTATTAGGCTCATTTTTCAGTAAAAGATTACCCGCCTGCAATGCCAATGCGTCCATTGCACCTGCGTGTCCAATGCCAAAATTACGAAAACCAAAACGCCCTAGATCTTGAATATGGGCAAATCCATACATCGTTTCAATGTAAATCATAGCGTTATACTCTCCACTACAAATTTTACGTTATCCCCGGCCATTAATAACACGGGCGGATCTTGCCGAATATCAAATAATGGCATTTCTGTTCGCCCAAGTAATTGCCATCCTCCCGGTGAAGTAAAGGGATAAACCCCTGTTTGGCTACCACCAATACCTACTGAACCAGCGGGAACTTTGGTTCTAGGTTGATCGCGTCTTGGCGTATGAAGATTTTCAGGCAAGCCACCTAAATAGGGAAATCCCGGTTGAAAGCCCATCATAAAAACCGTATAAGTGGGTGCTGTGTGGCGTTGAATAATGTCTTCTGGTGTGGTGTGATGAAATTTTGCAACATCAAATAAATCTTCGCCAAATTCCCCACCATAATGCACAGGAATTTCAATTAATCGACTTTCTCGGACTTGAATTTGCTGCTCGCTTTGTTGCCAATAGTGCAAAACTTGTTGCTCAAGTGCGGTTGGATTTATGTCAAAATGATAAAACAAGGTGAAGTTATTCATTCCCACCACCACTTCTTGTATATCTGGATGCTGACGCATTTGCTCCGCAACAAGCCAAATACGTTGTTGTTTTTTTAGCTCCGCAGGTGGCGGTAAAGAACAAAGAAGAGAACGTTCGCTGGTTAAAGAAAAAGTTAGCATAAAACACCCCTAACTTGTTAATAAGATGTTATTTTTCTAACGTTCTTTCAACATACTGTCAAGGGAAAAATGCAGAATTTTACTTAAGATAGAATTTATTCAAATTTGATAAGTTATTTTTATTGAAAAATAAAAAGCCACTTCATTTCCCAAGTGGCTTTTATCATTAAATTAACGCATATTCATCATTAGTAAGAAGAATGCCATAACAACTTCTTTCTCTGAGAGCTCTTGATGATTAAAAATGAGTTTTTGTTTTTCTTTATCCAAAAAGAGGTTAAACGTGGCGTTATTCTCTTTTATCACTAGCAGATTATGCTGTTCGGCATCAGAAAAATAATGCTGGATAGTATTTTCAATTTCTTGCTCTGGTTCAATATGACCATACACCTCAGATAAGTTTGTAGCCAATTGAACGACACCTTTTTTCTCTAACTTGGCATTAATTTGAAACTTATTAAATGCCTTGAAAAGTTTACTGCTTTCAATTAATGACGGCGCATCTTTATTCAAAGCCATTTCTAGATTTCCGTCTAATGCTTTACCTTTATCATTAAAAAGTTCAAGTTTTGTAATATTCAACACAGGCTGATTTGCCAAAATTTCTGTTTGAACTTGCTCAAAAAGTTGAGTATTAGCACGATTATCTTCATTCAGCTCATTTAACCGATTCAATGCGTCAGCAGAAATATGGTTGATTTCCCCCGCCAGTTTCAATCCTGTAATTGGTTTATTATTTATGGAAATATTTTTAACATCATAATCAAAGTCCATATCTAAGAAATTCTCTTTAACTTTAACATTCCCTTCAGCGTTAATGTTATCAAAAGTGATTTCTTCTTTTTCTGAGGCTTTATTTACAGCAATTTTTTTAATAGTAACTTTGGATTTTCCTTGATAAATATTTTTCCATTGTGTTGGTAAAAAGTCGCCTTCAGTCTCTACATTTTCCGCAATAATGCGTACTCCTTTAGGATCAAGAAAAGAAAACTTACTTGCATTGATTTCAGATTTTCCATATCCTTCCTGATTTAAATTAAATTTACCTGTTATATTCCAACTAATCTCGCCATTCTCTTCCAGCTTATAAACAACATCAGAGTCAATTTTTCCTTTTAATGCTTGGCCATAACTCATTCTTACAACTGTTCTCAATGGATTTTTTCCATTATCTGCAAAATAAGCCTGTGTCTCTGGCGTTTTTTCTACTTCTGTATCCGCAGAAAATAATGCAAAAGAAAAATCATTTAAGGTGATAGGGCCGTGATAAATTTTTCCCACAAAAGGAATGACTTCATTGAAGGTTTCGTCTTTTATTTCTAGCTGATAATGAACATTTGAACTAAAAAAGCCACGATCTAAAACGGCATCTTTAATTTGCACAGAATAGCCTGTGTCAGCAAAAGATTGCTGTAAACGTTGATTACTAAATTGAATATAGTCGATATATTTTTGTTCGGTGATTTTTCCTGTGTACCACGCACCACCGCACCAAGCACCACCAAGAATAGCAAGCAATCCTACGGATAAAACTGATTTTTTCATTACTTTTCCTTTTAAATAAAATTTGCAGAAAAATAACACAATTAGCCATAAATCGCAAAAATCGTATAAAAATAAAGTGCGGTGCTTTTTAAGAGAATTTTATATCCTTGAATTTAAAATCTAACTGCAGCAAATAAAAAAATGTTCATAAGGAAATCAACTTTAGCACAAGACAAAATCACTGATGAGAACTTATGAACACCTACAAACATCTTACCCTTTGTGAACGCGAAAAGATAATGGTTTTTCACGCATTAGGTAAAACAATAACCTAGATTGCTCAGCGATTACAGCCACATAAATCGACCATTTCACGAGAATTGAAGCGCTGTCAGGGCGAATATACGGCACTATCGGCTCAAGAACACTATCAACAATGGGTAGAATGCAAACCCAAGCGAAAGTTAGCCGCCCCGAAATTGTTTGATTTTGTTAAGCAAAAGTTCTTACAAGAGAATTGGTCGCCAGAGTAAATTGCCGCTCGTTTGAAATATGAACAAAGTGCGCTTTCTATTAGCTTTGCCAGTATTTACCGAGGGATTTATACAGGGTGGTTTGATGAGAAAGGGTTATCGCGCGGGGCAAGAGGGGCGATTCGGAAACTCCGTCATAGCGGGAAAAGGCGGGAAAATCCCTATTAGTCATCATTTAACCGAACGACCAAGCGAAGCCGAGGCGCGAAGCCGTTTAGGCGATTGGGAAGCGGATACGGTGTTGGGCGTAACAGGCAAAGCCTGTTTATTGACCTTGACTGATAGAAAAAGCCGTTTTTCCATCGTCAGAAAATTGCCTGCAAAGCAAGCAGAAAGCGTTGCTAAGGCAATGAGTGAAGCCTTGCACAATGAGCCTTTAGAGAGCATTACTCTAGATAGAGGGAAAGAATTTGCAAAACATCAGCAGGTAACGGAAAGACTTCAGGTTGAATTTTACTTTCCATTGCCCCACCAACCTTGGCAAAGAGGAACAAATGAAAACACGAACGGTTTACTAAGGGAGTATTTTCCGAAAGGTCGAGACATTACGCCCTTTTCAGAAGCACAAATACAAACCGTGGTCGATAAATGAAATCACCGACCACGCAAATGTTTAAACTGGAAAACACCTTATGAAGTTTATTTTGATAAAGTGTTACAGTTAGTTTGACAATTTACGAGTAAATTTTCCAACATAAACACCCACATTAATTTAATTCATACAAACTGTGAAAATTATGATATTGCATAATATGAAACCTTTCGGCATTATTAAACGCAAGAAAGACGTTTAGACGTCTATTTGATTAATAATAAAGACAGGAGTTTGATTATGACAACATTTCATCTTTTAGGTTTTCCTCGTGTTGGGGCAAAACGTGAGCTTAAATTTGCCCAAGAGCGTTATTGGCGTGGCGAGATTGCGGAGCAAGATTTATTGGATATCGCCAAAGCGCTACGCGAAATTAACTGGAAACACCAAGCGGCAGCAAAGGCAGATTATGTGGCAGTGGCAGATTTCACCTTTTACGATCATATTTTGGATCTACAAGTGGCAACAGGGGCAATTCCTGCGCGTTTCGGTTTTGATAGCCAACAATTAACGCTTGATCAATATTTCCAACTAGCGCGCGGTAACAAAGAGCAATTCGCCATTGAGATGACAAAATGGTTCGACACTAACTACCACTATTTAGTGCCAGAATTCCACAAAAATACCGAATTTAAAGCCAATCCAGCTCATTATGTACAACAAATTCGTGAAGCAAAAGCCCTTGGTTTAACGGTGAAACCAACCATTGTTGGTCCATTAACGTTCTTACATTTAGGTAAAGAAAAAGGCGACGCATTTGATCGCTTTACACTCTTAAATAAACTCGTGCCTGTTTATGTGGAAATCCTAAATTCCTTAGCCGCAGAAGGCGTGGAATGGATCCAAATTGATGAACCTGCGCTTGCGGTAGATTTACCCGCACAATGGGTAGCTGCTTATCAGGCTGTTTATGCTGAATTAAGCGAAAAAGTAAACGCAAAATTACTTTTAGCCACCTATTTTGGTTCGGTGGCTGAACACGCAAACTTATTGAAATCACTCCCCGTGGACGGTTTACATATTGATTTAGTGCGTGCGCCTGAGCAGCTTGCCGCCTTTAGCGATTATGATAAGGTACTATCCGCTGGCGTAATCGACGGACGCAATGTGTGGCGTGCTAATTTAAATCAAGTATTAGATGTGCTTGAGCCATTAAAAGCACAATTAGGCGAACGTTTATGGATTGCCCCGAGCTGCTCTTTATTGCATAGCCCTTATGATTTATCTGTGGAAGTGCAACTAGAAGAAAACAAACCTGCGCTTTATAGCTGGCTTGCTTTCACGTTACAAAAAGTACAAGAATTATCGGTCATTAAAACCGCACTTGAACAAGGTCGTGCAGCCGTTCAAGCAGAATTAGATGCCAGTCAAGCTGCTGCTGATACGCGAGCCAACAGCACAGAAATTCATCGCCCAGAAGTCGCTGAACGTTTAGCCAATTTGCCAGAAGGGGCGGATCAACGTAAATCGCCATTTGCTGAACGTATTGCCAAACAAAATGCGTGGTTAAATTTACCTTTATTACCAACCACTAATATCGGTTCATTCCCACAGACCAGTGAGATTCGTCAAGCCCGTGCACAATTTAAGAAAGGCACATTAAGCCTTGAAGACTACGAAGCCGCAATGAAAAAAGAAATTGAGCTGGTCGTGCGTGAGCAAGAGCGTCTGGACTTAGATGTGTTGGTACACGGTGAAGCAGAGCGTAACGATATGGTGGAATATTTTGGTGAATTATTAGACGGTTTCGCATTTACCAAATTTGGTTGGGTGCAAAGCTACGGTTCACGTTGCGTTAAGCCACCTATTATTTATGGTGATGTAGTTCGCCCAGTGCCAATGACGGTTCGCTGGTCGCAATATGCCCAAAGTCTCACCAACAAAGTGATGAAAGGAATGCTCACCGGCCCTGTTACCATTTTACAATGGTCTTTCGTACGTAACGATATTCCACGCGCAACAGTGTGTAAACAGATTGGTGTCGCCCTGTCTGACGAAGTGTTAGATTTAGAAAAAGCAGGCATTAAAGTGATCCAAATTGACGAGCCTGCTATCCGTGAAGGTTTACCGCTTAAACGTGCGGATTGGGACGCCTATCTTCAATGGGCAGGCGAGGCATTCCGTTTAAGCTCAATGGGCGTGCAAGATGATACGCAAATTCACACACATATGTGTTATTCCGAATTTAACGATATTTTACCGGCTATCGCCGCACTTGATGCCGACGTGATTACCATTGAAACCTCACGTTCAGATATGGAATTGCTAAACGCTTTCGCCGATTTCAAATATCCAAATGATATTGGCCCGGGTGTGTACGATATTCACAGCCCACGCGTACCAAAAGCAGAAGAAATTGAGCATCTGCTACGTAAAGCGTTGAATGTTGTACCAAAAGAGCGTTTATGGGTGAATCCAGATTGCGGTTTAAAAACTCGTGGTTGGACAGAAACTTTACAACAATTAGAAGTGATGGTTGATGTGACGAAGAAATTACGCGCTGAACTCGCTCAATAAAAAATAGAGAAAAAACCACCGCACTTTAAAAGTGCGGTGGTTTTTTATTGTGGTTTTTCGCACGAAAAAGCATAACGATCTTAGCGTTGCCTTTCTCTAAACCAAATGAACTGTTGCCAATAACATTATCCACACAATTGTCAGTGCAGGCCCCAGTAAACCAATGATTACCCCGCCTAAACGAAATTCAGATTGTTTAATCAACCCCGTACTAAATGCAATGGCATTTGGCGGAGTGGAAACGGGTAAAAATAAAGCGCAAGACGCACTTAACCCGATCACTAAAGGCAAAATCGTTGGGGGCGCACCTTCCCCCCCTACCATTGCAAGTAGTGATACCCCCATCGGAATAAGAATCGTTGTTGCGGCGGTATTACTCATAAAATTCGACAATAACACCGTGATAAAACCAAATAAAATCAGCAATAAGACAAAACTCACTTGAATATGGCTAATTTTCTCAACAAAATGTGTGGCGATTTGCTGTTCTTCAATCGCAAGCCCTAACGCCAATCCACCTGCAACGAGCATTAAGGTATCCCAAGGTAAACGGCGAACATCTTTTGCCTCTAGCACGCCTGTCATTGTTAATCCAACGATGGGAATGCCGGAAGCTGCGGCAACAGGAATGCCTATCCATTTAGAAGTCAGCCAACAAAATAGCGTGATCGCTAAAATAATTAGTACGATCGTTTTATGTAATCTTTCTTGGTTGGTTGTGTCTTCTTCATCTTGGGTTAAAAAATCAAAACGCAAAGGTGCCTGATGTTTTAATTTGTATTTATAAATTAACACCCGCCAGAAAATAAAGAGCAATAAAAATGCTAAAGGCGCGCCGACCATCATCCACTCTAAAAAGGAAATAGGATAACCCAATTTTTCTAATGCTCCCACGGCAATAGCATTCGGTGCAGAGCCGATAATTGTCCCCATTCCCCCCACCGAGGCTGCCGCAGGAATGCCTAATAGTAACGCTTTAGATAAATGCCCCCGTTCAGATAAACGCGAGAATAATGGGCTGATTGTGGCGATCATCATTGCCGTGGTTGCGGTGTTACTCATCACCATTGACATCACCGCGGTAACGAGCATTAGCCCCCACAGCACATAAAGGGGATTTGTGCCAAATTTTGGTAGCACAGCTTTTAACAACATTACATCAAGTTTGGTTTTCTTCATTGCTTCCGCAAGGAAAAATCCGCCTAAAAATAGCCAAATCACACTATCTGACCACGTCTGCAAATATTTCATTGCATCATAGGCCTCACTTTTTCCCATTATCAGTACAAGAAACCCTACAATCAAAATACTGACGGAAAAAGGCGGAATGGCCTCTGTTACCCATAAACTAATGGAAAAAAAGAGTAGAAATAGCACATAATTTTGAATTTTTGTAAAACTTGCATCAGAAGCAAGCAAGGTAAGCAATAAGGCAAAAATAATAGAAAAAAGAAAGCAAAAAAATTTTTTATTATTTAAGGTTTGCATTCCTTGCCAATATTGTTTAATTCCCATATAAAACCTCAAACTGTTTGATTACCGCTTGTTTAATATAAAGAATTTACTTAGAATTTGTTGTGATCCCATTCAAATAAATGACTTCTTTGATTTATTTTTTCCGCTAAATTATTAATGAAAAGTTAAAATTATGACTAACTTTTTTAACTATTTTTAATTTCTTGTTATCGACAATTTTGATTAAGGAGAACAGAATGAAAATAACCAGTCAAGCCATTGAACAAGGCGTATTTTTGGATAAATATGGAAAACGCGGTACACAATTCAGCCCAAATGGAATGCCAACTTACTCGATTCCTTTTGAGATTGAAAATGCACCTGAAGGCACAAAATCCTTCGCTGTGGTGTTAGAAGACAAAGATGCGATTACCGCGAGTGGTTTTGTGTGGATACATTGGCTTATTGCTAATTTAACGCGTACCTCCGTACAAGAAAATGAAAGCCAAAGCGCCACGGATTATGTACAAGGGGCAAACAGTTGGGCAAGTGTGTTAGGCAAATTTGACATCGCAGAAGCCTCGTTCTATGGCGGAATGGCGCCCCCAAATTGCCCCCACCGTTATGAATTAATCGTTTATGCCTTAGATACGGAACTCGATCTTAACGCAGGTTTTAGATTTAATGATTTACACTTTGCTATGCAAAATCACATTCTGGCTCAAGCCAGTGTAATGGGAACTTATGATGTTTAGAGGTAAATCCTAAAAAACAAAAGTGCGGTATTATTTTTTGAGATTTTTAAAATCTTAGAAATTCCACCGCACTTTAAATTTAAGCTAACCTCACTCCCCGTCCAAACCGCCCGAATGGAAATAAAATTTTTAGAAAAGTAATGCCGAGCGAGAGCGAAGCGAACATCAGGCTTACTTTTCGTTAAGAAAATTTTATTGGAATGAGGAAAAAGCGGTTTGATCGGGGTTCCCTTTTCTTTGCTAACTTTCTTTTGGGTAAGCAAAAGAAAGTTAGTCGCTCAAAGATCGAAACCAGTTAGCTATACCAAAGAAAAAAGTAATAAATAAAGTGCGGTGATTTTTCAATAAATTTTAAAAAATCCAAAACTCCCACCGCACTTTAAATTTAAGCCAACCACATTCCCCGTCCAAACCGCCCGAATGGAAATAAAATTTTTAGAAAAGTCACGCCGAGCGAGAGCGAAGCGAACATCAGGCTTACTTTTCGTTAAGAAAATTTTATTGGAATGAGGAAAAAGCGGTTTGATCGGGGTTCCCTTTTCTTTGCTAACTTTCTTTTGGGTAAGCAAAAGAAAGTTAGTTGCTCAAAGAGCGAAAAGAGATAGAAAAAAGTCATTATTTCTATTCTAGCAATTTACCGTTACCCCAATGTATTAATCGCACTCAAAATCCGCTTATCTGAAATAGGATATTTCGTCCCTAATTGTTGAGCAAATAAACTTACTCTTAATTCTTCTATCATATAAGGAATTTCCGCCACTTCTGCTGGGATTGGCTTCGATTTTGGCAGTTTTAGCAAAAGCTGCTGATACGCGTTTTGTACGTTTTCTACTCTTAGCATTGCGGCGCGATCACGATTAGGATCTTGCAGTAATTTATCCATACGTTTATCAATAGCTTGCAAATAACGCAATAAATCGGGTAAACGTTGACAGCCTATTTTCTGTACAAAATTTGGATAAATCAGATGATTAATTTGCGCTTTAATATCTGAAAGTGCAAAAGCTAAGGTGAAATCCATTTTGCCTTTTAAACGTTTATTGATTTCAAAGACCCGTGTCAATATTTCTTCAACTTGTTTGGCAATTTCCACCGTGGTTTCATTTAAATTTGCACGAATATGCTCTTTTAAGCGCTCGAAATCCTGCTCATTCCACACAAAACCGCCAAAATCTTGCACTAATTTATCCACTGCACAAGCAATACAATCGTCAATTAATTCCAGTACTTTACCAAAGGGCGTGAAATAGAGTCCCAATTTTGATTTATTCGGCAGTTTTTCGTGTAAATATTTTATTGGTGATGGAACATTGAGTAATAATAAACGGCGTAACCCCTGTTCCATTGCCACTGCTTGTTCAAATTCTGTTTCAAACAATTTAATTCCCACAGACTCTTTTTCATCCACAATGGCAGGATAGGCTTTGATGGTAAAGCCTTGTTTTTTCTGTTCATAATATTGCGGTAACTGATCGAAATTCCATAAATGAATACCAGTTTGTTCAATACCTTCATCTGCAACTGCTGACAACGTTTCTTGCACTTGCTCTTTTAAATGGACTTTTAATTCATCTAAATTTTTACTTTCAGTAATTTTTTTCCCTTTCTCATTGACGACACGAAACGTCATTGTTAAGTGCGGTGAAATTTGGCTTAAATTCCATTCATCAGGGGCAACATAAACGCCTGTTATTTTACGCAATTCCGCAGAAAGGGTTTCTAACAACGGTTTATCTAAATCATTCACCCGCCCAAGAAAGGCTTCCGCATAATTCGGCGCAGGCACAAAATGGCGGCGTAAGGTTTTTGGCAGGGATTTAATCAGCGCAATAATCAGCTCTTTGCGTAGCCCCGGAATTTGCCAGTCAAAACCTTGCATTTCTACTTGATTCAGCAATGGCAAGGGAATATGCACAGTTACTCCATCGGCTTCCATACCCGGCTCAAATTGATAGCTCAGTTTTAATTTTACGTTACCCTGATGCCAGAAATTCGGAAAATCTAACTCACTGACATTCGCATTGTCATTGGTAAGAAAGGCTTTTTCAAAATTAAGCAATTCTGGATCTTGTTGGCGAGCTTTTTTCCACCAAGTATCAAAATGCTTTTGCGACACCACTTCCGTGCCAATGCGTTGATCATAAAAGTCAAATAATGTGCGTTCATCAACTAAAATATCTCGACGACGGCTTTTATGTTCCAATTCTTCCACTTCGCGGATAAGCTGTTGATTTTGTAAGAAAAAGGCGTGTTTAGTGTGCCAATTTCCTTCAACTAATGCTGATTGAATAAAGATTTCTCGGCTGACAATCGGAGCTATTCGTCCATAATTGACTGGACGACTCGCCACAATTGGCACGCCATAAAGGGTTACTTTTTCATTGGCAATCACTGCCCCTTTAGCTTTTGACCAACGTGGCTCAGCATAAGATTTTTTCACTAAATGTTGAGCTAAAGGCTCAATCCATTCAGGATCAATCTCTGCCACCATTCTCCCCCATAGTTTTGAGGTTTCCACTAATTCTGCGGCAATACACCATTTGGGCTGTTTTTTAAATAGCACAGAATTCGGAAAAATAGCAAAATGGGCATTTCTTGCACCTAAATATTGTTGCTTCTCCGCTTCTTTCATACCAATATGAGAAAGTAAGCCAGCCAACAGTGCGGTGTGAATTTGAGTATATTCTGCTGTTTGCGAATTAATCGGCAAACCTATTTCACGCACGGTTAAACGGATTTGATGATAAATATCCTGCCATTCACGTACACGGATATAGTTCAAATAATCTTTCTGACATAAACGGCGGAATTGATTTTTACTCAGTGCCTTTTGCTGTTCTTGCAAATAATTCCATAAATTTAAGAAAGCCAGAAAATCAGATTTTTTATCCGCAAAACGGCGATGTTTTTCATCAGCTGCTTGTTGTTTTTCTTGCGGGCGCTCTCTAGGATCTTGAATAGAGAGTGCGGCTACAATGATCATTACCTCGTGTAAGGCATTACTATTTACTGCACTGAGCAACATTTTTCCCAAGCGTGGATCAACAGGAAGTTGCGCAAGCTGTCGCCCAATTTGGGTGAGCTGGCGTTTTTCGCCTTGTTTAGTTTTCACCATTTGAAAGGCTTGTAATTCTTCCAATAATTTAATGCCATCTTGAATATGGCGTTTATCGGGAGCATCTACAAAAGGAAATGCGCTAATATCATCTAGCCCGAGTGCCGTCATTTGCAAAATCACCGAGGCTAAATTTGTGCGTAAAATTTCAGGATCAGTAAATTCTGGACGTTGGTTAAAATCCTCCTCTGAATAAAGGCGGATACAAATCCCTTCTGATACACGTCCACAACGTCCTTTACGTTGATTAGCCGAGGCTTGTGAAATAGGTTCTATCGGAAGACGTTGTACCTTTGTACGATAGCTATAACGAGAAATGCGTGCGGTTCCCGGATCAATCACATATTTAATGCCCGGCACGGTCAGTGAAGTTTCAGCGACATTCGTTGCCAATACAATACGATTTAAGCCACTTGGGTGAAAAATTTTATTTTGTTCTTGTGCCGATAAACGCGCAAAGAGCGGTAAGATTTCAGTATGTTTTAGTTGCTGCTTTTCTAATGCGTCAGCGGTATCGCGAATTTCACGTTCACCGTTCAAGAAAATCAAAATATCGCCCCGCCCCTCTGCTTGCAGTTCATCAACCGCATTGAGAATAGCTTGAATTTGATCTTGTTCTTCCGTTTCAATCACAGGACGATAACGCACTTCAACAGGGTAAGTTCGCCCTGAAACTTCAATAATGGGGGCATTATTAAAATGGCGAGAAAAACGTTCTACATCAATGGTTGCTGAGGTGATAATAACTTTTAAATCAGGGCGTTTTGGTAATAGCTGTTTCAGATAGCCAAGAATAAAATCATTGTTCAGACTGCGTTCGTGCGCTTCATCAATAATCAAGGTATCATATTGATTTAAAAAAGGATCACTTTGGATTTCGGCTAATAAGATCCCATCAGTCATCAATTTAATTTGAGTCTCATCGCTAATTTGATCATTAAAGCGCACTTTATATCCCACCAATGAGCCTAATTCACAGTGTAATTCTTCTGCAATACGCGTTGCAACACTGCGAGCAGCAATACGACGGGGCTGGGTATGCCCAATTAGCCCTTTTTTGCCCAAACCTAAGTCAAGACACATTTTAGGTAATTGTGTGGTTTTTCCTGATCCCGTTTCCCCCGCAATAATCACCACTTGATTTTGCTTAATAGCATTTAAAATTTCATCTTTGCGCTGACTGACTGGTAAATTTTGAGGAAATTCTATTTTCCCAACCGCTTCTTGACGTTGCTGTAAACGTGCCTGTGCTTGCTGAATTTGTAGTTGGATTTCTGCCGCCACTTTTTCTTGCGTTTGGGCATTTTTGATTTGATGTAACCCTTTAATTCGCCCTTTCAAACGGCGATAATCCACGTTCATTATCGCGCTTAATTGAGTGAATAAGGCTTTTTGTACTGGGTTAAATGGTTGTTTGTGTTTTGTATTTTTCATTAGTTTTATATCTGAGATCACGCTAGCTTTTATCAAGCGTAAAATAATCAATAGCGTGAATGATTTTCAAGGTTTTCTTGTTATGTATTTGTGGGCAAGTTTACTAAAAACAATCAAAAAATAAATAAAATTTGCACCGCACTTTGTTTTTGATTTTATACGGACGGACACATAGGTCCGTCCCTACCGCTTGCCTTTTAGTAAGATAAAAATAGCTGAAATTTCACCGTACTTTAATCGGATAAAAAATCTTGATAAATCATTCTTATGCTTATTTTGGCAAAATGAGCTTATAAGAAAAAGGACGCTAGATAGCGTCCCTTAACAATCAGTCTTTAAAAATTAAAGCACAGATTTTGCTTTTTCAACTAATGCTGCAAATGCAACTTTGTCGAATACTGCAATATCAGCAAGGATCTTACGATCGATTTCAACAGAAGCTTTTTTCAAGCCGTTGATAAATTTGCTGTAAGATAAGCCATTTTGACGAGCCGCAGCATTAATACGTGCAATCCATAATTGACGGAATTGACGTTTACGCTGACGACGGTCGCGATAAGCATATTGACCTGCTTTAATTACAGCTTGGAACGCAACGCGATAAACACGTGAACGCGCACCATAATAACCTTTAGCTGCCTTAAGAATTTTCTTATGGCGAGCTCTTGCAATAACACCACGTTTTACACGAGCCATTATTTAATCTCCTATACAATATTATTAACTAAAATTCACTTGACGTACGCTTTACTTGTTTACGCTTATGCGTATGGCAAGCAGGCTACAACTAAAACTTGGTCTGCTTTCGCAACCATTGATTTATGACGTAGATGACGTTTACGTTTAGTGGTTTTCTTAGTCAAAATATGACGTAAGTGAGATTGTTTACGTTTGAAACCGCCAGAAGCTGTTTTTTTGAAACGCTTCGCAGCACCACGTACTGTTTTAATTTTAGGCATTGTTTAAATAACTCCGCATTGTTTAAGTTAAATTTAATGATCAGGCGAATAAAAATTTTATTACTTGTAAAGCACTCATCATTTCGATTTAGTTAGCCGAGGGCTATCCTACATAAGGAAATCAGGTTGCGTAGTTTACCTGATTATCACTTTGTTTTTCCGCAAAGAAAAACGGATGAATTCTATAAGATCCATCCGTTTTAGGCAAGAAATAAAATTATTTTTTCTTCGGTGCAATTACCATTACAGCTTGGCGACCTTCTAGTTTCCCCGGAGCTGACTCAATCATTGCAATTTCTGAGGTATCTTGTTTAACACGCTCTAGCACATTTAATCCAATATCTTGGTGAGCCATTTCACGACCGCGGAAACGCACTGTAATTTTTACTTTATCACCATCTTCTAAGAAACGTAAGATACTGCGTAATTTAACTTGGTAATCCCCTTCATCAGTACCCGGACGGAATTTAATTTCCTTCACTTGTACAACTTTTTGCTTTTTCTTCTGCTCTTTCGCTGCTTTACCTTTTTCATAAAGGAATTTACCGTAATTCATAATACGGCAAACGGGTGGCTCAGCATTTGGGCTGATTTCCACGAGATCGAGATTTACTTCTTCCGCTTTATTTAAAGCCTCTTGCAGACTGACAATTCCTGCTTGCTCACCATCTTGGTCAATCAAGCGAACTTCCTTCGCCCGAATTTCTTCATTAATGCGATTTGGGCGATTTGTTGTTGGTGCTTTTTTTACGGTTTTAATAATCTTATTCCTCTATATAATTAAAACAATTTTCTGCAATGCAGAAGAACGAAATTTCACTTGCTTTATCTAAAGCAAAAACGGGCAAATTCTATAGTATTTACAGTTATTATGCAATAGTTCATTTCAAACACAATCGTGATCGTTATCACAAAAAATACAAAAAAACGACCGCACTTGATAAAATGCGATCGTTTTTAATTTAAAGGCTGGTTTAGTTCAAATAATCCTGTTTTAATTCACTATCTCAGCGAATTTAACAAGCTATTTACCTAAATTATCAAAGAATTTTTTTACACCATCTAAGAAACTAGATGATTTTGGGCGGTGTTTTTTTCCACCTTCCAGACTTGCTTCTAATTTTCTTAATAGTTCTTTTTGTTCTTCATTCAATTTAACAGGGGTTTCTACAATAACTTTGCAAATTAAATCGCCCGTATAACCATTGCGTGGCGAAGCAATTCCCTTACCACGCAAGCGTAATAATTTGCCAGTTTGTGTCTCAGCAGGAATTTTTACTTTTAAGCGTCCATCTAATGTTGGTACGTCAATTTCTCCACCTAAGGCCGCCATTGTAAAACTGATTGGCACTTCACAGTATAAATTATTACCATCACGTTCAAAAATATGGTGTGGTTTAACGTGGATAACCACATATAAATCCCCCGCTGGTGCGCCAAATTCGCCTGCTGCGCCTTCACCGGCTAAACGTAATTGATTTCCTGTATCTACGCCTGCTGGAATATTCACTGACAGGTTCTTCTGTTTCTGAACACGTCCTTCACCGTGGCATTTTTTACAAGGTTTTTCAATTTTCTTTCCTGTACCATGACAGGTTGGGCATACTTGTTCCGTTACGAAAAATCCTTGTTGGCGTCTTACGCGTCCAGCACCGTGGCAAGTTGGACAGGTTTCCACTTTAGAATCTTTTTCTGCCCCTGTACCGTGACAGTGATCACATTCTGCAAGTGTGTTGATACGAATATCTTTCTTCGTTCCTTTTACTGCTTCTTCTAGGCTAATTTCAATGTCATAGCGTAAATCTTCACCACGTACAACACGCTGCTGACGACCACGTCCGCCACCGAAAATATCGCCGAACATATCGCCAAAAATATCACTGAAATCAGCACCGCTAAAGCCTCCGAAACCACCGCCAGCACCGCCAAATCCACCTTGTTCAAAGGCTTGATGTCCGTATTGATCATAAGCGGCACGTTTTTCTTGATCACCTAAAATTTCATAGGCTTCTTGCACTTCTTTAAATTTTTCTGCAGCGTCTTTATCCCCTTGATTGCGATCGGGGTGTAATTTCATTGCAAGGCGTTTGTAGGCTTTTTTAATCGCTTTTTCATCAGCACCACGCTCAACGCCAAGTACTTCATAATAATCTCGTTTTGCCATTTTTATCCTATTTTTTATACGCTAAAAGGGCATATCGCTATGCCCTTTGGATTATTGTTGAATGTGAATTATTTATTATCTTTCACTTCTTCAAATTCAGCATCTACCACATCATCATTGCTGTTTTGCTGTGGCTGTTCACCAGCTTGTGCTTGTTGTGCTGTCGCTTGCATTAATTTTTGTGAAGCTTGTACAAGTGCTTGAATTTTCGCTTCAATGTCCGCTTTGTCTTCACCTTTCGCTGCCGTTTCAAGTTCGTTCACAGCGTTTTCAATTTGGGCTTTATCATCGGCAGATAATTGATCGCCAACTTCGCCTAATTGTTTGCGTGTGCTATGAACTAGGTGATCAGCTTGGTTACGAGCTTGCACTAACTCTTCAAATTTACGGTCAGCATCTGCATTTGCTTCTGCATCACGAACCATTTGTTGAATTTCATCTTCACTTAAACCAGATGAAGCCTTAATGGTAATTTGCTGTTCTTTACCTGTACCTTTATCTTTTGCTGAAACGTGGATAATACCATCCGCATCAATATCAAAGGTTACTTCAATTTGTGGCATACCACGTGGTGCTGGGTTAATGCCTTCAAGGTTAAATTGACCTAATGATTTGTTTGCAGAAGCTTGTTTACGTTCACCTTGTAACACGTGAATGGTTACTGCACTTTGGTTATCTTCTGCGGTTGAGAACACTTGTGATTTCTTCGTTGGAATCGTTGTGTTTTTCTCAATTAGGGTCGTCATTACACCACCCATTGTTTCGATACCGAGTGAAAGAGGGGTTACGTCTAATAACAAGACATCTTTCACATCACCCGCTAATACACCACCTTGCACCGCCGCACCAATAGCTACTGCTTCATCAGGATTGACATCTTTACGAGGTTCTTTGCCAAAGAACTCTGCCACTTTTTGTTGTACTAATGGCATACGTGTTTGACCACCTACTAAGATGACATCATCAACCTCTGATACGCTTAATCCAGCATCTTTAAGCGCCACTTTTACGGGTTCTAATGAACGCGCCACTAAATCTTCAACTAATGCTTCTAATTTTGCACGCGTCAATTTAATATTTAAGTGTTTAGGACCTGTTGCATCTGCTGTGATGTAAGGTAAGTTCACATCAGTTTGTTGTGCAGAAGAAAGCTCAATTTTTGCTTTTTCAGCTGCTTCTTTCAAACGTTGCATTGCAAGTGGGTCGTTGCGTAAATCAACACCTTGCTCTTTCTTAAATTCATCCACTAAGTAATTAATAACACGATTATCGAAGTCTTCACCACCTAAGTGAGTATCACCATTGGTTGCTAATACTTCAAAGGTTTTTTCTCCATCAACTTCATCAATTTCGATAATAGATAAGTCGAATGTACCGCCCCCTAAGTCATACACCGCAATCGTGTGGTTACCTTTACCTTTATCTAAACCGTAAGCTAATGCGGCTGCTGTTGGTTCATTAATAATACGTTTTACATCTAAACCTGCAATACGACCCGCATCTTTGGTTGCTTGGCGTTGTGCATCGTTAAAGTAAGCAGGTACAGTAATTACCGCTTCTGTTACTGGCTCACCTAAGAAATCCTCTGCGGTTTTCTTCATTTTTTTCAATACTTCAGCAGAAATTTGCGGTGGTGCCATTTTTTCATCTTTTACTTCCACCCACGCATCACCATTATCCGCTTTCACAATGCTGAATGGCATAATGCTTACATCACGTTGTACTTCTTGATCTTCAAAACGACGACCAATTAAACGTTTAATTGCAAATAATGTATTTTTTGGATTTGTTACTGCTTGACGTTTTGCTGGTTGACCTACTAATGTTTCACCATCATTTGTATACGCAATAATTGACGGGGTTGTGCGATCACCTTCTGCATTTTCAATGACACGAGGTTTATCCCCTTCCATTACTGCCACACAAGAGTTTGTCGTACCTAAGTCAATACCAATAATTTTTCCCATAATATGTTTTCTCCTAATAAAATTCGATTAAATTCGTTTACGCTTGATTAAATTGGGCTTACTTTGATGATTTCAAGTGGCACATTTTAATTTTTTTGCATTTTTCTCTTCACAACCAAATTAAAGTGCGGTGAAAATTTTTGATCTTTTCAGTCCAATGTTCTGATGGCTAATAAATTTTGGCAAGAAAATAAATTTCAAGGGGGGAGGTGGAAATTTTTTTGCTCTATTGACCTGTTAGCTTTGCAAGGAACAAATAAACGTGATTTTGACCACACTTCCGTTTTAGCAATACGAAAGTGCGGTCTGTTTTTTAACCCTTTTCTCTCTTAAATAAAGAAAGCAAAAATAAGAAAGTGGCACTAATGACCACTGAAGGACCTGCGGCGGTGTTGTAGAAAGCGGAGAGCATTAAGCCAAAAGAAACGGCGAGAATGCTAATAAATACACCAATGGCGACCATTGCCTCTGGGGTGCGAGCAAAACGGCGTGCGGTGGCGGCTGGAATAATCAAAAGTGAAGTAATGATTAAAGCACCAACAAATTTCATACTTAACGCAATAGTTAAGGCGGTGAGAATCATCAAGACAAAACGCATTTTACGAATGTTAATACCTTCAACTTGGGCAAGTTCTGGGCTAACGGTGGTGGAAAGTAACGGTTTCCAGTAATAGCATAAACAGCTAACGACCACGAGTACCCCGATAGCGATAAGGTAAAGATCTTCATAGCTAATGGCGAGGAGATCTCCGAATAGGTAATTCATTAAATCCACTCTAACATTTTGTAGCAGCCCCACTGTGACGACGCCTAGAGAAAGGCAACTATGTGCAATGATCCCAAGCAAGGTATCGACCGAGAATTGAGTTCGGCTTTCTAACCATACCATTCCGATGGCTAAAATTAACGTGATAATTAAAATGGCTAAATAAGGGTCAAGATGTAAAAATATACCAATTGCCACACCAAGCAAGGCAGAATGAGAAAGCGTATCGCCAAAATAAGCCATTCTGCGCCATACAACAAATGCCCCTAATGGTGCGGTAATAAAAGATAACAAAATACCTGTTAGCCAAGCTGGAAGTAAAATTTCAAGCATTGATGTTCCTTAATTCTGCGTTTTATGCGTGCATTGCGCTAACTGAAAATTTTTACCACAACACACTTCACCGTGTAGGTTATGCTTATGGTTATGGTGGTGTGTATAAAGCGCTATATTTTGTGAAAATTGGTTGCCAAAATAATGCCTAAATGTCGGATCGTTTGAAACAATTTCAGGGGTTCCCGCACAGCAGATATGCTGATTAATACACAACACTTCATTGGTATCTGCCATCACAATATGCAGATCGTGCGATACCATTAAAATCGCACAATTTAATTTTTGCCGCATTTTATGGATTAATTGATACAATTCGGCTTGACCTGAAATGTCCACACCTTGCGTTGGTTCATCAAGCACTAAGAGATTAGGCTTAGTTAGAATAGCCCTTGCCAGCAAAACACGTTGCATTTCGCCACCAGATAATTTCTGCATCGCGTTCTGTCGTAAATGAGAAATAGAAAGTAAATCGAGCGTTTCTTGAATACTTTGCTTGGTTGTTCCCTGTTTAAGAGAAAGAAATTTTTCTACTGTTATGGGCAAACTATGATCAAGATGAATTTTCTGAGGCACATAACCAATACGCACATTGTTGTGATAAATCACTTTTCCTGAACTTGGCTTAATTAATTTAAGCAACACTTTCAGCAAGGTGGATTTACCTCCCCCGTTCGGACCTACAATAGTAAGAACAGAATCAGCATAAAGAGATAAGTTAATGTTTTGTAAAACATTTCGTTGTTCAAATTGCACATTAATGTGTTTTAACTCAATTAATGGCTGTTTAATGGCGTGAATCTGCATTTTATCTCTATACATTATGAAAAATTTGCTTAAAATAGCCCATTTTATTCGATTTAACAAGTTTCTCGTTGAGATGCTTAGAATTTATTCAGTTAAATCCTTTTCAACACGTGCTAAGGAATTTTTTGGCACTTTATGGGTCATACTAGAATGCAAGTTTTAATCAACATATGAAAGGAAATAGATAGTGCAACACGTTAAACTAGCAAGGGATAGACGAAAAAGAAAGTCGCGAATTAAAGCGGCAGTCTTCCTTTTGGCGATATTATCTATTTTCATTGGCATTGTATTAAGCGTCAAAGACAATGCAAAAACCGATCCCCTTGCGGTATCTTCTGATGAAGTACAATACAAGCCGCTCAATGAAACTCAAGATACTCAAACGAATAGCGAATTCAAGGATATTCAAGCTAATGAAAATCTCACCGAAAATTCGCAAAGTGCTGAACCGGATACTGCAAACACAGAAAAATCGAATAGCGATGAAGCCACCTCTTATGACGATGATCTGCAAGGTAAAGATGACGAAGTGGAACAAGTCAATCTTGATGAAAAAGATGAATTTGCCGATTTACCGGAAGATGCTAAAAATGCGGTCAATGATTTGCTTGATATTGCTGATCAAGCTATTCGTATCAAAGATCAATTTAGCTATACCGTCGTAAAAGGTGATACCTTGAAAGATGTATTAGAACAATCAGGGTTAGAAGATGAAACGAGCAAAACTCTTATTGCGGCTTATCCAGAGCTAAAAAATCTTAAAGCAGGGCAACAATTCTATTGGATTTTAGATAAAGACGGTGAATTAGAATACCTCAACTGGCTGGTTTCAGAAAAAGAAGAACGTATTTATGAACGTACTGCTGAAGGCAAATTTAAACGCCAAATCTTGCAGAAAAAAAGTGTATGGAAAAAAGAGGTACTAAAAGGTCAAATTAAAGGCTCATTTTCTAGCAGCTTAAAAGCTCAAGGACTGAATTCAAAACAAATTGCTCAATTAGGTAGCGCGTTGCAATGGCAAATTAGTATGAAAAAACTCAAACAAGGGGATAAATTTGCCGTGTTGGTTTCCCGTGAATATTTGGATAACAAACTCACTGGGCAAGGCAATGTGGAAGCAATCCATATCAGCTCTGGCGGAAAAAGCTATTATGCCATTCAGTCTAGCAATGGACGTTATTATAACCGTCAAGGGGAAACGCTGGGTAAAGGGTTTGCGCGTTATCCAATGCAACGCCAAGCACGCGTCTCCTCGCCATTTAATCCAGCTAGACGTCACCCTGTTACAGGACGAATTCGTCCACATAACGGTGTGGATTTCTCAATGGCTATCGGTACCCCGGTTATCGCACCTGCTGACGGCGTTGTGGAAAAAGTCGCCTACCAAGCCAATGGTGCGGGTCGGTATATTATGATTCGCCACGGACGTGAATACCAAACCGTTTATATGCACCTAAGCCGTCCATTAGTCAGAGCGGGACAAAGTGTGAAACGGGGTGAGCGTATTGCATTATCGGGCAATACAGGACGTTCTACTGGGCCTCATTTACATTATGAATTTCACATTAATGGTCGCCCTGTTAATCCCCTCACCGTGAAACTACCCGGCACAAGTAGCCAAATGTCCACGGCGGAACGCAAGCAATTCTTGATAAAAGCCAAAGAAGCAGAGCGTAAATTAAAAATCTAACAAAGAAAAATAAGTGCGGTGCTTTTTGACAAAATTTTTCAAAAAAGCACCGCACTTTTGTTTTATTAAAAATTAATAAGCCTTAATCAATCACTAATCGAAAATACCTAGGTTTTGCCAAATTTCGTCCACTCGCTTGACCACTTCAGGATCTTTTTTAATTGGTACTCCCCACTCGCGATCCGTTTCGCCTGCCCATTTATTTGTGGCATCAATCCCCATTTTAGAGCCTAGTCCGGCAATCGGCGAAGCAAAATCTAAATAATCGATTGGGGTATTTTCCACAATGGTGCAATCTCGTGCTGGATCGCTGCGAGTGGTAATCGCCCAGATCACATCTTTCCAATCTCTTGCATTAATATCATCATCACACACGATGACAAACTTGGTGTACATAAATTGACGTAAGAAAGACCAAACCCCCATCATTACGCGCTTGGCGTGTCCTGCGTATTGCTTTTTCATTGTCACCACGGCAAGACGGTAGGAGCAGCCTTCGGGAGGTAAATAAAAATCCACAATTTCAGGAAATTGCTTTTGCAAAATAGGGATAAACACTTCATTTAATGCCTCGCCTAAAATCGCTGGTTCATCAGGTGGTCGTCCTGTATAAGTGGAATGATAAATCGGGTTTTGCCGCATTGTAATGTGAGTAACAGTAAACACAGGGAAATATTCTTGCTCGTTATAGTATCCCGTGTGATCGCCGTATGGTCCCTCTAACGCGGTTTCATTCGGTTCGATATAACCTTCCAAGACAATTTCCGCACTGGCTGGCACATCAAGATCATTACTCACTGATTTCACCACTTCGGTTTTATTACCACGCAGTAATCCCGCAAAGGCATATTCAGACAGGCTATCTGGCACAGGGGTTACCGCGGCTAAAATTGTCGCAGGGTCAGCCCCCAATGCCACAGACACAGGAAAAGGCTTATCAGGATGTTGTTCTTTCCATTCTTGGAAATCTAATGCACCACCACGATGCGAAAGCCAGCGCATAATCAATTTATTCTTGCCGATAAGCTGTTGGCGGTAAATTCCCAAATTCTGTCGTTTTTTGTTGGGACCTTTGGTGATAGTCAATCCCCAAGTGATAAGAGGGGCAACGTCTTCCTTCCAACATTGCATAATTGGTAAACGATATAAATCGACTTCATCACCACGGAGGACAATATCCTGACAAGGGGCTTTATTTAGCACTTTTGCGGGCATATTTAGCACTTGTTTGTATTGTGGCAACGTTGCCCATAAATCTTTAAACCCTTTCGGCGGTTCTGGTTCTTTAAGGAAAGCAAGTAATTTGCCCACCTCACGCAACGCTGACACATCATTCTGCCCCATTCCAAGCGCCACACGCTTTGCCGTACCGAATAAGTTACACAATACGGGCATCGCAAACCCTTTTGGATTTTCAAATAATAAGGCAGGCCCTCCTGCACGCAAAGTGCGGTCGGAAATTTCGGTCATTTCCAAATAAGGATCGATTTCTTGCGAAATGCGTTTTAATTCACCTTGTTCTTCTAACAGCTGCAAAAAATCGCGTAAATTCTTATATTTCATCAATGCTTACTCAATGCAAAAATTGTGGCATCATTGTTATAAAGATTGCTTTGCAACGCAAGTGCTTTTGCGATTTTTCCCTAGATTGGGTAGAATGGGCGACAATTTTATCAGAATAAATGTATAAAAATGACAAAGAAAAAAACAAAACAAACATCAAATACCATTGCCCTAAATAAACGTGCAAGACACGAGTATTTTATTGAAGATGAAATCGAAGCGGGGCTTTCCTTGCAAGGCTGGGAAGTGAAATCAATGCGTGCAGGCAAAGCCAATATTAGCGATAGCTATATTATTTTCAAAGACGGTGAAGCCTATCTATTCGGGGCAACGATTCAGCCCTTAAGTGTGGCATCAACGCATATTGTGTGCGATCCAACGCGTACTCGTAAATTATTGCTAAAAGAACGAGAATTAGCGTCATTATTCGGCAAAGCAAATCGTGATGGGTTTACCATTGTTGCCCTTTCTCTTTATTGGAAAGGCCCTTGGGCGAAAATTAAAATCGGCGTGGCGAAAGGGAAAAAACAGGTGGATAAACGTAACGATATTAAAGATCGCGAATGGCAAGTGGCGAAAGATCGTATTATGAAAAATGCGATGCGAAATTAATGTCACTTCGATAATTAAGTGCGGTGAGAAATTAGCAAATTTTTGAATTAGCCCTTGTGAAAACAGGGGCTAATTTTTTTATTTAAGGATTTATCTTCTATTTAACGAGTTATCTTCACCCCGTTTTCCCTAAAAGCAACGACAAAATCCCCGCTGCGATCAATGGTCCCACCGGAATACCGCCAACAAAGGCAACCCCTAAAATCGTGCCAACCAATAATCCTGTGAGCAAGGTGGGTTGTGCGCCCATTAGATTTACCCCTCGCCCACCAAACCACGCGACCAGCACCCCCACCGCAATGGCTAAAAACATTTTCCAGTTCAACAGTTCAGTAAAACTTGGTAAGGGAATTTTGCCTGAAATAATTGGGCTAAGCACGCCAATAGTAAGAATAATAATGCCGATATTTAGACCATATTTTTCCATAAAGGGGATATATTTGGCTAAAAAGGTTTGCTGCATTAATAGCAAAATCGTTGCCGAAATGGTGATTGAGCTGTTGTTACCTAACACACCAAGTAAAATCAAAATCACCAATAGCAAGGCGATTGCGTTAAATTGTAATGTCATCATTGCCTCAAAAATTCAAAAAAAAGCACCGCACTTGTACTGTGCCTAAGATGGCAGAATTATACGCTTTTTCTTTGGCTAATTCACAAAAAATAAAGCTCATTATGTGCCGTTTTTATTCTACCTTAAAGGTAAGTAAACGGTTGGCATTACTCACCACAGTAATAGAAGATAACGCCATAGCAAGCCCACCGATCATCGGGTTAAGCAAAATACCAAACAAGGGATACAACAAACCAGCCGCAATGGGTATGCCTAAGAGGTTGTAAATAAATGCCCCAAACAGATTTTGCTTCATATTGCGTAAAATGCCTTTAGAAAGACAAAGTGCATCTGCCACCGCAGAAATATGATGTCGCATTAAGGTTAATTCTGCGGTTTCAATGGCAATATCTGAGCCGCTTCCCATTGCAATACTCACATCTGACTGTGCAAGGGCGGGGGCATCATTAATGCCGTCCCCGACCATTACAACCTTACGCCCTTCTTGTTGTAATGCTTTGATGATATGGGCTTTTTGAGCAGGCAAAACGCCAGCGATTACCTTATCAATCGCTGTACCTTGTGCCAAAGAACGGGCTGTTTTCTCTTGATCCCCCGTAAGCATCACCAAATGATAACCTTGTTTATGCAAGCGTTGTAATGCTTGAACTGAATCTTCTCTTAGCGGATCGCTTATTACAAACACCCCAGCTAATTGCTGATTTATCGCGAAAAACACCACCGTTGCTCCGCTTGCTGTTTGCTGTTGCCATATCGCCATTGCAGGTTGAATATCCACCCCTTGCTGTATCATTAAGGCTTGATTACCAAGTAATAATTCAAATGTTTCCACTTTCCCACGCACACCTAAACCTTGCAACGTGGTAAAGGCATTGAGTGGCTTGATCTCACTTTGTTTTTCTTGATTAAACTGCACAATGCCTTTTGCTAACGGGTGATTTGATCCTTGCTCTAAACTTGCTGCAAGCTGGCTAACTTGTTTTTCTGAATAATCATTAAAACAATAAAGTGCGGTGATTTTTGGCGAACCTTTTGTCAGCGTGCCTGTTTTATCAAACACAATCGTATCGGCGCTGGCGGCTTTTTGTAAGGCATCGGCATCACGCACTAAAATCCCCAATTCTGCCGCACGCCCAATCCCTGAAATAATCGACATTGGCGTAGCTAGCCCTAAAGCACAAGGGCAAGCAATGATAAGTACAGTAGTAAAGATCACCAAACTATAAGAAAATTGTGGAGCAGGTCCGAGAACATACCAAATCAAGCCTGCCAGTAACGCAATGCCAATCACAATCGGGACAAAAATACCGGCAATCTTATCGGCAAGTTGCCCTATTTTTGGTTTGCTACTCTGTGCTTGACGCACTAATTTGATGATATTTGCCAGCGTCGTTTGCTCACCAATTTGTTCTGCGCGATAAATCACCGTGCCATCTGAAATCAGCGTGCCAGCACTAATTTTATCCCCAACGTGCTTTTGCACTGAGAGAGGTTCGCCAGTCAGCATACTTTCATCAAACCAGCCTTGCCCTTCGGTAACTGTTCCATCCACGGCAACACGTTCGCCTGTTTGTAAGCGTAATAACATTCCTTCTTTCACCGCCGCAAGGGGAATGTCTTGCGTGCCTTGTGATGTCATCAAATGCACGGTTTTAGGCGTCAGATCAAGCAAGCGTGCCAATGCCTGCGAAGAATGTTGTTTCGCTTTTGCTTCAAACATTTTACCTAAATTGATAAAACCGATAATCATCGCCGCCGCTTCAAAATATAAATGGCGTGCATTCTCCGGGAAAAAATCGGGCTTAACACAAACAACCATTGAATAAAGCCAAGCCGTCCCCGTTCCCAATGCTACAAGAGTATCCATTGTAGCGGTACGATGAAAGAGATTTTGCCAAGCCTTTTGATAGAAATGTTTGCCTGTAACAATCATTATCAGCAAAACCAGCACTCCCACAACCAACCAATAGGCACGATTGTTTTGGCTAACGCTCATTGTGCCGCCAAGTAATCCCCAAAGCATTAATATCGCCCCTAAACCAAGGGCGATAATGCCTTGCCATTTACGCCGGTTCACTTCTTGCGTGGTTTTACATTGCTGTTTTTCCGCTCGCACCGCATCATCATTCACCACTTCCGCGCCATAACCTGCTTGTTGTACGGCAGTAACGAGAGACTGTGGCGTGGCATTCCCCCTGACTAAGGCGGTTTGTTCCGCTAAATTGACTTGCACTTGCACAACCTGTGGCACGGCTTGTAAGGCGTTTTGTACTTTCATCACACAAGCGGCACAACTTAAGCCATCAAGTAAAAGCGTAACCTGATCCTGATGCTCGCCCACTACCACAGGATCAGGGGGGGAAATGTCTGTGGAAGATTCGGGTAGTGAACTTACTTTGCTGGCGTATCGGCAAGGCGTGCTTGATAACCTGCTTCAACAATGGCATCAATCAACACTTGTGGATCAACCTCTCCCTCTACAACGGCGCTATCCAAACTCACCTCTGCACGTTGCACACCTGCAATATTATCTAACGTTTTTTGTACAGATTTTACGCAATGCTGGCAGGATAAATCACTTAATGCTAAAACAGTTTTTTTCATCATTTTGTCCTTCTAGTAAAAATTTGGTTGTAGCATAAACCTTAACATAGGGTTAGAGTCAAGGCTCTGTCATTCCTTTTAAAAGTCAATTCTCTGCAAAATCCACCCGCTCTTTACCAGTGTAAACGGTCGCCCTGCCCTCTCGGGCAAAACCAATTAAAGTCAGGTGGCTTTGTTGAGCTTGTTGTACAGCAAGTGCTGTTGCGGCTGAGATAGCGACTAAGCATTCAATGCCTGCACTCACAACTTTCTGCACCATTTCATAGCTAGCTCGGCTAGAAATTAAGACAAAACCTTGTTGCTTTGGCTGTTTGGCGTGCCAACCTAGCAATTTGTCTAAAGCCACGTGACGACCAACATCTTCCCGAATAGCAAGCAAGTTACCTTGTAAATCAAAAAAGGCAGCCGCGTGCGTTGAGCCTGTTTGTTGCCCAAGCTGTTGGGCTAAATGTAATTTTTTCAGACAATCATCAAGGCGATAAATATCCAAAACATAAGTGCGGTGTAAAATAGGAAAGTTTTTATGAATTTGATCAAGCTGTTCTGTGCCACAAATGCCACAGCCCGTTCTCCCGGCTAAGGTGCGGCGACGCGCTTTGAGTGTGACAAAACAACGTGTAGCAATTTCTATCTGTACTTCAATGCCATTGCAGGTTTCTTCAACATCAATTCCATAAATATCCGCGGGCTTTTCGATAATGCCTTCGGTTAAGGAAAACCCAAGGGCAAAATCCACTAAATCTTGCGGGGAACACATCATTACTGTGTGGCTAATGCCGTTATAAACCAAGGCGACAGGGGTTTCTATTGCGAGTATTTCTTCTTTTTCTTGCCAAATTGGTATGTGTTGAGAATGTTTATTATTTGTTAATTTTTTGAAAAAATTAACTGTTGATTTTGTGATCCAGCTCAAGAATTTTTCCTTTCTAATCAAGATTACTTATAGATTTTAGGTGTGAAAAGGCGTATCCTAGCCACAGTATTATGTTGTGCTAATTGTAATACAATTTGACAACAAACTATACTGTAACTGAATTATTTCATCGGTGAAAATGTGCGACTTACCGTTGTTTATTTGGTAAATAAAAAATGTGAACAATTCAGTTAGCCCAAACGAATATCTATAAAAAACAAATCTACTACACAATAACACAACAATTTTGTTGGTTAAGGAGCATCTCTATGCAGGTCACAAGAAGAAAGTTCTTTAAGATCTGTGCAGGTGGTATGGCTGGGACGTCTGCGGCGATGTTGGGCTTTGCCCCAGCAACCGCTTTAGCAGCACCTCGCGAATACAAGTTATTACGCGGTAAAGAAACCCGTAATACCTGCACCTATTGTGCCGTAGGCTGTGGTATGTTGTTATACAGCTTAGGTGATGGCGCAAAAAATAGCGTGGGTAAACTTTATCATATTGAAGGTGACCCCGATCATCCAGTGAGCCGTGGCGCGCTTTGTCCTAAAGGGGCTGGTGCATTAGATTATGTAAACAGCCCTCGTCGTGTGAAATACCCTGAAGTGCGTGAAGCAGGCTCAACGGAGTGGAAACGTATATCTTGGGAAGAAGCCATTGAACGTATCGCTAAACATATGAAAGCAGACCGCGATGCTAACTTTGTGTTAAACAATGAAAATGGTACCCCTGTTAATCGTTGGATGACCGCGGGTTTCTTAGCCGGATCGGCTTGTAGCAATGAAACAGGTATCTTAACGCAAAAATTTGTTCGTTCACTCGGGATGATTTATACCGACAACCAAGCGAGTATCTGACACGGACCAACGGTAGCAAGTCTTGCTCCATCATTTGGTCGCGGTGCGATGACCAACCACTGGGTTGATATTAAAAATTCCGATTTAGTCATTGTAATGGGCGGTAACGCAGCGGAAGCTCACCCTGTTGGGTTCCGTTGGGCGATTGAAGCGAAAAAACAAAATGGTGCGAAGTTAATGGTGGTTGATCCACGCTTTAACCGTACAGCTTCAGTTGCAGATATTTATATGCCACTCCGTTCTGGTACTGATATTGCATTTTTATCTGGTGTTATTCGTTATTTATTAGAAAAAGATCAAATTCAGCACGAATACGTTAGACATTATACGAATGCGGCATTCCTTGTTGATGAAAACTTCACCTTTGAAGACGGTTTATTCTCAGGTTATGATCCTGAAACGCGTAAATATGATCGTTCAACTTGGCGTTATCAATTTGATGCGGAAGGTCAGCCAATTCGTGATCTCACCTTACAACACCCGCGTTGCGTAATTAATCTGTTAAAAGATCACGTTTCTCGCTATACGCCTGAGATGGTAGAACGCATCACCGGGACACCACAAAAAAGTTTCTTACAATTCTGTGAAGAAATTGCGAAAACCTCTGCGCCGGACAAAGCGGCAACCTTTATGTACGCATTAGGTTGGACACAACATACGGTGGGTTCACAAAATATTCGTACTATGGCGATGATCCAGCTATTACTCGGTAATATCGGCGTTTCAGGTGGAGGCGTGAATGCGTTGCGTGGTCACTCAAATGTACAAGGCATCACCGATTTAGGTTTATTCCCACATATGTTGCCCGGCTATATTCCATTGCCAACGGAAGCGGATACCAGTTTAGAAAGTTTCCTAAACCGTATTACGCCGAAAACAATGATGAAAGATCAGGTCAATTACTGGCAAAATACGCCGAAATTTATGGTAAGTATGCTCAAAACCTTCTTTGGTGAAAAAGCAACCAAAGAAAATGAATTTGGCTATCATTATTTACCAAAATTACCGAAAGGCGGTATGGATCAGTTCCGGTACATTGAAGAAATGTATCAAGGGCGCGTAAATGGTTATTTCTGCCAAGGGATGAACCCTGTTGCCTCTTATCCAAATTCAGGCAAAATCATTAAAGCCTTAAGTAAGTTAAAATACTTGGTGATTATGGATCCGTTAATCACGGATACCTCTGAATTCTGGAAAAACTACGGTGAATTTAATGATGTGAAAACAGAAGAAATTCAAACCGAAGTATTCCGCTTACCAACAACTTGTTTCGTGGAAGAACACGGTTCAATTGCTAACTCAGGGCGCTGGTTACAATGGCACTGGAAAGCCGTTGAACCACCATTTGAAGCAAAAAGTGATGGCGAGATTCTTTCTGAATTAAGAGCAGCATTAATCGAGCTTTACCACAAAGAAGGTGGCGTATCCCTTGATAGTCTTGAGGCAATGAGCTGGCAGTATGACAACCCACTTGAGCCAAAAGCAGAAGAAGTGGCAAAAGAAATGAACGGCTACGCCTTACAAGATCTGCTTGATGCCAACGGTAATGTCATCTTGAAAAAAGGCGATCTGCTATCAAGTTTCGCGCAAATGCGTGATGACGGTAGCACCTCTGGTGCGTGCTGGATTTATACGGGTCAATGGACACAAAAAGGGAACCAAATGGCGAATCGCGATAACGCAGATCCATCTAACTTAGGTAATACTCTAGGTTGGGGCTTTGCGTGGCCGATGAACCGTCGAATTATCTATAACCGTGCAAGTGCGGATTTATCCGGTAAACCTTGGAATCCAAAACGCCAGCTGATTAAATGGAATGGCAAAAACTGGAACTATGTGGATGTGGCTGACTTTGGCACAGCTCCACCGAACAGTCCTACCCTACCATTTATTATGCAACCAGAAGGGGTGAGTGGTTTATTCGTTCGTGAACGTATGGCTGATGGCCCGTTCCCAGAGCATTATGAACCGATTGAAACACCAATTGGCACAAACCCATTGCATCCAAATGTGGTCTCCAACCCTGTGGCGCGTATTTTAGAAAGTGATAAAGCAGACATTGGTACTTCTGCGGAATTCCCTTATGTCGGCACCACTTATCGCCTCACCGAGCATTTCCACTTCTGGACAAAAAATGTGCTACTTAATGTGATTGCACAGCCAGAGCAATTTGTTGAAATTGGTGAAGCACTCGCAAAAGAGAAAGGCATTAATAACGGGGATTACGTTAAAGTTAGCTCAAAACGTGGCTATATTAAAGCAGTCGCCGTAGTTACAAAACGTATCCGTCCATTAATGGCCGATGGAAAACCTGTGCATACCGTAGGTATTCCAATTCACTGGGGATTCTCAGGGGTAAGCAAAAAAGGCTTCTTTGCTAACAACCTGACGATTCGTGCAGGTGATGCAAATACACAAACCCCAGAATCAAAATGTATGTTGGTAAATATTGAGAAAGTGGGGGCATAATATGGGAAATGTTCAATCACAAGATATTATTAAAGCCTCTGCAACATCGGGATTAACACCACCACCTCACGCACGGGATCATCAGCTTGAAGTGGCAAAACTGATTGATGTTACCACTTGTATTGGCTGTAAAGCCTGTCAAGTGGCCTGTTCCGAATGGAATGATCTTCGTGCTGAGCCAGAAAAATGTATCGGCTCATACGATAACCCAATCGATCTCAATGCCAAAGCGTGGACGGTGATGAAATTCAACGAAGTTGAAGAAAATGATCGTTTAGAATGGCTAATTCGTAAAGATGGCTGTATGCACTGTAGTGAACCGGGCTGTTTAAAATCCTGCCCTTCACCGGGTGCAATAATTCAATACGCAAACGGGATTGTAGATTTCCAATCAGATAAATGTATCGGTTGTGGCTACTGTATCGCTGGCTGTCCATTCAATATTCCAAGAATGAACCCTGAAGATAACCGCGTGTACAAATGTACACTTTGCGTAGATCGCGTAACCGTGGGTCAAGAACCAGCTTGTGTTAAAACCTGCCCAACAGGGGCAATTCATTTCGGTACAAAAGAAGAAATGAAACACTATGCAGAAACCCGTATTGCCGATCTCAAATCCCGTGGTTATGAAAATGCTGGGCTTTATGATCCTGAAGGTGTTGGTGGCACACACGTGATGTATGTTTTACATCACGCGGATAAGCCAGAACTTTACTCAGGTTTACCAAAAGATCCACACATTGACGTTAGCGTGAAATTATGGAAAGACGTCTTGAAACCAGTTGCAGCGGTAGCAATGGGCGGCTTAGTGCTTTCTGAAATTGCGCACTACCTTGCAGTAGGGCCAAATACGGAAGAGCTTGAAGAACACGATGAAGTCACACCAGAAGACAATCAAACCCAGAAAGGAGGCGAAAATGAGTAAATTTAAGATCAGCAACGATCAACGAGTTGTTCGCCATAAATTTCCTGCGCGTTTAAGCCATTGGCTACTTGTGATTTGTTTCTTCACCACTGGCTTATCAGGGCTTGCCTTTTTCTTCCCTGATTTTGCTTGGCTAACGGAAATTTTAGGTAATCCAAGAATTGCCCGTTTTATCCACCCATTCACAGGCTTAGTGATGTTTGTAGCGTTTATTAATCTTTGCTTGATTTATTGGCGTCATAACATTCCGGAGAAAAATGACTGGGTATGGCTCAAAAATATTAAAGAAGTCTTAAAAGGCAACGAACACGCCGTTTCAGACAACGGAAAATATAATTTAGGGCAAAAAATGCTGTTTTGGACGCTCATTCTAGCAATGTTCACATTACTGGCAACAGGGATTATTATGTGGCGACAATATTTCTCCCATAATTTCCCAATTCCGGTAATTCGCATTGCAATTTTACTCCACTCTGCCAGTGCCTTTATGCTCTTTACCGGCATTATGGTGCATATGTATATGGCATTTTGGGTGAAAGGTTCTATTCGAGGAATGGTTGAAGGTTGGGTAACTGTACGCTGGGCGAAAAAACATCACCCACGCTGGTTCCGTGAAGACATTCTGCCTGAACTTGAAAAAGAAGCCGCAGAAAAAGCGAAAGAAAAGCACACTAACTAATTAACGATGGCAAAGTGCGGTGATTTTTTGCAAAATTTTGCAAATTTACACCGCACTTTCTTTATTGACAAAAGCTGATGAAAAATTATGAGTATCAAAATCCTACCAAAAGATGAAATTGTACAAGCTGCTAGCTCTTTTCATCACCCTGTTCTCTTATTTTCCAACCCCAAAAATCTTTACCAACGGCGAGCTGAACGCTTACGTTCTCTGGCGAAAAATCACCCAATGGCGGATTACCTTAACTTCGCGGCAAATATTGTAGATTGCCAACTCGCTCTACTAAACGAACAGCCTGTTACGCAAAAAATTGAAATCAATACAGAAACAAGCGTTCCACTTAATCTCACCCAATGGCAGCGCGATCCACAATGGCGAACCTTATTTCACGCGTTGCTCAATAAAATGAAAAATAATGGAACCGAAAACGTTCAAGCTACCATTGAGAATTTAGAAAAAACCTCCGACAACGAGCTTGAACAGCTTGCTGACAAATTACTCGCGCAACAATTTTCAGAAGTCAGTAGCGACAAAGCCCTCTTTATTTGGGCGGCACTTTCCCTTTATTGGATTCAGCTTGCTCAGCAGTTGCCACAAAACAGCAAAATGGAAAGCGGTGAACACCTTCATCTTTGCCCAGTATGTAATGCCCCGCCGACCGCCAGCGTGGTGCATTTTGGCTCAGAGCAAGGTTTACGTTATGTACATTGCTCCCTATGTGAAAGTGAATGGAATGTCGTGCGTAGCAAATGCACCAATTGTAATCACACGGGGAAACTAGATTATTGGTCAATTGACAGCGAATCAGCCCCCGTTAAAGCCGAAAGCTGCGGCGATTGCCATAGCTATCTGAAAATGATGTATCAAGAGAAAGACCCTTATGTCGAAGCCATCGCTGATGATTTGGCAAGTATCTATCTTGATATTGAAATGGAAGAAAAAGGTCTTTCGCGTAGTGGATTAAATCCTTTTATGTTTCCAAATGAAGCAGGGTAAAAACCACCATTGGCTCGCCAGTAAACTATCAACGCGATAGCGATAGAAAACCTTCCTTATTTATAAAGTGCGGTAGAGAATTTTACTATTTTTTACCGCACTTCACTTTTTTAAGTGAGAAGTAAATACAATCACCCATTTTAAAAACAAAAAAAAGTGGTTAAGTCGCCTTAACCACAAAGATGAATAAAATATTTCGTTTAGATTTATCTCAATAAAATCAAGATAAATTCTCCCTATTGTAAAAAAAAAAACGAAATGCAACTAAAATCGTGAAAAATTTTAAAATTTTTATTTTTTTCCCTAAAGTGAGGGAAATTCTTTTATGTTTGCAAATAAAGCAAGATAACAATACACCATTGGCTCGCTAGTAAGGCATCAAGGTGATAGCAATAGAAAACCTTTCTTATTTATAAAGTGCGGTAGAAAATTTTACTATTTTTTACCGCACTTCACTTTTTTAAGGAGGAAAGTAAATACAATCACCCATTTTAAAAACAAAAAAGTGGTTAAGTCGCCTTAACCACAAAAATGAATAAAATATTTCGTTTAGCTTTATCTCAATAAAATCAAGATAAATCCTCCCTATTGTAAAAAAAAAACGAAATGCAACTAAAATCGTGAAAAATTTTAAAATTTTTATTTTTTCATCTATCTCAAAAAAAGAAGGCGTTTTCTTCAAAAAGAAAAATTATTGTTATCTTTTTTAGATATCAGGAATTATCTCTGTTTAAAGTTGGAATAAGGCAATACGGTTCAACATAACTCGTACAAAAATAAGGCGAACCAACGCTATCTTATTTTCAAAATTAAGTGACTATTTTTCTATTTGTTCAACACGGCTATAAATTATGCCATTCATTAACTGTGTTTTCACACGCTCGCCCACTTTCACTTGGCGACTTTGGGTAATTGCAATGCCTTGTTCATTTTCAGAGATGGAATAACCACGGGAAAGAATTTTCAATGGGCTTAATCCGTCTAATTGTTGGCACAACGTCGAAAAACACCCTTGTTTGTTTGCCAGTTGTTTTTCCGTAGAAAAAGCTAACCGCACATTTAATTGTTGCAAATGTTGAGCCTGCTTTTGCAAACGATAAGGTAATGGATTATTGTGCAACCGTTCATTAAGTGCAGTGAAATTTTGTTGTTTTTTCGTGAAATAACCTTGTATTGCAAGTTTTAAGCCATAACCTAGCTGTTGAATGTGTGCTTTTCGCTGATTGAGCTGTGTTTGTGGATGGCAATGTTGCAAGCGTTGGCGAAGTCTTTGTGAATATTCTTTTTTTGTAGCAAGGTTTCGCGCTATGGCTAAATGCAAACGTTGATGTTGCACGGCAATCTGTTGTTGCAATTTTTCCACTTCACGTTGCATTGCAAACTGTAAACGGTAAGCAAGCTGTTCTAGCTGTGCCTTTTGTTGATTAAACTGAATTTGCGGATGGCGATTTTGCAAACGCCACACGAGCTGATTTAATGCTTGGCGTTTTTCATTAAAACATCGATCTAACGCCATTTCTAAATGCTGGCGTTTATAGCCAAGCTGTTGCAATAATTCTTGCTGATCACGGCTTACCAATTCTGCCGCCGCCGATGGGGTGGGCGCACGCACATCTGCAACAAAATCAGCAATGGTTATGTCGGTTTCGTGTCCTACCGCACTGATCACAGGAATGACGGAATTAAAAATTGCTCGCGCCACGGCTTCTTCATTAAAACACCATAAATCTTCTAATGAACCACCGCCACGCCCAACAATCAATACGTCCACTTCTTGGCGACGGTTGGCAAGCTCGATCATTTGCACAATTTCAGCCGTGGCGTCTTTACCTTGAACGGCAGTGGGATAAATCACCACCGCTAGACTAGGATCTCTACGTTGTAAAATATGCAAAATATCTTGTAATGCCGCCCCTGTCGGCGAAGTAACCACGCCCACTTTGCGACTAAAGTGCGGTAGGTTTTTTTTCAGATTTTGGGCAAACAATCCTTCCGCCGCCAATTTCATTTTTAAGGCTTCAAATTGCTGTTGCAGTAATCCCTCACCTGCTGGCTGCATTGTGTCAATAATAAGCTGATAATCCCCTCGTGGCTCATATAGGCTGACACTTGCCCTAACGAGGACTTGCATACCATTTTGTGGGCGAAATGAGACACGCAGATTTTTCATTCGGAACATTGCACAACGCACTTGAGCATTTTCATCTTTCAGGGTGAGATACCAATGCCCCGAAACCGGTTGAGTAAAATTAGAAATTTCACCTGTGAGCCACACAAGCCCAAGCTGCCCCTCCAATAATTGGCGAGCCTGCTGATTGAGTTGCGAAACAGAATAAATTGCACTATTTTCCATATTTAATCCAATAACACCCAACCATCATCAAGCCAATTGCATAGGCTGTCTAACAAGAGTTCCATTACACTTTCTTTGTCTTGCATATCACGCATTAACTCGTGTAAATCCGCTAAATCCAGGCTTTCTCCATCAGATAACCGTTTTAAAATTTGGGCTTCTAACGGGTTGAGTTCATCTAGCCATTCACCGTTGGCATAAAGACGCAATGGCTGTTCGGTATAAAGCAATTTGCAATTATTATCTTGTGAAAGTAAGCCCCCTTCTTCCAAAAGCGCTCGCACTTCTTCAGGATCGTACTCCCCTTCCGTTGGTAATAATTCGTAGCGTCGGCTACTCACTGTACTTGCTAAGGCTTGTTTGAATAAGGCATCAAATTGTGGGCTTTGTGCAAGGCTAGCAAAGAACTGTTGCTTTATTGTGGTGATATTTTGCTGTGCCAATAACCCTGTTGGTTGCTGATCAGGGTGAAGACGGAGAGGAATTAAAAATTCACTGAGATCCAATTCTAAGCTAGGTTGATTAAAGGCTTTTACCACATTTTCAAAAATATCCGCTAAATTAGGATAACGTAAGCCAAAAGAAAACGTCAGGCAATCATCTTGTGCCACACCATAATGGGATAAACGGGAAGGCACATAAAGCACATCACCGGGGCCAAGCACTTCATCAAGTAACAATTCGCCCATATCATCAAAAATACGGATCGGCTGGTTAGGCTTAAATTCTGTGCTAGGATCGCACCATTTACCGAGTTGCCAACGACGATGCCCATACCCTTGCACAAGGAACACGTCATATTCATCATAATGTCGCCCTACCGAGCCACCTTGCGGTGCATAAGACACCATAATATCATCTCGTTGCCACTGTGGAATAAAACCAAACGCATTCCATAATTGTCCCAATTCAGGCGACCACTGCTCCATATTTTGTACGAGTACCGTCCATTGTGCGGGTACATCAGCAAAATCTTGTTCTATCAATGGGCTAACCTTAAGTTCCCAATTTTCATCGCTATGCTGCTTGATTAGGCGCGCGGTAACCTCTTCACCTTGCGCCAGTTCAATAATATCTTGTGGCTCAAACTGTCCCACAATTTGTGGAAGACCGTTGCGAATTAATAACGGTTTCTTTTGCCAATATTCTTGTAAAAATTGTTCTGGGCTAATGTGTTCAGGTAAACAAAATTTAATCATCGCCTTGTTCCTCTTGCTCGTTTGCAGATTGTTGATCTTGGGCTAACTGTTTTGCACGTTTTTTTGCTTCTTTTTCTGCTTGCTTTTGTGCTTGCTGTTCTTGTAACTGTTGTGCCGCTCGCTTACGGCGGATCTCTTTAGGATCAGCAAGTAAAGGGCGGTAAATTTCGATGCGATCCCCGTCTTCTACAAGATCGGTTAATTTTGCTGGACGGCTGAAAATTCCAATTTTATTTTCACGCAAATCAATTTCGCTAAACTGATGTAAAATACCTGATTGCAAAATTGCGGTTTGCACGGTTGTGCCTTGTTCCATATGCAAGGTTTTCAAAAAATAACGATCAGGCAAAGCATAAGCAATTTCAATTTTTAATTTAGACATTAGGCGTAAACCTCCTTGGCACGCAGTTTAAACGCATCGATCATTTTGCTGGTTAAATGAGTAAAAATCTGCCCAAACGCCATTGCAATAATCGGATTGGAAAATTCAAATTCCAGTGCTAAGGCAATTTTGCAACACTGCTCATCAATTTCCACAAACTGCCATTCCCCTTGCAAAAATTTAAACGGGCCTTCCACTAACTGCATTTGAATACGCTGATTTTCCACCATTGTATTTTGTGTGGTAAAACGCTGACGAATGCCCGCTTTGCTGATGACTAATTCTGCGGTAAGCTGATTTTGCTCACGACTTAACGTTCGGCTTTCCACACAGCCCGGCACAAATTCCGGATAACGTTCATAATTATTCACCAAATCATACATTTGTTTGGCACTGTAAGGCACTAAGGCACTTTGATTAACTCTTGGCATTTTTATTTCTATTTTTCTCTAAAAAAACTTTGCTATTATAGCGAATATCAAACAAAAGTGCGGTGATAAACGCACGAAAAAATAAGGAAAAACGATGAATTGGGTCATTTTCGCCATTGGATCAGCATTTTTCGCCGGACTCACCGCCATTTTGGGCAAACTTGGCGTGGAGGGGATAAATAGCAATCTTGCTACGTTTATTCGCACCCTTGTGGTATTGGTTGTGGCTGGTGGTATCATTACGTTGCGTAACGAATGGCAACTCCCCCAACATATCGCCGCAAAGCCCTTTATTTTCCTGCTTTTATCAGGGGTTGCTACGGGGCTTTCTTGGCTTTGCTATTATCGTGCATTACAACTTGCCCCCGCCTCTTGGGTCGCCCCCATTGATAAACTTAGCGTGGTTATCGCCATTGTGTTAGGGGTGGTAATATTAGGCGAAGCCATCAGCTTAAAACTCATTATCGGTTCAATTTTAATTTTAGCGGGTGTATTGGTCTTGGCGTTATAACTGTTTTTCGCTACAATAGCCCACTATTTTTGTCCAGTTAAAGAAAGTATGTCAGAAATTAAACTCATTGTTGGGCTGGCTAACCCGGGGGATAAATATGCCGAAACCCGCCATAATGCGGGGGAATGGTTAATTAACCGCCTTGCCCGTCAATTTAATTTTCAACTGAAAGAAGAAAGTAAATTTTTCGGTAAAACCGCAAGAGCGGTGATTTTTGGCGAAGAAATTCGTTTTCTCGTCCCCACTACTTTTATGAACTTAAGCGGTAAAGCGGTGAGTGCATTAGCCAATTTTTACCGCATTAAACCAGAAGAAATGCTGATTATTCACGATGAGCTTGATCTTCCTCCCGGTGTTGCCAAAATTAAGCAAGGGGGCGGACACGGTGGACATAACGGTTTGCGTGATAGCATTGCTCAGCTAGGTAATAATAAAAATTTCTATCGCCTGCGTGTGGGGATTGGACACCCGGGTGATAAAAATCTGGTTTCCGCCTATGTGCTAGGTAAACCCTCACCAACAGATTGGCAACTGATTGATAAAGCCTTAGATGAAGCCACTGTGTGCGTGGAAATTCTCATCAAAGAAGGCATTAACAAAGCAACAAATCGACTCAATAGCTTTAAAGCATCAAATTAAACATTAAGGAAATATTATGGGATTTAAATGTGGTATTGTAGGTTTACCAAACGTGGGCAAATCCACCCTTTTTAACGCATTAACAAAAGCAGGTATTGAAGCGGCAAATTACCCGTTCTGTACCATTGAACCAAACACTGGCGTTGTGCCAATGCCCGATCCACGTCTAGACGCGTTAGCGGAAATTGTTAAACCTGAACGCGTCTTACCAACTACAATGGAATTTGTGGATATCGCCGGTCTTGTTGCTGGCGCAAGCAAAGGGGAAGGATTAGGTAACAAATTCCTTGCTAATATTCGTGAAACCGATGCGATTGGCCACGTTGTACGTTGTTTTGAAAATGATGACATTGTTCACGTTGCCGGAAAAATTGATCCCGCTGAAGATATCGACACCATTAACACAGAACTTGCCCTCGCTGATTTAGACAGTTGTGAGCGCGCCATTCAACGTTTAACTAAACGTGCCAAAGGTGGCGATAAAGAGGCAAAATTTGAATTGTCCATTATGGAAAAAATCCTCCCTGTGTTAGAAAATGCCGGAATGATTCGTTCTGTCGGATTAGATAAAGACGAATTACACGCCATTAAGAGCTATAACTTCCTTACATTAAAACCAACAATGTATATTGCCAATGTGAATGAAGATGGCTTTGAAAATAATCCTTATTTAGATCGTGTACGTGAAATTGCGGAAAAAGAAGGGGCGGTGGTTGTGCCTGTTTGTGCGGCAATTGAATCTGAAATTGCGGAACTGGATGATGAAGAAAAAGTGGAGTTTCTGCAAGATCTAGGCATTGATGAACCGGGTTTAAACCGTGTTATTCGTGCAGGTTATGCCCTATTAAATTTACAAACTTATTTCACTGCTGGCGTTAAAGAAGTTCGTGCGTGGACAGTTTCCGTCGGCGCCACAGCACCAAAAGCCGCTGCGGTCATCCACACTGATTTTGAAAAAGGTTTTATTCGCGCCGAAGTTATTTCTTATGCTGATTTCATTCAGTACAAAGGCGAAAACGGGGCAAAAGAAGCAGGAAAATGGCGTTTAGAAGGGAAAGATTATATCGTTCAAGATGGCGATGTAATGCATTTCCGTTTTAATGTCTAATTCATTCTAGCTTATGCTATTTTGATCTAAAAAATAGATAAAAATATTACCGCACTTGAGAAAAAGTGCGGTATTTTTTTAATTACTGTTGTTCCAGTTTAAAATAATACGGTGTTACTACCTCTTTATGATAGAAAGATCAGTTCACTGTTTTATTTTTAATGTAAACGGACGTGTTCTTTTCATTAAATGAGTGTAGATTAAAATATCCTCATCAAATGACAGGTTAATATCATCTTATTTTTTACTTTATAGGAAGCAAAAATGACAATCACAATTCTTGACGGTGGAATGAGCCGTGAATTAATGCGTTTAAACGCACCCTTTCGCCAACCAGAATGGTCGGCACTTTCACTTTATGAAAAACCGCAAGCTATTGAACAGGTTCATCAGAACTTTATTGCCCATGGCGCTGAAGTGATTACCACGAATAGTTATGCGGTTGTGCCTTTTCACATTGGTGAACAACGTTTTGTTGCTGATGGCAAAATGCTTGCCGATCTTGCTGGTCGTCTGGCTAAAAATGCGGTGAAAAATAGCGGAAAATCCATTAAAATTGCGGGTTCTCTGCCTCCCTTATTTGGCTCTTATCGACCTGATTTATTTCAAGCTGAGCGTGTTAAAGAGATTGCTCTGCCACTCATCAATGGGCTTGCCCCTTACGTTGATCTTTGGTTATGCGAAACCCAAAGCGCCATTATTGAGCCTGTCTCAATCAAACCTTTATTACCCGATGATCGTCCTCTGTGGGTTTCCTTTACCTTGCAAGATGAAAACCCGCATCTTCCAGCGAGCCTACGTTCAGGGGAATCAGTACAAAGTGCGGTAGAAAAAATGATTGAATTAGGCGTGAGTGCCATTTTATTTAACTGCTGTCAGCCAGAAGTGATTGAACAAGCCTTACAAGTAACCCAACAGGTACTACAAAAACATCAGGCTGAACACATTGCCACAGGGGCTTATGCCAACGCCTTTGCACCACAAACCAAAGAAGCCACCGCCAATGAAGGATTAGACGAAGTACGTAAAGATCTTGATCCCCAAGCCTATTTAGTTTGGGCGAAAAAATGGCAACGTGCTGGCGCAAGCATTATTGGCGGTTGCTGTGGTATTGGCTTAGAGCATATTCAAGCACTTTCAGATTATTTCAAAAAATAGGGAAATACAGGATGTCAAATAAAAAAATTGGTTTAATTTCTCTTACCGCCCTCGTGCTGAGTTCGATGATTGGCTCAGGAATTTTCAGCTTACCGCAAAATATGGCTGCTGTTGCGGGATCAGAAGCCCTACTGATTGGCTGGCTGATTACTGGCATTGGGATTATTTTTCTTGGATTATCTTTCTTTTTTATTTCACGCCTTAAACCTGAATTAGACGGTGGGATTTATACTTACGCACGCGAAGGTTTTGGTGAATTAATGGGATTTTTATCCGCTTGGGGTTACTGGCTCTGTGCAACCATCGGGATTGTGGGCTACTTAGTTGTCGCTTTTGAAGGTATTGGTACCTTTACAGATAGCGAAAATGTCGTTATTTTTGGGCAAGGCAATACCCTCGCCTCTTTTATCGGTTCTTCACTGGTGGTGTGGCTTGTTCATCTTTTGATTGCAAGAGGGGTCAAAGAAGCCGCTTCTGTTAATTTAATCGCCACCCTCGTTAAAGTCTTTCCGCTTATTTTATTTATTGCGCTCGCCTTTTGCTTTTTCTCTCCAGAAACCTTTAATAGCGATATAAAAGGAATCGCATTAAATAATACAGTGAGTGATCAGGTGAAAAATACAATGCTCATCACTTTGTGGGTTTTTACTGGGGTTGAAGGGGCAGCCGTACTCTCCGCTCACGCAAAAAAACGCAGCGATGTGGGCATTGCAACCGTATTAGGCATCATTATTGCGTTATTACTCTATATTGCAATTACGGTGCTTTCTTTAGGTCTTTTACCAAGAGAAACTATTGCCCAAATGGCAAATCCTTCTATGGCTGGACTATTAGAATTAATGATCGGCAAAAGTGGCAAAGTTCTCATTACCGTCTGCTTAATTATTTCTGTACTCGCTTCTTACATTAGCTGGACGATGTATTCGGCAGAAGTCCCTTATCGAGGTGCTAAAAATGGGGCATTTCCACAAATTCTGAATAAACTCAATGACAATGATGTGCCGATTAACTCCTTATGGTTTACCGGCTTTGTGGTACAGCTATGCCTTATTTTGGTTTTACTCACAGGCAAGACCTATGAAGCATTACTACTGATTTCAACTTCAATGATCTTAGTGCCTTACTTACTGATTGGCGCTTACTTGCTAAAATTAGCCTTTCAGCAACATTGTGCTTGGTATATTAAACTCACGGGATTTATTGCCACACTTTATGGGCTATGGATTTTATATGCCGCAGGACTTGATTATCTGCTGATTTCTGTGGCGTTATATGTACCCGGTATTGCGCTATTCCTATATTCTCGCCACCAATCGCAAGGCAAATTCAATTTAAACCACGCTGAAAAAGCCCTGATTGTCCTTTTTGCATTACTCTTTATTTGGGCAATTAACGTACTGATAAATTTTGAATTCTAAGTTATCTAAAAAGCAGATCATATCGATCTGCTTTTTTTCATCACAATAAAAAATAGGACAAAATAAAGTTGCGGTGTCATTTTACAATGTTTTCACCGCCAAAAAGCAAACGATTGCTTAAAATAAAATATACAGTATAATTCGCCCTATTTTTTATCGACTAGGAAAGCCTTATGAACAACAATCTACTCTATTCCGTTGAAGACAAACCACCTTTTGGGTTAAGTCTATTATTAGCCGCTCAACATTTACTTGCCGCATTAGGTGGTATTATCGCTGTGCCATTGGTGATTGGTAATGTACTCAAGCTACCTACCGCGGATACCATCACCTTAGTCAATGCCGCTTTACTTATCTCCGGTGTGGTTACCATTATCCAATGCCGTGGCTTAGGCCCAATTGGCATTCGTTTACCAAGCGTAATGGGAACAAGTTTCACCTTTGTTGCTGCCGCACTTGCCATTGGCTTTAGTGAAGATGGCGTTGCAGGGATTTTAGGCGCTTCCCTCGTGGGATCGCTGGTGATGATCATCGGCAGTTTCTTTATGCCCTATATCCGTAAATTATTTCCACCAGTGGTAACCGGAACGGTAGTGATGATGATTGGTCTTAGCCTGATTCCTGTTGCCGTAGATTGGTTTGCCGGTGGACAACGCACTGATCCCAACTATGCCACACCAGAAAATCTGCTGATGGCGAGCTTTGTGTTGGTCATTGTGGTCATTTTAGTTCAATGGGGCAAAGGCATTTTTTCCGCTGCCGCCATTGTTATTGGAATGATGACAGGCTATATAGTGGCGCTTGCTCTAGGTTGGGTGAATTTTGATGGGGTTAAACACGCACAAATTTTTGCCGTACCGCAACCGTTACATTTTGGTTTAGCCTTCCCACTCTCCGGCATTATTGGGATGTCTATCGCCTATTTGGTAACCATTGTGGAATCAAGTGGTAACTTCTTAGCTTTAGGTAACGCCACTAAAACGGAAATCACGGGTAAACATTTACGCGGTGGCGTGTTATGTGATGGCTTAGGTTCAGCCCTTGCTGCGATAATGTCCACCACGCCGTTTTCCTCTTTCTCACAAAATATTGGGGTGATTTCTCTCACGGGCGTAGCGAGCCGTTATGTGGTCGCCATAACAGGAGCATTATTAGTGCTAGCAGGATTATTCCCTGTATTCGGTGCATTAATTGTTTCCATTCCACTTCCAGTGCTTGGTGGCGCGGGTTTGATGATGTTTGCAATGATTATTGCAGCGGGAATTCAAATGTTAGATCGCATTGAACGCAGCAAACGCAACGGATTAATCATCGCGATTTCCATTGGTTGCGGCTTAGCCGTTACTACTCGTCCAGAATTGCTCGAAAAACTCCCACACTTTTTTAAAGAAGTCCTTGGCTCTGGCATTACCGTGGGATCATTATTAGCTTTGATTTTAAACTTGGTGCTACCACAAGATAAAAATTCAAAAGAAAATGGCTAAGCAGCGATTCTATTAGCGGATCGCTATTGGGATAATGTGGTTAAAACTAGACCACCTTGTCCACAAAATAAGGCAAATTGTGGGAGAATGGAGAGAATTTTTTCAAGCCATTTCACTGAGTTTTGCTAGATTTTGGGATTTTCAGACCATTAAGCCATTGGCAATAATCAACATTGCCCTCGCACATTAATGCTTAGGGCAATGTTTTTATCAATGATTAAGCTTTTTTACTTGGCAAGAGTAGCGCTTTTAAATGCGCTAATACGTCTTTTTGAATATGTTTTAAACGTGGACGTTCCTCCTGTTTAAAAGCAAGCGGGCGACAAAATTCCATCGCTTTAATACCAAGCCTTGCGGTAAGCAGCCCAACCCCAACACCTTGTGCGATACGGGCGGAAAATTTTGCCGTCACATCTTGCGAAAGCCAGTCCATTCCAATTTCTTTGACCACTTCCGTTGCCCCCGCAAAAGCCATATTCAACAAGACCATTCGCAATAAACGCAAACGGCTAAAATACCCCAGTTCAATATGATAAAGTTTAGCTAATTGGTTGATTAAACGAATATTTCGCCACGCAACAAAAAACATATCCACCACCGCTAAAGGACTCACTGCAACAACTACCGCCGCTTCAATGGCATTTTTACTAATCAGTTTTTGTGCTTGTTTATCAATCGGTTTTAATACGGTTTGACTGAACAGATCGGCACGTTCGCTAGCAGAATGTCCTTCATTAGATTGCTTTTGCCATTGGATAACTTCTGGTGATTGCGGTGAAATATCCATCGCTTTGATAATGTCTTGACAGAGCTGCTGCACTTTTTCGCTTTCTTGTACAGAAAAATCTTGCTGAAAATCCCCCGCACTTTTGTTTAATAAAAATTGGCTTTTCTCTTGCAATGCCATTCGTTTTTTTAAGTGTACGAGCTTACGCCATTCGTTCACCATTGCACCAATTCCCAACACCACAAAAAAGCAACTTGCCAGCGCAAAAGAAAAATAAATCCATTGGTGATGTTGCCACGTATCAATCAACCACTGTATCGACTGTGCAATCAGCGCGCCAGTAAAAAAGATCGCTGAACTTGCCAGCCATTTTTTCCACCAACGGGGTTTAGGTTGGAGTGCTTGCTCAAATTGTGGTGCGAGATCGCCCGATTCATCTTCTACATCCGTTTCTATGATTAAATTCTCTTGTGAAAAGGTTTGTTTCGGTGCAAAAGCTTGTTGTTCTCGATCTTCAAGTGCGGTGTGAAAAATTTGTTTTTCCATTGTTATCTTTCTCTCTTGCGATCAATCCAGTTTATCCGCTAACAAAAATTGCAATACAGCGTCCATTCTTAAATGAGGAATTGCACTGCCCGGTTCAAGGGGCTGCGGTTCAAATTGATCAAATTCAAATCCTTGTGTTTGCCAAAATTGTGCGTTTGGCAAACGGTTTGGCACATCCCCGGGATAAAGGGTGATTTTTTGCTGATCTTTTTGCCGAATGCCTTGTATCGCGGGGTAAAATTTTCCATTTTGATTCACCATAACTTGTTGTGTTGCACGAATCGCAGCAATCGCATCGTATGTGGTTTTAATGCCTTCATACGCTACATAACGCCCCCCTTCTTGTACTAACTGACGTAGTAGGCTAATTAAATTATGGTGTTGCTCTCTGGTGATGTGATCCGCTTTGGTCGCAAGAAACATCAATTTATCAATTTTTGGTGAAAACAAGCGGTTGAGCAAGGTGCGTTTGCCATAATGAAAACTCTTAAACAGGGCTTGTAAACCTTCTTGCATATCTAAAAAAGCGCGTTGGCTATGATTAAGGGGGGTAAGGCAATCCGCCAAGATCACTTGACGATCAAAGGTAGAAAAATAATCACGATAAAAACCTTTGACGATATGTTGGCAATAATAATCGTAACGATCTGTCAAAACAGCAAAATAGCTGTCGTTATCCGCTTTTTTTAGGGCTTGCCATTGCGCCTTATTAAGATGAACCAAAGGGAAAAATTGCACCGCAGGCGCACCTTCCAATTCCCCCGCTAAGACAAAACGCCCCGGCTGAATAAAATGCAAGCCCTGTGCTTTACAAGCTAATAAGTATTCTGTGTAATCCTTTGCCAGTTGCGCCAAAACCGCTGCATCTGCTTTGGCGAATAAGTCGATTTTTGCTACGTTTTCTTGCCATTTTTGCGCCAATTCAAGGCGTTGCCCTTGCATAAGTTCGCGCTGTTGCTCGCTCCATTGTTGAAAATCTAATTCAAGCAACGGCAAATCTAATAGCCATTCCCCCGGATAATCAAAAATATCAAGATAAAGTGTGCCGGTTTCTTTTAAATGACGCCACAAGCCACGCTGTTGATAACGAATTGCCAAGCGTGTTTCGCTCACTCCGCGGGTAGAATCAGGCCAGCGTGCGGGGGTGTCTGTCAAACATTCCAAGTTCTTTTCATATTCAAAACGAGGAATGTGCATCGTGCGTTGTTCAATGGGTTTTACCGCTATAATCCGTTTCTCTCGCGCCGCATAAAATAAGGATAAATGGGGGTTATCCAGCGTATTAATATGTAAAAGTTGGTTCACAAGACTGGTAATAAATGCCGTTTTTCCGCTACGGCTTAGCCCAGTTACGGCTAAACGCAAAGTGCGGTCAAATCCACGGTCAATGAGGTTATCCAGCTCTTTTTGAATATAATCAAACATTTTATTTCTAAATTTCGCTAATATACTTTAAAATTTCGCCATAATTTATCACAAATATGCCTGTTATGTTTATAAGAAAAATCGTTGTTTCTGCTATTTTGCTGAGTGCCAGCCTAATCAGCTTGCCAAGTTACGCAGCGCCTAAAGTGCCAAAAAGCCTTACGCAAAATGGACTTATTTATTGCACCCAAGCAAACGGTTTATCCTTTAATCCGCAAACCAGTGATGCGGGAACCAGTATGAACGTGGTTACCGAGCAAATTTATAATAAATTATTTGAAATCAAAAATAACAGTGCCACGGTTGAACCGGTACTGGCACAAAGTTATAGCCTGTCTGCTGATGGCAAAACCATTACCATTAATTTACGCAAAGGGATTAAGTTTCATCAAACGGATTGGTTTACTCCAACACGCAATTTCAATGCAGAAGATGTGGTGTTTTCACTTAATCGTGTGCTAGGGCATAATACGGATTTACCTACCTTAGAAACCTTAGTGGATTACAAAAATCCGCAATATCGAATTTTTCACGAACAAGCACGCAAAGTACGTTTTCCCTATTTTGAAAGCATTAAATTACGCGAAAAAATTGAGTCTGTGGTCGCCACCTCGCCTTATCAAGTGCAAATCCACCTCTTTCAGCCTGATGCGTCGATTCTTTCCCATCTTGCCAGTCAATATGCCATTATTTTCTCACAAGAATACGCCTTACAACTCAACGCTGACGATAACCTTTCTCAGCTAGACACCTTGCCTGTCGGAACTGGCCCTTATAAAGTACAAAATTTTGTGCGTAATCAATATGTTCGTTTAGTGAGAAATGAAGATTATTGGCGTAAAAAAGGGGAAATTGAACATATTATTATCGACCTTTCAACAGACAAAACGGGGCGTTTGATTAAATTCTTAAATGGCGAATGTCAGATTACCTCTAGCCCTGACGTGAGCCAACTGGGAATTTTGAAACAATTTAATGAGCGATATTATCTGAAATCCACCGAAGGAATGAATTTGTCGTATTTGGCATTTAATTTTCTTAAACCAGCAATGAAAGATTTAGATCTACGCCGTGCAATCTCGCAAGGCATTGATCGAGAACGTATTATTCATCGTATATATCATAATACAGCAAGTGTCGCGAATAATATTATTCCAAATATTTCTTGGGCAGCAACGGTAAATACCCCTGACTTTGCCTATGATTACAACCCCAACGCTGCGAAAGCCTTTTTACAAGATAAGCAGCTCAAATTAACAATGTGGGTGCTAAATGAAGAACAAGTTTATAACCCTTCACCAATCAAAATGGCTGAATTAATAAAATGGGATTTAGCACAGGTGGGGGTGGAATTAGTAATTCGCCCTGTTACGCGAACTTATTTAATTGAGCAGCTCCGAAATGGCTCAGAAGATTATGATTTAATTCTCACTGGCTGGCTCGCGGGGAATTTAGATCCTGATAGCTTTATGCGCCCTATTTTAAGTTGTGGTACAGTCAATGACATTACCAATTTATCCAACTGGTGCTATGCCCCCTTTGAAGATGCAATGAATCGTGCTTTAAACACCACACAGTTACGTTCACGTGCTAATTATTATAATATCGCGCAAGAAATTATTTTATCCGAGTTACCCATTATTCCTGTGGCTAATGTCAAACGAATGTTAATTGCAAATTCGCGCGTGAAAGGCTTGGAGTTAGCCCCCTTTGGTAGCATTAACTTCACAACGCTATCCTATCAGCAAGGAGAAGGAAAATGATCCTATCTTTTTTTCGGCATCTGATCCTGTTGGTGATCACCTTAGTCATTCTGTCTATGATTAGCTATGCTGTGTTAATGCGTGATCCCCTAAATGAAGTCTTGGCAACACCACATTTTTATTCAGGCTATTTTTTCTATGTGCAAAATTTGCTCAATGGGGATTTGGGGATTAGCTACAATGGCGGTGATTCCTTAAGTGATTTAGTTCTCACGGTACTCCCCCCAACCCTTGAACTTTGCTTTACCGCCATTTTACTGGCGTTGCTCTTTGGTATTCCTCTAGGACTTATCGGAGCGGTTTACCGTAAAAAATTATTAGGAAAAATCATCCGCACTTTATCTGTGATAGGACTTTCTTTACCCGTATTTTGGCTTGCGCCCCTATTGCTTTATGCCGCCGCCATTTATGGTTGGGAAATTGCGGCAATTGGGCAATATAATTTACTCTATGAAATTCAGCCAATCACGGGCTTTCCTATTATTGATGTATGGTTTATTGACGCCCCTTATCGCATTAAGGTGATCCAAAATGTGCTACAACACCTGATTTTACCTACATTAGTGCTAATGATTTGGCCTACAATGGAGATTATCCGCATCGTGCAAGAACGAGCGGCCTATTTGTTTGAACAACCTTATATCAAAATTTCAATGACAAGAGGCTGGTCTATGTACAAAATTTTATATACTCATATTTTACGCAACACCTTGCCGCTGCTTGTGCCACAAATGACACGCTTATTCACGCTCGTTATCGCACAATGTATGTTAGTTGAAGGCACATTTGGTTGGTCTGGCATTGGACGTTGGTTGATTAATGCCGTTGCCCAACAAGATTACAACAGTATTTCCGCAGGCATTATCGTGATTGGGTTATGCATTATCGTAGTAAATTTATTGGTAGAAACACTCACCTTCGTGTTAGATCCGTTAAATAAGAAAGGTTGGTATGCAAGATAAAGATCTGGCGGAATTTCGCCATACAGAAACATTAACCACCATTTGGAAATTATTCCGCCAAGATAAAGTGGCACTTGCCAGTTTTTATCTTTTTTTGCTGTTTATTTTGACCGCACTTTTTAGCACATTCATTGCCCCTTATCCCGCTGAAACGCAGTTTATCGGTTTTGAACTAATGCCCCCTTCTTGGGTAAATGGCGGAAAAATTGCCTATTTTTTTGGTACAGATGATATTGGGCGTGATGTCCTAAGTCGCTTAATCACAGGAACAACTTACACCTTAGGTTCAGCCTTAATTGTGGTGGTTTTTACCGCAATATTAGGTGGAATTCTGGGCGTTTGGGCAGGAATGTCGCAAGGAATCAAATCTCGTGTACTCGGGCATTTTCTGGATGCCTTCCTTTCCACCCCAATATTGCTGATTGCCATTATTATAGCGACCTTAATGCAGCCTAGCCTGATTAACGCAATGCTTGCCATTACATTGGCATTATTACCGCACTTTATTCACGAAATTTACCAAGCTATTCAAAAAGAGCTGAAAAAGGAATACATTTTAATGCTTCGTCTTGAAGGCGCATCAAATTGGCTTTTACTCAAAGAAGCCATTTTCCCTAATATTTCGGTGAAATATATCCAAGAAATTACTCGCGCGTTTACCATCGCAATTTTGGATATTAGTGCATTAAGTTTTATTTCCCTCGGGGCGCAAAGCCCAATGCCTGAATGGGGCGTAATGATTAAAGATTCTCTAGAGCTAATTTATCTCGCGCCTTGGACTGTCATCTTACCGGGACTTGCGATTATGGCGGTCATTCTCGTTGCCTTATTACTCGGCAATGGCATTAACAAAGCGATTGAAAAATATTATGAATAAGGATTCCAATGGCACTACTTGATATTCGTAATCTTTGCATAGAAATAAAAACGCCAAATGGTCGAGTAAAAATTGTCGATAACGTCAATCTCACCTTAAATGAAGGGGAAATTTGCGGTTTAGTCGGGGAATCGGGTTCAGGCAAAAGCCTCATTGCAAAAGTCATTTGTAACACCATTAAAGATTCGTGGATTGTTAGCGCTGATCGCTTTCGTTTTAATGAGGTAGAATTGCTTAAACTTAGCCCACATAAAAGACGGAAATTAGTCGGCAAAGAAATCTCAATGATCTTCCAAGAACCGCTTACAAATTTAGATCCTAGCACCAAAATTGGCAAACAACTTATTCAAAATATCCCTTCGTGGACATTCAAAGGGCGATGGTGGCAATGGTTTGGCTGGAAAAAACGCCGTGCCATTGAACTATTACACCGTGTAGGCATTAAAGATCATAAAGATATAATGAACAGCTATCCCGACGAAATCACCGAAGGGGAAGGACAAAAAGTGATGATTGCTGCCGCGGTTGCCAATCAACCCCGCTTATTAATTGCCGATGAACCGACGAATTCCTTGGAATCTATCACTAAGGTGCAAATTTTCCGCCTGTTATTGAGTATGAACCAAAACCAAGGCACCTCTATCTTACTGGCAAGCAATGATATAAATAGCATCAGTGAATGGTGTGATAGTTTCAGCGTACTTTATTGTGGACAAAATGCAGAATCAGGGCCAAAAGAAAGCGTGCTGAACACGCCACATCACCCTTACACCAATGCCTTACTGCATTCCATTCCTGATTTTAAACAGCCTTTGCCATTCAAAAGCCGTCTAGGCACATTGCGTGGTACCGTTCCACTGTTGGATCAACTGCCTATTGGCTGTCGTCTAGGACCGCGTTGCCCGTTTGCCCAAAAGAAATGTATCAATAAGCCCCCAACAAGACGAATTAAACATCACGAATTTGCTTGCCATTTTCCACTTAATTTACGCGAAAATCAGCGAAAAGAAAAAGAAGAAATGGCAACCCCACTTATCATTAATACGGATGAAAATAACACAGAATAGGAAAATCGAATGAATGCCTTATTAAAAATTGAACATTTATCCAAATCCTTTGATGATAATGTCGGTATTTTCTCATCTAGCCAATTCGTTGCTGTGGAAAATGTCAGTTTCCAATTAGAACGCAAAAAAACCTTAGCGATTATTGGTAAAAATGGCTCAGGCAAATCAACCTTGGTAAAAATGATCGTAGGAATTCTCGCGCCAAGTGCAGGGGAAATTTTATTTAATAATACGCCACTTCAATTTGGCGATTATCGCTCTCGTTCGCAACATATTCGTATGGTTTTCCAAGATCCCAATAGTGCCTTCAACCCCAAACTCAACGTTGGGCAGATTTTAGATACCCCACTGCGTCTTGCTACACATTTAAGTGAAACCGAACGTGATGAAAAAATCTTTTCGACGCTCAAACTGGTAGGGCTTTACCCTGATCACGCCAACATTAAAATCAACACAATGTCAATGAGCCAGAAACAGCGTGTCGCCCTTGCCCGTGCCTTAATCCTTGAACCTGAAATCATCATCACCGATGATGCCCTTGGCTCACTTGACGCCACCGTAAAAACACAACTGATGAATTTAATGCTCGAAATCCAAGAAAAACTCGGTATTGCTTATATTTACGTGGGACAACACTTAGGAATTATTAAACATATTTCTGATGATGTATTGGTGATGGATGAAGGCAAAATGATTGAATATGGCACCACTCACGATGTCTTCACCGCTCCACAAAATGAGATTACCAAACGCCTTGTAGAAAGCCATTTTGGACAATTGCTGACCGATGAATCTTGGGCATTCAGATAACTGTCATAAAATAAAGTGCGGTGTTTTTTTACAAAATTTTTGTAATAAAGCGTCTTGCACTCACCTAATTTTATAGCATTTATGAGCATAAAAAAACAGGCTGGATAGCATATCCAGCCTGTTTAAGGTAATACTAAAACATTACGCAGGATAAACCGGCAAACGCTTACAAATAGCTAGCACTTTTTCTTTTGTTGCAGCAATCACTTCTGCTTCATTTTCTTTACCCACAGCATCAAGCACATCGCACATCCAACCAGCTAACTCTTTCACTTCCGCTTCTTTGAAACCACGACGAGTCACAGAAGGGGTTCCGACACGGATACCCGAGGTAATAAATGGTTTTTGTGGATCATTTGGCACGGCATTTTTATTTACTGTAATATTTGCCTTGCCTAATGCCGCATCTGCCGCTTTCCCTGTTAAACCGTGACTAACTAAATCAACTAAGAATAAATGGTTTTCCGTGCCATTAGAAACCACGTTGTAACCACGTTGTTTAAACACGTCCACCATTGCTTTCGCGTTTTTCACCACTTGTTGCTGATAAGCTTTAAACTCAGGCTCAAGCGCTTCTTTAAAACATACCGCTTTCGCTGCAATCACGTGAACCAATGGACCACCTTGACCTGCTGGGAATACGGCACTGTTTAATTTTTTATAAAGCTCTTCATCGCCACCTTTTGCTAAAATCAAGCCACCACGTGGACCACCTAAAGTTTTGTGCGTTGTGGTTGTCACAACGTGAGCGTGCGGTAACGGATTTGGGTAAACCCCTGCCGCAATCAAGCCGGCAACGTGCGCCATATCTACGAATAAATAGGCGCCCACTTCATCAGCAATTTCACGCATTTTCGCCCAATCGACCACTTGAGAATAGGCAGAAAAACCACCCACGATCATTTTTGGCTTAACGCGTAACGCTTGTTCACGCAATGCGTCATAATCAATTACGCCTTCATCGGTGATGCCATATTGTTCTGCGTGATAAATTTTGCCTGAAAAGCTCACTGATGCGCCGTGAGTTAAATGGCCACCGTGTGCCAAGCTCATACCTAAAATGGTATCACCCGGGTTTAGCAGTGCCATATAAACCGCTGCATTAGCTTGCGAACCAGAATGTGGTTGCACATTCGCATAATCTGCACCAAATAATTCTTTCGCACGGTCAATGGCAAGTTGCTCAACAATATCGGCATACTCACAACCACCATAATAGCGTTTACCTGGGTAACCTTCTGCATATTTATTGGTGAATTGAGAACCCTGTGCTTCCATCACACGTGGGCTAGCATAGTTTTCTGATGCAATTAATTCAATATGTTCTTCTTGACGACGATTTTCATCTTGAATCGCCTGCCATAATACGGGATCGTAATCAGCGATGTTCATACTTCTTTTTAACATTGTGTTTGTCCTCTTATAAATATGATTATTTAAGATTTAACTAGTTTAGCTTTTTTTTCACTATCTTGTAATGAAAAATTAGGTTCAAAATTTTCATTGCGATTATGAATATTATTCATATCCTATGGTTATCGCAATCCCTTTTTACAATTATTAATATAAAGCGAGATATCCTCTTCTTGGTAACCAAGCAATTTACCAATTTCTCGTTCTACCATAGAATCAAAGTGTCCTATACTTTTCTTCAATAGTTGCTCTAGCTGTTCTGCATATTTTTGATGAACAGGTCTAAATAGAATAAAGGCTCCCAACTCTATTGGAGTCTGCTTATTTTGAGGAACTAAAACAAGATAATTACAACGAAAAACACCCCGTTCTATATAAGGTAAAAACGCACCTGGAACGCCCATATCATTAAAGAAAAGTGCTAACATTTTCTTTTCCGATAACATTAACTCAAGCTCTATTCCTTCGTGAGGGCCAATTTTTCCTTTGCATATCATAAACTATGGCACCGCTAAAATACGGCAGTTACATAAATCATCGCTTTCAAATTCGGTCATTTCTCCTGCAGATTTATTTGGAATTGGGAATAATCTGACGGTAAGGGGTTTATTTAAACGAAATGCCATTGTGCCAGTATCACTCATTAATCCTGCGATTTGTTCAATGGTTGCCTCACCTGAAATTGGCACAGTATCTAAACCAATGCCACATACAGCACTATAAGTGAGTAAAGCACGAATATCAAATTGAGATGTTTTGGTGCCTTCCGCTAAACCCAAATCTTCAGTTACTGCTAACATCAAACCAGAAAAACCGACTAAATCGACATTTTTCACTGATTTGAACACACGAGTGAGTAATTCGGAAACTTCTACTGTACCCGCTGCACCGAAATAAGGTACACCGAGTAATTCATAAACCTTTGTCATTGAATGGCAGTTTTTAGATGGGGCTGCTGAGCTATCAAAACCAGCTAATCTGAAATTACCTGATAATGCAGATTTTATCGCGTTTTGTATTTCATCAATGTGATATTGCAATGCTTGGGACATTGCCACACTGGCTTGATGAAAGAACCGCTGGCGATTTTCATTAATAGGCAAATTTTCTAGCACATCAACCAATAAATCTGGCGTTTCTAAACCGATTACCACCGCATTATCTAGCTCACTGCGATGATAACCTGCTGGGAAATAAGGAATAAACGGTTTACAGTTAAAATTCACGGTGAAATTAAAATTACCTTCACCACGAGGAGTTAATTCTGCAATTTTTTGCACCGCACTTGCACAATTTAACAACAACGCATAATCTAGAAAACCATTTTCATCACGTTCCACATTTACGCAAGCATTACATAAATCCCCATAGTTTGCGATTAATTCTGGCAATAACGCGATCTCTTGTGTCGTTTTTGCTTCCCCAATTGCAAAACGAATACGCAACCCGCTCTCATTCAATTTACTCAGCAAGGTTTTAAGCAAGGCTAAATCACGTTTTGCCGTGTCAATGCTACTCAAATCCAAATATTCACCAAAAGGATTAGTGATAATACGGATAGACTGAATTTCATAACCTTTTTGCTGAATAGCGGGAATAAGTAAATCAAATTCCGCTTTCGCCATTTGTAGCTGCTGTTGCCATTGTGTTTTATCTTTAGTTAGAGATAAAAATAGACTTATGGCTCTAACGCGACAACGTGATTTATCTTGATACATATTGCTCCTTTTTATGATTAATTCTCTATTATGATTTCTCGCGTGCAATAGCTCTCCAGCCAATATCACGGCGGAAGAAACGACCGTTCCACTGAATTTGTTCTGCGAGTTTTAATGCTTTCTGTTGAGCATCAAGCACGCTGTCGCCCAATGCGGTGGCACAGAGAACGCGACCACCATTGGTGACTAACTTGCCATTTTCTTCACTCACACCAGCAAGGAAAACTTTTTCATCACGTTGCTCAGATGTTGGTAAGCCTTGGATTTCATCACCTTTACGATAATCCGTAGGATAGCCTTCTGCGGCAAGCACAATGCCTAGCGCGGCTTGTTTTTTCCATTGCGATTGAACTTGATCCAATTTCCCTTCACAGGCTTTTAGGCAAAGCGCTACCAGATCAGAATCCATCCGCATCATAATCGGTTGTGTTTCAGGATCGCCAAAACGGCAGTTAAATTCAATGACTTTTGGCTGACCATTTTTATCGATCATCAGACCGGCATATAAAAAACCTTTATAAACATTCCCTTCAGCCGCCATTCCTTGCACGGTTGGATAAATAATTCGCTGCATCACACGTTGGTGAATTTCAGGGGTAATAACTGGAGCAGGCGAATAAGCGCCCATTCCACCCGTATTTAAGCCTTTATCCCCTTCCCCCACACGCTTGTGATCTTGGCTAGTTGCCATTGGTTCGACATTTTTGCCGTCCACCATCACGATGAAACTGGCTTCTTCACCTTCTAAAAACTCTTCAATCACGACGCGAGAACCTGCATCACCAAAAGCATTGCCTGAAAGCATATCCTTAATGGCATCTTCCGCTTCCGCTAATGTTATAGCCACAATCACGCCTTTTCCCGCCGCCAAGCCATCTGCTTTAATCACTATCGGCGCACCTTTTTGTCGAACATAAGCAAGGGCTTGCTCAACATCGGTAAAGTTTTGATATTCTGCCGTTGGAATTTGATGACGAGCTAAGAAATCTTTAGTGAATGCTTTTGATCCCTCCAACTGTGCTGCCGCTTGGCTTGGACCGAAAATCGTTAAACCTGCTTGTTCAAAAGCATCAACTACCCCTGCCACCAAAGGGGCTTCCGGGCCAACAATGGTTAAGCCAACTTGATTTTCTTGTGCAAATTTGACTAATGCTGGAATATCCGTCGCAGAAATTGCCACATTTTCCACCGCACTTCTGCCCACGCGACTTTCCCGTGCTGTGCCAGCATTTCCCGGTGCAACAAACACTTTACTGGCTAAAGGGGATTGTGCAGCTTTCCACGCAAGGGCGTGTTCACGCCCACCGTTTCCGATAATTAAAATATTCATTTTTTCTACCCCACTTTGAATTAATGACGGAAATGACGCATTCCTGTTAGCACCATCACCATATTATGTTCATCTGCGGCATCAATCACCTCTTGATCACGCATAGAACCACCGGGGTGAATCACGCACTCAATGCCAACTTTAGCGGCGGCATCAATGCCATCACGGAATGGGAAGAAAGCATCGGATGCCATTACGCAACCTTTTACTTCTAACCCCTCGTCCTGTGCTTTAATACCGGCGATCTTAGCAGAATAAACACGGCTCATTTGTCCTGCACCAATGCCGATAGTTTGATTATTTTTCGCATAGACAATGGCGTTAGATTTAACAAATTTCGCCACTTTCCAGCAAAATAGCAAATCTTGTAGTTCTTTTTCCGTTGGTTTACGTTTGCTCACGACTTGCAAATCGGCAAGATCTACCATACCTAAATCGCTGTCTTGTACTAATAAACCGCCATTAACACATTTGAAATCTAAGCGTTGCGGTGCTTCGCTATGCCATTCACCACATTCTAATACACGCACATTTTTCTTGACTTTTAGTACCGCTTTTGCCTCTTCTTGAATCACTGGCGCGATAATTACTTCGACAAATTGACGATCAATAATCGCCTGTGCGGTTGTGGCATCTAATGGACGGTTAAAAGCAATAATGCCACCGAAAGCCGAGGTTGGATCTGTTTGATAGGCTCTGTTATAGGCGTCTAAAATATCAGCGCCTAACGCTACGCCACAAGGATTTGCGTGTTTCACAATCACGCAAGCGGGTTCATTAAAACTTTTCACACATTCCAAGGCTGCATCGGTATCCGCAATATTGTTATAAGAGAGGGCTTTACCTTGTAGTTGTTTTGCCGTGGACACACTTGCGTCTTTTTGTTCTTTTTCCACATAAAATGCGGCATTTTGATGACCATTTTCACCATAACGCATCGTTTGTTTGCGGATAAAATTCAAATTTAAGGTGCGTGGGAATTGTCCGCACAAGGCATTTTGTTCTTCTTCCTCAGCGGCAAAGTAAGGTTTCACCAATTTACCAAAATAATTGGCAATCATCGCATCATATTGTGCGGTATGTTCAAAAGCTTTAATCGCTAAATCAAAACGTGTTGCTAAAGTTAAACTATTTTGATTTTGATCCATTTCAGCCAAAACAGCAGAAAAATCTTGATTATTTACCACAATTGCAACATCTTTATGATTTTTCGCTGCAGAGCGCACCATTGTTGGCCCACCAATATCAATATTTTCTACGGCATCTTCAAGGGTACAATCCGCTTTTGCCACGGTTTGCGCAAAAGGATAAAGGTTCACCACCACCATATCAATTGGCTCAATGTGGTGCTTAACCATCACTTCATCATCCACGCCACGACGTCCTAAAATACCACCGTGAACTTTTGGGTGTAAGGTTTTCACTCGTCCGTCCATCATTTCTGGAAAGCCGGTGTAATCAGAGACTTCAATAACGGGTAATCCCTTTTCCATTAACAATTTCGCAGTACCACCTGTGGAAAGCAATTTCACTCCGCGTTGCACTAAGCCTTGAGCAAATTCCACAATACCTGTTTTGTCTGAAACACTAAGTAAAGCCTGACGAATAGGGCGATTTGGTTGCATTGAGATTTCCTTTAATTTAATGAAATGAAAAAACCTCCGCATTATAACGCAATCGTTTGCTTTTATATAGCACGAAATCAAATTTCTTAACCAAAAACCAACAATGCATAATACCTAGATCCCAAAGTGCGGTGTGTTTTTTGATTATTTTTCTGAAACAACAAAAAAACCCGCTTAATGCGGGTTTAATTCAATAACGCTGAAAGAAAAAAGACAAATTAACTTTTCTTACCGACTCTGTTGTCTAATGAAAATGCTCCTGCACCTAAGAAAACAAAGTTTAAGAAAACTAAAGAATATAATGCTGCAAGCTCACCTTTATTGACGATCGGCAATAACACGTTATCTAAAGAAGCGTGAATTTGAAAATACGCGACTGCCATCATACCAGAAAGAATGAATGCTACGGGACGGGTAAATAACCCTAAAATTAATAATGCGCCTCCCACGATTTCTAATACACCGCCAATGCCCATCATTGAGAAAAGTTCCACTGCACCATTTCCACCCGTCATTGAAACGGGGTATTCAAAGAATTTTGACGTGCCGTGTAATAAAAACATATAGCCTGCAATAATGCGTAATAATCCGAGTGCATAAGGGCTAATTTTATTTAATGAATTCATGATGTTTCCTTTAAAAAATAATCTTACTCCAACAGGAGTGAAAGAGCGCGTATCATAACGGAATTGCATTGCCTACACAATTCATAATAATGAAAATCACTTTTTCTTATTTGTTAAAAATAACACAATGATTTGCTGATAATCCAATCAACGCATTCTTTAAACCAGCCCCACCATTTCAAAAAACTGACGATACGCGGCAACCTTTTTCTCAAAGGCAAGTGGATAAGCCCTTGAGGTTGAAGGCAGGCGATATAAATTGAGTGCAAAATCAGGATAGGGATAAGGAATAAAACTGTTAGTTTTCGGGGCGTTGACTTTTTCTGGCAATAAGGAAAGCAGAATCTCTGTGGCTTTGCCTCCAGTTGTAAAAATCCAGTGGCATTGTGGGACTTGAGGCAATACTTCAGCCAGATTGACCGTTTCTACCACCTTCAGAAATTTGTCCGATGCGTTATCTTGTTCACGAATTGCTTTACGCACAGTTGGGCATAATGCAATGCCTTTATCCCATAAAAAATGTTTAATTCGTTCAGCATCAAAGCGTTTTTCATTCGGTACTTGGAAATAATCGGCTCGGCCGAAAAATACTGCGCCATACACTCGCCACATATCATTTTGGAAATTGGGATAATGAAATTCCATACAACGCTTTTCCGCTTTGGGTGGAAAACTTCCCATCATCATAACGGTGGCGTGTGGTGGCAATATCGCAGCAAACGGGTGAGTTTCAATCTGTTGGCTCATTGTTCGTCCTTATTTCGCAACCTTTAATTGTTGATATAAGTAATTTTGATAACCACGAAGCAATGCCTGATCTTGGCAATCTTGCAATTTACCCTGACTTAATTTACGCATTGCAATATTCGCTTGCATAAATTCATCAGCTGGCAATCCTGCTATTTCTAAAATCAAACCGCCCGCCTGTGCCAAATCAAGGAAATTCTGTTGTTGTTTAAACGTATTTTGCATATTACTCCGCACAACAAGCTGAGTAATATAGTTGGGGTTCGGGTAATCAAAGTGATAAGCAGGTTGCGCCCCACTAATGGAAATTTGATGATCGCCAAAATAGGCTAATACATAAGGCTTCTGACGATTTTGCATATAGCGGTTGAAATCTTCGATGACATCATTGAGCTTTACAATTCTCTGAATATAATCATTCAATTCGCCCGTGCCTTTCGGAGTGAACCCTTGATTTTGCAATTCAAACAAATTCCCCACATCGTGATAAGGGCCGTGTTCACGCATTGTAAGCACATAAACAAATAAAGGTTGGCTGACTTTTTCAAGCGCAGGAATACCTTGTTTTTGCAAAATTTTCTGCACATACTGGCTCATTTCATCACTACCAATCGTCCATAAATTCTTACTTAATGGCGCAGGATAACCAAGTTCTTGCGGTTGTAACATCAAATCAAAACCAAAGTGATCATAAGCGGGTTTGGCATTGTAATTCCCTTTGGTGAAAGGCGATAATGCAACGCAATAATATCCCTGCGCTTTTAAATTCTGCACAAAACTGTATTGTAAATGGGGTACAACAGAATAAAACACAGCATTCGCCATCGCGCCAAAATCCGTTGAGGGCAAACCAGATAGGAAAGCAAACTCCGATTTCCACGTTGCTCCGCCTAAAGTATGCACACGCAAATGACTGTTAAATTTGGTATCCGCTTGATTTTCATACATTGTTATTGGCGGAATATTCGCTTTCTCAAACACAAAACTGTGAGGATTTAGGGTAGATTCCTGAAGCCATACAACAATATCTGGCTTTTCTGCTTCGACCGTTAGCGGATAATCTTCAACCTGTTGTTTTTGTTTAAGAAAATAATCTGCATCGCCATCAAAAACAGGTGGTTTGAAAAAGACACCTCGGCAAGACATCGGTAAATTTAAAAACACATCTCGTCCGTCATCAGGTAAGGAATCAAGCCACTGTTTGATAGCTGATTTATTTTTACTGTAATGACAGATAGCAAAAATGGTGAAAAAAAGCACCGCACTTGCAAAAATTCGCCATTCAACACTTGCCACTGTGGCTGAAGACCAGCCCATTACGGCATAAACCATTAACCCGATCAAGCCAGCAATCGCAAAGATTGCTGAGCGATAATGCAACAAGGTTTCCCAATTTCGCCAATCGAAAACTAAAAAGAAATCAGATACTAACAAAGGTTGTTTATAAAAATGAATCTTTAAGCGATGAAAAAGCATTAGCACCACGAACAACACGGCAGCAAAATTCAGCCCACGCTGCCATTGCCCTGTAATACTAAACATCAAGCTAAAAAATAACACAAACTGTGCAATGGCAAAGAAATAGGTCCAACGGTAATGAGAATTGACAATAAAAATTACCGAAGCAAGAGTGAAAAGAGAGAGTAAGAGGTATTCCATCATAAGTACGCCAAAAAATGCATTCAAAAGTTAAAGTGCGGTTGATTTTTTATCTATTTTATAAAGAAAGAGGATTATAACAAAGATCTTCTATATTCAATAATATTGATTGTTAGGCTAATTGCTTAGAGGTGGTATCAGCGATCAGGATATTGTCTTTCTTTGCCTCATATGACTTAACGCTTACCAATTGATTCTCGTACGACTAATTTAGGCTCAAGTAACAACGATTGATAAGGTTTTTCTGGGGTTTTTATCCGTTTTAATAAGGTTTCTACCGCAAGCTTGCCTAATTCAGCCTTAGGTTGATGAATTGTGCTTAATGGCGGTGAGAGATATTGCGCCAACATAATATCATCATAGCCAATTACCGAAAGATCTTGTGGTATATTTAACCCTTGCTGCCACGCAACTTGATAAACACCAACAGCAATGGTATCACTACAAGCAAACACGGCACTCGGACGTTTTTTTGCTTGTAGCAACTTTTTCATTCCAATTACGCCCCCCTCAAAATCAAAATGGCTTTCAATAATCCATTCAGGATTAAGGGGCAATTGTGCTTCTTGTAATGCTTTTTTATACCCTTGCAAACGATTTTGGGCTAATGATTTTTGCAAATTTCCGGTAATAATGGCAATCTCTCGATGCCCCTGTTGAATGAGATATTGCGTGGCAAGATAAGCACCAAGTTCTGAATTTTCATAAATTTTATCGGCATTAAGTGCGGTTGGCCACCAGTCCATTACAACCACGGGTAATGAAATATTCAACTGTTTCAGATCCGCATATTGGCTATCCGAATACATTAATAACAACCCATCTACTTGTTTCTGAATAAGTGTTTGAATATTTTGTTCTAAACGATTTTCAGCGCCATCAATGCTAGAAATAATGAGATTGTACTGATGTTGATTACAATACTGCTCAACCCCACTCACAACTTCAGCAAAAAAGGGGTTATTCGTTGCACTGACTAACATACCTAAGGTATTCGTTTGTTTAACCTTTAAACTTCTTGCTAGGGCTGAAGGACGATAATTGAGTGATTCCACGACATTCATCACTCTTGCTCGCATCGCCTCACTCACATATCCCGTATTATTAATCACATGGGAAACCGTTGAGGTTGATACCTGCGCAATCCGTGCAATATCTTTCATCGTTGCCATAAATTATTCTCACTTCAGCCAATCACTACCCACTATTCTATTTCCTTTCGGCTAAAAAATCATCTGTCTCTTGTCGCGTAGGAATTGAGGTTTGCGCGCCTAAACGGGTTACACTAATCGCCGCCGCTGCTTGGGCAAAATGAATAGCCTCATTGAGTGTTTTCCCCTCTAATAACGCAGTGATTAATGCCCCATTGAACGTGTCGCCTGCTGCCGTCGTATCTTTTGCTTGAACGCTAAAACCTTGAATTATTTCCTGTTGCTGTTGATGACTGACAAAAACGCCCCTTGCCCCTAAGGTAATCAATACAATTTCAACCCCTTTTTGATGAAAAATTTGCGCCGCTTTGACCGCACTTTGATAATCCACCACGTTAATCCCCGTCAAAATTTCCGCCTCTGTCTCATTTGGGGTAATCATCGTGAGTTGAGAGAGTAACTCATCAGAAAGAGGTTGTGCTGGCGCGGGATTAAGAATAACTTGTTTTCCTTGTGTTTTAGCTAATTTGGCCGCATAACATATCCCCTCTAAGGGCGTTTCTAATTGCATAAGCAATGCATCGCTTTGCTGAATAATATGCGTAAAGGATTGCACACGTTGTGCGGTTAAGTGCGCATTCGCACCAGCAGAAATGACAATGCTATTTTCACCACTTTCTGCGACTTGGATCATTGCAATGCCTGTTGATTCCCCATCAATGCTCGAAATGGCTTCGGTATTCATTCCTTGCTGAATAAAAGCCTGCTTTATTTGCCGACCAACATCATCATTCCCGATACAAGCAATAAAATTCACCTTAGCCCCAAGCCTTGTGGCGGCTACCGCTTGATTTGCCCCCTTTCCGCCATACACCAGCTGATAATGATGCCCTAATAAGGTTTCCCCCGGTTGTGGGAAATGCGCAACTTGGATCAAATGATCCACATTCACACTACCAAGCACCGTTAATGTTTTATTATGCATAACCATTCCTCAATCAAAATCAATAAAAAAACCACCGCACTTTGCTTTTATCGTCGTTTAGTTTAAACAGAATACAACGTCGTATCACCGACAGTATGGTTTATTACGGTGTTTGCTCATTGCCTATTTTAAACATAAACGACGATTAATAAGATTAAATTTAGCGAAAAGAAATTATCAAGGCAGTATGTTCTGCCTTGGATTTTCTTTATTACTGACTGATTACTTTTAATGGAACGGGAATCTGTGTTTCAACCGTTTCTCCTTTAATCACTTTATCCGCTGTTTGTACACCTAATGCCCCGATTAAGTCAGGCTGTTGTGCGATAGTTGCGGCTAATTTGCCACTTTTTACTGCTTTAATGCCATCATCTGTGCCATCAAATCCAACAATGACTAGAGGCTTATTCGCGGCTTGAGTTGCACGAATTGCCCCTAACGCCATTTCATCATTTTGGGCAAAGACAGCTTGGACATTGGGTTGAGCGGTTAATAAATTTTCCATCACATTCAAGCCCTTAGTGCGATCAAAATCTGCGGGTTGGCTTGCTAATAAAGCAAAGTGATGTGCCTCAACGGCTTGCTTAAATCCTTCCCCACGTTCGCGTGCTGCCGAAGTGCCGGCAATACCTTCTAATTGGATAACTTTCGCATTATCACCTAATTTTTGGGCAATAAAATCCCCCGCCATTTTTCCGCCTGCAATATTATCAGAGGCAATATGACTTACCACTTTCCCTTGTGCTGCTCCACGGTCTAAAGTAATGACAGGAATATTTTTTTGATTTGCCATACGTACCGCACTCGCAACAGCAGTGGAATCAGTTGGGTTAATCAGTAATACTTTTGCACCACGAACTGTAACGTCTTCAACATTCGCTAATTCTTTGGCTGGATCATTTTGTGAATCAAGTACAACCAAATTATAGCCTAGTTTATCCGCCTCTTTTTGCGCGCCCTCTTTTAAGGTAACAAAGAAAGGATTATCCAGCGTAGAAATGGCTAATGCGATCGTTTCTTTTGCCATAGCACTTTGACTCACCACTGAGCCAAGAAGCATTGCGGAAGCGAGTAAAGTCAATTTTTTCATATACATCTCCTTAAGTTGGATGGATTAAGATTACCCATTTTTTCGACTGAAAAAATGATCGGTGAGTACAGCTGCAAGAATAACAATAGATTTCGCAATCATTTGGTAATACGAGGATATATCAAGTAGATTCAACGCATTATTTAAAAAACCAATAATCAATGCACCAATTAATGTGCCTAAAATACGCCCTTTTCCTCCCATTAAACTTGTTCCGCCCACCACGACTGCAGCGATTGCATCAAGTTCATAAGAAACACCCGCGGTTGGTTGTGCCGAAGAAAGCCTTGAGGTAACAATTAATCCTGCCACGGTTGCAAGAAAACCACTTACCGCATAAACAAAAATTTTGACTTTATCCACGTTTATACCCGATAAGCGGGTTGCAGCTTCATTACCACCAAGCGCATAAATATATCGCCCCATAGGGGTATGTTTTAAGATATACCACGCCACAAGAAAAATAGTTGCCATTAACCAAATAGGGAAAGGGATACCAAATAAATAGCCTGTGCCAAGAAAAGAAAAATGATCGGCGACATCAGAAAAACCTAAACTAATCGGTCGCCCATCGGTATAAACCATTGTAACGCCACGTAATAATGTCATTGTTACAAGGGTAGCAATAAAAGCTTGCACTTTGCCTTTTGCAATAATCACGCCACTGATTCCCCCAAGTACCGTACCGCATAATAAAACCAGCGGAATAACAATAAACATAGATAAATCTAGATTGACTAAAGAAGCCGCAATTGCACCTGTTAATGCGAGTACTGAGCCAACAGAAAGATCGATCCCAGCGGTTAAAATCACAAACGTCATTCCTACCGCAATAATCGCATTGACTGAGGTTTGGCGTAAAATATTGAGTAAATTATCCATTGTGAAAAAATGAGGATTAATACTAGAAACAATGGCAATTAAGACAAGTAAAGCTAAAATCGAACGTTGTTCAATAAGAAAATTTTTTAATTTTGTTGCTGTCATAATTTGTCCTTCTAATGCTGTTGAGTAATTGCGGCAGTTAATAATTTTTCTTGGCTAACATCTCGGCGTAAAAACTCACCGCGAATTTCACCATTGTTCATTACCAATATACGATCACTCATTCCGATAATTTCTGGCATATCTGATGAGACTAAAATAATGCTCATACCTTCTTCTTTAAACTTATTAATTAGCTGATAAATTTCTTTTTTCGCCCCCACATCAATGCCTCTAGTAGGTTCATCAAGAATCAAAATATCAGGACGTGTCATTAAGCCTTTTGCAATCGCAACCTTTTGTTGATTCCCTCCAGAAAGCAAGCCTATTGTTTGATCCATTGAAGGGGTTTTTACATTAAACATCAGGATAAAATCATTTACCGTCATTTTTTCTGCTTGGTGATCAATCGCACCTTTTGGTGAAAGTTGATCCAGTGCAGTTAAGGTCATATTCTCCTTAATCGACATACTGAGGACTAACCCATCACCTTTGCGATCTTCAGAAATATAAACGATACCGTTTTTCAACCCATCTTGCGGTGTTTCAATAGATACAGATCGATTTCGTACGAAAATTTCACCGCTCTCTTTAACTAATGCGCCATAAATCAGTTTCATTAATTCGGTTCGTCCTGCGCCCATTAATCCTGAAACACCAAGAATTTCCCCACGATTGAGATGAAAAGAAACCTTATTTACGCCCTGACCGGTTAAATTTTCAACCTTTAATACAGGTTCTCCAATAGGAACATCAATATGTGGATATTGATCTTCTAATTTTCTTCCCACCATTAATTCAATGAGCTGTGCTTCATTTATCTCAGAAATTGTACTTTCCGCAATAAATTCACCATCACGCAAAATTGTCACATCATCACAAATCGTAAAAATATCTTGCATTCGATGAGAAATAAATACGATCCCGCAACCTTCTGTTTTCAGCTCTCTAATTACGTCAAACAAGGCTTTCGTTTCGGCGTCAGTCAAGGCATCGGTAGGCTCATCCATAATAATCACTTTCGCTTTAAAACTCAGTGCCTTCGCGATCTCAATCATTTGCAATTCACCGAGGGATAATTGTTCAACAGGGGTTGAAGGATGATGTTTAATTTTTAAACGTTGCAATAATTTTTTCGATTCTTCAATCATTTTCGTCCAGTCAATCCCACCCAATTTATGGGTAAACTCTCGCCCTAAGAAAATATTTTCTGCAATCGTTAAATTAGGGATAATATTGAGTTCTTGATGAATAATACTGATACCAGCTAACTGAGAAAATTTGGGATTTTTATACCGCACTTTTTCGCCATTAAAATAAATATCCCCACTATCTTGCTGATAAATTCCGGTAAGAATTTTCATCAGCGTCGATTTTCCTGCGCCATTTTCCCCCATTAATGCCATAACTCGCCCGGCGTAAACAGATAAATTTGCATTATGTAACGCACGCACACCCGGAAAAGACTTACAAATGTTGTTTAATTTTAAAATGGGTTCCATGGTTTCCCCCTAAAACGGTACACCTGATACAAGGATAATATTGGCATAAGGCGAACATTCCCCTGAACGGACAATGGCTTTACTTTCTTGGCTCAATGCCTTAAATTCCTCGTGACAGACGTAATCTACAACGATGTCATTATGTTGTTGCTGAGCTAACTGCGCGATACGTTGTAATAAGATTTGATGAAGTTGTGCATTATGTTGCTCAATCTCTTTCGCTAAAATCACTCTCTCCACAAAGCACTCTGTTGTTACAGCCTGAAAAACAGATAAAAAACTTGGCACGCCCTCTGATAAAGCTAAATCGACACAATCTATCGATGAAGGAATAGGCAATCCAGCATCACAAATTGTCAAAAAATCTGTATGCCCAAGACGGGCAATTTGATATGAAAGTGGCGCATTAAGAATACCTGTTTTTTTCATATTTCCCTCTCAAAAAAATATCGAAACGTTTCGATAAGACTAAACAATTCTTATAAGTTTTAAAATGACTATTTTTAAAATTTGTGAAGTTGATCAAAAAATAAAAGAATTTTCGTTTTAATCTCCATAAAAAAGGGTAATGTAAGAAAGAAAAGGAGATAATTATGCGTAAAAAAATTATTTTAGACTGTGATCCCGGCCATGATGATGCCATTGCCATATTACTCGCCCATGGTAATCCCAATATCGAATTGCTCGCCATTACGACCGTTGTTGGCAACCAAACCCTTGAAAAAGTCTCGCATAATGCATTAGCTGTTGCTGAAATTGCAAAAATTAAAAATATTCCCATTGCCAAAGGGGCTGAACGCCCGTTGGTTAGAGAAATTGAAACGGCCCCCTCTATCCACGGTGATTCAGGGTTAGATGGCCCCATTTTACCAACACCAACGAAAACCTTTCATCCTTCACATGCTGTTCAGTTAATCATTGACTTAATTATGTCTTACCCACCCAATACGATCACCTTAGTACCAACGGGTGGACTAACCAATATTGCCCTTGCCGCAAGATTAGAACCTAAAATTATCAATCGAGTAAAAGAAGTCGTATTGATGGGAGGCGGTTATCACACGGGGAATTGGAGTGCGGTGGCTGAATTTAATATAAAAATAGATCCTGAAGCTGCCCATATTGTATTTAGTGCTGGTTGGAAAGTAACAATGGTAGGTTTAGATCTGACTCACCAAGCCTTAGCCACGCCGGACGTGATACAGCGTATTGCAGAAATAGGAACAAAACCAGCTCAATTTGTCGTCGAATTGCTGGAATTCTTTGGCAAAATGTATAAAAAATCTCAAGGTTTTGATGCGCCACCAGTGCACGATCCTTGTGCTGTTGCTTATGTCATCGATCCCTCTTTAATAAAAACGCAACAAGTTCCTATTCATATTGAATTAACTGGTACTCATACGCTAGGAATGACCGTTGCAGATTTTCGTTATCCTCCAAAACCTTGCAACACCCAAGTTGCAACAACCCTTAACAGAGAAAAATTTTGGCAGTTAGTCATTGAAGCAATTAAAAATTTAGGTGATGATTAATAAAGTGAAATAGAATAACGTAGGTTGTTCTATTTTAAAATTAAGGAATGAGATCAGGTAGCCTATTCCTAGCCTGTTTGTAGAATGCATTCTCTACTTCAAACTTAAACATTTCTATAACTGTAAAAAAACCGCACTTTCTTTCAAAAGTGCGGTGCGTTCCCTAACGAAATTTATTTAATAAAAATCCTATCATGAGTTTAATACAATCTTAATCGAAATAAATAATTATGCCAGCAACGTTTAATTCTATCTTTGAAGTTAAAATATTCTCGTCTAACTTTTGAAAACAGAGATAAATTTTTTTCCCCACGTTGCTCCTCTCCTATAAGAGAAACGACTCCGCCAGCCCTATCAATACAAGGGGGATAAATTGCAAAATTTTCAATTTTATTTTCATAAAAGCGAGCCATTTGGTCATCCACAGGATAAATCCAGATTTGACAAAAAACAAGTAGTCTCTTAGCCGCTTCAGGCGTTATAGCATAGCCTTGGGCACAAAAATAATCCTTATAGAACTTCGTTACTGAAAAACCATCAAATATTTCGACTTCAATTCTTTCAATATCACGATAATTTTTATGCAGCCATAAAAAAGGATAACTTTTTAAAAGTTCATCTAAATTATTATAAATATATTTAAAATTATCAAGAATACTTATATCATCCTCCAATACAACAATAGGTGTATTTTTACTAATACATTCTTTCCATAAAGAATAATGGCTAGCAAAACAACCTAACTCACCTAATGATAGAGTTCTTCCCTTTCTTTGAAAATGTTTTTCTGCATTATAATGAGAAAATAAATGATGCACAGGATTTTCCTTTGCATTAATAGCAGGAAAAAATTGAAACTCAATACCTAATTTTTCAAATTGATCTTTAATAAGTCTCTCTCTATCTTTTGCTGATTCAATATGAATCACATAAATAGGTATCATTCGGGCACTCTCCTATTATTGTTAATTGTCATTGCATAAAAAACAACATTACACATATAAAAGAACATTGCATATTCTTTATTTATTAATAAAGCATCAGTTAGATTAAAGGATATTAATCCAAGAATATTTATTATTCCTAATAGCCCTATAATCTTTCTATCTTCAACACTAGAACTTTTATAAATATTAATGAAGTATTTTAAAAAAGTATATATTAGCAATAATAATACAAATAACCCAACAATACCCCTATGATAAGTTTGTTCAATAAATTGGTTATGAGAATGGGTATAATCTTTAGTGTAGTTTGGAATTACGCCAGATTCTGCCTGTTCATGACGTTTATTCAACATACCATCTCGTCCCCATCCTAAGATAGGCTTTTCTTGAATTGCGTACCAAGCACCTTTATATAAATCAAATCTGACACCAACAGAACTATAAGCATTAGAATCATCTACATACTGAGTGATGTTATCCAGCGCAGCTTGATATCTTTTGCTAACCCCAAACTGAGGTATAATACTTACAACTATAATAATTGAAATTAGGAATATAAAAAACGAATAAACTATTTTTTTGAGAGATATTCTATATTTAAAAAATAGAAAAAAAAGTATAAAAGGAAAGGCAATCCAACTTCCTCTAGTTCCTGTTACAATATTTCCCAAAAGACCTATACAAGAAGAGAAAAGTAAAAATGCTCCCATTTTTATATCCTTTTCCTCTAAATAATGAAGTCCTAATGCTATACAATATAGTGTAACCGTCATTATAATAGCTGCTGCTGGTATAGGATTTATAACATCCAAATCAAAAGCTCTGTCCAATCCAAGATAAAACTTATTATATAAAGATTGGATACCATAGATGAGGCAACTAACGCCAAAAACGATAGCCAAAAATTTAAAATTTGGCCTATATCTAATAAGAAGGAAAAGAATAGGAATTGACAATAATAAAAAATGATCTGCTTTAAAGGAACTTGGAATCGCATCTCCATTAAGGATAGCTACAAATAACCCGACAATATAATATAGCAAAGAAAATATTACATATTTTTTAACATCATATCTATACTCTATATTTTTATAATTTGAGAAAATATAAAAAAATGAAAGAGCTACCAATATAACTGGCGAAACATAATAAGAGCTTTTTATTGATAAAAGCACAACAAAGAAAATCAGAATCAATACATTAATACTATATAAGAAAAAACTTTTCCTCATCACAAACTCCACCTATAAAAAAGTTCTATTATCTTACACTTTTTTTATAGACTTTCTACTATTTTAGAAGTTTTTAACAAATTCCAGCCTATTTTGCAAACACTCCTTTATTCTTATCATTTGACTTTATCTTACTTTGACAGGATGCCAAGTATAAGATAGAATTGGTAGAATCACTTGATCAGTGAATGTTTTAATAATGACAAATTCAAGTTTCTATCTTCAGATGCCATAAGTTTATGCTTAATTACATCCTATCCTTGCCACGCAGTATAAAAAGACTTATATCAATTATCATTGATATAGTTTTGATTGCGTTTTCTTATTTTCTTGCCCTAGGAGTTCGACTAGAACTTATTCAAGAACTTAAACTAGCTGAAAACTGGTACATCATTTTACTAGTAGGAAGTATTTCTGTTCTTTTTTTCATCAAGCTAGGATTATATCGAGCCGTTATTCGCTTCGTTACAATAAAATTCACTCAAGTGGCCATCATTGGTTCTCTAATTTCGACTGCAATATTATTCATCGTTACGTTCCTACTTAACTTTGGTTTACCTAGAACCGTTCCTTTTCTTTACTTTATCTTTATATCTATATTCATTACATATACACGTTTTCTATGGAGAACCCTACTCGGGTATAATCGAGAAGCCAAAACTAAAGTTCTCATATACGGTGCTGGTAGCTCAGGTCGGCAACTACTAACAGCCTTAAATCAAAGCTCTCATTATTCAGTCATTGGTTTTATTGATGACAATAAAGCCCTATATAAAACCATATTACATGGCATTACTGTTTACAGTCCTAAATCATTAGGTAAATTAATAGAAAATAGAAACATAAAAAAAATTCTATTAGCAATGCCTAGCGCAACGCAAAGTCAGCGTAAAGCGATTATTAATAGAATTAGTAAATATAAATGTGAAGTTCTTACAATACCAGGAATGGAGGATATTGTCAGTGGAAAAGCACATTTAACTAGCTTAAATCAAGTATCAATTTCTGACCTCTTAGGGCGTGATGCAGTAACACCCATTGAATCCCTATTAGAGCAGGATATAGAAAATAAAGTTGTTATGGTAACTGGCGCTGGAGGTTCTATCGGTTCTGAATTATGCCGTCAAATTATTAAGCAATCACCTAAAAAATTAATTTTATTTGAGTTAAATGAATTTTCGCTATATCAAATACACCAAGAATTATTAAAACATCCTGATTTTCAACACGTTAAATTGATCCCATTATTGGGTTCTGTACAAAGAAAGCATAGGCTAGATATTATTATGCGTTCATTCAAAGTCGATACGGTTTACCATGCAGCAGCATATAAACATGTACCTTTAGTTGAATACAATGTGGTTGAAGGAATCCGTAATAACATTTTTGGAACCTTATATTGTGCCCAAGCAGCTATTGAAGCAGGAGTTTCTACTTTTGTCTTGATTTCTACTGACAAAGCGGTTCGTCCAACCAATATAATGGGTACAACAAAGCGTATGGCGGAATTAATTCTACAAGCATTAGCCAAAACACAAAATACAACACGTTTTTGTATGGTTCGTTTTGGAAATGTTTTGGGATCTTCAGGTTCTGTAGTCCCATTATTTAATAAACAAATTCAAGAAGGCGGACCTATAACATTAACACATCAGAAAATTACTCGATTTTTTATGACAATCCCTGAAGCCGCCTCACTAGTTATCCAAGCTGGCGCAATGGGAAAAGGCGGAGATGTTTTTGTTTTAGATATGGGCGAACCAGTAAAAATTTATGATTTGGCTGTACGAATGGTTCACTTAAGTGGACTAACCTTGAGAAATGAGAAAAATCCGAACGGAGATATTGAGATTTCAATTACAGGATTAAGACCAGGTGAGAAATTATATGAAGAACTACTTATCGGTGATAACGTACAGGGAACACAACATCCAAGAATTATGACAGCTATCGAAACAATGCTTGATTGGAATGACTTGAATAACATCTTGCAGCGATTAGATATATTATGTTCAGAATACAAGATTGATGAGATTAGAGATTTATTAGTTTCCTCATCTACAGCCTTTAGTCCAACAACAGAAAATTGTGATATGGTATATCAAAATTTATCTTAATAATATATTTACATTAAGGAATAATAAACAGTGAAAATTAGTTTCTCTCCTCCTGATATTACAGATTTAGAAATTAAGGAGGTAATTTCTGCATTAAAAAGTGGCTGGATAACTACAGGCCCTAAAACAAAAGAATTAGAAAATAAACTTGCCTCCTACATAGGTACAGAGAAAGTAGTTTGTCTAAATTCAGCAACGGCAGCCTTAGAACTTATCCTTAGAATATTAGGTATTAAAGAAGGTGATGAAGTTATCACCTGTGCCTATACCTATACAGCCAGTGCGAGTCCTGTTATTCATATTGGTGCAAAACTTATTCTAGTAGATACAAGCCCAAACTCCTATCAAATGGATTATGATGCATTAGAAAATGCTATTACTGATAAAACTAAAGCTATCATTCCTATTGATATAGCTGGGGTACCTTGTGATTACGATAAGATTTTCGAAATAGTAGAACGCAAAAAAAACCTATTTAAACCTTCTAATGATTTACAGCAGAAAATAGGTCGTATTTCGGTTGTTGCTGACTGCGCACATTCTTTAGGTAGTATATGGAAGAATAAAATGGCGGGAAATATTGCTGATTTTAGCAGTTTCTCTTTTCATGCAGTGAAAAATTTTACTACAGCAGAGGGAGGGTGTGCTACCTGGAAAAATATTGACGGCATAAGTAATGAAGATCTTTACCGTCAGTTTCAATTACTTTCTTTGCATGGTCAAAGTAAAGATGCGCTATCCAAAACAAAATTAGGTGCTTGGGAATATGATATCCAAGGTTGCTACTATAAATGTAACATGACAGACATTAGTGCTGCTATTGGACTAGCACAATTCAACCGTTACCCTCATCTATTAGAAAAACGAAAAGAGATTATTAATAAATATCTTGCTGGATTGAAAAATTCTAATATTAATATTCTGCCTCATTTTACGAATGAATATTCAAGTAGTGGGCATTTATTCTTAACACGCCTATTAAATAAAGATGAAACATACCGTAACCAATTTATCGAAAAAATGGCAAAAGCTGGTATCGCAACTAATGTTCATTACAAGCCTTTACCTATGCATACAGCATATAAATCACTCGGTTTTTCAATAGAGCAATTCCCTAATGCTTATCAGCAATATTGTAATGAGGTAACACTACCTCTACATACCCAACTAACTGATGAGGAAATTGATTATGTTATTGAAAACTTCAAGCGAATTTTGAGTGATTAATATGATTTTGAGAAATTGGAATAATTTACCTTCACAAATGAAAAATGAACCAATGAAGGCATATTATGACTACTTGAAGAAAAAGCAAATTAGCCTACTATTTAAATTTGCTTTTGATAGATGTTTAGCTGCTATTTTATTGATTTTATTAGCTCCCTTATTTTTATATATAGCCTACAAAATCAGTAAGGATAGTCCAGGAGGAATATTCTTCAGACAACTAAGAATAACTCAATATGGTAGAGAGTTTAAAATTTACAAATTTCGCACAATGATAGCAAATGCAGAATCTTTAGGCTCACAAGTTACAGTAGATAATGACAAACGGATTACAGCTATAGGAGAAAAACTCAGAAAAACTCGTTTAGATGAACTCCCTCAATTAATCAATGTTCTCAAAGGAGAAATGAGCTTTGTAGGCACAAGGCCTGAAGTGCCTAAATATATCGCGGCATATACAGCTGAAATGATGGCAACATTACTCTTACCTGCAGGGATTACAAGTGAAGCGAGTATTGAATATAAAGACGAAGATAAGCTTTTATCTAATGCTAAGGATCCAGATAAAGAATATATTGAAAAAGTACTTCCTGAAAAAATGAAATGGAATTTAGAGAGTATTCGAAAGTATTCTTTTTCTAGAGATTTACTTACAATGATAAAAACAGTGCTAGCGGTAATTAAGTAATGAATATAGTGCTTTATAATAGCATTGTATAAAAGACACTCTGGAAGATTTTTGTATTGAACTCTAAGGTGAATAGTAAATAATTGTAAATTAAGTTTTTATAAAAATAGTTAATAAAGGTAAATTTATAATGGAGAATTATCCTAAATTTTCAGTTTTAATGTCAGTATATTATAAAGATGTTCCTTCTTTTTTTGATCAAGCATTGAGTAGTATTTGGCTTCAACAGACCATCCGTCCATCGCAAATTATTTTAGTTAAAGATGGGCTTCTTACTGAAGATTTGGAAAAAGTGATTAAAAAATATATTGAGATATGTGGTCCTAGTTTAAATATAATTTCACTACAGAGAAATAGTGGTTTAGCCTATGCTCTATCGCAAGGATTAGAGCATTGTAAATATGATTATATTGCAAGAATGGATAGTGATGATATTAGTACACCAGAACGGTTTGATAAACAATTAACTTTTCTACATAAAAACAAAGATATTGATGTGGTTGGAAGTTATTTAACTGAAATTAATGAAAATGGAGATATTATAAAAGAATTAGTTAAATATCCTTTAGAAAATGGAGAGTTACGAGAATTTTTCTCTAAAAGAGATCCTCTGGCTCATCCTACGGCCTTCTTTAGAAAAAGTTTCTTTATGAAAGCAGGATCTTATACTAACGAAATAAATTTAGGAGAAGATACTGTACTTTGGTATCGTGGATTTATAAATAATTGTCATTTTGCTAATGTACCTCATGTTGGATTATTATTTAGACGTACGAATAGTTTTTACAAAAGAAGAAGTAATTGGAAAAAATCAATCTCTTTATTGAAGTTTAGGCTTTTAACCATTAATAGAAGACTGGGATATAACATAAATGCAGATATATATGCGATTACATATTTTTTAATTTCTATATCCCCTAATTTTATAAAAAAATTAGCTTATCAATTTTTTAGATAAAATATTAAGGATAAAAATTATTTAGATATTTTTGTACTGAAGAGTTCCCAAGAATCTTCTTATATCTTCTGATTTTTTAATATTCTCAGCTATCAAATGACTATAATGAATCCTAATTATTAAATATATTATATAAATTGTAAATAAAATGATTAAAGTATACTTAGAATACAAAACTCAGATTAATAATTTTTTATATCTAACTATTGTTTATGGTATAAATATTTTTTTACCTCTAGCTTTATTTCCTTTTCTATTACATAAATTAGGAGAAAGCTTATATGGAAAAATTATTTTTACACAAACAATAGCAAATTATTTTCTAGTATTCACCAATTTTGGGTTTAATATTTCTAGTACAAAATCTATCAGTCTAAATAAGGATAATCAAGAGAAAATCAACATCATTTTTTCTTCAACAATATATACTAAATTAATCTTATTTTTTATTTCATTGTTAATTAATCTCTTATTCTGTATTATATCTGGCATAAGTAAAAATGATATAATTCTTTATATAGCCTCTCTCTTTATTTGCTTTTCTGATGCTTTATTACCCATATGGTTTTTTCAAGGAATTGAAAAAATAAAATATATAACAATAGTTAATGTATTATCAAGAATATTGGGGGCAATATTTATACTATTAATAGTAAGAAATGAAAATGATTATATATTTATACCTTTATTATACTTTACTGGAAATTTATTGGGTTCTATAATTTCACTCTATATTGCTATCAAAAAAGAAAATATACGTTTTATATTTGTTGAAAAGAAAAATATTATAGAGAGAATTAAAGAAGGATATGTTTTTTTATTTTCTGACTTTTCGTCCATTATAAAAGACAAAGGAAATATTAGTATAATAGGTGGCTTCCTAGGAATATCATATGTTGTATATTACGATCTAGCTGAAAAGATAATATGGGCATTTAGATCTATATTATATAATATGAATATAGTTTTTTTTCCATATATAGTGAAGAATAACAATAAAGAAAGAGTAAAAAAAATCATTTGGGCTATATTTTCATGTAGTTGCTTTTTATATGCTATTTTATATTTTTTCTCAGATACAATAATTTATTTTATATCTAGAGACGAGAGTATGCTCTTTATTAATTCTTTTATTCATTTAATGGGAGTCTATCTTTTACTAGCTACTTTTAGCTCTTGTATAGGGCAATTTATTTTAATTGTAAATAATTTAGAAAAATTATATTTAAAAAGTTTATTGATTACTTCTATAAGTTATTTTAGTTTAATTTTATTTTTGTATATTATGAAAATATTCTCTATTGAGTCTTTAATTATAGCATACAATGCTAGTATTTTAATTGAACTTATATATAGAGTATATATTTGTAAGAAGAAAAACTTAATTGGATATATTATTTAATATGAAATCACAAAAACCTATATTACTTTCTTTTATTTTTTTACTATACTTAATATTATTCGTATATATAAATATCAATTCAGATATTTCTATTTTTTCACTTGAGTTATTTTTATTTTTACTTTATGGAATTTGTATCACTTGGACAATATTTACTATAAATAAGTATCCACTTGCATTTATTATAACAGCCTTATTTGGGCTGTTTATCTATTCCAGATTTTTCTTGGATCTATGGCATTTATTACCTTATAATATAAAGTTACAAACTCGTTTTATTGGTGACTATTTTTCTGATGAAACTATAAAAGAAACTATTATAACTTATATTTTTTCGATAATGGGACTAATGGCTGGATTTTTAGTTATAGATTTAAAAAATAAAAAAACTATTAAAAAAAAATTAATACAAGAAAATTTCATATATAGAATAGGCCTATGCTGTTTAATTTTATCAGCTCCAGGATTAATTTATAAAATGTATTTGTTAACTAGTATGGTTAATGAATTTGGTTATCTTTCTCTATACAAAATAGATAATCCATCAGGTTTAATTAGAATTATTGAGTTTACTAGTTATAAATTATATCTTCTAGGAATAAGTTTATTATTATCTTGTAGTCTTAACAAAAAACAATTCTATGTTCTAGCCATATTAATAATGGTTATATCAGGAGTATATCTTTTCCTAGGAAAAAGATCAGAATTTGGCATTTCAATTATATTTCTTATATGGTATTGGTTCTCTTATTTATGTAAAGAAAAAAAAATAAATATAAAATCATCACTTATAATATTATTTATATTAATTTCTTTCTCCTTTATTTTTCAATATATCAATTATTCTAGAGCGCATTCAGAAAAAAATGAAAATACTAACGATATCTCAATAGTAAGTTTTTTAGCCACCCAAGGAGTTAGTGGAATTGTTCTACCTTACTATATAGAATATAAAGATATAATTAATAGAGAATATTATCCTTATATAATGGCTCCAATTATCGATAGGATACATAGAGGAGGAGCAAGTATAAAGGTAATAAATAATACAAATTACTTATCTTATGAGCTCACCTATGCCATTTCACCTGAAGCCTATTTAAATGGGGAAGGAGTAGGAACAAGCTATATTACAGAATTATATGAAGGGGGAAAAAGTTCAGTTTTTCTAGGTATGTTTTTTTTAGGAATGTTCGTAATTTTTATTGAAAGAAAAAAAAATACTCCATACATTAAATATCTATCATTACTTTTTGTTATGACGTTATTATTTTTACCTAGAGGTGAATTTTTTGAATATTTTTATGAATTTATATTATTTTCATTAGTATGGTATTTTTCAAATATAGTATGTTATAAATTAAGGAGTAGATATGGACGATAATAATTCTGATAAGATTGATTTTGTTTTGCCTTGGGTTGATCCATCAGATAAATTATGGCGAGAAAAAAAAGAGTACTTTAGTAAAAAGAGAAACTTTGACTCAGATTCTAATACATCTTCTAGATATCGAGATATGGAAATATTAAAATATGTTTTACGTTCAATTGAGAAAAATTGTAGCTGGTATAATAATATATTCTTAATAACAGAAGGTCATTATCCAAAGTGGCTAAATATAAAACATCATAAAATACGTCTAATTAGACATGAAGAATTATTTCATGATAAAACTGATCTACCTACTTTTAATAGTAGTTCTATAGAATGTAATTTATCCTCTTTGAAAAGCTTAGGACTTACCGAAAAATTTATATATCTAAATGATGATATGTTAATATTTAGAAAAGTAGATACTTCTAGATTTTTTATAAATAATCTTCCCGTTGATTTTTTGTGTCATACATTAGTTCCAAGAACTGAACTCATACTAAAATTGAGAAGAATAACTGATTCCTGGGGCTATTCGTTACTGAATAGTATAACTTTAGTAAATAGTAAAAAAAACATTCAAACTATTTCTAAAAATCTTATCTATAATACAAGTTATTCTATAACCGAAAAATTAAATAACTTTTTAATGAAAACTTTATATAGAAAAGCTATTAGTCTAAAACATTGGCATCATCCCCAACCTTACTTAATAAATACTTTAGAGGAAGTAAAAGAACATTTTAAGCTTCAGCTAGAGAGAGCATCTAAAAATAAATTTAGAGATAAAACTGATCTAACACAATATCTATATCGATATTGGCATCTATTGAGTGGGGAATTTTATCCATCAAAACTGAATGATGGAATAGGAGACAAAAATATTACATCTGTGAAAGATGTAAATGAAATTTTTGAAAAACTTGAAAAGGATCCACATATTAATTTTGTATGCTTTAATGATAGCCCTGATTTAACAGAACAAGAATTTTATCTAGTAAAAGAGCGCTTATTAAATGAATTAGAAAAAATCTTTCCTGAAAAGGCAAGTTTTGAAATATAGTGTATATTCTTCTAATATCTAATGCTAGCCTAAATACTCTATCCTTTCGTTAAGCTTAGAGCTAAAACTTTTGGTGTAATGGACAAAACTGTAGAAAAAGTGGTTCCCCTCTATACTATAAAGGGAGGGACCACTTTTTCTAAAATATAAATAAAAAATTTTCCATACTATCAATATGCTACTGTACATAGACATGGGGAGAAAAATAATATTCTACATTACAAACGCATAAACTGTAATGAAACTTTTACCTACCAGATAAAATCACATTCTACAAATATTTGGTTTGATTATTCTCAAGGAAAAAAATCTACAAAGAGCTTACGATTAAATATAAATATTGGGTTAAAACCATTCAGAAGTGATAAAATGCCTAAAACAATTTGAGCCTCTCCCTATTTTAAACTCTCTCAATACGGCTTCCTTTGATCCTGAATTTGGTATATTGGTAATGATGGATAATCAGAGTGAAAAATAATTTTTCATCAAACTATAAAATGAAAATCATCGAAAAAGCCTTAAAAGGCAACTGAAAAAATGAATTTTGCCATCGTTTATATTATTGGTATTTAAAGTATCAAAATTTTTAAATGAATACATTGAGAAATTTAATGAAAAAGGCTACGTATCCTTATAAAGGGAAGGATATTAGAGATACTTTTACCAGTATGAAATATTTATTTACCTTTGAAAGGTATTCTGAATTAAATATTAAAAGCACAAAAAACCAATTGAAAAGTTTATTTAGCACACTGAAACAAAATTTAAACAACCAAAACGGATTAAGTAAAATTTCAACATTATGTTTATAAAGAATTTTTTAATGAAAGAGTGGGGAAAATTATATTGAAATAACTAAATCCTACATTTTTTCATCACCCTGCTAAAAAACCTTTATAAACATGATCTTATCTTTCCCTAAGCCATTAAGCACGAGAAATTTGTGTTTTAATTTTTTGAATAATCTTTCCTGATAATTGGCCGTTTTTTCAATGTCTAAAACAACCGACTTTTCATAAATGGAAAAAATAATTTTGATATCGTTTTAGACTTACATAAATATCTTAAAAAACCGCACTTTCTTTCAAAAGTGCGGTGCTTTTTTTCAGCAAAATTTATCTTATAATGCTTTTAATATATCATCCACGCGCTCTTTTGCATCACCGAAGAGCATTTGTGTGTTTTCTTTGAAGAATAATGGGTTTTGTACGCCGGCGTAGCCTACTGCCATTGAGCGTTTGAATACCACCACATTAGCGGCTTTCCACACTTCTAGCACTGGCATTCCTGCGATTGGGCTATTTGGATCATCCATTGCCGCAGGGTTTACGGTGTCATTTGCGCCAATAACTAAGACGACATCGGTATCAGCAAAATCATCGTTGATCTCGTCCATTTCTAATACCACGTCATAAGGCACTTTGGCTTCAGCGAGCAACACGTTCATATGACCCGGTAAACGCCCTGCTACTGGGTGAATACCAAAACGTACATTCACACCACGATCACGTAATTTTTGTGTAATTTCAGCCACGGGATATTGCGCTTGTGCCACCGCCATTCCATAGCCCGGTGTGATGATCACAGAGCTTGCATTTTTCAGCATTTCCGCCACTTCTTCCGCGCTTGTTTCACGGTGTTCGCCTTGTTCTTGATCACCACTTGCAACCACATCATTACCAAAACCGCCAGCGATAACGCTGATAAATGAACGGTTCATTGCTTTACACATAATGTAAGAAAGAATCGCCCCTGAAGAGCCTACTAATGCCCCAGTTACGATCAAGAGATCATTATTAAGCATAAAGCCTGCTGCTGCCGCTGCCCAACCTGAATAAGAGTTCAGCATTGATACCACCACTGGCATATCTGCACCACCAATTGATGCCACTAAATGCCAACCAAAGGCAAGAGCAATGATAGTCATTAATAGCACTGGGAAGATATTTTCTGGCGAGCTTAAAAATGCGATCATTAATAACGCCGAAACCACTAACGCCGCTAAATTTAATTTATGGCGATGCGGTAACATTAAGGCTTTAGAATTAATAATCCCACGTAGTTTACCGAATGCGACCACAGACCCTGTGAAAGTTACTGCCCCGATGAAGATGCCTAAGAAAACTTCAACATTATGGATAGTTGCTAAAGTTGCTTGTTCTGCATCAAATGCTGCTTTCGCATTTTCTAATGCCGCTTCACTGATAAATGCTGTACCTTCTGGTGCAACAAATTCAGGGGTAACGTGTAAGCCAAAGCTGTTAAAGCCGACCAACACAGCAGCAAGACCAACAAAGCTATGTAAAATAGCTACAAGCTCTGGCATTTCGGTCATTTCTACTTTTAATGCACGTTGGATACCAATCACCGCGCCAATCGCCATTGCAATTAAAATCCAAATTTGTCCTGACGTTTGTGGCCCAAAAATGGTTGCGATAAGGGCAATAGTCATCCCCACGATACCATACCAACAACCTGCTTTAGCAGTTTCGTGTTTAGAAAGCCCTGCTAAGCTCATAATGAAAAGTAATGCCGCTACAATATATGCAGCCTGTACTAAACCTTCTGACATTGCTTTTTCTCCTTAACCTTTTCTAAACATTGCAAGCATACGTTGGGTTACTTTAAAGCCACCAAAGATATTGATACTTGCGACTAAAATTGCAATAAATGCGAGTAGGCTGATAAAGAAACTGCCTTGGGCAATTTGCAATAACGCTCCCACAATGATAATGCCTGAAATGGCGTTAGTTACTGCCATTAATGGGGTATGTAAGGCGTGGCTCACATTCCAAACCACATAGTATCCCACCACACAAGCAAGTACAAACACGGTAAAATGTGATAAGAATGCCGCAGGCATTACTGAACCTAGCCATAAGAACAGCACGCCAATTGCTCCCATAATACCGTATTTGATACGCGGATCTTGTGGTTTTTGTTCTTTCTTCTCAACTACAACCTCAGCTTTTTGTTGTGGTTGGGCAGAAACTTGAATTGGCGGTGCTGGCCAAGTGATTTCACCATCACGAATGACCGTTACACCACGTAACACAACATCATCAAAATCAATATTGATCGTACCGTCTTTCTCTTTACATAATAACTTCAGCAAATTCACTAAGTTTGTGCCATAAAGCTGAGAAGATTGCGTTGGCAAACGTGCTGGGAAATCAGTATAACCAATGATTTTCACTTGATTATCTGTTACGAAAATTTCACCCGGTTTGGTGTATTCACAGTTTCCTCCCGTTAATGCGGCTAAGTCCACAATAACAGAACCCGGTTTCATTGAATCAACCATTTCTTTGGTAATTAAACGTGGTGCTGGTTTACCCGGAATAGCAGCGGTCGTGATGATAATATCCACTTCTTTCGCTTGTGCGGCATAAAGTTCCATCGCTCGGCGATTAAACTCTTCCGACATCACTTTTGCATAACCATCACCTGAGCCACCTTCTTCTTCAAAATCAATTTCTAAGAAGTCTGCACCCATTGATTGCACTTGCTCTTTTACTTCAGGACGAGAATCAAAAGCACGCACAATCGCACCAAGGCTATTTGCTGTACCAATCGCAGCCAAACCTGCCACACCTGCCCCAATCACTAACACTTTCGCTGGCGGTACTTTACCTGCCGCAGTGATTTGCCCAGTGAAAAAACTACCGAATGCATTTGCCGCTTCCACCACAGCACGATAACCAGAAATATTTGCCATTGATGAAAGTGCGTCTAAAGACTGCGCACGTGAAATACGTGGCACAGCATCCATCGCTAAGACATTAATTTTTTTCGCAGATAATTTTTCCATTAATGCTTCATTTTGCGCAGGCCAAATAAAGCTAATTAAGGTTGCACCTTCTTTAATTAAGGCAATTTCCTCATCACTAGGAGGGTTTACTTTCATAATTACATCAGCATTCCACACTTCTTGTGTTGTGCCAATTTTTGCGCCAGCTTGCACAAATGCTTGATCTTCAAAACTTGCTTTAAATCCTGCATCGTGTTCAACAATCACCTCAAAACCCAGCTTTAAAATTTGCTGTATTGTTTTTGGCGTTGCTGCTACACGTGTTTCATTATCAAGCCGTTCTCTAGGTACACCAATTAACATAATGTTTCCTTCAAATTGGTTGATGATACAATCTGGAAATCACTTCCCAGCCCATAAATGACAAAAGTCGAATCATCCTAACTGTATCATTTATTACAAAAGAGGTACAAAAAGATTTTACAAATTTCATTGAAAAAATTTACCTATGAATAAATAGATTAAAAATTATCTAAAAATTTAGCTGATGAAATAATGATAAAAAAATCAATAAAAAGCACCGCACTTTTCTTTTTACCCACAACACAAAATGATACACTGCCGTTTTTAGTTATATAGGAATAAATAATGCAGTTACCCGCTCTTCAATCTGCCACCCTACTCCGCCGTTATAAACGCTTTCTTGCTGATGTCGAACTTGCCAATGGTAAAATACTCACGATTCACTGCGCAAATACGGGGGCGATGACAGGTTGTGGTGAAAAAGGGGATACCATTTGGTATTCAACCTCTGACAGTAAAACCCGAAAATACCCTCATTCGTGGGAACTTACCCAACTTCAAAATGGGCAAATGGTATGTATTAACACACACCGTTCCAATCAACTCACCTTTGAAGCACTGCAAAATAAGCAAATCAAAGAATTAGCGGCATACAGCGAAATTCTGCCTGAAATGAAATATGGTGAAGAAAATAGCCGAATTGATTTCCTGCTTAAAGAGAAAGGCTTACCGGATTGCTATGTGGAAGTAAAATCCGTTACCTTAGTAAAAGGCAATCTGGGAATGTTTCCTGATGCGGTAACCACCAGAGGACAAAAACATTTACGAGAGCTAATGGCGATGAAAAAGCTGGGTCATAGAGCGGTCATTTTTTTCGCTGGATTACACAACGGTTTTGATTGTTTCAAAGTCGCGGAATATATTGATCCTGAATACGCGAAGCTACTTCGTCAAGCCATAAAAGAAGGGGTTGAGGTGTATGCCTATGCGGGAGAATTCGAATTTTCTCATCACATTCCTACCGCACTTTCACTTACACATTTAGTGCCTTATATTGAATAAATAATTTATTGAGAATTATTTGCATTTATGTATTGACTTTATATTTGAGAACAATTATCATTTAATTCATTCAAACAATAATAGATAATCACTCCAACATTTTAGTGCCTCTCCCCCCCACAGAAAGAGGCACTTTTTTTATATTTAATTTAAGTGTCTGCCGTTAATAGCTATGCTATTGTCGTCGCATCTAAAATTAATTGCGTTACTGCTTCAGCTTGTGACATTAACGACGCATGACTTGCATCAAGACTGATAATTTTACGTGGTGAAATACGTTCTGCCATCATTTTTTGATTATCAGGGTGAATCATTCTATCTTGTGTAGAAATTTGATAAAAACTTGGCTTTATTTTCCACGCTACTTGGCTCACCGTATCAGCAAAGGTGGAAGCTAGTGGTGCTTTTTGTGTAATTGACAGTGGATAAGCTTCATCTTCACTCACATCTTGGCAAAAACTTTGATGGTAGCGGTTTCGTTCTATCCATAGATAACCATCACTATCTCCGACAATCGCAGAAAAAGCCTCTGGTGGGTGCTGTTGGCTAATGCCTCCCGCACTTTCACCTACATCAGGGGCGAATGCAGCAATATAAACTAGGGCTTTTACATTTGGTAAATCCCCCATTTCAGTAATTACTTTCCCACCATAAGAATGCCCTACTAATACTACGGGTTTCTGAATTTGCTTTACCATTTTACGGGTACGTTCTGCATCATCAGCTAAAGAAGTCAGCGGATTTTCTACCGCATAAACGTCTGTATACCCCTGTTTTTTCAGTTCCTTAAGTACAGGGTTCCAATGACTTGCCCCTCCCCAAAATCCATGCACTAAAACAATCGCTGGTTTTTCCATTTTTGGCTCCTAAATTTGTATAAAAGTTGTAATAAATCTTGCGCCAATTATACGCTTGACATATCTAAAGACAATCAGCGGTAATAGGATTATCCCTCTAAATTTAATAGGTTCTATCAATTAAAAACAATAAAAACACCATTTTTATAGCCATCTTAGCAATCATTTAATGAACGTAATTGCTTTCCTTCATCATCAAAATTATCCGCTGCAAGCCAACGTTCAAATTTCGGTTTCATTCTCTGCCATTCTTCTTTTAGCATTGAAAGCCACGCGGTATCACGATTACGATCTTTATAAACTGCAGCACGTCTAAAAATCCCTTCAAACTGAAAACCAAGGCGTTTTGCCGCATTAAACGAGGCTTGATTTAAACTATCACATTTCCATTCATAACGACGATATTTAAGTTTATCAAACACATATTGCATTGTGAGATATTGTGCTTCCGTTGCCACGCGAGAATGTTTTAGCAAGTTAGAATAAATCACCCAGCCCATTTCGATAGTGCGATTTTGTGGGTCAATGCGCATTAACGAAAATATTCCCACTACCTTTTGGCTCGCCTTATCAATAATCGCTAAATAATAAGGATCAGCACTGTTCGCCCATTCTTGCAGAAGCTGTCGTGCGGCTTGCTCATTAGGTTGTGCGGAAATAGGCAGATAAGTCCATTGGCTTTCTGGGCTATCTGGCCCAATAAACTTATAAATATCCTTAAAATGACGATCGGCACAAAGGTGTTGCAAACAACAATATTGCCCTTCTATTAGCTGAATATTTGGCAATTCCCCCCGCGTAAAATCGACAATAGGCTCTCCAATAGGCTGATTGAGATGATTAAGCGGCATTATTTTCTCCCTATAAAATTGCATATATCTTGCATAAAAAATAACATAAAATACAAGTGCGGTCAGATTTTTCACCATTTTTACAAGGACATTTAATGATAACGCCAAGCCAGATTATCCAATACATTGCCAAACATTATCAGGTTAATCCCGCCTATTTGTGGGCAAAATTTCCTGAGTATGCGGTTTTTCGCCACCTAAATAGCGGTAAATGGTTTGCCATTTTAATGAATATCCCCGGCAATAAAATTGGCTTGTCTCATACAGAAACCATTTGGATTATAAATGTTAAAGCCCAGCCTGAAATGATTGGTGCGTTACGTATGATAAAAGGGGTTTATCCCGCCTATCATATGAATAAAGAACATTGGATGAGTCTCCATTTAGCGGAAATTTCCCCTTCATTATTATGGGAATGTATTCAAGACAGTTTTTCTTTAACTCAACAGAAAAAACGATAAACCAGCGCGTTATTCCGTTGAAAAAAACATCATAAAAAATGACCGCACTTTAAATATCGCGAAAATTTGCCATCGTATTCTTTTTTCTTCAAAATTTCTCACCAATATTGCCTTTTCATTTGGCTAATATTATCTATAATAACCCACACATTACAGGATTATTTATTATAGGATACATCAATGACAGATCTCACAACTCAACTGGCTGAGCTGAAACGCGGCACGGATCAAATTTTTTCAGAACAAGATTTAATTGAAAAACTTAAAGAAAATCGTCCTTTACGCGTAAAATTGGGGGCTGATCCTACTGCGCCAGATATTCACTTGGGGCATACCGTGGTGCTAAATAAATTACGCCAATTCCAGAACTTTGGCCATCACGTGATGTTTTTAATCGGCGATTTCACCGCCACAGTGGGCGATCCATCAGGTAAAAACGCAACGCGTCCACCGCTTTCTCGTGAAGATGTACTACGCAATGCGGAAACCTATAAAGAACAAATTTTCAAAATTTTAGATCCCGAAAAAACTGAAATTGTGTTCAATTCTGATTGGTTAGGTGAATTAGGTACGGTTGGAATGATCCGTTTAGCCTCAAATTATACGGTAGCTCGAATGTTAGAACGTGATGATTTCAAAAAACGTTTTAGTAATAACCAACCTATTGCCATTCACGAATTTATCTACCCATTATTGCAAGGTTATGACTCGGTCCATTTGAAAGCCGATGTGGAATTAGGCGGGACAGACCAAACCTTTAACTTGCTAATTGGGCGTGAATTGCAAAAATCAGATGGGCAAAAACCACAAGTGGCGATCACACTTCCGTTACTCGTGGGCTTAGACGGTGAGAAAAAAATGTCAAAATCACTTGGCAACTACATTGGGGTAAACGAAGCACCAAATGAAATGTTCGGTAAAGTGATGTCTATTTCCGATGAATTAATGTGGGATTGGTATGATTTGCTTTCTTTCCGCCCATTAAGCGAAATTGCACAATTTAAGCAAGATGTGGCTAACGGACGTAATCCACGTGATATTAAAGTATTACTGGCAAAAGAAATTACTGCCCGTTTCCATTCCGAAGCCGACGCCAACGCCGCAGAACAAGCATTTATTAACCGTTTCCAAAAGGGGGCAATACCTGATGAAATGCCTGAATTTACCTTTGAGGGCGAAATTGGTTTAGCCAATTTATTAAAAGAGGCAGGGCTTGTAAGTTCCACCTCTGAAGCGATGCGTATGGTGCAACAAGGTGGGGTAAAAATTGATGGTGAAAAGGTAGAAAATGCCAAAGCCATTATTTATGCCTCCAGCGCTGTATATCAAGTAGGTAAACGCAAATTTGCACGCGTTACGGTAAAATAATAGGGCAAGATGTTAGGCGTATGAAAATACGCCTTCTTTTTTATCAATCCGCTAAATGGATTTTGCTATCAGTAAATAGCGATCTTTCATTTTAAAATTAAACACCGACAAATAACATTTCGCCTCATAGCAAAACATTATGCTAGTAATATGTGCTACATATTGGGCAAGGTTATTTATTGATGAAATTAACAAGATTTTATAAGACAAGAAAGGTGAAAAAATGTCAGAAAAAGTTTGGGTATTAGGTGATGCCGTTGTGGATTTAATCCCTGATGGCGAACAACATTATTTACGTTGTGCTGGTGGTGCGCCAGCCAATGTTGCTGTTGGTATCGCCCGTTTAGGCGGTGAAAGTGGTTTTATTGGTAAGGTAGGAAAAGATCCCCTTGGTGAATTTATGCAACAGACCTTGCAACAAGAAAAGGTGGACACCACGTTTATGACCTTAGATCCCACACAACGCACTTCAACAGTTGTGGTTGGTTTAGATCAAGGTGAACGCAGTTTTACCTTTATGGTAAACCCAAGTGCGGATCAATTTTTGCACGTTTCTGAACTTCCCACTTTCACTCAAGGACAATGGCTACACTGCTGTTCCATTGCGTTAATTAACGATCCTTCCCGCACGGCGACTTTCACCGCAATGAAAAATATTCATCAGGCGAAAGGCTATGTCTCTTTCGATCCCAATTTGCGTGAAAGCCTATGGCAAAGCCTTGATGAAATGCGTGAAGTGGTAATGCAAGCAGTCGCTTTAGCTGATGTGCTGAAATTTTCGGAAGAAGAACTCACCTTTCTAACAGAAACAGACAGCCTTGAAAAAGCCTTTGAAAAAATCACCGCACTTTATCCACAAAAGCTGATTATCGTTACGCTAGGCAAAGAAGGCGCACTTTATCATTTCAATGGCAAAAAAGAAATTATTGCAGGTAAAGCCTTACAGCCTGTTGATACTACGGGGGCAGGCGATGCCTTTGTTGGCGGATTACTGGCTGGGCTTTCGCAAAAACCAAATTGGGACACAGATAAGGCAACATTAGTAGAAATTTTACGTCAAGCCAATGCTTGTGGTGCTTTAGCAACCACCGCAAAAGGCGCAATGTCTGCCCTGCCAAATCAAGTGCAATTAATCCATTTTTTAAATCAATAAGGAGAACGCTGATGATAATTTTCAACGAAGGAAAATACAAAAGCCTCTATGCTGCCGAACAAGGTGAGTTAGCAAAAATTGCTCAAACGGTCGCACAAGATCAGGATTTTCGCCCAGTTTATCATCTTGCTCCGCCAACAGGATTACTTAATGATCCAAATGGCTTGATTTTTGACGGAGAAAAATATCATCTTTTTTATCAATGGTATCCTTTTGATGCCCTTCACGGAATGAAGCATTGGCAACATTTTACCACACAAGATTTTCAACAATTCACCCAAGCCGATCTCCTTATACCTTGTGAATTGTATGAAAGCCACGGCTGTTATTCTGGTGGTGCGCTATTAATTGAAGGCAACATTGCCGTGTTCTACACGGGCAATACCAAACGCCCAAGTGATAATCAGCGTGTGCCTTACCAAAATCTTGCAATTTTCAGCAAAGCAGGAAAATTGTTGAGTAAACGCCCCCTGATTAACCAAGCACCAAAAGGTTATACCGAACACGTACGCGATCCAAAACCATTCCTAACCAAAGAGGGCAAAATCCGCTTTATTTGTGGCGCGCAACGGGAAAATCTAACGGGTACTGCACTGGTATTTGAAATGGATAATTTAGCCGATACTCCACGTTTATTAGGTGAACTTGCCCTACCTGACTTTGACAATCAAGGCGTATTTATGTGGGAATGCCCTGACTTATCGCAAATTGGCGATCAATCCCTGTTTATCTGGTCGCCCCAAGGCAAAGCCCGTGAAAGCGAGCAATATCAAAATAATTATCACGCCGTCTATGCACTGGGCAATATTAACGATCGCCAATTCCACGCCGAACACATTGCTGAATTGGATCAAGGCTTTGATTTCTATGCACCACAAACCTTTTCTGGCACGCAAACGATGCTGTTCGGCTGGGTTGGGTTACCTGATTTAAGCTACCCTACGGATTGCTACAAATGGCATTCAATGCTTTCATTGCCACGCCAATTACGTTTACAAAACGGTAAAATCTATCAGCAACCCATTGAAAATATTTATAAAAATATTACCGCACTTCAATCTACTCACGTTCAAAAAGAGACTGTTATTGCAAATTTAGATCGTGCTTATATCAAATTTGATGCTGAAGCTCAGCCATTCACATTAAACTTTTTTACTAATGCACAAAATCAGCATTTAACCCTAAGTTATGATGGCAAAGTGCTATGTCTAGATCGTCGCCAAACTGAACAAACCGATTCGATGAAATCCTTTGGCGACAGGCGTTATTGCCGTATTGAAGGCTTGCATCAAGTGGAAATATTCTTTGATCGCTCGGTGATTGAAATTTTTCTTAATCAAGGTGAAAAAACAATGACTTCACGCTTCTTTATTTGTGCTAGAGAAAATCTAATCCGTATAAATAGACCGCTTGCACTACAAGTGGGCTATCCAACTGCCATCACTTACCACACTAAAAGTTAGAGAAATTTAAAGCAAGGCTTTTTTCTTTATATGCTACAAAAAATAGAAAAAGTGCGGTACAATTCCGCACTTATTTTTATCTAAAATTAACCAATCGCCGAGAAAATAATGGAAGCATTTAATCAATATATTCCTGATGAAATCACGATGTGTCGTTTTGGGGCAAAATTAATGCAAATTGCAAGCAATATCCCGACAGATAACGGCATTATTATTTATTTAAACGGCGATCTTGGGGCAGGCAAAACCACGTTAAGCCGTGGGATGATTCAAGGGCTAGGTTATTCAGGCAAGGTAAAAAGCCCCACTTATACGTTAGTTGAGGAATATCATTTAACGGAAAAATCAATTTATCATTTTGATTTATATCGTTTAAGTGATCCCGAAGAATTGGAGTTTATGGGCATTCGTGATTATTTTAATGCGCAAAGTATTTGCTTGATCGAATGGTCAGAAAAAGGGCGAGGTCTATTACCGCCAGCCGATCTCATTATCAATATTGACTATGTTGATGATGCACGTAATGTTGCACTCCTGCCCAACTCCAGAGAAGGTAAACAAATTTTACAATTAATGAAACAAACTATTTCGTCACCCAGCTAAATAAAAATGATGAAAAAATATTATTTATTTCTTACCGCACTTTGTTCCTGTGTATTGCTCACTACACCGGCATTTGCTGCTGCGTGGACTATTGCTATCGATCCCGGCCACGGTGGAAAAGATCCGGGAGCAATTAGCCGTACACAGAAAATCTATGAGAAAAATGTTACGCTTTCTATTGCCAGAGAGCTAAAAGCCTTATTGGATAAAGATCCCAATTTCCGTGCGGTTCTCACTCGCAAAGGCGACTATTATATTTCTGTCCCTGAACGTTCTGAAATTGCACGTAAATACAAAGCAAACTATTTGGTTTCTATTCACGCAGATTCCTCCGTTTCACCAGATTTACGCGGTGCTTCCGTGTGGGTGCTGTCTAATCGTCGTGCAAACAGTGAAATGGGGCAATGGTTGGAAGATCACGAAAAGCGTTCCGAGCTATTAGGTGGCGCAGGCTCAGTGCTTGCTTCACATAAAGAGAAATATTTAGATCAAACGGTGCTTGATTTACAATTTGGTCATAGCCAACGTGTGGGCTATGAATTGGGTTCGATTGTGTTACGCCGTTTTGCTCAAATCACGACGTTAAGCCGTAGCACGCCACAACACGCGAGTCTTGGGGTATTGCGTTCGCCAGATATTCCTTCGATCTTAGTGGAAACAGGTTTTTTGTCTAACCCTGATGAAGAAAAAAAACTTAATTCTCTTGCATATCGCAAAAAATTAGCCCGTGTTATTTATGATAGTCTGGTTGATTTTCGTCGCCGTAATGTCAAAACGGAAATCAATGTGGCTAAAACACCTAGTACAGAAAGTGCGGTCAAAAATACGCGTGAAACCACTAGCGACTTACCAAAAGATAGCGGTATTCGCCATAAAGTGAAAAATGGTGAAAGTCTTGGGGGATTAGCAAACAAATATAATGTCAAGATGAATGACATTATTGCATTAAATCAGCTTAAACGCCGTGAGCTTTGGATTGGTGAAACCATTAAAATCCCTGATAATGGTAAAAATAGCAAAACAGAAAACAGCAAGTCGAACAGCACAAATACAGATAGCAGAAAAACAGATAAAACGGCGAATAAAAATACAAAAACCGAGAATAAAGGAAAAGATAAAACAACACCGAAATTCCATACAGTGAAAAAAGACCAAACCCTGTATGCGATTTCTCGTGAGTATAATATTCCTGTGCCTACCTTATTGAAATTAAACCCAAAACTCAAAGATGGGAAAGTAAAAACAGGACAAAAAATTCAGCTAAGGAATTAGGAAAAACAATGCCAATAAAAATTCTGCCACCTCAGCTTGCTAATCAAATCGCCGCTGGTGAAGTTGTTGAACGTCCCGCGTCAGTCGTCAAAGAACTGGTAGAAAACAGCCTTGATGCTGGCGCAACAAAAATTCAGGTAGATATTGAAAATGGCGGTGCCAATTTAATTCGTATTCGAGACGATGGTATCGGTATCGCAAAAGATGAACTCGCCTTAGCCCTTGCTCGTCACGCCACGAGCAAAATCGCCAGTCTTGAGGATTTAGAGGCCATTTTAAGTTTAGGCTTCCGCGGTGAGGCGTTAGCAAGTATTAGTTCCGTTTCTCGCCTGACCCTGACTTCTCGTACCGAACAACAAAAAGAAGCGTGGCAGGTTTATGCGCAAGGGCGAGATATGGAAACCACCATCAAACCAGCTTCACACCCAGTGGGAACAACGGTTGAAGTGGCTAATTTATTTTTTAATACGCCAGCAAGACGCAAATTTTTACGCACTGATAAAACTGAATTTGCTCATATTGATGAAGTGATCCGTCGTATCGCCTTAGCAAAACCACATATTGCCTTTACGCTTACCCATAATGGGAAAACAGTGCGTCAATACAAAAGTGCGGGGGATTTTTCGCAAAAATTAAAACGAATTGCAGCGATTTGTGGGGAAGAATTTGTTCAACACGCCTTACATATTGATTGGAAACACGATGATCTCCATCTTTCAGGCTGGGTTGCCGATCCTTTCTTTAAGCATAGCCAAAATGATTTAAACTATTGCTATGTAAATGGCAGAATGGTACGCGATAAAGTGATCACTCACGCCATACGCCAAGCCTATGCAGAACATTTAGAGAGCAATGAATATCCTGCTTATATTCTTTTTATTGATATTAATCCCAATGATGTAGATGTTAATGTTCATCCAACAAAGCACGAAGTGCGCTTCCAGCAAGCTCGCCTTGTTCACGATTTTATCTACCAAGGCATACAAAATGCCCTGCTTACAAGCCTAGAACTCGGCGGAAAAATGCTTAATGCTGAACATAAACTAACGCAACAACCGCTCTCGTCTGAACTCAGCGAACAAGCCACATCACAAGTGCAAGAACCTGACGGGGTATGGCAACCTAATGTTGGAAAACTTAATCGTAGTGCAGCAGGAAGAAATATTTTTCAACCAACGGACTATTCGGCTTCCCCCTCGCTGAATAAAGAAAAAGCGACAAATCATCCCGCTATTCCACCAGCAGGTTATAGCAAGCCAAAAAGCGAAATCACTAAAACAGAAAGTCAGGCTTATGGCGAATTACTTCGCCCAGCCTCACCGACACAGGGAGAAAACCCAGTTTTAACCGTTCAAACGACGCAAGAAAGTTCACTGCCAACGAGCCGAATGTTACGTGCATTAGCCTTAGTGCAAAATCAAGCGCTACTTTTACAGCAAGAGCAGGAATTTTATTTATTACCAATCAAAAAATTACAACAAATGCAAACGATGTTGTCTTTGCAGAAAAAAGATATTCCCCAGCAAGCATTATTAATTCCTATACTCTTCCGTTTAGATGAAAAACAGCAATCGGCTTGGGAAAAACAACACACCTTTTTCGCTCAAATCGGTTTTCACTTTAATGAAAATCTTACTCAACATCGAATTAGCCTGATTAAGGTGCCTGCCTGCTTACGCCAGCATAATTTACAGCAATGTGTAGGAAACTTACTCAATCAACAAAACGAAAATATGCACCAATTTTTGACCGCACTTTGTCAACAGCTTGATTATACAACGATAGACGTATTTGGAGATGCGGTAAATTTACTCAATGAAACCGAACAATTATTACATCGACAGCCAAATCAATCGCTTTCTCCGCTATTTATTCCTATTGATTGGCAAATCTATTTAGGGAAGGAAAATAGCTAATGCATACAAAGCCACGAGCCATTTTCTTAATGGGGCCAACTGCTTCAGGGAAAACAGACTTAGCGATCAAATTACGCCAACATTTCCCAGTTGAAGTCATCAGCGTCGATTCTGCCTTAATTTATCGGGGAATGGATATTGGCACTGCAAAACCGAATGCCGCTGAACTTGCTCTTGCTCCGCATCGTTTAATTGATATAAAAGATCCCAGTGAAAGCTATTCGGCGGCAAATTTTCGCCACGATGCCTTACTGGAAATGGAAAACATCAGTAAACAGGGTAAAATCCCCTTGTTAGTCGGTGGCACAATGCTCTATTACAAAGCCTTGCTGGAAGGACTTTCGCCATTACCTTCGGCAGATGAACGTTTACGCCAAGAAATTGAGCAAAAAGCAGTGCAAATCGGTTGGAATGGCTTACATCAAGAGTTAGCAAAAATCGATCCTGTTTCTGCGCAACGTATTAATCCGAATGACAGCCAACGGATCAACCGTGCGTTAGAAGTGTTTTATCTCACGGGAAAATCGCTCACTGAACTGACTGAGCAAAAAGGTGAGGCGCTGCCTTATGACATCACACAATTTGCCATCACCCCACAAGAACGCCAAGTATTACACCAACGTATTGAACTGCGTTTTCATAAAATGATTGAACAAGGTTTTCAACAAGAAGTCGAAAAACTTTACCAACGTGGTGATTTACATGCTGATTTACCTTCTATTCGCTGTGTTGGTTACCGCCAAATGTGGGATTATTTGCAGGGTGATTATGATCATCAAGAAATGGTATTTCGTGGAATCTGTGCAACTCGCCAGCTGGCTAAGCGCCAGCTTACTTGGTTACGTGGCTGGAAATCACCGATAACTTGGTTAGACAGTCTCAGCCCTGATAAATCCTTTATGCAAATCGCGCAAACGTTAAAATAATTGAGGCATAGTGATGACATCTGTCAAGATTATTGCTATATTGGCTCACGGAGACGATTTTTGTTCCCCATAAAAAACCCTATAACTAATATAAGAAGGAAAATAACAATGGCAAAAGGACAATCATTACAAGATCCTTACTTAAACGCATTACGTCGCGAACGTATTCCTGTATCCATTTATTTAGTCAATGGCATTAAATTACAAGGACAAATTGAGTCTTTCGATCAATTCGTCATTTTATTAAAAAACACTGTAAATCAAATGGTTTACAAACACGCAATTTCAACTGTTGTGCCTGCTCGTGCAGTTTCTCATCATAATAATCAAGCTCACCAGCAACAACATAACGCAACGCAAGAAATGGCAACAGAAACCTCAGCAGAATCACAGACTGAATAATTTTGGATCATTTAGCTTTTCCAAGTGCGGTGAAAAATTCAGATGAAATTTCTACCGCACTTTTTTCATCATCACAAAACCACTCGCAACAGGCTATTTCGCAAGATCGAGGCATTATTGTACAAGCCTTTTTTTCTGCCGATAAAAATCTTGATGACTTAACTGAATTCCAGTTGCTTGCTGAATCTGCGCAAGTAGATATTGCCACCATTATCACCACAAGCCGTACCACGCCACAAGCGAAGTATTTCGTTGGACAAGGCAAAGCAGAAGAAATTGCCCAAGCAGTAAAAGATCACAACGCCAATGTGATTTTGATCAATCATTGTTTGACGCCTGCACAAACGCGTAATTTAGAAAGCCTGTGTGAATGTCGTGTCGTAGATCGCACAGGGTTAATTTTAGATATTTTCGCCCAGCGCGCACGCTCTCACGAAGGGAAATTACAAGTCGAATTAGCCCAATTAAAACATCTTGCCACTCGTTTAATTCGGCGCAAAACAGGCTTGGATCAACAAAAAGGCGCGGTAGGCTTACGAGGGCCAGGAGAAACCCAATTAGAAAGCGATCGACGATTGATTAAAGTTCGTATTGCACAATTACAACATCGCTTAAATAAAGTGGAAAAGCAGCGTCATCAAAATCGTCAGACAAGAAAGAAAGCAGATATTGCCACAATTTCATTGGTCGGCTATACCAATGCGGGTAAATCCACCTTGTTTAATTTGCTCACCAAGGCAGAGGTTTATGCGGCGGATCAACTTTTTGCTACCCTTGATCCTACCCTCCGCCGTTTAAACATTCCAGATATTGGAAGCACAATTTTAGCAGACACGGTAGGCTTTATTCGAGATCTACCACACGATCTGGTTTCCGCGTTCAAATCCACCTTACAAGAAACCAGCGAGGCAAGCCTGTTATTACACGTTGTGGATTGCGCTGATGTACGAAAACGAGAAAATATCAATGCGGTGAATGAGGTTTTGCAACAAATCCAAGCCGATCAAGTCCCGACATTACTGGTTTATAACAAAATTGATCAAGTGGAAAACCTTGTTCCACATATTGAATATGATGATCAAAATCGTCCAGTGGGCGTGTATATTTCTGCCCATTTACAACAAGGTATTCCCTTATTATTTGAAGCCATTCGACAAAAATTAAGCAAAAGGATTGTGCAATTACAACTTTGTTTGCCACCACAAGCAGGCAAAATCCGTCATTGGCTGTATGAAATGGATTGTATTCGTGAAGAGAAAATCAGTGAGCAAGGGGAATTTTTACTCAAGGTAAATATTGAGCAAAGCGAATGGCAAAAATTATTAAAAAAACAACCGCACTTAGCAAACTACCAAGATGAATAAAAGCTGCTTTTGCGGTATTTCCCCCTTATTTTCCTATGCCATATTGTTTTAATTTATTGGCGATGGCAGTATGCGAAACGCCTAATCTTGAAGCCAGTTTTCTGGTGCTAGGATATTCCTCATAAAATTTCTGCAACACCATTGCCTCAAAATTATTCATAATTTCATCAAGGGTTTGATTAGCAAATTGCTCAATACTTGGTAATGCAATTTCCTGTTCCACTAAGTGCAAATCCGCAATAGCAAGCTGATTATTCTCAGCCAAAGAACAAGCTCGATATAACGCATTGTGCAATTCTCGTACATTCCCCGCCCAAGTATAATGGGCAAGATAATTTAAAAATGCACCATCAAAATGGGGGACGGAAATCCCTAACTGTTGGCTAATTTGTTGGACAAATAATGTGGTAAGTTGTGGAATATCTTCTTTGCGTTCACGTAGCGCTGGAATATTAAGACTTAATACATTAAGGCGATGAAATAAATCTTCACGCATTTTGCCTTTTTCTACATAATGACTAAGGGGAACTTGTGAGGTACAAATCACACGAACATTAGCATAATGCTCTTTTTCCTCGCCCACACGGCGAAAAGTACCATCATTTAAAAAACGTAATAATTTTGCTTGTAAACTAAGTGGCAACTCTGCCACGCTATCTAATAATACGCTACCCCCATTCGCATATTCAAAAAAGCCTTGATTTACCGTTTCCCCATAAGCTCGCCCGAACATTTCACTTTCTGCATCTTCACTCGGTAAACCGGCACAATTAACCGCAATAAACTTATTTTCTCTTCTTTGACTAGAAAAATGGCAAGCTTTGGCGATGAGATCTTTCCCCGTACCGGTTTCACCTTGAATAAGCAAAGGCGCATCAAGCAGAGCAAATTTTTTGGCTTTTTCCACCACCTCTTGCATTTTGCGACTTTGTGTAACCACTTGTGAAAAAAGATTTTTTTCTGCTGACATTACTGGCTTTCTATCCCATTTTTCTGATAAAACTGGCAAACATTGTAAACTTTTCCGTAAAAATGGAAAGAAAAATTTACAATCTTAATCGTCTTTTAAGATAGTCGTTTATTTTTAAGAATAGACCTATTGAAATGATAACGGTTATCAATTAAAATCTTTCCCCTTTATTTATTCGCTCATAGGAAATATCGTGTTTGAATTAAACGCAGTGTCGTTCGCCTTGCCTGAAAAAGTGTTGTTGCACCCTATATCACTGCAATTTAACACGGGAAAAATCTATGGCATTATTGGACCAAACGGATCGGGAAAATCAACCTTAATCAAACTTCTCGCTCGCCAACAAATGCCAACCAGTGGGCAACTCAAATTTAATCAACGTCTCATTCAGCAATGGAAACATAGAGCCTTTGCGCGCGAAGTTGCCTATCTGCCACAATATTTGCCACAGGCAAATAACCTAACCACCAGAGGGCTGCTACAAATGGGGCGTTATGCGTGGAATGGACTATTAGGGCGTAACCTCAAACAAGACGAACAAGCCATTCAAAATGCACTTGAATGGACAAATATGCAAAGCTACGCCAATCAATTTGTCGATACCCTTTCAGGGGGCGAACGTTCTCGTGTATGGCTTGCAATGTTACTGGCTCAACAAAGCCGTTTTTTATTATTAGATGAACCGTTAGCGGCATTGGATATTGCACATCAAGTGGAAGTGATGCAACTCATTCAAAAACTGGTGAAAAACTTAAATCTAGGGGTGATTATTGTGATCCACGACATCAATCTTGCCGCACGTTTTTGTGATGAGCTAATCGCCTTGCAGTCGGGCAAATTATTAATGCAAGGCTCCCCACAAGACATAATGACACCACAAGCCTTAGCACAGATTTATCATATTCATTTACAGGTGCAAGCTCATCCCATTGATCACATTCCTGTTGCATTTTTTTAAGGGGAAATAGTGAAAATACTGGCTTATTTCTTACACATTTTTCTACTTATTTTTACGACACCTGTGCTTGCTAGTGCGAAAGTAGCAACCTTAGACTGGACCATTGCCGAAACCCTATTAGGGCTAGGTGTTTCCCCGACTGCGGTTGGTGATAAGCAAAGTTACCAAAATTGGGTGAATGAACCCAGCTTGCCTGCTACAACGATTGATTTAGGAACAAGATTGCAACCGAATAAAGAATTGCTTGCACAACTTGATATTGATGCCTTTCCTAATAGCGATATGTATCTTGCGACGGCACAGGCTAATTTACCTTATTTACGCAATATCAATAATATCCCCTTAGTCAATTTCTATAAAACAGGAGATTTTTGGCAAAACCAACTACAAGCAACACACCAACTTGCACAAGTAATCAATGTTGATCCCACCGCCCTGATTACGCAAACATTAACTACGTTTGCAAGCCAGAAAGCCGCACTTCAAGATGTGCGAAATCGTCCTTTATTAATCGTACAATTTATTGATGGTCGTCATCTGCGAGTGTATGGCAAACAAAGCCTACCGGGTGTCGTTCTAACACAACTCGGTCTCCAAAATGCGTGGCAAGCGCAGGTAAACTTATGGGGATTTAGCCTAATTAGCCTCAATCAACTGGCTCAATTTGCGCAAGCTAAACTGGTGATCATCAAGCCTTATCCCCAAAATGTTCCGAAGGAGTTAGCGAATAATAGCCTATGGCAAACGCTCCCTTTAGCGAAAGATCCACTCATTCTTCCTGCCATTTGGACATTCGGAGCATTACCATCTGCACAGCGTTTAGCCATTGCATTAAGCCAAGGGTTACGCCAACCACAAGGGGAACAAGCAAAATGGTAACACGCCGTTTAATGCCAAGCCTTGCTGTCATCGTAGTGATTTTATTTGTTCTCGTGCTTTTTCAACAACTCGGGCAAAGCGACACGAGTCAGCTACTCGTCTTTAATTTTACCTTGCCAAGAGTGTTAATGGCGATTTTATCTGGAGTGAGTTTAGGGATTGCTTCGTTGCTCTTACAACAAATAATGAATAATTCACTTGCTTCAGACAGCACACTTGCCGTCAGTGCTGGGGCGCAATTTAGCCTTTTTGTGGTAACACTATTTTTCCCTAGTCTATTACAATGGGGTTCAACCCCCATCGCCTTTATCGGCGCATTATTTGCACTCAGCTTAGTCTTACTCCTCGCTTGGCGAAAAATGGTTTCCCCTTTGTTGATTGTCCTTGCTGGACTTGTCGTGAACTTTTATCTCGGCGCATTTTCCTCTTTACTCATTCTTTTTTATCCTGAGGAAAGTCGTGGTTTACTCCTGTGGGGAAGTGGCTCATTAGTTCAAGAAAGCTGGTATGATAGCCTCACTCTATTGCCATTACTGGCGCCAGCCATTTTGGCTGTCATCTTACTTAGCCCCGCTTTACAAGCATTACAACTCGAAGAAAGCAATGCACAAAGTTTAGGCGTGAATGTAAAAAAAATTCGCGTTATTGGCATTTTACTCTCGGCTTATTTGGTCGCCATCGTGGTCAGCCGTGTTGGTATGCTTGCCTTTATTGGCTTAGCCGCAACTACGCTTGCTCGCCAATTCCCAGATTACCGAATTAAAACCTTATTATGGCGAAGTGCCTATTTTGCCAGCAGTTTATTACTTATCGCTGATCTCAGCCTGCAATTACTCGAAAAATGGCAAACGATGACCTTACCAACAGGCTCAATTACCGCCTTGCTCGGCACACCGTTATTATTATGGCTCGTCTTTAAACATCGCCAACAATATGGACGCGTACAAGAAAATGCCATAACGTGGAAAAATACGCCGCAAAAAAGCACCGCACTTTATTTACCTTTACTTTTACTGGCTGCACTATCCTGTTCCTTATGGCTAGCGCAAGGAATAGATGGCTGGCAAATCTATTTGGACAATAACCTGTTTACCTTGCGTTTTCCTCGCATTGCCTATGCATTTTGTGCGGGAATAATGCTTGCCGTAGCTGGAACCCTATTACAACGACTAAGCCACAACCCAATGGCAAGCCCTGAATTGCTTGGCATTACCTCTGGGGTAAGCTTTGGTGTATTGCTTGCCATTTTTATCACCGGCACCACCTTACTCAGCCAATATGCACTATGGGGAGGATTGGGAGCGTGCTTCATTGTCTGGCTGATTTGGATAATCAATCGCCGTAATGGTTTACAGCCCGATCAAGTATTACTCACAGGAATAAGCATTTCAGCCTTATTTGAAGCGGTACAACGAATACTGGTTGCAAGCGGCGATCCACGAGCTTGGCAATTATTAAATTGGGGATCGGGTTCAACCTATTACGCAACAAATGATGTGGCGATCCCAATGCTGTTTATCGCGATTATCCTCTTTTTATTCAGCTTTATTTTCGTCCGTTGGCTAGATTTATTTGCACTAAATAGCGTCATTGCCCAATCTCTTGGGGTAAATATACTCAAGGCGCGCGGTATCCTATTTGCTTTTGCCATTTTACTCACGCTATTTGCTACCTTGCTCATTGGTGCATTAAGTTTTATCGGCTTGCTTGCGCCCCATTTAGCCTATCACCTAGGCTTTCGTCATAGTAAAAACCAACTCCTCGCTGCAGGATTATTAGGCGGAACCATTATGGTTATTGCCGATTGGCTAGGACGCCAGCTGCTATTTCCCTATGAAATTCCAGCAGGCTTGATTGCTACCTTACTCGGTGGCAGCTATTTTTTATGGCTAATGAGAAAAATATAACGAATTTTACGGAAAATTCATAAGATGTTGTTACAGAGTTTTCCTCCCTTAAGTAAGCACATTACTTAAGTAATCCCTCGCCAAGTGCGAATTTGGAGGAATTTTATACCACACTAAAAATAAGCCGTTATAAAGTGCGGTCAAAAAATTCCAATTTTTTGATAATAAAGATAGGAGAAATCCAATGAAAAAACTCACACAACTTACCTTAATTTGCGGACTTGCTTTGCCTTTTGCCAGCCAAGCACACGATTTATGGGCTTATGCCCAACAAGCCGAAGCGGGCAAAGATTTGCTTGCAGTGCTTGGCTATGGCGATCACTTTCCTGAAGGAGAAAAAATTGCCGAGGGACGTTTAAATATCTTAAATCCGTTGGTGTTACATCGTGCGGACGGCACAAGTACTACCCTAACCCAAAAGGGCGAAAATTACCATTATGTTACCACCAGCCCATTGGCGAAAGCAGAATACAAAATTTCAGGTAGCTACAAACCAACCTTCTGGTCAAAAAATGACAATGGTTGGAAACGTGAAAACCTCAGTCAAATGAAAGATGCCAATTACTGTGAAGAATCCAGTATGTTTTCATCTACCTATGTGAATACAGGGGTTGAGGTTAGCGACTTTGCTATCAAACCTGTTGGGTTAGATTTAGAAATTGTTCCCTTAGTTGATCCAACCACCTTAAGTCCGATGGAGGTTTTCCCTGTACAGGTGCTATATAAAGGGCAACCAGCCAAAGGCATTACGGTGATTGGAACGACAAACGAATTTACCAAACTTGATGAAAAAGCGGTTTATGATCACCGTGAACCACAAGCATTTTCAGGTAAAACGGATTCACAAGGAAAAGTGAATTTTATTCCAGCCCTAAAAGGCACTTGGAAAATCAAGGCAATTTATGAAATGGATTACCCAGATCAAAAAATCTGCCAAAAACGTAAATTGTATAGCACTTATACATTTAGTATTAAATAATAAACGATTAGGCTAGCTCATCTTGCTAGCCTTTTACTCGGAGCTTTTATGACAAAAAAATTTTTTAAATTATCACTAATTTCCACCGCACTTTTTATCACAAGCCAAGTTGTTATTGCAGAAGAAATACAATTAGCCCCTATTGATGTAATTGGATCCGTATCGAAAACGGGGAAAGTAGAATATCTTTCACCTGGTTCAACGGAAACCTTAGATCAAGCAAAAATGAGTGAGAAAGGATACCAACAAGTCGATCAAATCGGTCGTTATGAGGCAGGCATATTAAGCCAGCCTTTTGGCGGAGATATAGACACCCATGATTGGATTAAAATTCGAGGATTTAATCCAACAATTCGCTTAGATGGAACAACATTATACGATTTTGGTTTCTATCATTGGCAACCAAACTTGTATGGCTTAGAAACAATAGAAATAGTAAAAGGTGCTGATTCTTTAACTTATGGAAGTGCCAACGCAGGTGGTTTAATTAACTTAATCAGTAAACGTCCAAATAAAGAAAAAGTTGGGCAAGGAGAAGTTAAACTCACCTTAGGTAATCGCCATGAAAGAGGCATTGCTACAGACTATACGGGAACAATCAGTGAAACGGTACATTACCGTATTGTAGCGGACTATCTACGCCATAATGGTGAACCCAAAGGGAGTTATAGTGATGCGTACTATCTTGCTCCTAGTCTATCTTGGAACATTTCTCAAAATACAAATTTCACTTTATTAGCAAGCATTCAACACGATGATGGTATACCGTCTTCGGGCTTTTTCCCTAAATATGACATACTAAAACGTGGCGGCTTTTCAAGTCGAACAAATTTCGCACAAAATGTTGATGAATACTTCAGACGCAATCAATATAGTATCGGTTACGAATTGAGGCATCAAGTTTCAGATGGATTAATATTTAGCTCAAACTATCGGTATGCTTATAGCAACAAGGATCAATTTAGTGCCTCTTTAGGCTGGGACGGAACAAGCCTTAGTACAATGCTCATACGGGGTAAAACATTTACTCATACAATTGATAACCACCTTAGCCAAACTTGGAAATTTAATGAGATAGAAAATACTTTACTGGGTGGTTTTGATTATTCTCATTCAAAAAATACTGCATCTAATGGTTACGGTAAGGTAGCATTAAATAACCTTTATGGTAATTACCCAACCGCAGCAGCCCCTTTTTCTGCTTTAACGCCTTATATAAATAAAGATCGTCAATTAGGTCTTTATCTTCAAAACCATTTTAGTTTCCAAAATAAATTACTCATCAATTTAGGTGTAAGACGTGATTTTGCAAAAGGTGATTATCGCAGTGCATCACAGAATAAACCCTATGATGTTGCACAAAATACTTATGCTGCTGGGATAATGTATATTACCGAAAATGGGTTAGCTCCGTACTATAATTATTCTGAATCATTCAAACCTCTCCCAAGTACCAATGTGAATGGTACGTTTGTGAGATATAAGCCCTATGAAGGAGAACAACACGAGTTTGGATTAAAATACTTACCTCAATTTATTGAAGGGAAGTTATCTCTTGCCTACTTTAATCTAAAAGAAAAAAATGCACTTATTACCAATACTGTTAACGGACACTCCATTAGCACTCAAGCTGGAAAACAAACAAGTAAAGGTATAGAGTTACAAGCTGATATAAATTTAACGGAAAATTTAGCTACACTTGTTTCTTATACATATACTAAATCCAAAACTCACGCAGATAAAATCACTCGTACTGCACTCATTCCAAAACATAGCTATTCTGCTTATTTAAATTACCGTTTTACAGGCAATGCCTTATCAGGTTTACAACTTGGTACGGGCATTCGCTATACAGGAACTAGCACAAATGGGATGAGTGATGAAAAAATCCCAGCCTATACTCTCGTTGATATTACGGCAAAATATGATTTTTCACCACATTGGGGTGCTCAATTAAATATTTCTAACTTACTGAATAAAAAATATGTGAGTGCTTGTGATTCATATTGGTGTTATATGGGGGAAGGTCGCAGAATCACAGGGAATATTTCTTATAAATTCTAATTTAAAATAATCTCAGGGCTGAGCAACTCAGCCCTTTTTCTTTCTACAAAAAATCTGCTATGGTAAGCTCTTCTCTCTCAATATAGGAAAACCGATGTTAAGCTATCTTAAAGAGCATTTTTTTATCCTAATTCTATGGTTAAAAAAACCAAGTAACGCCTTATGGCTCACCCCTATTTTAGGGGCATTATTTGCTGTCTTTCTGGCACTTTTCTCTGCATTGATCGAAAACAAAGCATTGCCGATAGAGATTATGCCTGACGTTAGCGAAGAATTACTCAATGACATTCTCAGCATTATGGCATCGAGTATGTTAGCGGTGAGTACCTTTTCCCTTTCTATTATGGTTTCGGCTTTTTCTTCTGCTTCTAACGGAGCAACGCCAAGAGCGACCGAATTAGTAATGGGAGATAACACCACGCGCCTTGCGATTTCCAGTTTTATTTCAGCCTTTGTTTATGCGGTGATTGCCAAAATAACCTTAGGAATGGGTTATTACAACGAGGCGGGGCGATTCGTGCTGTTTATTGGGACGATTTGTGTACTCATTTATTTAATTACCACCTTGATTACGTGGGTGAGTGCCTTATCACAGCTTGGGTTATTAAATAATACCTTAGAAAAGATTGAAACTGCCTCACAGCAAGCCTTAAACAATTATTGGCAACAGCCAAATATGGGGGCAAAATCCCTTGAGAAAATTCAATTTTCCTACGTAATTCACGCGCATAAAACTGGCTATTTGAGCCATATAAATATGCAAAATTTGCAAGATTTTGCTGATAATAATGATTGCGAAATTGAAATTGCCATTCAACCCGGAAAATTGGTTTATACGAATATGCCAATTGCCTATGTCAATAAGCCCATTGAACACATCGCTCAACTACAAGAAAATTTTATCATCGAAAACAACCGCTCTTATGCGCAAGATCCTAAATTTGGTTTGATTGTATTAAGCGAAGTGGCGCAACGTGCCTTATCGCAAGCGGTGAACGATCCCGGCACAGCAATTAAAGTGATTAGCGTTTTATTACGCTTACTACTTGATAGCAAAGCAGAAAAGCAAGCGGTGAAATATCATCGTCTGGCAATGTTAAATCTCAACGAACAAGAACTCGTTTTACAATCCTTCACCCCTATTTGTCGTGATGGTAGCGCAATGTTAGAAATTCACATCAAAGTACAAAAAGCACTCGCCATACTGTGGAGGCAATCAGATAATCAAGCCATTTGTAACGCCGCATTCAAACAAGCAAAAATAGATTTAGATTATGCCCTAAACGGACTTTCACTGGAAAGCGAAAAGGCACAAATCGACGCCTTACATCAAGCGCTTTTCCATTAAAAAAGTGCCGATTATTCGGCACTTCCCTTATCACTCGGTTGGAATATTTCGCATTCTGTTATTCAGACGATACGTTTTATAGCAAATCCTTAACTAAGGCTAAAATTTCATTGATTTGTGCAGAAGAGAGTTTCCCTTCGTGAACAAACTTCACTTTTGCCTCTTTATCCAACACCACAATCAAACTTTCTTTCTCTTTTAATTTCCACGCATTTTTCACCGCACTTTGATTATCCAGCACAATTTGGCTGTGGGCATTTTCTTTTTTGGCCTTTTCAGCACTACTGCGCACAAAAGCCCCCGTGCCAAAAATCGCATCATCTGCATTAATAATATTTGTAGTTTGATATTGTGCGCCATTAAAATGCTGTGCTTTGATAGCTTCCATTAAAGGATAATTTTTCTCCTTTACCGAGCTACGTCCTGCAATATGTTGCAACACACGAACCTTACCTTTAAGCTGGGTAGATTGCCAAGGCTTTGCACTAATCTCTTGATTTTTAACAATAAGCTCACCTTTATCTGCGACGGTTACCGCAGGTAGGGTTGCATTAAGTTGCAGGTTATGGGCTTGACTGTAAGCACTGGTTAGTAATGCACTGACCCCAAGTAATAAAACTGTTTTTTTCATTTTGTTTCCCTCTAAAAGTCGTTAGTTTAGCGGAAATTCTCTTTTATGGCACCTTTAAAAATCATTACAGAGAAAGAGATTTGTTTGCTATACTTCGCTCGCATTACTACTATTCAATCAAAAAAATGTAACTGATTGTTTATATTGAAATTTAGATAAGAGGAAAAAATGGAACAAACAACTTGTCCAAAATGCCAAGGTGAATATGTTTATCACGATGGTTTAAATTTTGTTTGCCCTGACTGCGCTTATGAATGGTCTGGCGATGAAGAAAATGAGACTGAACAAAAAGTGGTGAAAGACAGCAACGGTAATCTACTACAAGATGGCGATAGTGTCATTTTAATTAAAGATTTGAAAGTGAAAGGCTCATCTATTGTATTGAAAAAAGGCACAAAAGCGAAAAACATTCGCTTAGTTGATGGCGATCACGATGTAGATTGCAAAATTGACGGCCAAAGTTTCTCATTAAAATCAGCGTTTTTGAAAAAAGCTTAATAAATAGAGCTTAAGCATTATAATATTTAGCTATTAGGGAGAGTATTTTATTTCTCCCTTTTATCAATTTCTGAAAAAATCATATCCCACCATAAAATGGCAGAATTAGCTAAAAGTTCATCACATTGATGTTAGTTCATTTTACGGTTTTTGAAGATGCTCGACGGTCAGTTGATTGGTGGCAAGTTCACTGTTATTGCCATTTTGGCTTGCAATCGCACCGCCTTTGAGGTGAACTTGATTTGCCTCAACGTGATAGCCTCCCTCTTCCGCAAACAATCCCGATTGTTCCGTTACTTGACGATAATGTTCGCTACTACTGTCCGCATTAAAGCCGATATTGGCCCCCCACGCATTGCCAAAGCTGATACTCACACTTAAACCTGCTTGATTGCTTTTACTTTTAAGATGTTGTTCATCTTGCATACTTTCAATCTGTAACTTACCACCCACATTGGCATCAATACTGTTGGCTTTCGCCGTTGCCCCTTTGAGTGTCAGGTCATTTTGGTTATTAAAGGTTATCTGCGCACTGTCTAAATGGCTGTTGTGGTAAGTGGTACGTTCCGCATCCATTTTTTGGCTGCCTCCACCCACGGTGGCATATACCCCAACGCCCGTTTGTGGTCCTGCTTGGGCAAACATCCCCACTTCAACACCCACATTTTGACCGCGCATTTTTTCTTTGCTGTGGCTTTTACCTGCTTGTAATTGCGTGTCATACGCCGTCAACGTAATATGGCTATCTGCAAGGCGTTTGCCTTGTTCATCGTGGCTAGTTAAATCACTGTGCTCAAGATGAATATTACCGCGCTTTTGCTCCCCATTGGCAAGCGTTTCCCCTGTGCCTGTAGCCGTCAAGTCAATCTGTTTGGCGTTAAACACATTACCTTGGCTAATTTGCGCTTGGCGTTCTTGTGATTGACGGCTATGTGCCACGCCCGTGCCTGACTCCACGCGAATTAAATACGCCAAACCATCTTGCTGGGTAACCGTTTTCGCAATCTTTATCATTTCTGTGTTTATCTTGAACAATAGAGAAGCTCATAAAATTAAATGCAATATTAAATATACACAATAGCAAATATAATGAGCAAAACTAAAGTTTTAAATATTTCTTTGAGCTAGGAAAGTAAGACCAAATAAATATCATTAAACATATAAAAAAATAAAAAAAAATGCTAAATAAAATATACCTATCCTGAAAAAAAAACTCTGTTTGATCTATTTGATTAGTCTTACTGTACAACCTTATCCATACAGACACCTGAAAACCACAGATTAAATTAAATCCATAAAGAAGAGAACTTATTATTCTTTTTACAAAAGACATTACTTCACCTCTTCTTTTTTATTATATTGATTAATTAACTCTCCAGAAAATATACTTAAAGTCGTTCCTAGAGTTGAACTCTTGATATTATATGGAAGTAATTCATTAGTCAGATTTTCCCCTGTAGTACTCTTTAGATAATTATATTGATCACTAAAATATGAATTACTATTAGATAATCTTGAATCAACTACTGTTGACATTGAGCCTAATACAAATGAAGTCCCCATTGGGGTATAAATTAAATAAGGTGTGGTTAGACCTGATTTAATAGCTTCTTTATAATTAATTGTACCTGTATTGATATACTGAGCCCCCATATTCGCACTCATACCTATCATCGTTCCAGTTACATACTGTTTTGGTGTGATTTTTGAAATACTATCAATACTATTACCAATATTTCTAGTAACCGCATTAGCATAAGGATTGTAAGAATGATAAATACCTTCTGAGAGCATTTTATCTATAAAACCAACAGTAGGTTTTTCAAGACGAATTGCAGTTGAAACTATTTTATTCCCTCCTACCTTGGTTACCAATTCAACTGTATTTACAACTTTTGGTATGTTAGAAATATATCCTAAAGAAGCCAACTCCAATCCCTCTTTCGTTGATTCTGCTACTCTCCCATTAAATGATTCTCTTAATGTTCTTGGATTTTGGATATATTTTGCATTAAAGCGCTCATATATTCTTTCTTCTTCCGATTTATCTGAATCGGAAATGAACCAACGACTTGGCAAAGATGAACGATATTTTTCATCTAACGCATAAGCATAACCGTAGCCTTTATAATAGTTTCCCGTAAGAATTTCTTTGAGGCTACGCTCAATATTTTTAGGAATGTCTCGGTTTTGTATGCTTTCTGAAACGTAACGTTTTGCGTAATTTTCATATTCAGCCCATTCTTGCGGTGTCATCTCCTCTGGGCGATAACGCGCTTTATCCACTAAATAATCACTCGTTTGATCATCTTTTTCATATTGAAGATATTCTACTATCTCTTTTTTAGTCGCATTGCCATTTTTAATTTTCTCTCTAATGTCATCACGTCTTTTTTGAGAAAGTACACTGAGATAATTATTCTCCACCGCCCGTTTCCCAATCTCACCACCTAATGCCGCGGCATTAAGCGTGCTAACGGTATTAGTCGCTGAGCCGTTTTGTTGGGCGGTTAAGCCTGAAGCAAGGCTGCCTGCAAGGGCGCTTAAGGCGGTAACAGTTTGGCGTTCTTCTGCGCTAAGTTGGTTCGGGTTGTCTTTACCCAGTAGCTTAGTGATGGCTGGCGCGGCAAGTTCACTGGCTGAAGCGGCAACTGCGCCTGTAGCGATATTGCCCTTAGCTGCCGCCGCTTCTACCGCACCCAGCACCGCGTGGGCAAGGGTGTTGGTCAGCACGTTCACCTCGCCATTGCTGTCGGTGGTGAGTGCCTTGATTTTTTCATTTAAAGTCGGTGAGGCAAGGGTCGTGGCAATCTGTGTGCCGCTTTGCCCTGCCAATATCCCCCCTGCGATAGTGGTGAGGTTATCAAGGTTGCGTTTGTATTCGCCTTTCTCGCTCCACTTTTCTTGTCTTTCTAACGTATTAGCAAGTGCGGTGGTTTTTTCTGCAATTTTTTGTTTATCTTGCGTTGCCTGTGGTTTGCTTTGCGCTTGCGCTAGCTCTTGTTGCAAGCGGTCAGCTTCCAGCTGTGCGGCTTTCGCTTGATTGGCTGCATAAGTCGAAGTTGCCGATTGCAACTGGCTTACCGCTTCTCTCACGACTTTTTGCTCTTTTAGCTGCCCTTGGGTATCCCTTGGTTTTTCCACGTGTGGATTGGCATTATCAAGTGCGGTGCTAAAATGCAAGGTTTTTGCCAACGCGGTGGCTGTGCTGTGGATAGGCTGGCTATCTTTATTTAAGGTAATCTTGCCCTCGGTAATGGTTGCCTTGGTGAGGCTGCTGTCATGATGGCTTTCATACATCGGTATACTTGGGTTAAAACCACTTGAATTTTTCTCGTCCACCCATCTGAGGTTATCGGCAGTTTGGTTGTTTGCGGGTGCCTCAACCACTTTGCCTGTGCCTTTTTCTTCATAATGTCCCTCTTGATGACTAAAGCCATAGCTTAATCCGCCACTCATTGCTTGGCTTGAGGAATGGTTTTGAAGATGCTCGACGGTCAGTTGATTAGTCGCAAGCTCACTGTTATTGGCATTTTGGCTTGCAATCGCACCGCCTTTGAGGTGAACTTGATTTGCCTCAACGTGATAGCCTCCCTCTTCCGCAAATAATCCCGATTGTTCTGTTACTTGACGATAATGTTCGCTGCCACTGTCCGCATTAAAGCCGATATTGCCACCCCACGCATTGCCAAAGCTGATACTCACACTTAAACCAGCTTGATTACTTTTACTTTTAAGGTGTTGTTCATCTTGCATACTTTCAATCTGTAACTTACCACCCACATTGGCATCAATACGGTTGGCTTTCGCCGTTGCCCCTTTGAGTGTCAGGTCATTTTGGTTATTAAAGGTTATCTGCGCACTGTCTAAATGGCTGTTGTGATACATTGTGCGTTCCGCATCCCTTTTTTGGCTGCCTCCACCCACAGTGGCATATACCCCAACGCCCGTTTGTGGTCCTGCTTGGGCAAACATACCCACTTCAACACCCACATTTTGACCGCGCATTTTTTCTTTGCTATGGCTTTTACCTGCTTGTAATTGCGTGTCATACGCCGTCAACGTAATATGGCTATCTGCAAGGCGTTTGCCTTGTTCATCGCGGCTAGTTAAATCACTGTGCTCAAGATGAATATTACCGCGCTTTTGCTCCCCATTGGCAAGCGTTTCCCCTGTGCCTGTAGCCGTCAAGTCAATCTGTTTGGCGTTAAACACATTACCTTGACTAATTTGCGCTTGGCGTTCTTGTGATTGACGGCTATGTGCCACGCCCGTGCCTGATTCTACGCGAATTAAATAGGCTAAACCGTCTTGCTGGCTAACCGTTTTCGCAATAGTGTCTGCCACCTGATAACCTTGCGCGGCAAGGGTAACAGCATTGGCGGCATTTACACGGTCTGACGCATTTTTATTTTTCACCGTGCGCTCCACGGTTTGGATTAAATCAATAATCGGCGATTTAACACGGGTAAATTGTCCGATTTTTAAATCACTTTGACTTTGAGATTGATTGTCGGTATTTAACGCGGCATCCGCATAAATGTTTTGGGCAGTGATTCGTAGCTTATCTTTAGCTAGCACCGCACTGCTGGTTTGGTGATAATCCTTACCTGCGTCAATCTCAACATTGCCTTGCAAACTCAGGATACGGCTGCCTGTGTGCGTGGTATTGTCGCCTGCTTGATTATGCCGTTCACGGTGATAACCAAAAAATCGCTCTGTATCCGAGGTGGCGACTTCACCAACTGAATGGCTCATTGCTTTTTGGCTTTGGTTATAAAGGGTTTTCGCCGTATCTAATACCACATTGCCTTTGGCTGTAAGGTGGGTATTGCCCTCATTAATCAGCGTTAAGCCTTTGCCTGTAATATCGCCACCTTGCGCAATAACACGGGTCTCTGCCCCTGTGGTTATTAACGTCCCTCGCTCTTCTCGGCGGGTTTGATTGCCATCTTCATGGCTAACGCCCATCCCAGCAATATATTTATTTAAGCCATTTAACTCAAAGCCTTTCGCACGCTTTTCTGCATTTTGCGAATAAATGTCTGTTGCCACATCAAAATTCACTGAACCACTGGCAATAAATTCCGCTCCTTTTTCTGCATTAATTTGACTGCCTTGCGTGGTGATATCCCCTGCGCTCGCAATAACCTGCAACTTGCCTTCTGTATTAATGGACGCGCTTTTCGCTAATTTTTGATACGTATTTTTATATGCCTCATTTTGTTGATGTTTGAGATAAGGGCTTACACCACGCCCCACCATTTCAGCGGTGTCTGTAATGGATTCGGCGCGAGAAATCTCATCACCAACAAAGGTATCTGCCATACCAGAATCTTTACGGCTTTGGTATTTATTACGCCCCACGGTTAATGGGTCATAAACCATATTAATCCCCACACCTGACATTTTACGAACGTATTCTGATTCACCATAATGCTGCTCATCTGCCGCATTAAGCGCCACTTGTTTGGATTGTAGGTGAGTGTCTTTACCGCTTTGAATTTCTACCGCCGTGGCAGTCAAATGTTCCCCTGCATTAAGTATCACATCACCTTGTTGAGTTTTAATACTTGCCCCTTTTACTGTTTCATCATAGCTCGTATTCTGCTGACGCACTTTTTCTTTGTGGTAGCCCACCGCCGCAATGCCTCCCTCAAGGCTGCTTGTAATGCCTGATTTTTTGTGTTTTTCCCATTGGGTATGGGCATAAGTATCTGTAACGGCATTTGCATTCAGTTCATTACCAGCACGGGCAATGACAGATTGATCAGCATTTATTTGTGTACCTTCAAATGCTATATCGTGATTGGCACTTAGCTCAATTTGTCCAGCTGTTAAATGCGTAACTTTGTGTGTATTTGCGAGACGATGGGAATAATTCTCAGAAGCTCTTGACGACAAAACACCTCGCCGCTGAACTTTATGATATTCCTCAACTTCTCGTGCTGTGCCTACACTGCTTAGCACAATGTTATTTTCTGCCAATGCCATAAGCTTTGCCTCGCTTTCTAGCTTAGCACCTTCTGCGGTAATATCTCGCCCACTTAACAATACATTTCCTTTGCCTTTTATCGTGCTTACCACAGCATCTTGCACTTTTTCATTACGGTAATGATTGCCTTTGCCCATTTTTTCTTCAAAACCAACAGAAAGTGCGGTCAAATTTAGTCCATTTTTTGCCTTAACAATCGTATTACCTTGTCCCTCATTAATAATATCTGCCCCTTGACTCAAGATATTATTGGCATTTAAGTGCAATACCCCTTCTTTGTCTTTGACATAAAGTAAGGCTTTGCGAGCGAGGGTAGTTTCATTGCGTTTGAAATGAGATAGCCCCACTTCTGTGGTATGGGCAGTGCTTTGGTGGGTAAAATCCCCGCCTACATCAATGAATAGCCCTTGTTCGGCTTCGACTTTCCCACCAATATTCTCAACATTACCGGTGGTTTTAATGCCAACTTTTCCTCCTAGGATATTTCCTTCGTTGCGTAATGTGTCTGTGTTTAACAAGGCGATTTTTCGCCCTGCAATCGTACCAAGGTTGTTTAAATGTGAAGTGCGTAAATCAACCACATTCGCAGAGATTAATGCCCCCTCACCATTTAAATCACCTTTTTTCGCCACCACGTAAACGCGTGGTGCAATCACATCAACCTTTTTACCGCTTGGTAAGGTGACGGTTTGCGGTTCAAACCAAACAATATCCGAGGTGAGTGCAGCCACTTGATCGGCACTCAAGGCAATACCCGGGGTTAAATTAAATTGCTTAGCAAAAGAAATCCCTTTATCCATCAAGGCTTTATATTGATTTTCAAGATCTTGCTGATTATCCAAGAACATTCGTCCTGTAAGTTGGTTAATTTGATCTCGAACCATACGCTGTTCATAATAACCATCACCTAAGCGTTTCAAGATATTTTGCGGTTCACTGCGTAGAGCATTGAACATATAATCTGAGCTAAGCCATTTTTTGCGATTGGTAAATTGCGGATCGGTTTCAATTAATACCTTTTGTCCCTCTGGATTGATCCGATAAAGGCTTGAGGTTGGCAAACTGGTGTTAGCTTGAATGTGCCTAATTTCATTCTCATTTTGTTGCAGCAAGCTATGATCAGCGGCATTACCCACTTGTTGATGAGAAGTAAGTGCGACATTATTTAATGTGACATTGGCATTTTCTGCTTCTGGGATGAATGTGGTATGAGATTCCACGCTAGCTTGATTTAATGCCAGTGGGGTTTCTGTACGTCTCATATGGTCATAACGTCCCGTCCATTCTCGCTGATGATAGCGTCTAAATCCACCACGCCAACGAGAGTATGTCCATTCTTGATTGCCAATATCATCAATTTGGGTAATCCCAATTTCTTCAATATTGTTAATTGGGTTGGTGGTATCATTAGTGGTTTTAATGACTCCCGCTGCGATGATTTGACTACGATTATTTTCAACCTCACCGGAAAAACCAATATCGCCCCCACTGAGAATTTTTCCTGGGTGAGTTTCTTTCACTTTAGTTTGGCGTTCAATGCGTCGTGTTACATAAACATCCCAGAAATCTGCAAACTCTCGTCCAAGTAAACTTGCGTTATGTTTTTGGATTGCTGTATCAAGTTGTTCAAATTTTTCCGCATTCGCATTAACCCAATCAAGATAAGGTTTCATCTCGGCAGAATAAGCAATAAGCTTGGCTTCATATTCCGCCATCGCTTTACGGTATTCCACCATTTTTTCTTCATATTCTTTGAGTTCCTGCTCATACCTATTGCGATTAAAAAAATGTCTGCGTGGTTTAGTCGGCTCAACAGGCTCTTTTAACGTTGGATCAAGCCCTGATAAATCAGGCAATTCAGGGGCCGGCGTTTCTGGTGGGGTGATATTTAACGCAGCCCAAACAGGATCTTGATTGGTATAAATTGCTTGCGGAACAGGAGCGCACCCTGTACGTGTCTGCTCATTCGCACAGGCTTCTTCATTAGGAGCTGGGAGTATATAACCGGCAATACCACCATCTTTCGGACGTGATGGAATCGCTTGATTTTTATAAACCACTCTCCCTGCTCGGCTAAAAGAACGCCAACGGAGTTGATCGAAATTAATCCGTTCCCCAATTTGAGGATCATCAACAATTAAGTAATGTTCATTAACCGCTTGGTTGCTGACTTCTTCAAGGTTGGTGCGTAAGCGAGCATTCTCATTTTTCAATTGTTTTACACCAAACTGAATACCATTTCCTTCAATTAATCCGCCGCGGTTGATTAAGGTTTCGCTTAATCCTTGAGCATAATGATTGGCGTCAAGGTTTTTTCCGAAAATAATTTGTCCTTCTGATGTCAATGTGCCACCAATGCCATTAAACGCCCAATCTTGCGTAAAGGTATTTTTTGTATTTTCAATCACTGGCGCAGCAATGTCTAAACGTTGAGTAGCAGCAATCACCGCAGATTTTATCGAGCCATCCGCTTGTAATTCATCACTCTTTATGATTTTGTTTGCTTGCAGTGCGGTGTGACCACCATAGATACGCCCTGTACCAATATTACTCAGGGTTTGCCCTGCTTTAATAATATTTTCTTCGCTGCCTTTAATTAGACCACGATTGGTTAAATTTTCCGAGACAGTCAGTGCGGTAGATTTTCCTTGAATTTCTGCGTGATTTTGATTATCAATATTTGCCGCTTGAATGGCGGTATTTCCCTCAGAATAAAGCCCTGCTTGATTGATGAGATTACCCAATGTTGAAAGGATGAGGCTTGAACGCCCGATAATATCGTTTTCAGCGTGAAAATCTTGTTTTAGTCGGAGAGAGGTATGGTCTGCCTCAATATCCCCATCACCAGATAAGCCATTTGCCTCAATAATTAAATTTGTCGAAGCCGAGATCACACCTTCCGCATTTTCGATTCCTGCATTTGTCCCGTTAATGGTTAAATTGCCCAGTGAGAGTATTTCGCCCTGTTGATTGTATAATTGCTGAGCGACATTTAAGGTCGTATTTTCAACACTATAAATATCTCCTTGTTGATTATTAAGATTTTGAGCATTCAGTTCAATCTTTTTCGCAATCACACCTTGTTGCGGTGTGGCGTTGTCCACTGGTTTGGTATTGGTGTTATTGAAAGATGGTGCGGTAAGGGTTAAGGTATTTTTCGCCTGAATTAACGACCCTGTTTCCGCTATTTTTTGATTTTGAATTGATGTTGTTAGGGTTAATGCCGCGTTATTCTCCGCACTCAAAATACCTGCTCGATTATCTAATTGTTGTGCGTTGATTTGTAATGAGCCTGCACTGAATAACCGCCCATATTGATTATTCAATGCTGCTGATGGTTGCTCAAGGATAAAATCCCCACCAATTAACATTAATCCCGATTGATTGTTTAAGCCTTTATTAAGCGCTAAATTCACTGCACGATCGCTTAAGCTCGCCCAATGTCCTTGCTGATTATTAATTTGTATAGCTCGCGTATCAATCCAATTCGCTTTAACATCAGCTTGCTGGGTAGAAAGCAGAGCAGGCGTTCGCCATTGCAGATCGCCTGTGGCGGTGAGGGTTGCTGAATCGGCCTTAATGCCTTGCTGTTTAGCATTGATGCGAAGAGTATACCCAGCGGTTTGGCTGTGACTAATATCTACTTCACTGGCATCAATTTGCATCTTGCCCGCAGCGAGATTTTGCCCTTGCAGTGTGGTTTTTTCGCGACTGGTAATGTGAATCGAGCTGCCTTGTTCAGAAGGCGTTTCAAGGGTTCGGACTTCTTTACCATTTTGATCTGAAATCATTACTCCCGCAGCAATGACCGCCCCTTTACTTGCATTGACACGCTCAGCGTTATAGCGAATATTCCCTTTGCTCAGGGTTTCTCCTCGCTGTGTTATCGCCTTTTTCGCAGTGGCTTGAATATTACCTTGACGAGCAACCACAGTACCCATTTGTTGGATATTGGATTGGCTGTTAAAGCGAATTTCCCCTTGAAGGTTTTCAATTTTTCCTTGGTTTTCAAAATCATTGGCAGTAGTTAGGCTGATCGTTTGGTTTGCATTGAGCGTTCCCATATTAACAATCCGCCCCTGACTATCAATTTGCACTTCCCCTACAGAAGCCCCAATATGCCCTGCATTTCGCACACCAAGCCCTGTACCGTTATCCACTAATTGAATACGCTCCGCATACATTCCGCCAAGCTGCCCCACATCGACACGATATTCTTGCCCTTCATTTAAAGTGCGGTCATTTTTTTCATTATTTTTATTGCCGACATAAACGACGGCATCATTCGTACGGTTTACCTTATTCTTGCCAGTGGTAACTTTAAGTTGTTTTGCCCAAACGCGCCCATCAAGCTGCACTTTTTCAGCGATAATGTCGGTATAATCCGCTTGGCGATTATCTAACCCTTTGCCTGTTACGCTAACTTTTCCGCCTTTGACTTGGTATCCTTTTAATTCGCCATTGGCAATATCAGGCTTACCCGTTGTCAAGGTTGAACGCCCCGCATTAATCACGCCACAGCCATCACAATGAATCCCTGAAGGGTTGGCGATCACCACATCGGCTTTTTTACCTGCAACTTCAATATAACCTTTGAGATGACTAGGATTGTTGGAATTCACTTCATTAAGAATAACTTTAGCTTCCCCCGTGGCTAAATTAGGGTTGCCTTGTACCCAGCCTGCAAGTTGGGTTTGCGTTGCTTTGCGAGCATTATTCAGTACAGCCCCTTTCTCGGCGACATCAAATTGAGAATAAGTATTACGCGAAACGCCTGCTTGGCTTGGCGTTTGAATATTAACTTGCGGTAAACCATTGGCTGTTTTCAAAATGGTTGCTTGTTGATTAGCCGGTGCTGATTTATCTGCACGAATTACCATTTCATTGGCAAACGCAGGGGTTGAAAAATAGACATACCCCAACGCCACCATCATACTAAATTGCACAGGTTTCATCACCCAACTAAACGGAGAACAAAGTGCGGTGAGATTTTGCGATGTTTTTTCAGCTCCCACATTTTCGCTTGTCGCTTTTCCCTGTGTTCTAGCTAATTCTGATACGACAATAAGTTGATTAAGCGTTTTGCTAAAAATAACACGATAAAATTGTTTATTCATCCTTGTTTCCTTTGATTCCTTATTGCAAGTATGGATGATTTCGCCTTATTTTCATCCATATTCCTCTTGGTTTACTCGCAGTACTGCTTATTTAAAAACGGTAATTTAAAGCAAAACCTGTTGTTAAGTGGCTGGTTCTGAACCCTTCAGGTTTTCTAATTGGGATGCCAATAAAATAATCATAGTTTAATCCCCATAAACGACCTCGTAAACCCAGTACACCGCCAGTGAGGCTCTCTCCCAGTTGCAGTTCTTCTTGGGAGGATCTAACAATACCTCGATCAATACCGAGATATAATTCTTGTCCTTTATTGGCAATGTTCCAAGCAAGTTCATTACGCCATACCCAACCACGCTCGCCTGAAAGAGATAACTCACCATCAAATCCTCGTACAGTATAGCGCCCACCAATGCTTAATTTATCCTGTTGAACCAGTGGTGTTTGATTCCATTGAGCATTCCAATGGGTATTGAAGCGAAAAGGTTGAGAACCTAAGGTAAAGGGGTAATTTAGGTCAATAGAGGCGGTGATGATCTGCATTCTGGAGGTGCCTTCATCAAATTTTTCCTCAGGCGCTGGCAAGGCACGATTAGCGCCTGTACCGCGTTTATAATTAGCCGAAAGTTGTAATGTTGCATTACCGATATAATGTGTATGATTAATGCCCATTTCCCAACCTGCGGTACGGCGACGTTGTACCTGTATTTCTGTATCGTTAATATAGTTGGAGGATTGTCTTGTCCATAACGAAACATTGAGATAAGTTTTAGAACCGCTATTGCGCCATAGCAAACGACTTAAATTAGCGTGTATTTGACGACTTTCCCCCGAATATTCATAGGATTCAAAAGCCCCTGCAATAGTTTGATGATATTGGTATCTTGAGCCAGAAAGGCTGAGCTGATAATTTTTCCACGGAATCGAGTAATAAAGACTGTAATTTTTACTACCATAATCTCCTTCCACATCATCACTATGGCGCTTAAAACTTTTTGTTGCACTGAAATAAAACATATCATTCAGTGTGGTCACATTATCCCAAGAAAAGGTGGCGGAACCCTGTAAACGCCCTGTGGCTTTTGTCCCTGAATCGTCTACCCCTAAGGTAAAATGAAAAGGGAATTTTTGTTTATAGGCAATGATAATATCCGATTCACCGATATTTTCTGTCGCTTGTAATTCAATATTCGAATCAGCACTTGGCACACGTTTGAAGTTTTCTAATCCCTGTTCAATATCTCGCACATTCAAAATATCCCCTTGTTTTATTGGCATCGCAAACCAAAGCGTACCTCTCGTAGCAAAGGGAATTGCACTTTGATCTTGTAGCTGGATATGTCCTACTTTACCCGGTATGAGGGTAAGAATTAACATCTCAGAACGCAAATCTTGTGGCTCAACAACTACTCGAGTAGTTATATAGCCAAAATCAATTAAGCGATTTTGAATACGGCGTAAAAGTGTATTAATCCCTTGTGAGCCAATGCAAGCAGGTAGGGAAAAATCCCCCTCTGTATAAATCGCATTTAATGCCCAAGAAAATTGACTTGGTTGAATAAATTCAGGGTTTTCTTCGTTAGCGTTAATATCAGTTAGCACAATTTGCTTGATAGGAAAACATTGCGCTTCACTCTGTGGAAAACCTTGTTTTTCAATTCTGTCGCTTTGTAAACGAATATGAGGCGGCTGAATTTGTTGAGACTGAATTGCGGAATTAAGGTTATTTTGTTGCTGTTGTTGCGTTGCATTAATTTGTTTTTCCTCAGGTGTTTCCACACGTTCCGTGACAGCCCTGCAAAGTAGAGGAAAAAAACAATAAGTCGCTAAAAAAGTAAAATAAAAGAATCTAAACATCAGTTTTTATATAGAAAAGCTAAATGGAATAATTGTAAGCCTAGCCAATAGCAAACGTTTTTGCAAGGTAAAATACGAAATTAACTACGTCTGTTACTTTAGTAGTAGCAATATATGAAATAAGCCCTCAATAATAAAGAAAAGCCTCATTTCACAACAATGTTATACACATAGTACAACCTCTTTTTTGCTAATTTCTCCGCAATTCTTTTAAGGCGTAGAAAAATGTGATCTATCTCACAAAAATCTTCAAAACAGCGCAAAACTAAGAAATTTTCCTAATTCATCTAAGCGCTCATCTCAAGGCAGAAAAGCAAAATCTTATTAAAATTTAACCGCACTTTTTTACTTTATATTGAGGAAATTATGTTCAAATTTTTACAACAGGTACGAAAACCTGTACTCGATCTTCCAGTGGAAGAACGCCGCAAAATGTGGTTTAAACCCTTTATGCAATCTTATTTGGTTGTCTTTATTGGCTATATGGCAATGTATTTGATTCGTAAGAATTTTAACGTTGCACAAAATGATATGATCGAAACCTACGGACTAACTAAAACTGAACTCGGTATGATTGGGTTAGGTTTTTCTGTGGCATACGGGATTGGGAAAACCCTTGTTTCTTATTATGCGGACGGCAAAAATACAAAACAGTTTGTTCCTTTTATGCTCATTCTTTCTGCGCTTTGTATGATCGGCTTTAGTGCGAGTATGGGCGGGGGTAGTGTCGCATTATTTTTAATGGTTGCATTTTATGCACTCAGTGGCTTCTTCCAAAGTACAGGTGGCTCTTCAAGTTATTCCACCATTACCAAATGGACTCCGCGTAAAAAACGTGGCTCTTTCCTTGGTTTTTGGAATTTATCGCATAACGTAGGGGGCGCTGCTGCCGCTGGGGTGGCATTATTTGGGGCGAATGTGCTATTTGACGGACACGTTATCGGAATGTTTATTTTCCCTTCTATGATTGCGTTGATCGTCGGCTTTGTAGGGTTACGCTATGGTTCAGATTCCCCTGAAGCTTATGGACTAGGTACAGCAGAAGAATTATTTGGCGAAGAAATCAGTGAAGAAGATCGTGATGCCGAAGCGCAACAGCTCACTAAATGGCAAATTTTCGTGCGTTATATCTTAAAAAATAAGGTGATTTGGTTACTTTGCTTTGCCAATATTTTCCTTTACATCGTACGCATTGGTATCGATCAATGGTCGCCTGTTTATGCCTACCAAGAATTAGGGTTCTCAAAAGATGCCGCCATTTCTGGTTTTGCCCTATTTGAAGTGGGGGCATTAGTCGGCACATTTTTATGGGGATATTTATCTGATTTAGCTAATGGAAGACGTGGATTAACTGCTTGTATTGCATTGATTTTAATTGTCTTTACCCTTGAGTTTTATCAATTTGCAAGCAACGAGTATATGTACTTAATCTCATTATTCGTACTTGGTTTCTTGGTATTTGGACCACAATTATTGATCGGCGTTGCAGCGGTCGGCTTTGTGCCGAAAAAAGCGATTGCGGTTGCGGATGGAGTTAAAGGTACCTTTGCTTATCTGATTGGCGATAGCTTTGCAAAACTCGGTTTGGGTATGATCGCAGATGGTACCCCTATCTTTGGTTTAACCGGCTGGGCTGGAACCTTTGCCGCGTTAAATACCTCTGCGATTGTATGTATGCTATTGCTTGCTTTTGTGGCAATTGCAGAAGAGAAGAAAATTCGTCGCTTGAAAAAATAGCATAATTTTTCACCGCACTTTCTCTTTTCACAACAATATTAATTATGCAGTGTAATTTTCACTGCATAATTTTTTTATTGGAGTACAATGCTCTCCCGCTTTGCTTAATACCTTATGGCTAGGATACAAAATGATTAATATCGTGTTAGTTGATGATCATCTCGTGGTGCGTTCAGGCTTCTCGCAATTGCTTTCTTTAGAACCGGATATGCGTATTGTCGGTGAATTTGGTTCAGCAAAAGAAACCCGTCAAAATTTACCACGCCTCAAACCTGATGTGTGCATTATGGATATTTCTATGCCTGATGAAGGCGGGTTAGAATTATTAGCTGATATTCCACAAGGCATTCACTGCATTATGCTCAGCGTCAATGATTCAGAATTTATTGTTAAAAAAGCCCTTGAATTAGGTGCAAAAGGCTATTTAAGCAAGCGTTGTAGCCCAGACGAATTAATCCAAGCTGTACGCACCGTTTATGCTGGAGGGGTATATTTAATGCCAGAATTAACCTTGAAACTGGTCTCCACGCCCACTCAGCATCCTCTGGCACACTTGACCAAACGGGAACAACAAGTCTGTGAATTACTTGCCGAGGGGCGTAATGTAAAAGACATTGCGATCCATTTATCCCTGAGTATAAAAACGGTTCACGTTCATCGTGCCAATGCGATGAGTAAATTAAATGTTAAAAATAATGTTGAATTAGCCAATTTATTCCGTAGTAAAGGATAAAATGAATACCCTTTTCTCTTTTATATATAGCTGGTTTTTTGTTGCCCCAGCCTATTTTTGCTTATGGATTATTTCTAATTATTTATTAGATGATCCACTGCTGTCTTTTTTATTTTTTCCTTTTGCGTTACGCATTGGTGTTCTCATTCACACACAACTAAAATATTGGATTGCTATTTATCTTGCTGAATATAGCATTTTACTCTTACTCTCTATTGCTTTTCCTGCCAATAATTATGTTTCTATTGTCTTACTAGGGTTATTGAATATACCTATCTTGTTTATATTTAAGAAATACTATTTTGGAAGTCAATTACGCTGTTTATTATTACAAGGTTTATTAATTACCTTACTCAGCCTAATCAACGCCCTCTACTTTATAAATACAGCGCATTTTTATTTCACCTTTCTTGTCAGTTTCTCAAGTGCGGTGCTAATTATTCCAATTTGTTATTTAATTTATTATTTTCTTTTTGAAATAAAATGGTTACCTTTAACCTCAAGCCTTATCCGAAAACCCATCAGTTTAAGATCGAAACCTATTATTATTTATTTGTTATTATTCCTCTTAAATATTTATATCCAGACTGATTTACCTGAATCTTTTAATCGTTTTTCACTCTTTTTCTTAGCCATACCCATTATTTTGCTGGCTTTTCGTTATGGTTGGCAAGGCGCTTTGCTAGGGATCTTATTGAATAGTTTGGCGCTGATTAGTACAACTCACCATTTTTCTAACGTAGAATTAACCGATTTATTGCTCACCCTTTCTGCCCAAACTATTACAGGCATTTTCCTTGGCTTAGGCATTCAACATCAACGAGATTTAAATCAGCATTTAAGCCAAGAATTGCTGAGAAACCAATATTTAACCCAGCAATTAATTCATCGTGAAGAAGAAATTAGGAAGGAAATCTCACGAGAATTACACGATGAAATTGGACAAAATATCACGGCTATTAGAACACAAGCGAGTATTTTAAAACGGATAGGAAAAACACCAGAATACGAAAAACTCTCACAGATTATTGAGCAATTATCCTTAAATATTTACGATAGTATTAAAGGGCTTATTAATAAAATCCGTCCACGTATTTTAGATGACCTCAACTTACAAGAAGCCTTACAAAATCTTTTTATTGAATTAGATTTTGCAAGCCAAAACACGCATATTTATTTGCATTGTCATAATCCGAAAAATCGCGTACTTTCTCATTTACTTGAAATTACGTTATATCGTTTATGCCAAGAAGCATTAAATAATATAAAAAAATATGCGGGTGCAACAAAAATCACTATTAATGTGAACATTGATGAAAAAATCACATTATATATTCAAGACAACGGCATTGGTTTTGATTTATCTAAAATCAACCACAGTGGATTAGGTATAAAAGGAATGAAAGAACGTGTTGCAATGTTAGGCGGAAAATTTGAGATTCATTCTGTAAAATGGACAAAACACCAGCAAAGTGGCACAGGTATTTTTGTAGAATTACCTTGGATTAACTAATGAATAAAGAAACACCGCAACAAATCAATCAACGTTACCAATATTGGCGCATTCATTTAATGTTTGTGATGTATATTGGCTATGCCGGTTTTTATTTTACTCGAAAAAGTTTTAACTATGCTGTTCCTGCATTAATTTCTGATTTAGGCATTGATAAAAATGATATTGGAATGATGACCACCGCCTTTTATATTACTTATGGCATTTCTAAATTTTTATCTGGTATGTTTTCTGATCGCACTAATCCACGCTATTTTATGGCAATTGGTCTCTTTTTTAGTGGCGTTATAAATATCTTTTTTGGATTATCAAGTTCACTCTTCGTGTTTATGAGCTTATGGATTCTCAATGCGTGGTTTCAAGGCTGGGGCTGGCCTGCTTGTTCTAAATTGCTCACCACTTGGTATTCTCGTACAGAACGGGGCGCTTGGTGGTCGGTATGGAACACTGCACACAATGTGGGTGGGGCATTAATCCCTTTAATTATTGGCTATGTTACCTTGCATTATAGTTGGCGTTATGGATTCATTATCGCTGGGATCATCACGCTTTTTATTGCCCTATTCCTTGCCCTGCGGTTACGAGGTACCCCTGAATCTCTTGGGCTACCGAGCATTGGGCAATGGCGAAAGGATCAATTAGAATTAATTCAAGAACAAGAAGGAAAAGATCTTTGCTGGCAACAAATATTATATCGCTACGTTTTGTTAAATAAATATATTTGGCTTTTGGCACTCAGTTATACCCTCGTTTATATTGTCAGAACAGCCATTAACGACTGGGGAAATATTTATTTAACTGAAAAATATCATTATGATTTGGTGTCTGCCAACAGTGTTATTTCACTATTTGAAATTGGCGGTATTTTGGGTTCGTTAGTTGCTGGTTGGGGATCTGATAAATTATTTTCTAGCAATCGTGGCCCTATGGCACTGCTATTTGCGATTGGTATTTTCTTTTCTATTTTAGCATTGTGGTTAATGGTGCAAGAAAAGTTTATTTTGCAAAGTGCGGTGTTTTTTTCTATCGGATTTTTTGTATTTGGTCCACAAATGCTGATTGGAATGGCAGCAGCGGAATGTTCCCATAAAAAACTGGCAGGCACCGCTACGGGGTTTATTGGTTTATTTGCTTATTTAGGGGCGGCATTATCAGGCTATCCTTTAGCCATTATTATGCAACACTTTCATTGGAACGGTTTTTTTGTGGTGATTTCCTGTTGCGCCTTTCTTATTGCCTTATTACTCTTGCCATTTTTAAAAGCACAGAATTAAAAAAGCCTTAGCATATAAAAATACTAAGGCTTCTTACTGTTACGTCTTTCTGTTATGGCTTAAATGATGACAACTCATCAATCATCGCCACAACCATTGCGGAAGATTGCTTGGCGGCGAGAGGAAGGAATTCTTCAAAGGACATACTCGCTTCCCCATCGCCACTATCAGAAATTGCACGAACCACCACAAAAGGTATGTTAAAAGCGTGGCATACTTGGGCAATGGCGGCGGCTTCCATTTCTACCGCTGTTACATCAGCAAAATGTTGTTTAATTTGTGCGAGAGGCTCTCCGCCGTGGATAAAACTATCACCTGAACAAATTAAGCCTTTATGCACTTTTTGCCCTTGCGCAAGTGCCACTTTTTCCGCAAGTGCGGTGAGATTTTCGTCAGAATTAAAACGTGCGGGGCAATTAGGTAGCTGACCTTTGACATAGCCGAATGCGGTAACGTCCGCATCGTGGTGAGCTGTTTGGGTAGAAATCACTACATCGCCTACCTTTAATCCCGTTGCAACCCCACCTGCCGAGCCCGTGTTGATAATCACATCGGGGTTAGCAAGTTGCAACAGCGCAGTGGTTCCCATTGCAGCTGCCACTTTTCCTATACCTGATTGCAATAAGGCAATGTTTTTGCCCTTAATTGTACCTTGATAAATGGTTGCGCCACCAATTTGCGTTGTCGTTTGGTTTTCCATTAGGGCAGATAAATACGCCACTTCTTGTGCCATTGCACCGACAATTCCAATTTTCATCATTGTTTCTCTTGTAATAATTTGTTAATTAAAAAATCTAACACGGCAAAGCTATAATCATCGTTATAAAGGGTGCTTGCGGTAAGCACATAACGGCCATTAATGATGGCATAAGGATAAGTAAATACCCCATATTCTTCCGTCAGTTGAATGGCATCTTTTACTTGTAAACGGACATTAACCGAATGATACAATTTAGTAAATTCTTCTGTATCAATATGTTGTTGTGCAAGCCATTTTAAGAAAGTAGGAAAATGAGCTAATTCGGTATAACGTTTTTTTTCAGAACTTTCAAACAACAATAAATCAGAAACATTCTCTGCATTCATTTGCTGTAAGGTGTAAAAAATATTTGCCGTTAAGTTCGCTTTTGTTGTAGCAACGGGAATCTCCGTGAGTACAATATGATCACGATTGATTTGGCTATATAAATTAAGAATATCCTGCGCCACAGAACAAACACGGCAATCATAATCAAAGAAAAATTGAATTAAAATCTTATGATCAGCACGAGCAGGAATCATTAATGGTTCCTGATAAGAAAAATAATCACGCCCTTCTTCAAATTGGCTGATATGTAACTTAGGCTGTTCAAGGGGTTCAGCCCAACTTATTTGGCTCACACCAAGCATCATAAAGAAAAAAAGTAGCCGCCACATTTTATACACCATCAATCTGCCAATGGCTCAATATAATCCACCAAGAGCTGAATATTACGCTGCCCACGGTATTCATTAACATCTAATTTATAGGCAAGTTTCACTTTTTTTAATGAAAGATCAGGGTAATAACGGGTATCCACGTTAAATGCAATGGCATCGAATAAAGCCCCACCATTGATTGGCTCAACCATCATTTTTAAATGCTTTTCGCCCACTAAACGCTGTTGTAAGAGGTTAAATTCACCATCAAAGACAGGCTCAGGGAAAGCTTGCCCCCAAGGCCCTGATTGCTTGAGTAGCTCTGCCGTATCTAAATTCATAAATTGTGGCTCAAGTTCGCCGTCCGTCCACACGACACCTTGCAGATCTTTCTCATCTAAACATTCCGTTACAACTTCATTAAATAGTCGTTGGAAATCACTAAATTTTTCTTCTTGAATGCTCAGCCCTGCTGCCATTGCGTGTCCGCCAAATTTGATAATCATATCTGGATGGCGAGAATGTAAGCGTTCCAATAAATCGCGAATATGCAATCCTTCAATAGAACGCGCTGAGCCTTTAAGAATGCCTTCCTGATCTTGGGCAAAAGCAATCACGGGGCGATGAAACTGATCTTTTAGTCTTGACGCTAAAATGCCCAGCACACCTTGATGCCAATCTGCTTGATAAAGTACGATACCTGTTGGCAATGGCGGAGTAAGTGCGGTCAATTTTCGGCAAATTTCTAGCGCCTCTAATTTCATTCCTTGTTCAATTTCTTTACGTGTTTGGTTAAGTCCGTCTAACTCTAATGCCAATGCCCGTGCAGAAGGCATATCTTGTGCTAAAAGTAATTCGACCCCGACTGACATATTATCTAACCGACCCGCTGCATTTAAACGAGGCGCGATAGCAAAGCCTAAATCTGACGCACTAAATCGGCTCATATCACGATTAGCCACTTCTGCTAAGGCTTGGATACCGTAGCGACAACGTCCTGCACGAATACGTTGCAAGCCTTGATAAGCGAGAATACGATTATTTTGATCTAATGGCACCACATCGGCAATGGTGCCAAGTGCCACCAAATCAAGCAACTCAGTAAAATTGGGTTGGCTTTTGTTATCAAATATGCCTTGTTCACGTAACTTAGCGCGTAACGCCAACATCACATAAAAAGCAACCCCAACGCCTGCTAAAGATTTAGACGGAAAATCACATTGTGATAAATTGGGATTTACAATGGCATCAGCTTCCGGCAAGGTTTCGCTAGGTAAATGGTGATCGGTTACCACCACTTGTACGCCCTGTGCTTTTAAAAAGGCAACGCCTTCAAAGGAAGAAATGCCATTATCTACGGTGATAAGTACCTCTACCTGTTTTTCCAAAGCTAATTTCGCCACCTCAACACTTAAGCCATAACCTTGTTCAAAACGGTTCGGCACAAGATAATCCACTTGCTGAAAGCCAAGCTGACGTAACGCCACAACGGTTAATGCCGTACTGGTTGCGCCATCTGCATCAAAATCCCCAACGATGACCACCTTTTTTTGCGCTTCCCGAGCCTGTGCCAACACATTTACCGCGTGTTGCATACCAAATAACCTGTGGGGAGAAAGCATTGAATTTAAAGTGCGGTCTAATTGTTGCGAATTTTTTATTTGACGCGCACGATAAAGGCGATCAAGCAAAGGATGATCGCTAATAGGCTGTTCTGAGCTAATAGGACGGCGTTGGATTGTTTTGTTCATATCAAATTAATGGATTTCACTCTCGCTATTTTGGGGGAATACATAGCCCCCAACAAAAAATTTTACCGCGCTTATTCTTCTTGCAACGCGTTTAATAATTCTTTTGGTGGTAAATAGCCCCCAATCAGCTCGCCTGTCGGCGTAACAATGCTAGGCGTACCGCGCACACCAAATTGTACACCAAGCTCATAGTGTTTTTTTACTCTATCGGCATTCTTCAAGGTTTTCGGCAAATTGCCTTTTTCTGCTTCATTTAAGGCATACACAGGATCTTTCGCCTGCCAAATGGCTTCCATTTGTTTTGCCGTGTTATTATTCAATCCACCACGAGGAAACGCAAGGTAACGCACGGTAATGCCTAAATCATTATATTGCTGAATTTGCTGATGCAATAAATGACAATAATGGCAAGTGATATCCATAAATACAGTTACCGCATATTTTTCATTTTTTGCTGGATAAACAATCATTTCATCTTTATAACTGTTTAATTTATCAAGTAAAAATTTTCCTGTTAAATCTACTGGACCTTTATCAGTGAGTTGGTATAGTTGCCCTTGTAGCACATATTTGCCATCTTCAGAGGTATAAAAAATGCCTTCATTACTGATGACTGTTTTAATTCCTGCAAGCGGAGAAGATTTGATCTCCATTTGCGAAATCCCCAATTTTTTTAATTGGCTTTCAATTTGAGCATCGTTAGCCAGCGCATAAGCAGACAAAGTCGCTAACGAAAGTGCGGTAATTATTTTCTTCATTTTTTGTTTCCTGATATTCATTCCTTGCGAACGGCAGATTTTATCACAAGCCCTATTAACAAGCTAATAGGAAAAGGCTTTCAACATAATTGACCTACCAAATTGGGCTAAAATAGCATATAATTCGGCTCTTATATTAAAAAATCATATAGAACTGAATTTATGTTTGAAATTAACCCAATCAAAAATAAAATTGCCGATCTTGCTGAACGTACGGCAACCCTTAGGGGGTATCTTTGACGTTGATAGCAAAATCGAACGTTTAGAAGAAGTCAATGCAGAGCTAGAACAGCCCGATGTATGGAATGAGCCAGAAAAAGCCCAAGCGCTAGGCAAAGAACGTGCGAGCTTAGAGGCGGTGGTTGATACCATTAAACATTTAACACAAGGCTTGGAAGATGTAGAGGGCTTGTTAGAACTTGCCATTGAAGCTGAAGATGAAGACACCTTCAATGAGGCGGTGGCAGAACTAGATGAATTAGAACAAAAATTAGCTACACTTGAGTTTCGCCGTATGTTTAGTGGCGCAAATGATGCGGCAGATTGCTATGTCGATCTTCAAGCAGGCTCTGGCGGAACAGAAGCACAAGACTGGACAGAAATGTTATTACGTATGTATTTACGTTGGGCTGAAAGTAAAGGCTTTAAAACCGAATTGATGGAAGTTTCTGACGGTGATGTCGCGGGGATAAAATCTGCAACGATCCGTGTTTCTGGCGAATATGCTTTCGGCTGGCTTAGAACAGAAACGGGCATTCATCGTCTCGTACGTAAAAGTCCATTTGATTCGAATAATCGTCGTCATACTTCTTTTAGTGCCGCTTTTGTTTATCCTGAAATTGATGACAACATTGATATTGATATCAATCCTGCGGATTTACGCATTGATGTCTATCGCGCCTCTGGTGCTGGCGGACAACACGTGAACAAAACAGAAAGTGCGGTGCGAATTACCCATATTCCAAGTGGTATTGTGGTGCAATGTCAAAATGATCGTTCGCAACATAAGAATAAAGATCAAGCAATGAAACAGCTTAAAGCCAAATTGTACGAACTTGAATTGCAAAAACAAAATGCCGAAAAACAGGCTATGGAGGATAATAAATCCGACATTGGTTGGGGCAGCCAAATTCGTTCTTATGTGCTTGATGATGCACGAATTAAAGATTTACGTACAGGGGTTGAAAACCGCAACACGCAAGCCGTGTTAGATGGTGATTTAGATAAATTTATTGAGGCAAGCTTAAAAGCTGGTTTGTAATCGTTAGATAAAAAATCAAGATCTTTTCTGACATCACCAATGCTCAGGTTTTTCTTATAAAAAAGAAAGAAAAATCTGATTATTCGCAAACCATAGATTGACTAAACGATTTTAACCTTGCCTCATAAAGGGTTGTGTAGATAACAATAAAATTTAAAGGTAAAACAAAATGACAGAACAAACTCAAGAATTAGATTTAAATGGTGAAATGCGAGTTCGCCGTGAAAAATTGGCCGCATTGCGTAAAAAAGGCAATGCGTTTCCCAATACCTTCCGCCGTGATACGCTCGCACAGGATTTGCATCAACAATATGATGAAGTAGAAGGCGAAGCACTAAAAGCTCAAAATGTGGAAGTGAAAGTGGCAGGGCGCATTATGACACGCCGCATTATGGGTAAAGCGACCTTTGTTACCTTGCAAGATATGAGCGGACGCATTCAACTTTATATCGCTCGTGATAATTTGCCAGAAGGCGTCTATGCTGATGATGTCGGTAACTGGGATTTAGGCGATATTGTTGGGGTTAAAGGCACATTATTTAAAACCAAAACCAATGAACTGACCGTTCGCGCCTCAGAAGTACAACTTTTAACCAAAGCACTACGCCCATTACCCGATAAATTCCACGGTTTAGCCGATCAAGAAATGCGTTATCGCCAACGCTACTTAGATCTCATTTCTAATGAAGAATCACGCCGCACTTTTATTATTCGCTCAAAAGTGATTGCTGGAATGCGTGAGTATTTCATCAGTAAAGGCTTTATTGAAGTAGAAACGCCTATGCTACAAGTGATCCCCGGTGGTGCAGCTGCCCGTCCATTTGTTACCCATCACAATGCATTAGATATTGATATGTATCTACGTATTGCCCCAGAGCTTTATTTAAAACGCCTTGTTGTAGGTGGGTTTGAACGTGTATTTGAATTAAATCGTAACTTCCGTAATGAAGGGGTTTCTGTACGTCATAATCCAGAATTTACGATGATCGAATATTATCAAGCCTATGCGGATTACCACGATTTAATGGATAACACCGAAGAATTATTACGCAAACTCGCCCTAGACATTCTCGGCACCACAATTGTTCCTTATGGCGACTATGAATTTGATTTCGGTAAGCCATTCGAGCGTATCACTATGCACGAAGCAATTTTAAAATACGGTGCGGATAAAGGCATTGAGAAAGAAGATCTTTATGATTTCGATCGCGCTAAGGTATTGGCAACCAAACTTGGCATTGAAGTACAAAAATCTTGGGGCTTAGGTTCTATCGTAAACGCAATTTTTGAAGAAGTGGCAGAACATCACTTAATTCAACCGACTTTCTTAATGGCTCATCCAGCGGAAATTTCACCATTAGCACGCCGTAATGATGAAAACCCAGAGGTTACCGATCGTTTTGAATTATTTATTGGTGGACGTGAAATTGGTAACGGTTTCTCAGAATTAAATGATGCCGAAGATCAAGCTGAACGCTTTGATGCACAGGTTGCCGCAAAAGAAGCTGGTGATGACGAAGCGATGTTTAAAGATGACGATTTTGTTACCGCACTTGAACACGGCTTGCCACCAACGGCTGGAGAGGGTCTTGGCATTGACCGTTTAGCAATGCTCTTCGCCAATGCACCATCAATCCGTGATGTAATTCTCTTCCCCGCAATGAAACATAAAGGGTAAAGATAAATTAATAAAGGAAAGATAGCTTAAGGCTGTCTTTTCTTTTTCATAGTGAATAATAAATAATGAACAATTTAACATTAGAACAATTAATCAATCAAAAACTAGATTCTACTAGTATCACCGACTATGCACCGAATGGTTTACAAATACAAGGTAAAGATGAAGTTAAAAAGATCATCACTGGCGTAACAGCAAGCCAAGCGTTAATTGATTATGCGATTAAACAAAATGCCGATGCCATTTTGGTTCATCACGGCTATTTTTGGAAAAGCGAAAATCCTTGTATTCGAGGAATGAAAGGTAAGCGAATCAAGGCATTATTGCAAAATGATATTAATCTTTATGCCTATCATTTACCCCTTGATGTTCACCCTGAACTTGGCAATAACGCGCAACTTGCCGCCTTGCTTGGTATTGAGGATCTCCAACCATTGGAACAAGGAAGATTCAGTATTCCCGTTTACGGGACGTTAAAAACACCAATCAGTGGTGAAGAATTGGCACAACGCATTGAACAGCAATTACAACGCAAACCACTTTTTTGTTTGGAAAATGCACCGCACTTCATTCACACGGTGGGCATTTGTACGGGGGGCGGTCAAGGCTATATTGATCTTGCTGCTCAACAAGGCATTGATGCGTTTATTACGGGTGAAGTTTCGGAGCAAACAATCCATTCAGCGCGAGAACAAGGGATTAATTTCTTCGCAGCTGGGCATCATTGCACTGAGCGTTATGGTGTCAAAGCCTTAGGAGAATGGCTGGCGAAAAACTACGATGTTGATGTGGCGTTCAAAGATATTTACAATCCAGCGTAGTTAATATCAAGGGAACTGTATTCAGTAAGGCAACATTAACGCTAAATCAACGCCAGTAAAAAAGCAAAGTGCGGTGTAAATTTTGCTAAAATTCAGGTCAGCTTTGTATAAGCGCAACTTTTCCCTTATACTAAGCACAATTTTTCACAATACCTAATTCATTAGGTTCATAAAAAGGAATAAAAAATGGGTTTCTTAACAGGTAAACGTATTTTAATTACAGGTTTGGCGAGCAATCGTTCTATCGCTTATGGTATTGCTTCAGCAATGAAACGTGAAGGTGCAGAGCTTGCATTCACTTATTTGAATGACAAATTAAAACCTCGCGTGGAAGAATTTGCCAAAGAATTTGGTTCAGACATTATTCTTCCTCTTGATGTTGCCAGCGATGAAAATATCACCAACTGTTTTACTGAATTAAGTAAACACTGGGAAAAATTTGATGGTTTTGTCCACGCAATCGCATTTGCTCCAGGCGATCAATTAGATGGTGATTATGTTAATGCGGCGACACGTGAAGGCTTTCGCATTGCACACGATATCAGCGCATACAGTTTTGTCGCAATGGCACAAGCAGCACGCCCTATGCTTAACCCAAATTCAGGCTTAGTTACCCTCACCTACTTAGGCGCTGAACGCGCTATTCCAAACTACAATGTGATGTGCTTAGCAAAAGCCTCTCTTGAAGCAAGTACCCGCGTTATGGCAGCCGATCTAGGTAAAGACGGCATCCGTGTCAATGCGATTTCCGCCGGCCCAATTCGCACATTAGCGGCATCCGGCATTAAAAACTTCAAGAAAATGTTGGCAACCTTTGAAAACACTGCGCCATTACGTCGTACAGTAACCATCGAAGATGTAGGTAATTCCGCCGCTTTCTTATGCTCTGATTTAGCTTCTGGAGTAACTGGCGAAGTATTGCACGTTGATGCAGGCTTTAGCATTACTGCAATGAGCGAATTAGGTGCAGAATAAATTTAACCTCGAACAAAATAAGGCAGACCTATAACGTCTGCCTTTTGTCGTTTATTAAGAAGAAATGATATGTTTCAAAATAATCCCCTATTATCTCAATTAAAACAACAAATTCGTGATAGCAAACCTGTCGTTGAAGGTATGGTACGCGGTTCAGACAAAGCATTTGGCTTTTTAGAAACGGACAAAAAAAGCTACTTCATTCCTCCTGCGGCAATGAAAAAAGTGATGCACGGCGATAAAATCAAAGCACGCATTGAAACGGTCGGCGATAAAGAACAAGCCGAACCAGAAGAACTGATCGAGCCAATGCTCACTCGTTTTATCGCTAAAGTGCGGTTCAATAAAGACAAAAAATTGCAAGTCTTGGTGGATCATCCACAAATCAATCAACCTATTGGTGCCAATAAAGTTAAAACGGTTACCGAAGACTTACAAGAAGGCGATTGGGTGGTGGCTGAATTGAAAACCCACCCATTACGCGATGACCGTTTTTTATTTGCTCAAATCACCCAATTTATTTGCTCACAACGTGATGAATTTGCCCCTTGGTGGGTAACCTTAGCGCGCCATCAACAGTCTCGCTACCCTGTTCAGGGACAAGATCATTATGAAATGCTTGATAAACAACTACGTGAGGATTTGACCGCACTTCATTTTGTTACGATTGATAGCGAAAGCACCCAAGATATGGATGATGCGCTTTATATTGAACAGCTTGATGAAAACGGGCAACAAGTCGGCTGGAAATTAGTGGTTGCCATTGCCGATCCTACTGCTTATATTGATGAAAATTCAATCATTGAACAAGAAGCCAAGCAACGCTGTTTCACCAATTACCTTCCGGGTTTTAACATTCCAATGTTGCCGAGAGAGCTTTCAGATGAACTCTGTTCACTGATGGAAAATGAAGTGCGTCCTGCATTAGTTTGTCATATTGAAATTGATTTACAAGGCAATCTCCGTAGCAAACCTCTTTTCCAATCCGCTCAGATCCAGTCAAAAGCGAAATTAGCCTATAATAATGTGTCGGATTACTTAGAACAGCAAGACAATGCTTGGCAACCAAATGACGAAGCCACCAAAAATCAAATCGATCTGCTTCATCAATTTACCTTAGCACGAATCCAATGGCGTAAAACCAATGCTTTGCTATTTAAAGAAAAGCCTGATTACAGCTTTAAATTGGCTGAAAATGGAAAAGTTGAGGCAATCGTTGCCGAATATCGCCGTATTGCCAATCAAATTGTCGAAGAAGCAATGATCCTCGCTAATATCTGTGCGGCGCATTATCTTAATGAAACAGCACAATGTGGTATTTTTAATACCCATTCAGGCTTTGATAGCAAAAACCTAACTTCCGCACAACAGTTTCTCCTTTCTCAGTTAGCAAATGAAGAGAGTGAAGCCGAACTAAAAACACGTTATTCCACTGAAAACCTCGCAACACTTGAGGGCTATTGTCGTATGCGACACGATATTGAACCGATTGAGGGAGATTATCTAGAGCTACGCTTACGCCGCTACCTCACCTTTGCGGAATTTAAAGCAGAATTAGCACCGCACTTTGGTTTAGGGCTAGAAGGTTATGCGACTTGGACATCTCCAATTCGTAAATACTGTGATATGGTGAATCATCGCCTCATCAAAGCAAGCTTAACAACGCAGCAATATCAAAAACCGAGCGACGCAGTACTACAACGCTTACAAGAGGCACGCCGGCAAAATCGTTTGATCGAGCGTGATATTGCGGATTGGCTATACTGCCGTTATTTAGCCGACAAAGTAGAAAGCAAACCGCAATTTGACGCTGAAATTCAAGATGTAATGCGTAGCGGATTGCGTGTGTTATTGTTAGAAAATGGCGCGTCAATGTTTATCCCCGCTTCCACCATTCACAATAATAAGGAAGAAATACAAGTCAACCCTGACGAAATCGCCCTTTATATCAAAGGTGAAAAAGCTTATAAAATCGGCGACAAAATACAAGTGATACTCACCGAAGTGAAAGAAGAAACTCGGAGTATTATTGGGCAGGTCGTGAATTAAGCTTTTGCCCAGAACAAAATAGGCCACCTAAATTTAGACAATACACTAATTTAAGGGTGGCCCATTATTTATCGTAGGGATTTAAATCAAACTATTAATATTAGAATAAGAAACGCGCACCCAATGCTACACGATGGTTTGCTTTTCCTTTTGTGTTCAACACTTTACCATCTTGTGTAACTTTACCTTTACCACCCTCAAGATACACAACAAGGTTTTTATTAAAGCGATGATCTACACCTAACATCCAACCGCGCATTTTTAACGCTTTCGCTGCTGGGTCTGCTTTTTTACCTGTTGCAAAATAGTATTCTCCATAAACAGCATTTTGTGGCGTTGCCATTACTTTTAAGCCCACTAAGAAACGGTTATTTTTATGCAACGTTGCTTTATAACCTGCGACTTTTTGGAAACCAATATTACCACTTTCAACACCTGTTTTAGACACTTTACCAAATGCCCAGTCAAAGCCTAGTGTAACAAGTTTGTTATAGGTAAGATCAAAACCAACACCACCACGTTTAAGTTTGAATTCTTTGGCTTTGGTATTGTCTTCAGATTGAGTTACCGCAGAATAACCCGAACCAAAACGAACATCAAAATCACCAAAGCTATTATCATAGAATACACCTACACCATAGCCTTGACCTTCCTCCGCGTCAGTTGTACCGCTTGAAGTTTGGTTCGCTTTATTCGCTTGTCCAAAGTAATAATCTGCAGCGAAACGGAAACCAGCAAATTTGTTAGACATAAATGTTGCGGCTTTTTTATGCCCATCGAAGAAAATATTACCGCCACCATCATAAGTATAATTTGCTTTAGGGATGTTATCACCTAAGTTTAATTGACGACCAAAGGTTAAAGTACCCACATCATTTTGTTTCACACCAACAAATAAACGATGTGTTCTTAAATTATTTCCAATGGCATCCGCTGCCCCACTACCGCTAGAAAAACGAAGCTCTGCGCCACCAAATACTTGAAAACCCGCCCCGACATCTTGATATGCTCTTACACGCACACGTGAACCAATATCACGTAAATCATTGCGTCGCTCTGAATCATTACGCAATTCAAAGTGCATACGACCATCTAAATCAATTTTTGTTCCTTCTTTTTCATAGATTACAGTGGCATTTGCGGTGGCTGAAACCATTGCTGTTACAGCTAATGCGATAAGTGTCTTTTTCATAATGAACTTCCTTTGTTTAAGGTCTTTTATACCCGACAGAATAAAACCCCAATTTCTATCAATCCGATATTAATTAACCAAAAATAATTTCGGTTGGAAATAATATAGGTAGGTTATTTTTTTCTGTCAAAAACAGGGAACTTTTAAACAAATGAAAAATATGAAATAAAAACATATAGTTAAAACAAATAAGAAAAATATACCAAATGAAAAAATGTGATCTCCGCCTCACTTTTATTAACCGAAATCCGTTTTCTTCTCTGCATATATAAACCTAACATATTGATAAACAAGCAATTAAAGCCACTCCAATTATATTTATAAAACAACATTTCATAAAAAATAAAATAAATAGGTATTTTATTTAATAATGTGCAACAGATCACAATTTATCATCTAATTCAGAAACACAATGCACTATGTTTTGCGACATTCTTCGCCACTCCCCAAAGTACTGAGTTGCTTTCTTTTTACTTTGAAAAACGTCAATAAAAATGACCGCACTTTGATCTTCAAACCAAAGTGCGGTCATTTTTTATGATTTTTCTTAATTAAGCATTTTCTATACTAAATGCAACCACTTCACTGATATTTTTTGCACCAAGTGCAATCATAATTAAACGATCTACGCCTAGGGCTACGCCAGCACAATTTGGCACACCAGCTTGGAGTGCAGCGAGAAAACGCTCATCAAGTTGGCGGATTGGTAAACCTAATTGTTCACGTTGGCGGTTATCTTGTTCAAAACGATGGCGTTGTTCGTTTGCATCAGTAAGTTCATTAAAGCCGTTAGCCAATTCAATGCCTTTATAGTAGAACTCGAAACGCTCTGCCACACGGTGATCTTCTGAGCTAATTTGTGCTAATGCGGCTTGTGTTGCAGGGAAATGATAAATGGCAACGGGGCGTTCTTGTCCAATATTTGGTTCAACCACAGCGCTGAATAAAAATTGTAGCAAGGTATCTCTCTCTTCATTTTCTGCTTGTTCCAGATGATATTCTTTCGCTTTGGCAATTAATTCTTCGCGAGAGGCAGAAAGCGGATCTAGCCCGACATATTCTTGAAAGGCAAATTGATATGTCATACTTTCTGCGGGAGCACAATCTAAAATTTGCTGTAATAAGTCATCCACTTCATTGATAAGACGGTACATATCAAAATGCGGACGATACCATTCCAACATCGTGAACTCTGGGTTATGTTTTGTGCCAGCTTCTTCATTGCGGAACACTTTACAAAGCTGAAAAATCGCCCCACTTCCGGCAGCCAGTAGGCGTTTCATTGGGTATTCTGGGCTAGTTGAGAGCCATAAGGTTTTTGATTGATGTTTAAACGGTGAGGTGAATTCTGTGCTAAAGGTGGCAAGATGCACATCCGTTACACCGAATTCACTTAAAATTGGTGTTTCGACTTCTAGCAATCCTCTGTCAGTAAAAAAGCGACGAATTTCAGCCATAATTTTGGCGCGAGCTAATAAATTTTGAATACTGGCTGTTGGTCGCCATTGTTCATTTTCAGTCATAAAGTGCCTCAGTCAATTCCTTTGTAAGAAAAGTGCGGTTATTTTACCTGAAATTTTTCAACAAGATGAGTTATTTTTACGCAATGTATTCATTCTAAAAGAGAAAAATTCTCATTAAGCTAGAGGATTCTCTCTAACTTTTTTGAGTTAGATCACACTTTGAAGCTTTGCTCGCATTTTTTGATAAAAAAGTCTGATTTATTTTATAAAAGCGTGGCAAAATAAACTCACCCTAATAAATTTCATCTACTTTATATTGGAGGAAATCGTGCAAACTGTTAATGTCGATATTGCAATTGTTGGCGCTGGTGGCGGTGGTTTACGAGCAGCAATTGCAGCAGCACAGGCAAATCCAAACCTTAAAATTGCCTTAGTTTCAAAAGTTTACCCTATGCGTAGCCATACTGTCGCTGCCGAAGGAGGCGCGGCTGCCGTGATCAAGGAAGAAGATTCTTATGAAAAACATTTCCACGATACTGTAGCAGGAGGCGATTGGTTATGTGAACAAGATGTGGTGGAATACTTTGTAGAACATTCCCCTGTTGAGATGACGCAGTTAGAACGCTGGGGCTGTCCTTGGAGTCGTAAACAAGACGGTGATGTGAATGTGCGCCGTTTCGGTGGAATGAAAATTGAACGTACTTGGTTTGCTGCCGACAAAACAGGCTTCCACTTGTTACATACCCTCTTCCAAACTTCAATGCAATTCCCACAAATTCAACGCTTTGACGAACATTTTGTGTTAGATATTCTGGTTGATGATGGTCACGCGCGTGGTATGGTGGCAATGAATATGATGGAAGGCACATTGGTACAAATCAATGCAAATGCGGTGATTATCGCCACTGGTGGCGGTTGCCGTGCGTTCCGCTTTAATACAAATGGCGGTATTGTAACGGGTGATGGATTATCAATGGCATATCGTCACGGTGTGCCATTGCGTGATATGGAGTTTGTGCAATATCACCCAACAGGTTTACCAAATACGGGGATTTTGATGACTGAAGGATGCCGTGGTGAAGGGGGCATTTTAGTCAATAAAGATGGCTATCGCTATTTGCAAGATTATGGTTTAGGCCCTGAAACACCAATTGGTAAACCTGAAAATAAATATATGGAATTAGGTCCGCGTGATAAAGTGTCGCAAGCATTCTGGCAAGAATGGCGTAAAGGCAATACCTTAAAAACGGAAAAAGGGGTAGATGTGGTTCACCTTGATTTACGCCATTTAGGTGAAAAATATTTGCACGAACGTTTACCATTTATTTGTGAACTCGCTAATGCTTATGAAGGCGTTGATCCTGCTAAAGCACCTATTCCCGTGCGTCCTGTTGTGCATTATACAATGGGTGGGATTGAAGTGGATTTCAACAGTGAAACTCGCATTAAAGGTTTATTTGCTGTGGGTGAATGTGCTTCTTCAGGCTTGCATGGGGCGAACCGTTTAGGTTCAAATTCATTAGCGGAACTTGTTGTGCTAGGACGTGTTGCTGGGGAATATGCTGCTCAACGCGCAAGTGAAGCAAGCCCTGCAAACCAAAATGCAGTCAATGCACAAGCACAAGATGTAGTACAACGTTTAGAAGATCTTTATAACCAAGAAGGTACAGAATCTTGGTCACAAATTCGTGATGAGATGGGCGATTCAATGGAAGAAGGTTGCGGTATTTATCGTACTCAAGAAAGTATGCAACAAACAGTTGATAAAATTGCAGAGCTAAAAGAACGTTATAAACGGATTCGTATTGCCGATCGCTCAAGTGTCTTCAACACCAATGTGCTTTATACTGTTGAACTTGGCTATATTTTAGATGTTGCACAATCTATCGCTAATTCGGCGATTGAACGTAAAGAATCTCGTGGTGCTCACCAACGTTTAGACTATACAGAACGTGATGATGTGAATTATTTAAAACACACCTTAGCTTTCTATAATGCAGAAGGTGCGCCTCGCATTGAATATAGCCCAGTAAAAATCACAAAATCTCAACCTGCAAAACGTGTTTATGGTGCGGAAGCAGAAGCTCAAGAAGCAGCTGCAAAAGCTAAGGAGCAAGCAAATGGCTAATCAAGCGATTATGAATGTTGAAGTTCTGCGTTATAACCCAGAGCAAGATAAAGAACCTTATTTAAGAACCTATCAAGTGCCTTATGATAGCCAAACTTCATTGCTTGATGCGCTTGGCTATATTAAAGACAAACTTGAGCCTGAACTGTCTTATCGTTGGTCTTGCCGTATGGCAATTTGTGGTTCTTGCGGAATGATGGTCAATAATAAACCTAAACTTGCCTGTAAAACATTTTTGCGTGATTACAGTGGACATATGCGTATTGAACCGTTGGCTAATTTCCCAATTGAACGGGATCTTGTTGTTGATCTAAGCCACTTTATTGAAAGTCTAGAAAGTATTAAACCTTATATTATTGGTAATGAAGCGCCACCACTAGATGGTAATCCGCATCCATCTGCTGAATTGGCAAAAAGTCGAACCAAACAAACACCCGCACAATTAGAGAAATATCGCCAGTTCTCAATGTGTATTAATTGCGGGCTATGTTATGCAGCTTGCCCACAATTTGGCTTAAATCCTGAATTTGTAGGTCCAGCTGCGATTACACTTGCTCATCGTTATAACCTTGATAACCGTGATCACGGCAAAGCAGAACGGATGAAAATTCTGAATGGGGATAATGGGGTATGGAGCTGCACATTCGTGGGTTACTGCTCAGAAGTTTGTCCAAAACACGTTAATCCAGCCTCCGCTGTTAACCAAGGCAAAATCGAAAGTGCAAAAGATTATGTTTTGGCAATGTTAAAACCACAAAACTAAGGAGGAGTAAAATGACAGCAACCGCAAGCAAACGCAAAAAATATGTGCGTGAAATCACGCCAACTTGGTGGAAAAAGTTAGATTTTTACAAATTTTATGTATTACGCGAAAGCACTGCAGTTCCTACTCTTTGGTTTTGTTTAGAACTATTCTATGGGTTAATCTCTTTAGGAAATGGAACTTTTGCAACCAACTTTATTCATTTTTTACAAAATCCCGTCGTTGTGATATTGAACATCATCACGCTTGGTGCCGTGTTATTAAATAGCTTTACATTTTTTAATATGGCTCCTCAGATGGTAAATATCATTGTAAAAAATGAGCGTATCAATGCGACATTACTTTCTCGCATTTTCTGGGCGATCACTGCATTGGTGAGTATTATTGTCTTAATCTTAGTATAGGAATGAGCATATGAACAAACAAAATCCAAAACGTTCTAATGAACCTGCTGTATGGCTATTATTTGGTGCAGGTGGCGCAATCAGTGCGGTATTCTTTCCCGTTCTTGTACTGATTTTCGGCTTTTTACTCCCTTTTGGGTTAGTTTCGCCAGAAAATATTATTGCATTTGCTGGAACTTGGATCGGAAAATTAATTATTCTTGCCTTATTAATTTTCCCAGCGTGGTGTGGTATTCATCGTGTCCATCTAGGTTTACACGATTTTAAAGTACATATTCCTGCAGCTGGATTTATTTTTTATGGACTTGCCGGATTATTTTCATTACTGACGCTTTTCGCTGTATGGCATATTTAAATTCATTGTGATAGAGAAACAAAAGACCTTTTCGATTGAAAAGGTCTTTTATTATTGCTTGATTTTTTGCTATGTAAGTTTGAAATAAAGCAAGGCAAGTCCATACAGTACTACGCCAATATTTAATGGCTTTATTTTGTCAATGTGACTAACCAACAATTGTGAATGTGTTTATTGCGTTCAAAATCCAGTGGTAAAGTTTTGGCAGAAATTTCTACCGCACTTAATCCGAGTGCAGCCATACCGTCAAAATCCATCTTGAATTTTTGCTTATTGTTAGAAAATACAATTGTGCCATTGGAACGTAAAATCCGTTTTAAATGAGTGAATAATTGAAGATGATCGCGTTGCACGTCCCAGCTGTTTTCCATTCGTTTAGAATTGGAAAAAGTGGGTGGATCAACAAAGATCAGATCAAATTGACGATCGCATTTTTCTAACCATTGTAAACAATCACTTTGAATTAATTTATGCTGTTTACCTTCAATATCATTAAGCATTAAATTTTGTTCTGCCCAGTTCAGATAAGTGTTAGACATATCTACGGTAGTGGTCGATTTCGCCCCCCCTAAGGCAGCGTGAACCGTCGCGGAGCCTGTGTAAGCAAACAAATTTAGAAAGTCTTTGCACTTTGCCATTTCACCCACCATTTTGCGTGTTAAGCGGTGATCTAAAAACAGTCCCGTATCTAAATAATCCGTTAAATTGACCCACAATTTTGCGCCGTATTCTTCAACATAGAAGTAATCCCCTTTGTTCGCCAATTTCTCATATTGATTTGTCCCTTTTTGTTTTTGGCGAACTTTTAACACGAGTTTATTGGTTTCCACGCCTGTTACAGCAAGGGTGGCGGTTACGGCATCAAGCAAACGCTGACGCGCTTTATTCTCATCAATATTTTTCGGTGCTGCGTATTCTTGCACCACAATATGCTCGACATAACGATCCACGGCAATATTATATTCTGGCAGATCCGCATCATATAAGCGATAAGCGTTAATGCCTTGCTGTTTTGCCCATTTTTCGATTTTCTTGATATTTTTTTGTAAGCGATTGGCGAAGTCTTGTGCAACGCCTTGATGTTGAGGGAAAAATTCTTGCAGATTTTGTACCGCACTTTCTTGTTGGGCAGTTTCAGCAATTTGATAATTTTTCTGTACGCAATCTAGTGGGCCATTTTTTGCTTTAAACTGACGGTGAGAACGTAAGCGTAGGCAATCAAGTAATGCAGGTTCACCACTAAAAACGGAGGCATTCCAACCGCCAAATTGCTGTTTTAAACGTTGCCCAAACACGGAGTAAAGCGCAATTAATGCTGGTGTTGTCCCTAAACGCTCACCATAAGGTGGGTTGCAAATAAGCGTGCCTTTTTCTTCCGTTGGATTTTTTAGTGCGGCAATATCCCCTTGTTTCCATTGAATTAAATGAGCAACACCTGCATTTTGGGCATTTCGTTGTGCTTTTTGTAATACACGGTGATCTAAATCAAAACCATAGAAATGGGGCTGAGCTTGTTGTGAACCTTGTTGGGCAAGGGCAATGGCTTCCTCTTTCACTTTTTCCCAAGCTTGCGGATTATGCCCTTTCCAGAAATCAAAACCCCAATGTAAGCGGTGTAACTGCGGTGCAATTTTGGCTTCCATTTGGGCGGCTTCAATGAGCAATGTGCCTGAACCACACATTGGATCAATCAAAGGTGTGCCTTGTTGCCAACCTGAACGTAATACAATGGCTGCGGCTAAGGTTTCACGTAATGGTGCTGCCCCTGTATCTTCACGATAGCCACGCAAATGTAAGGCATTGCCACTGAGATCAAGAGAAAGAATAAAATCGTCACGATTTAAATAGGCGTGAATGCGAATATCAGGGTTGTCTTTATCCACACTTGGGCGCGCTCTGCCTTGTCGTTCAAAATAATCGACAATGCCATCTTTCACGCGCATTGCACCAAATTGCGTATGACGAATTTCACGGTTAGTGCCATTAAAATCCACAACAAATTGGCAACGCTCATCAAAAATATCTAACCAATTTTGCCCAATTACCGTAGAGTAAAGATCTAAATCGCTATAAATTTTACTTTGTACCAAAGGCAGTAAAATACGTGAGCTGAGCCTTGACCATAAGAGCGTGCGGTAAAGGGTTTCCTCGTCAGATAAATAATGCACGCCTCCCTGTGCGATTTGACATTCTTGTGCGCCAAGTTCGAGGAGTTCGGTTTTTAATAATTCTTCAAAGCCACGCGCGGTGGTGGCAAATAATTTTTTCATCATAAATTCATTGATACTTTCAAAGCGTAATGGGCAGATTATAGCAAAGCCAGTAAGTGCGGTCGATTTTAATTCTGTTTTTTATCTAAAAGAAAGAGCGAACAAGGCGTTCGCTCTGAGTAGGAAGGTAATTTATTTTAAACAGCGATAATAACTATCAGCAGTATATTGTAAGAAATTCGCATAAGAATCTTTACCTAATGATACCGCATCGCCCATCGGATCTAAACGCCCCACATTAACGCCCGTCGATTTATGTAATGTTTCAATCACTTTTGGCGTAAATTGTGGCTCTGCAAATAAGCAACCGACTTTATGTTCTTCAATTTCTTCTTTGATATGAGCCAATTTTTTCGCACCCGGAGCAACTAATGGATTAATCGTAAATGCCCCCACCTGATTTAAGCCGTAAGCCTTATTAAAATAGGTGTAAGCATCATGGAAAACATAAAATCCTTTTTTCTGTACGGGGGCAAGTTGTTGTTTAATTTTTTCATTTTTCGCCGTTAAAGTGCGGTCGAATTGTGCAAGATTTTGCTCAATAAGTGCTTTTTTATCAGGATATTGTTGAATTAATTTTGCCGCAAAATCTTTTGCCACAACTTGGCTAATTTGTGGCGAATACCAAATATGCCAGTTTGTTTCTAAATGGGCATTTTCATCGTTATCATGATGATGTTCATGTTCATGCACATCGTTATGTTTGTGATGATCACTGTCGGCGGTATGTTCGTGATCGTGTTCATGCTCATGTTCGTGTTCTTCGCCGTCATGATGGTGGTGATGGTGATGGTGTTCACCTTTTTCTAGCATATCCGCTGTAATGTCAGGTAATGTTGCGATAGTAACCACTTTCTCTGGATCAATATATTTTTTCAAGGAAGAGGCTAGAAAGGCATCCGCATCTTCGCCAACCCATAAAACAAGATTAGCCGCTTTTAATTTCTGCACATCTGATGGCTTCAAATTATAGTCGTGGGGAGAGGCACCAGCTGGAACTAATACTTGCGTATCTGTTACCCCGTCGGCAATGGAAGAGGCAATAAATCCTAATGGTTTAATGGAAGTAACCACACTTGCAGAAGCTAGTGTAGAGAAAGAAAGCAATGCGGCTGCAATGGCAGTCTGTTTAAAAAACGGGTTTAACTTCGTCATATATACTCCTATTATCAAGAATGATTATCATAATTCGATGACTTAGCTTAGATCGTTTTGTTAAAAATAGCTATCTTTTTTTTTATTAAAAAATAAGATAGCTATTTTATAGATGCCAATAATTTTTCAATCACACGGGATACCGCAAAAAAGCCAAAGGTAGCAGTAATCATTGTTGCCGCGCCAAAGCCATTGGCGCAGTTCATTGTGGCAGAAACCGCACAATTTCCATCTTGTTGTGGGAAAATCAATGGTTGCGTGGAAAACACGCAATCTACGCCAAATTTCCGTTTAGGATTTTGACTAAAATGAAAATCTTTACGTAAAATTGACCGCACTTTTGCTGCGAGAGGATCTTGAATTGTTCGACTTAAATCGGCAATTTGAATCTGGCTTGGATCGGTCTGTCCGCCCGCACCACCAACAGTGATAATTTTAATTTTCTGCCGTTTACAATAAGCAATAAGTGCTGCCTTGGTTTTGACGCTATCAATGGCATCAATCACATAATCGTAATCCGCGGTGATATAATCCGCTAAATTCTCGCTAGAAAGAAAGTCATCAATAATATGTACTTGGCAATCTGGGTTAATTAAAGCAACACGTTCTGCCATCACTTCTGTTTTTAGCTTGCCGATATTGCCTGAAATAGCGTGAATTTGGCGATTAATATTGGTAACACAAATATCGTCCATATCAATCATTGTGATCTTGCCAATGCCGGAGCGAGCAAGCGCCTCAACAGCCCAAGAACCGACCCCGCCAATGCCGATCACGCAAATATGTGCTTGGCGTAAACGTTGTAAGGCAGCAGGGCGATAAAGTCGCCCAATGCCACCGAAACGCTGTTCATAATTATCTATGCGTTCACTCATTATTGTAATAACCACACACGTCCGTAATGTTTGGATAAGCCTGCGATATGCCCTGCGTCATCACCGATGCCACGATATAAATCAAAATGTTGTCCTTTTACCGCTCCTCCGACATCTAACGCAATCATCAAATGCAGTTTATGCTCTCCCGTCCATCTACCTTGTTTATCTATTTGTGGGACTTCGACTAAAACGATAGAACCAGAAGGAATAACAGAACGATCAGAGGCAATCGACGCCATTGGCACAAGTGGCACGCCCGCCGAGCCTTTTACTTTGCCAGTTGGATCATTTTTAAAATACACATAAGAAGGATTACGTTCTAGCAAGGCTTGTAAGCGAGAAGGATTGGCTTTCGCCCAGTCCTTAATAGCTTGAATAGACATTTTTTCTTTGGCGATTTCACCGTCTTCCACTAATAAACGACCAACTGCCACATAATCTAAGCCATTTTGCCCAGCATAAGCGAAATAATTTAATTCACCGTGACCAAAATCCACATAACCACTACCTTGAACACCAAGTAGGAAGTTGTCGATCATCGAATCGCTATAAGCTAATTCTAAGCCTTTCCCCTTTAGTGCGCCTGCATAAATTTGCGCACGGCTTACACGTTTTTGTGAAGGGCTTGGCATTGCATAAATTGGTTGATTATATTTGCCTTGCGGTGTGCGACGAGCGTGGATTACTGGGGAATAATATCCTGTCATTAAGACATTTTGATAACCATCTTGCCCCTTCATTATCATTGGGTGAATACCAAAATTTGCTAATTCATTCACATTAGCGCCAGATAACACCCAATTCGTTACTTTACCGTAACTCACCGCAAATTTATTGGTTAAGCGAGAAGAATATTGACGTACATTAGAAAGTTGAGTTAAAAAATCCCCTTGATTTATTACCGCACTTTGATTTTCTACTGCGGAAACAGGCATTAAGAATTGTTGCTGATAAGTACGTCCATCATATTTCGCCCCAAAGATTTTCGGATCTGCCAAGTGATTACTTGAATTTGCCATTTTGTTGGAATGATTAGAACTTGAACAAGCCGAAAGCACCGCAATCGCTAAAAGTGCGGTGCATTTTTTGAAAATTTTTGCTGACATTCGCAATGGATTCCTTAATAAAATAATTCGCAATGAAACGGCGTAAAATAACAAAAAATCACTTAAAGTGATAGCGATTTTTATATTCTTTCTTCTTTTGATAAAAAACGTGCGGCAGAAATTTTGTACATTTTGCGTTGAAAGACAGCAAATTGCCGATTTTTATATCAGTTAACACATTTTTTTAGGATTAAGGCTTGCATTACAAATAAAATCGCGTATAGTACGCTCCCACAGACGCGGGGTGGAGCAGCTTGGTAGCTCGTCGGGCTCATAACCCGAAGGTCGTTGGTTCAAATCCAGCCCCCGCAACCAAATGCTTAACCGTCGATTTTATCGGCGGTTTTTTTATTTCGCTTTTCCTTAATTTTTTTCAACCAGATGATTTAGAAATAATTTTCATAAAAAAACACCGCGCTTTTTGTTGCGGTGTTTCTGTTAAAAAGCATTACGCAATGATACTGACGTTTTCGGCTTTTTTTCCTCTTTTATCATCAACAATATCAAACGCGACGGCTTGACCTTCTTTTAAGGTGCGAAATCCATTTGATTGAATTGCTGAGAAATGCACAAACACTTCTTCGCCACCTTCTGATTGTAAAAAACCAAACCCTTTTGCTTCATTGAACCATTTTACGGTTCCATTATTTCTAGACATTTCAAATCCTAAGTTAAATCTAATCTTAGATAACGTAATAATATTATGATGATAAAATAAAAAACTTTAAATATAGCCACAGATTATTAATTGTTATCTCTACTGCTTAAAAAAGCAGTTGTCATACTAACAGCATCGCGATGAAATAGCACCTTTTATTTGCAATAAATCCAATTTATTTTTTAATTGGCTAATTTATTGAGTAATTTTTGATGAATACCTCCAAAACTACCATTTGACATTACTAAAATATGATCGCTTGGTTTTGCCTCTGCTACAATCATATCAACCAATTTGTCTAAATTGCCAGTCCAGCTAGCTGGTTGGACGCATTGGTTTGCGATTTCTACCACATCCCATGGAATGTTATCTGGCTGCAATAAAAAAATATGATCGGCACGAACCAGTGCTGGCGCGAGTTCATCTTTATGTACGCCCATTTTCATTGTATTAGAGCGCGGTTCTAATACCGCCAAAATCCGCACTCCACCGCCAACTTTATCGCGAAGTGCAGTTAGTGTAGCAAGAATTTCTGCGGGGTGATGGGCGAAATCGTCATAAACACTAATGCCATTAACTTCCCCTTTGAGTTCTAAGCGGCGTTTTGCATTAATAAAACTCGCTAAAGCGCTACAAGCATTTTCAATGGATACGCCTGCGTGATAAGCTGCGGCAATCGCCATTAATGCATTATGCATATTATGCTGACCAACAATATTCCATTTCACTTCTGCGACTTTTTCACCAAAATGATACACCGAAAATTCGGTGCAATCATTGGTAATACGTTCCGCATACCATTCTTGGTTTTCTCCTAAAAATTGTTGTTCAGACCAACAGCCCATTTCCAGAGTTTCTTTTACGCTTTGTTCGTTGGCGAAAGAGAGAATACGACCGCTTGCTGGAATGGTGCGAATCATATGATGAAATTGGCGCTGGATCGCTTTTAGATCATCAAAAATATCGGCGTGGTCAAAGCCGATATTATTAATAATTAATGTTTTTGGTGCGTAATGAATAAATTTAGAACGTTTATCAAAAAATGCCGTATCATATTCATCGGCTTCAATCACAAAATAAGGGCTTTGTCCTAGACGCGCTGAAGTGCCAAAATTGCCCGCGATACCACCGATTAAAAAGCCCGGGTTTAACCCGTTTTTCTCTAAAATCCAAGTGAGCATGCCGGTTGTTGTCGTTTTGCCGTGCGTACCTGAAACAGCAAGCACCCAGCGATCACGTAATAAATTATCATGTAACCATTGTGGGCCTGAGGTATAAGGCAAACCATTCTCAAGCACATATTCTACGCAAGGATTGCCCCGTTTCATTGCATTTCCAATTAAAACTAAATCTGGCGCTGGCTCAAGCTGAGCGGGATCGTAATTGGGAATAATGTCAATCTGATTTTCCTGCAAAAAGGTACTCATTGGTGGATATACATTAACATCTGAGCCCGTTACTTTATATCCCATTTGTTTGGCAATAATTGCCACACCGCCCATAAAAGTGCCGCAAATTCCAAGAATATGAATATGTTTTTGTGTCATTTTTTTATCTCTTATATACAAAAAACGAAAATAAAATGTGCCTGAGATCACAAACTCAATAAGAGATTATTTCTCTTGCTCAAAGGGTAGTTATAATAAATCAACTTTTTTAGACTGTACAACTTATTCATTAAAAAATAGGAATAAATTATGAAAACGTTAGGGCAATTTATTGTTGAGAAACAAGCGGAATATCCTAATGCGAAAGGAGAGCTTTCAGGTATTCTTTCTTCAATTCGTTTGGTTGCGAAGGTTATTCATCGCGACATTAATAAAGCAGGATTAACCAATAATATTATTGGTAATTCAGGGGTTGAAAATGTGCAAGGTGAAGTGCAAATGAAATTAGATTTATTTGCCCATAACACAATGAAACAAGCTCTCATTGCACGAGAAGAAGTAGCAGGCTTTGCTTCTGAGGAAGAAGAAAATTTTGTTGCTTTTGATACGGAACGAGGGCGGAATGCAAAATATGTTATTTTAACCGATCCTTTAGATGGCTCATCGAATATTGATGTGAATGTTGCCGTTGGGACGATTTTTTCTATCTATAAGCGCGTTTCTCCCATTGGCTCACCGGTTACCTTAGCAGATTTTTTACAGCCCGGACATCGCCAAGTGGCGGCAGGCTATATTGTTTATGGTTCATCAACAATGCTAGTTTATACCACTGGTAATGGCGTTAATGGCTTTACTTACGATCCTTCATTAGGGGTATTTTGCCTTTCACATGAGAATATTCAAATGCCACCAACAGGAAAAATTTATTCAATCAATGAAGGGCAATACCTTAAATTTCCATTAGGTGTGAAAAAGTATATTAAATACTGCCAAGAAGAAGATAAAGCCACTCAACGTCCTTATACTTCACGCTATATTGGTTCTTTAGTTTCTGATTTCCACCGTAATTTATTAAAAGGCGGTATTTATATTTATCCAAGTGCCACAAATTATCCAAATGGTAAACTTCGTTTACTTTATGAAGGCAATCCAATGGCATTTTTAGCGGAACAAGCCGGCGGTTTGGCAACGAATGGAGAAAGTCGGATTTTAGATATTCAGCCAACTGAATTACACCAACGTTCACCGCTTTTTATTGGCTCAAAAGAGATGGTAGAAAAAGCACAAGATTTTATGGGCGAATTTAATTAGCTCTTTCATATCTAATAAGGGCAAGACTTATCTAGAAAGTGATTGCCCTTTTATAAGCGAAAAACAGCAAAAAATAATACCGCACTTAAGATTTTTATCTTTTATATTTATAAATAAATGATCTTTTTTCTATAACTTCCGCTAAAATATGTTGGCTAATGAATCAACAATGGAGAATGACAATGAAATTAGCCTCATTATTTAAATGTTCTGCTTTAACCTCCCTATTTACACTATCTTCTTTTGCTTATGCTTATCAGCCTAATCAAACTTACCATTTTACTGTATTGCATACGAACGACTTACATGGTCATTATTGGCAAAATAAGAATGGTGAATATGGTCTCGCAGCACAGAAAACGTTGATTGATCGTATTCGTGCAGAAGTAGAGAAAAAAGGTGGCTCAGTAATTTTATTGAATGCTGGAGATTTTAATACAGGTGTACCTGAATCCGATTTGCAAAATGCAAAACCCGATATTGAAGCATTAAATTTAATGGGCTATGAGGCATTAACGTTAGGTAATCACGAATTTGATAACCCGTTGCAATTACTTGAGATGCAAGAAAAATGGGCAAAATTTCCATTTTTAGCTGCAAATGTCTTTTATCAAAAAACGGGAGAGCCGCTTGTTCATCCTTACACAATGTTAGACAAACAAGGCTTAAAAGTAGCGGTTGTTGGTTTAACGACTGAAGATACTGCGAAATTAGGAAATCCAGAGTTTATTTCAGCTGTGAAATTTGAACGCCCTGCTGAAAGTGCTAAAAAAGTGTTAGCACAATTAGATAAAAATGAACAACCCGATCTTAAAATTGCGCTGACTCATATGGGATTTTATCCTAATGCGAAATATGGTTCTAATGCTCCGGGTGATGTTTCAATGGTGCGTGAATTACCTGCTGGCGCATTTGATATTGTTATTGGTGGACATACCCACGACACCCTTTGTATGAATGAAGATGGCTCATTTAATGATAAATTTAAACCGGGTGATAGCTGTAAACCTTTACTTGAGAAAAATACTTGGATTATGCAAGCTGGTGAATGGGGCAAATATTTAGGGCGAGCGGATTTTACCTTTAAAGATGGCAAACTCACTTTAGAAAACTATCAATTAATACCAATTAATTTGAAAAAGAAAGTGAAAAAAGAAGACGGTACCAGTGAATATGTGTTGTATCAAGAAGAAATTCCAGCTGATCCTGCCTTGCTGGCACATCTTAAAACTTATCAAGATCAAGGCGATAAATTGCTTGGTCAAGTGGTGGGCAAAGTAGATGATCGCCTAGTGGGAGATCGCGATATTGTACGCTTCCATCAAACAAATTTAGGGCAACTTATTGCTCGCTCGCAAGCGGAACGTGTAAAAGCGGATGTTGGTATTATGAATTCTGGTGGAATTCGTACCTCTATTGATAGCGGTGATGTAACTTATAAAGATATTCTGACCGTACAGCCTTTTGGTAATATCATCAGTTATTTTGAAATGAAAGGCCAAGATTTGCTCAATTACCTTAATGTAGTCGCATTGAAAGAAGTCGATTCTGGTGCTTACCCTCAGTTTTACGGTATTACAATGACGGTGGATCGCAAAGCAAAAAAAGTTTCTGATGTAAAAATTCAAGGAAAACCAATCGATCTCAATAAAGTGTATCGTGTTTCTTTACCAAGTTATTGTGCTGCTGGGGGAGATGGCTATCCTGTCGTTACTGATAATCCAACCTATGTCAATACGGGATTTGTTGATGCAGATAGCTTAAAAGAATACTTCCAAGAACATTCACCAATTAAAGCCGCTGATTTTGAGGCAAATAAAGGAATTATTTATAAAGAATAGTTTTTATCGAGGAAAAAAATAGCCAACGCATTGTTGGCTATTTTATTAATTTGATAATGGAAGAAGTCATCCTTACAGGATATTTACTTCTTTTTTATTCTGAAATAGCCTTTTCTGTAAAACGCTCAATTTTTGCGCCTAACCCACGTAATTTCTCTTCAATATGTTCGTAGCCACGATCGATATGATAAATACGATCTACAATGGTTTCACCACTGGCAATACAGCCAGCAAGCACTAAACTGATTGAAGCGCGTAAATCCGTTGCCATTACTTCCGCACCTGAAAGGCTTTCTACACCGTGGCAAATAGCCGTATGGCCTTCAATCTCAGCCTTACCGCCCATACGGATAAGCTCTGGAATGTGCATAAAACGGTTTTCAAAAATAGTTTCCGTAATTTTACTTGTCCCTTCTGCCACCATATTTAAGAGGGTGAATTGCGCTTGCATATCCGTTGGGAAACCAGGATGTGGCATCGTGCGAATATTAACCGCTTTTGGGCGTTTTCCTTTCATATCTAACGTGATGGTATCTTCAGTAATTTCAATTTCTGCACCTGCTTCACGTAATTTATCGATCACCGCATCTAAAGTATCTGCTTTCGTGTTATGGCATACAATACGCCCTCCCGAAATAGCACCAGCAACAAGGAAAGTACCTGTTTCAATACGATCGGCAACCACGGCGTGTTCACATCCCGTAAGACGTTTAACTCCTTCAATGGTAATCGTATCCGTGCCTGCTCCACTAATTTTTGCTCCCATTTTATTTAAAAATACGGCGGTATCTACAATCTCAGGTTCACGAGCGGCATTTTCAATAATTGTTGTTCCAGTTGCCAATGTTGCCGCGGTCATAATAGAAAGGGTTGCCCCTACACTAACCTTTTCCATCACAATGCGTGTTCCACTCAAACGCCCATTAGTATGTGCTTTTACATAACCGTCTTCCAGTTTAATCTCTGCCCCTAAGCGTTCTAAACCGCTGATATGTAAATCCACTGGACGAGCGCCAATGGCACAACCACCGGGAAGTGAAACCTGTCCTTGATGGAAACGTGCAACAAGCGGTGCTAATGCCCAAATAGAGGCACGCATTGTTTTCACCAATTCATAAGGTGCAATAAAATGATTAATTTTCGAACCGTCTAAATGTACTACACCACCGTCTTTTTGTTCTACTTGCATACCAAGCTGACGCAAGATTTTTAGTGTGGTTTCAATATCTTTTAATTCAGGTACATTGGTTAAGGTAACGGGTTCTTCCGCTAAAATAGCGGCAAATAAAATAGGTAATGCGGCATTTTTTGCCCCTGAGATTTTGACATCTCCGCTTAAACGAGATTGCCCATAAACACGAAATTTTTGCATAACAACGTCCTAAAAATTAATTAATGGGATTAAGTAAACGCTCACGCTTCCACTTTTCTTGGGTAAAGGTTTTGATAGTTAATGCGTGAATTTCCCCTGAGGAAAAATATTGCATTAGCGGCGCATAAATGGTTTGTTGCTGCTTTAATCTTGATAATCCTGCAATTTCATCATCAATCACAATCACCCCAAAATGAGCATTCTCGCCTTGTACATAAATTTCTTCAAGCCCTAAAGCCTCTTTTAAAATTTGTTCAATTTCTTGCGTTTCCATTAATTTTTTCCATTCTGTTGTAAAAACGGGTCAATCCATTTTGATAACCCCAAAAGATCAGCCAACGTGAGAAATTGCTCAGGTGCATTTTGAATGATTTGCATCTGTGCTTGCGTTTGGCAATGATGAAGAAAATCACATAATAATGCAAAACCTGCGCTGTCAATTCGCGTTAAATCGGCAAGTTCCCAAATAACTTGCTGGCGTGCGATTTTATCTGCTGATAAAAAAGAATAACGTTGTTCCCATAACGGCAACAACGTTTTTCTGGATAACGCCCCAGTCAAGCGGAGCGTTATCTTATCATCATTTTGTTCAAATGCCCAAGTTAAACTTGAGGTTAAACCTGATGTGTTGTGCATTGATTATTTACCCAATGTAACAGGCGCATTCGCCGCTTTTTGCACTTGTTGGGTTAGTGCTTCGATCCCATCTTTGCGTAAAGTCGCACTCCATTCTTGTTTTTTAGTATTAACCATACTCACGCCTTCAGCTGCCATATCATAGACTTGCCATTGGCCTGTTTTGCTATTTTTACGCCAAAAGAAGTTTAAATTAATCGGCTGCGCATTACCATTTTGTACCACTTTCACCCGAATGCTCATTTGGTTATCAGAAACATTTTTCGGTTTTTCAATGTCAATTTTTTGGTTTTTATACAGCGTTAAAACTTGTGCATAAGATTGCTCAATAAATTGATCAAACGCAGCGAAAAATTTTGTACGCAGTTCTGGTGTGGTCGTTTTAAAATACTGACCTAACACCAATGAACCAGCATAATTCACGTGTACATAAGGCATTAAATCTTGACGCACAATAGTTCTTAAATAATTTGGATTTTGCTTAATCTGACTTTGACTGTTAGCAATATCGCTAAACAATTTGTCTGATGCTTTTTGCATTAAGTCATATGGGGTATCATCCGCCATTGCGTTCAGTGCAAAAAGTGCGGTGAAAATAACTAATGTTTTTCTTAACCAGTTTGTCATTGTTTGTTTTAACATCGATTCCTCCGTAAAACGAAAAAAGAAATTATTGTTGCGTTTCAGGTTTGCTGTCATCAGATTTATTCTTGTCTCCATATAGGAATTGTCCGACTAAATCTTCTAACACCATTGCCGATTTGGTATCCACAATTTTGCTCCCTTCTTTGAGCATTTTAGTGGTTTCCCCATCGTCAAATCCAATACTTAACGCAATATACTGTTCGCCTAATAAACCTGAGGTTTTAATTGATAATGAACTATTATCAGGAATTTCATTATATTCTTGATTAATTGCTATCTTTACCACAGGCAAATAAGTTTGTGGATCAAGCTCAATATCGGTCACTCGCCCAATTACCACGCCGCCCACTTTTAATGGCGCACGCACTTTTAGTCCACCAATATTGTCAAAAGTTGCACTAACTTGATAAGATTTTGTTTGGCTAAATCCTTGCACATTCGCTACCTTTAAACCTAAAAAGACCAAGGCGCCAATGGCAAGCAATAAAAATAACCCTACCCAAAATTCATACTTTGCTGTTTGTCGCATAAAAACTACCTTAATTTTACACCGCACTTTAATATTGTACGGATTTTCTGAATGAAACGAAATCGTTCGGTGAGTCAAATAATTAACTTCCACCGAACATCATTGCAGTTAAAATAAAATCTAACCCTAGCACAACCAAAGACGCATTCACCACGGTTTTGGTAGTCGCTTTGCTAATACCCTCAGACGTTGGCAAACTGTCATAACCATTAAATAAAGCAATCCACACCACGGCAATAGCGAAACAAATACTCTTAATTAAACCATTGAGAATATCCGTTTTCCAAGTTACGGCGTTTTGCATTACCGACCAAAAACTCCCCGCATCAACGCCTTTCCAATCCACACCAACCAATGAACCGCCCCAAATACCAATAGCGATAAAAATTATTGATAAAATTGGCATTGCAATCACCCCCGCCCAAAAACGTGGTGAAATCACACGGCGAAGAGGATCAACTGCCATCATTTCGAGGCTTGAAAGTTGCTCCGTTGCTTTCATCAACCCTATTTCAGCCGTTAGCGCTGAGCCAGCTCGTCCCGCAAACAATAATGCGGTAACCACAGGCCCTAATTCACGCAATAAGGAAAGCGCGACCAATTGCCCAAGGCTCGTTTCAGCAGAAAAATCCACTAACACCACGTAGCCTTGTAGTCCAAGCACCATACCAATAAACAAGCCTGAAAGCATAATAATAAGTAAAGACAGTACACCTAAAACATATAGCTGTTTAATAAGTAACGGAAAATGTTTTCTCAATTGCGGTGTACCAATCAGCGCGCCCCACAGCATAAACCCTGAACGCCCAGTCCCTTTACAGAAATTAATTGCACTACGACCCAGTGCGCGAATCATCTCACTTATCATTAAATAACTCCTGAATATAGTCTCCAGCAGGATAATGAAAACGTACTGGACCGTCCGCCTCTCCGCGGATAAATTGCTGTACCTGTGGATCTTGACTTGCTAATAAAGCTTCAGGTTTTCCTTCTGCAATCACCCGTTTATCCGCAATAATATAAGCATAATCAGCAATGCTTAATACTTCTTGTACATCGTGAGAAACCACAATAGAAGTAAGTTGTAACGCTTCATTTAATCGTTTAATTAAGCTGACAATTACCCCCATACTTATAGGATCTTGCCCAGTAAAAGGTTCATCATACATAATTAATTCAGGATCAAGGGCAATGGTTCTCGCTAACGCGGCACGTCTTGCCATACCGCCAGATAACTCAGAGGGCATTAACTCTGCCGCCCCTCGCAATCCAACTGCTTCAAGTTTCATTAATACCATTTCTCGAATTAATTGCTCTGGCAGAGTTGTATGTTCACGAATCGGAAAAGCGACATTATCAAAAGTAGACATATCGGTAAATAATGCCCCAGACTGAAATAACATACCAATACGCTGACGTAATTTATACAGCTCTGCACGGGACATTCGACAAATATCTTTGCCATCAACGAGAATTTCACCGCTATCAGGCGAAAGCTGTCCACCAATAAGGCGCAATAATGTCGTCTTGCCAATCCCTGATGGCCCCATTATGGCGGTAATTTTCCCCTGTTCAACGCGTAAATTTAGGCGTTCATAAATGATACGCTCACCGCGCTTAAAAATGAGATTTTTTACTTCTACAAAAGAACGAGCCATAGCACGTTTATTCACCTGTATTATTCAAAATGTGGCAATGATATGCGATGCAAGCAGAATGTCAAAGGCTGTTTTCCTATTTTCTTTATTCATTTTGCGGTGAATTAAGCTTAAAATACAATAAAAGTATGCAAACTTAGTCCTTTTTAGCTGAATTTCGCTGAAAATAAACTTTGTAAAAAATTGTAAAAATTTATACCGCACTTTGATTTACGCGGAATTATTCTTGCTTTTGGCAAAATTATGCTATCATTTCGCACTTACATTAATCTTGAAGAAATGAGCCATTCAAACTATGAATATTCGCTTGAATATTGTTTTGTCGGTGATTGCCCTTGCATTACTTGCTTGGTTTTATAACCTTCAACAGACGGATACAGAAAAACTTGCCGGCTTGATTAAATCGCAAGATAGCCCTGAGTATATCGGTGAGAAAATGCAAACTACGGTTTATTCTCCGACCGGAGAAAAGCAATATGTTGCACTCGCTGACAAAGTTGAACACTATGCCTCTAATGGAAACACCGATTTTCAGAATCCTGTGGTTTATCTTTATAATGTAGAAGATGAAACCTTAGGCTCACAAAGTTGGAAGATCAGTGCTAAAAATGCCAAATTAACCAAAGATAATCTTTTATATTTAGACGGTGATGTATTGGTACAAAGTCTATTGCGCGATTCCCGTTTACAGCGTGTTAGCACAGAACGCGCGACAATAAACCTAAAGACGCAAGATATTCACTCTGATACAATGGCAACCATTACTGGCTTAAATTTTACTTCCAGTGGTTCGCAACTCACTGGGAATTTACAGCAACAAATTGCAACCTTAAAGGAACAGGTGAAAACTCACTATGAAATTAACAAGTAAATCGCTTTTATTTTTTGCCACACTGATGACGTCAATGTCAGCTTTTGCTTTAAAAGATGATACAAATCAACCGATTAATATTGAATCAAACAACCAAGCACTTGATATGGAAAATAAAACCGTTACCTTTACAGATAACGTTGTGATCACCCAAGGGTCAATTTTAATTAAAGCCGATAAAGTCGTCATTACTCGTCCAGATGAGAATAGTAACAAAAAAGAAACCGTCGATGCTTATGGACACCCAGTAACGTTCCATCAACGATTAGACGATGGTAAGCCAGTAGATGGCAAAGCCAATAAAGTCCATTACGATCTTGGTACTGAATTTTTAACCCTCACAGGAAATGCAGAATTAAAACAACTAGACAGTAAAATTACGGGACAACGCATTACTTACGATGTAAAAAAACAACAACTAAAAGCCACCGGTTCCAGTAAGTCTCGCGTGAAAACCGTATTAATTCCGGCACAATTAAATAATAAAAACAAATAGGACAAGCCTTATGCCAACGCTTTATGCAGAACATTTAGCCAAAAGCTACAAGAGCCGAAACGTGGTTTCTGATGTGAGTTTAAACGTGAAATCCAATGAAATTGTGGGATTACTTGGGCCTAATGGTGCAGGCAAAACCACGACATTCTATATGGTTGTCGGCTTGGTGCAACAAGATGAAGGCAACATTCGTATTGATGATGAAGACATTAGCTTATTACCAATGCACGATCGCGCAAGAAAAGGCGTGGGCTATTTACCCCAAGAGGCGTCGATTTTCCGTCGCCTAAGTGTATATGATAACTTAATGGCTGTGCTTGAAATTCGTAAAGACTTAAATAAACAGCAACGGCAACAACGTGCGGAAGAATTGATTGAAGAATTTAACATTGGTCATATCCGCGATAATCTAGGTCAATCGCTTTCGGGCGGGGAACGTCGCCGTGTGGAAATTGCTCGTGCTTTAGCCGCCAATCCCAAGTTCATTTTACTTGATGAACCCTTTGCAGGGGTTGATCCCATTTCCGTCATTGATATTAAAAAAATTATTATGGATTTACGTGATCGTGGATTAGGTGTATTAATAACCGATCATAACGTGCGTGAGACCCTTGATGTGTGCGAGCGTGCTTACATTGTAAGCGCAGGAAAAATGATCGCCACAGGTACACCTGAAGAAGTGATGAATAACGAACAGGTGAAACGGGTTTATCTAGGTGAAGAATTTAAACTATAACTTATGACTAAATTTACACAATTACTGAGTCTTGAAAATATTCGCCAAGGACTGGTTTGTTCTAGCAAGAAACGTGTGTTTGAAACAATCAGCCGTATTGTGGCAGATCAAATTCAAGGAGATGAAGATCCCGAGCATAGCAGTTTTGATTGCTTATTTAACCGAGAAAAATTAGGTAACTCTGGTTTGGGAAATGGCGTTGCAATGCCAAAAGGGCGTTTACATACAGGCGATAAACCTATCGCCGTATTCTTGCAACTCGCCACACCTATTGATTATGAGGCGGCAGATCACCGTGATGTGGACTTAATTTTTGCCTTGCTTATTCCTTCCGAGGTGTGTAGCGAGTTTTCCCAATCTGTTCTACCTGAATTAGCCGAAAAATTGTTGGATAAATCGCTTTGTAAGCAATTAAGAGCCGCACAAAGTGCGGAAGAAATTTGGCAAATTTTTGAATATATCGATAACCATTCTGATGACGAACAAGAAAATCAGAATAATGAACAAGCGATAGAAACAAAAACTGAACAGTAATCATCATTCAGGGGAGAAATCAGATGGAAATCATCATTATTAGCGGACGCTCTGGTGCAGGTAAATCAGTTGCATTACGGGCTTTAGAAGATATTGGTTACTATTGCGTTGATAATCTCCCTGTTACACTTCTTCCTGAACTGGCTACTATTTTGGCAAAGCAACAATCTTCTGTTGCCATTAGTATTGATATTCGCAATCTTCCTTCCTCACAAACAGAGCTAGAACAAAGCCTTGAGCAACTGCAACAGACCTATCAAGTAAAAATTATTTTCCTTGATAGTGAACGAAACGCCTTGATTAAGCGTTATAGTGATTCACGTCGTTTGCACCCACTTTCATCTGATTCACTTTCTCTTGAAGCCGCGATCGATGCAGAACAACACTATCTTACCCCACTCATTGATGCCGCCAATTTAATCATTGACACCACCCATCTTTCCACCCACGAACTGGCAGAACGCCTGCGTGAATTTTTACTCGGATATAAACAAAAAGAATTAAAAATTATTGTAGAATCTTTCGGCTTTAAATACGGCATACCACTTGATGCCGATTACGTTTTTGATGTGCGTTTTCTCCCTAATCCCCATTGGAATCCAGAGCTTCGACCAATGACAGGATTAGACCAGCCAGTAATAGATTTTCTCAATAAACACAATGAGGTAAATCATTTCATTTATCTTACCCGAAACTATATTGAAACCTGGCTTCCAATGCTTGAACAAAATAACCGTAGCTACCTCACCATTGCAATCGGCTGTACAGGTGGGAAACATCGTTCAGTCTATATAGCTCAACAACTTGGCGAATATTTTCAAGCAAAAGGGAAAAATGTTAGCATCCAACATAAATCTCTTGAGCAACATAAATAGAAAACTGCTTATGATAATATCCTAAGCAGTTTCAGCTATTTTAGCTCGCAATCTTCCCAAACTCCTCAAAAAAAGTGGGGAATGTTTTTGCTGTACATTTCGGATCGAGAATGGTAACTGGCGTATTTGAAAGGGCGATAAGTGCGAAGCACATTGCCATTCGGTGATCATTATAAGTTTCAATTTCTGCGTGCTTAAAATCCGTTAAAGAGAGCGGTTGGATACGGATATAATCCTCGCCTTCTTCAACTTCAGCGCCAACTTTACGCAGTTCTGTTGCCATTGCACTTAAGCGATCTGTTTCTTTGACGCGCCAATTATAAATATTGCGGATAACCGTTTCACCTTCGGCAAATAATGCTGTCGTTGCAATGGTCATTGCGGCATCAGGGATATGATTCATATCCATATCAATGCCTTTTAATTGCCCTTTTTCGGCTTGAATAAAATCCTCTCCCCAGGTAATTTTTGCGCCCATTTTTTCTAACACATCGGCAAATAAACGATCGCCTTGAATGGAGTATTTACCAATGCCTGTTACTTTCACCTTGCCTTTAATTGCGCCTGTCGCAAGAAAATAAGAAGCCGAAGAGGCATCGCCCTCCACCAAATAGCGTTTAGGTGAGATATAGCACTGGTTACCTTGCACAAAAAAGGTATGGTAATTATCGTTGCGTACAATTACCCCAAAATCTTTCATCATTGCTAGCGTGATGTCAATATAAGGTTTGGAAACCAGCTCTCCGATGATCTCTATCTCCATATCCCTTTCTGCCAATGGGGCAGCCATTAAAAGTGCGGTCAAAAATTGCGACGAAATTGAACCATCAATTCGCACTTTTCCGCCTTTTAACCCTGTATTTTGAATGGCAACAGGGGGATAGCCTTCATTTTCTAAATAGCGAATATTCGCCCCGACTTGGCGTAATGCGTCCACCAAATGTTTGATTGGACGCTCTTTCATTCTAGGTTCGCCAGTAAGAACCACTTCAGCAGGCTGTTCGCCTTTCAAGCATAATGCTGCCGCCAAAGGGCGCATTGCTGTACCTGCATTGCCTAAATAGAGAGATAAGCCACTTTGCCATTGAAACGCACCGCCAATGCCTTCAATTTCGCACACGGATTTATCTTCAGAAAGCTGATATTTCACCCCAAGGGCTTGCAAGGCGTTGAGCATATGGCGAATGTCATCGCTATCAAGTAAATTGGTTACTTTTGTTGTGCCTTTCGCAAGCGCCGCAAGTAACAAAGCACGATTTGATAAACTTTTTGAACCCGGGAGGTTAATTTCTCCCTCTACCAAAGAAATAGGTTGTAGTGTTAATTTTTCCATCTTCTCTTTAGCCCTTATTTAATACATTTAAAAGTGCGGTGAAAAATTTATCATTTTCTTCCGGTAAACCAATACTCACACGCAAGTGATTAGGCATTCCGTAACCTGCGATAGGACGAACAATCACCCCCTCACGCAATAATTCTTCATAAATAGGCTGAGCAGGACGTTTAAAATCAATGGTAATGAAATTGCCTTTGGACGGAATATATTCCAATTGATGTTGCTGGCAAAATTGCTCATAGCGTTGCATTTCAGTGCGATTATTTGCCGCCACTTTTTCTACGAAAGCATCGTCTTTCAACACAGCACTCGCGGCAGAAAGTGCCAGTACATTACAGTTAAACGGCTGGCGCACGCGATTTAATAAATCGGCAATTTCAGGGTGAGACACCGCATAGCCAATACGTAATCCTGCTAATCCATAGGCTTTAGAAAGAGAGCGAGAAATAATTAAATTTGGATATTTTTTTGCTAATGCAAAAGAATCAATACGTTCTTCTGGACGGGTAAATTCGGTATAAGCCTCATCTAGCACAACAATAATATGGGCTGGTACTTGAGCCAAAAATTGCTCAAGTTCTTGCTGTGTAAGAAAATTTCCTGTTGGATTATTTGGGTTAGCAATAAAGATAAGTTTTGTTTTGTCATTAATGGCTTGCAAAAAGCCGTCTAAATCGTGTCCCCAATTTTTTGCCGGAATTTCTCTTGCCACTGCATTAATGGCTTTGGTAACCAAAGGATAAACAATAAAAGCATATTGCGAATAAATAATTTCATCTTTTTCACTGGCAAATGTGTGGGCGAATAATTCCAATAAATCGTTTGATCCATTACCAAGGGTAATTTGTTTTGCTTTAACGCCAAATTTTTCAGCAATGACAGTTTTTAATTCAAAACCGTTGGCATCGGGGTAACGAGTGAGATGTGGCAACTGTGCTTGAATGGCATCAATGGCACTTTGTGGAAAGCCAAAAGGATTTTCATTAGAGGCTAATTTCACAATATTTTGCACGCCAAGTTCACGTTCTAATTCTTCAATTGGTTTACCTGCTTGATAAGGGGAAAGGGATTTCACCCCTTCATTCGCAACATCAATAAATTGCATTTTTGTTCCTTGTGTTTAATGTTGATATAGCGAAGGCTTGCCCATATCAATCAGCAAGCCTTTGATAATTAATAAAATTAACGATTTTCAGTAGCAAATTTTTCCATAAACGCAATTAAGGCTTTTACCCCTTCAATCGGCATTGCGTTATAAATGGACGCCCGCATTCCACCAATCACTTTATGCCCTTTTAATGCTTGTAAGCCAACTTCTGCGGCTTCAGTAACAAACTTCATATTGAGTTCATCATTGCCTGTGCTGAAAGTAACATTCATTAAAGAGCGGTTGTTTTTTGCCACAGAATTGTGATAGAAATCGCTTTGATCTAAATAATCATAAAGCAACTGGGCTTTTTCTTGATTGCGTTTTTCAGCCGCTTTCACGCCCCCTTTCGCTAATAAATACTTAAAGACTAAAGAACAGAGATACCAAGCAAACGTAGGTGGCGTGTTAATCATTGAATCACTGTTGGCTTGCACGGCATAATTCCAAATAGATGGCGTGGCTTCGCGTGCCTTACCAATTAAATCTTCACGCACAATGACAATAGTAATGCCCGCAGGCCCTAGGTTTTTCTGCGCTCCTGCATAAATAATCCCAAATTGGTTAATATCCACTTCACGAGAAAGAATATTTGAAGACATATCCGCCACTAATACCGCCTTCCCCACTTTTGGCACATCAAAAATTTCTACCCCACTAATGGTTTCATTCGGGCAATAATGTACATAATCATACTGTTCCGCAATATCACTGAAATCAAGCTGTTCTACGCTTAATTCATTACCTTGCGATAAAATATTGACTTCATCCACTTCACAAAACAAACGTGCCTCTTTTGCGGCAGTCGAAGACCAATGCCCACTGGTTAAATATAAAGCTTTGCCTTTTTCACCAATTAAATTCATCGGTATGGCGGCAAATTGCCCACGGGCGCCCCCTTGCAAAAAGAGGATTTTATAATTATCAGGAATGTGATACAGCTCACGGAAATCTTTTTCAGCTTGAGTGATTAATTCCATAAATAATTTACCGCGATGGCTCACTTCCATAACAGAAGTATGCTGACCTTGCCAATTTAATAATTCTGCTTGTGCTTGTTCTAACACCTCACGAGGCATCATTGCTGGCCCCGCACTAAAATTAAATACCTGTGTCATTTTCCATTCCTAATGATGATTGTTGTGTAAAAATAATCTGCTAGTTTTATCACCTCAAAGAAAGCGAATCAATGACTTTTATTTAATTCAGAAAAATTTTTGATCTTATCCACAAAAAAGCACGGAAGTCTTTGACGAAAAAAGTAAAAAAGACTACATTAATTAACGCAATGCAATCGATAAATCTTATTGAATTTATTATTAATCTATTAGAGAGTTGAAACTTATGGAAACAGTCAATAAACAGTCTTTCCAAGATGTCTTGGAGTATGTGCGTATGTATCGTTTAAAAAACAAACTATTGCGTGATATTGATGACAATAACCGCAAAATCCGTGACAACCAAAAACGTGTTCTATTATTAGACAATCTTAATCAATATATCCGTGATGATATGAGTGTGGAAGATATTCGTGTGATTATAGAAAATATGCGTGAAGACTATGATGGTCGTGTTGATGACTACCGCATTCGTAATGCAGAACTTGCTACACAACGCCGTGAAATTAGCGCCAAAATGAAAGAACAGAAAAAAGCACACGCTGAGCGTGTAAAAAAATAATGAGATTAAACAAAAAGGGAATGGCTCAGCATTCCCTTTTTACTTGTGCTGTTGATTAATCATTAGTGTAATACAACTTACCAATTTCGATCTTCTGCCTTCCGTTTGCTTCACGCCATTTATTGGTATCACGTAAGGAATACACGCATCCACAATATTCTTGTTGGTAGAAACGTTCACGTTTGCTGATTTCAATCATTCGTTGTGATCCGCCCCCTTTACGCCAGTTGTAGTCCCAATATTCCACATCATCATATTTCGCTGCTGCACGGTGTCCGCAGCCGTTAATTTGGTTCATATCTTTCCAACGAGAAATACCTAAACAGCTAGTAAATACCGGAAAACCGTTTTCGTGTGCATATTGTGCTGCTTTTTCAAAACGCATATCAAAACACATTGTGCAACGAATACCTCGTTCCGGCTCGTTTTCCATACCTTTAGCTCGGTCGAACCAGTTTTGTCGATCATAATCGGCATCAATAAATGGAATTCCCCATTTTTCTGCAAAACGGATATTTTCTTCTTTGCGGATTAAATATTCTTTCAATGGGTGAATATTCGGGTTGTAGAAATAAATGGTAAATTCAATGCCTGAGGCATGAATAGCTTCCATCACCTCGCCTGAACAAGGGGCGCAACAAGAATGTAATAAAAGTTTGTTATGCCCATTTGGTAAACTCAATTTTTCACGCACAAAAGGGGCATTAGGATCTTTTTTGGCTTTGCGTGAAGTGCGGTTAGATTTTTGCGAAAATTGCACCGCACTTTCGTCTGTTTCGTAATTGGTTTGTTGTTCCATAATAAATAATAGCAAAAAATAAAATTAGGTTGTTCTATCAACAGATAAATAAGCAAGGGAAATTAACGCTTGTTTATAATCACTTTGTGGCAAAATGGCAATCGCATCCACCGCTTTTTGTGCCTCTTGGCGGGCGCGTTCAATGGTGTATTCAATAGAACCATATTGTGCCATTATCGCTAAGACGTCATTTAAAATTTCACGTTGTCCGCCTTGTTCAATGGCATTGCGAATTAATTGACGTTGCGTTTCATCACCGCTGTGCATCGCGTGTAATAATGGTAAGGTTGGCTTGCCTTCCGCCAGATCATCACCAATATTTTTGCCAAGCGTTTGCGCATCGGCTTGATAATCTAACACATCATCTATTAATTGAAATGCGGTGCCAAGATAACGCCCGTATTGTTGTAAGGCAAGCTCTTGTGCTTGATTGGCACCAGCAATAATCGCAGCACATTGAGTTGCGGCTTCAAATAAACGGGCTGTTTTGCTGTAAATCACCTGCATATAACTTTCTTCGCTGGTATCGGGATCGTTCATATTCATTAATTGTTGAACTTCCCCTTCGGCAATCACATTGGTGGCATCTGACATTATTTTAAGAATTTGTAGCGAATCGGTTTGTGTCATTAATTGGAAAGAACGTGTGTAAATATAATCCCCAACCAATACACTTGCCGCATTGCCAAATTCACTATTTGCCGTTGGCTTACCGCGACGCATAGCAGATTCATCAACAACATCATCATGTAATAATGTTGCTGTGTGAGTAAACTCAATAAAGGTTGCACAGTTAATATGCCCCTCTCCTTGATACCCCAAAGCATTCGCGGTCAAGACAGCAAGCATTGGGCGAATGCGCTTGCCACCACTTTGAATTAAGTAATAACCAAGCTGATTAATCAGTGAAACCTCAGAATTAAGCTGTGCCAAAATTTTGGCATTTACTTTCTGCATATCTTCATTAATTAACATTTGGATTGCATTTATATCCATAAGATTGCGTTTATCTGTCATCGTGAATATCTACCATTGCCTAAAGTGCGGTTGATTTTACCTGATTTTCTTGGCTTTCTGAAATCAAACCAGCAAAAATCTAACTTTTTTTATTTTATTGTAAATAAGTTCTTGCTATCAGATTTGTTTTTCCGTAGAATTTGCGACCTATTTATATGAATTTTAATGTGCGAAATGAAATTAACATTAAAGCACAATATATAGCGGAGTATTTATGTACGCAGTTTTCCAAAGTGGCGGTAAACAACACCGAGTAAGCGAAGGTCAAGTTGTTCGTTTAGAAAAACTTGAAGTTTCAACTGGCGAAAGCGTTGAATTCGACTCAGTGTTAATGGTCGTTAATGGTGAAGATGTTAAAATCGGTGCACCAGTTGTTGCTGGCGCAAAAGTAGTGGCTGAAGTTGTAACTCACGGTCGTGGCGATAAAGTAAAAATCGTTAAATTCCGTCGTCGTAAACACAGTCGTAAACAACAAGGTCATCGTCAGTGGTTCACAGAAGTGAAAATCACTGGGATTCAAGCATAATTTCAGAGGAGATCAAGTAGATGGCAACTAAAAAAGCTGGTGGTTCAACTCGTAACGGTCGCGATTCTGAAGCTAAACGCCTTGGTGTGAAACGCTTCGGTGGCGAATCTGTATTAGCAGGTAGCATTATCGTTCGTCAACGTGGTACTAAATTCCACGCTGGTGCTAATGTAGGAATGGGTAGAGATCACACTTTATTCGCAACTGCTGATGGTAAAGTAAAATTTGAAGTTAAAGGCGAGAAAAATCGTAAATACGTGAGTATCGTAGCTGAATAATCTTACAAATAAACAGAATAAAATGCCTCACAGTTTTGTGGGGCTTTTTTATTATTTATAAATAAAACATTCCACCTCAAAACATTACCGAGTAAGATAGCTATGACAAACATAGCTTCACATAGCAATTTCAAGCGTTAAGGCTGATTTCGATTAAGGAGGCAGCATAATGAAACAACAACCCCTATTAGGCTTTATCTTCGCCCTAATTACAGCAATGGCTTGGGGATCATTACCCATTGCATTAAAGCAAGTATTAAATGTGATGACCCCACAAACTATTGTTTGGTATCGTTTTGTTACCGCCAGTGTTGTCCTCTTGTTATTATTAGGTATCAGTAAAAAGCTACCCAAATTAGCAAACTTTAATCGCTATTATATTGGGCTATTTATTTTTGGGGTGATTGGGCTTTCTGGCAATTTTTCTTTATTTAATACATCATTAAAGTTTGTTGAACCCTCAGTGGCACAGATTTTTATCCACCTTTCATCATTTGCAATGCTGATTTGTGGTGTCATTATTTTCAAAGAGCGGTTAGGTTTGCACCAAAAAATTGGGCTAGCAGTATTAATTATCGGGCTAGGTTTATTCTTTAATAACAAATTGGGCGAGTTAGCACAATTAAATAGCTATTTTATTGGTGTATCATTAAGTATTTGTGCCGCATTAGTGTGGGTTGCTTATGGGCTTGCTCAGAAATTACTCCTCCGTCAATTTACTGCCCAGCAAGTTTTATTAATGTTTTATTTTGGTTGTGCGATGGTATTTACCCCTTTTGCACAGGTTTCACAAGTGCAAGGATTAAGTGGTTTAACCCTCGCTTGTTTCCTTTACTGCTGTTTAAATACCTTGATTGGCTATGGCGCTTATGCCGAAGCCTTAAATCGCTGGGAAGTGGCTAAAGTAAGCGTTGTGGTTACCCTTGTTCCTTTGTTTACTATTGTATTTTCCCATCTTTTACATCACCTTAGCCCCACTCACTTTGCTGAGCCAGAGTTAAATCAGCTTAGTTATATTGGTGCATTTGTAGTGGTGATTGGTGCAATGTTCTCAGCGATTGGACACAAATTTACAAAGAATAAGAAATAGGAGAAAAAATGAAATTTATTGATGAAGCCTTGATTCGTGTCGAGGCAGGTGATGGCGGAAATGGTTGCGTGAGTTTTCGCCGTGAAAAATTTATCCCGAAAGGTGGCCCTGATGGCGGTGATGGTGGCGATGGTGGCGATGTTTATTTAATTGCCGATGAAAACCTTAACACCCTGATTGACTACCGTTTTGAAAAACGTTTTGCGGCACAACGGGGCGAAAATGGTCGTAGCTCAGATTGTACAGGTCGTCGTGGTAAAGATATTACCTTAAGAGTGCCGGTAGGAACACGAGCCATAGACAATGATACCAAAGAGATTCTGGGCGATTTAACCCAACACGGGGCAAAAATGCTCATTGCCAAAGGGGGCTATCACGGCTTAGGTAACACCCGTTTTAAATCTTCAGTAAACCGTGCGCCACGACAAAAAACGAATGGCACACCGGGGGAAAAACGGGATCTTTTATTAGAGCTAATGTTACTTGCCGATGTGGGAATGCTCGGCTTACCCAATGCTGGCAAATCCACCTTTATCCGAGCCGTTTCTGCGGCAAAACCGAAAGTGGCCGACTACCCTTTCACCACACTTGTACCAAGTTTAGGGGTAGCACGTATTGATGCGCATCGTAGCTTCGTGGTGGCTGATATTCCGGGCTTAATTGAAGGAGCTTCAGAGGGGGCGGGCTTAGGGATCCGTTTCTTAAAACATTTGGAGCGTTGTCGCGTGCTGATTCACCTCGTAGATATCAATCCAATAGACGGTAGCGATCCTGCGGATAACATTGCAATTATTGAAAGTGAGCTTTTCCAATATAGCGAAAAACTAGCAGAAAAAACACGCTGGTTAGTGTTTAACAAAATCGACACAATGTCTGATGAAGAAGCGCACGAGCGTGCTAAAGAGATTCTGCAACGCTTAGATTGGGACGGTGATTATTATCTAATTTCCGCCGCCACTGGCAAAAATGTTGAGCCACTTTGTCGTGATATTATGGACTATCTCGATGCCCATCCAAGGGAAGAAGAGAAAGAACCTGAAAATCCAGAAGAAGTAAAATTCAAATGGGACGATTATCACCAAGAACAACTGTCTGAACATCAATTTAATGATGAAGATGAGGATTGGGACGATTGGTCAGAAGAAGATGATGAAGGCGTAGAAATCATCTATAAACCATAAATAATTAGGGCAGAACATTCTGCCCTATTTTTCTATCCTGCAATCAAACTAAAATTCGCCCAAATAGGCAAACTCAAGGCGATAAAAAAGAGCAACAACAGCGTTTGATAACTGAACTTGGTTTTCGTCAAAATCGGCAATGCAATCATTGCTACTACAACCAAATGCAAGAAAAAATAAAGCGCTAAGGCAAATTTATTCGGAAAAATCACCGCACTTTGATGTGCAAAGTAGATCAATAACGTGGACAACACACCATTTAATAATAAGAAAATCATCATCGCAAGTGGCAATAAGGCAATAAAACTTTGTAAGCGATTTTTAGCAATCACTAAAAAAAGATTTGCCAGAATGATCCCAATAAAGCATTGCCCAAAGAAATTGTAAGGCAACAAAGCAAGCCAAGGTAGTTGCAAAAAGATCAAGCCATAAACCACCACACCAAGCACGCCAAACAAGCTAGCAAACACTAAAATAGCTTTGCGTAATTGCATATCCGCTGGTTGAAACCAGATTGCTAGCGAAAGACCAATACCGCATAAACTCACCATATCAGTCAGCACATAATGATGATTTGAGCATACGCTCAGCAGTAGCCAATATCCCCAATAAACGAACAAATAGCCATTCACTGCAACTAATCGACTTCGTTGCCCATTACAAATTTGCCCTTTATAAAACACCAGTAAACAGACTAATTGTGCCGTAAGCACCGCTAAACTCAAATGAGAAATGGCTTTCGGCTGTCCTTGCAAATATAAGGCAAAGTTATCCAGTAAAAGTAACAAACAAAGTGGGATTGCACTCAGTATAAAGGTCAAAGATTGAGAGCGACTTTCTGACATAATTTTTCCTTTCTATCGTAATAAGTGGCACATTATGCAGAAATTTAAAAGTGCGGTCAAAAATCTCTGTATTTTTATCCTTGTTACACCGTCTATTCCCCTCTAAAATAACAGAAATTTTCACCGCACTTTAATGAAGGCGATTATGCTACTGAGCATTTTATATATTATCGGCATTACTGCCGAAGCAATCACAGGGGCTTTAGCCGCAGGACGCGAAAAAATGGATATTTTTGGCGTAATTATCATCGCTTCAATGACCGCCATTGGCGGTGGCTCGGTGCGAGATGTGTTGCTTGGGCATTATCCACTTGGCTGGGTGAAAAACCCTCATTATTTTTTAATTGTTGCCAGTGCGGCGGTATTAACTGTATTTATTGCCCCGTTTATTCGCCATTTTATGCGTTATTTTCGCACCATTTTCTTGGTATTAGATGCCTTAGGGCTTATCGTGTTTTCTATTATTGGCACGCAAATTGCATTAGATATGGGGCATAGCTTTACCATTGCCATTATCGCTGCCATTATTACGGGCGCATTTGGTGGCGTACTACGCGATCTGTTATGCAACCGTATCCCCCTTGTGTTCCAAAAAGAGCTCTACGCCAGCGTTGCATTATTTGCCTCAAGTATTTATATTGGTTTAAGCCAATTAACGCTTAATCATAGCCTTGTTGTAATTGTTACCCTCATCAGTGGCTTTACGATTCGGCTATTGGCAATTCGTTTTGAATGGCATTTACCCATCTTTGATTATCAAGAACAAGAAATCGCAGAAAAGCATAGCAATGACAAATTACCGAAAAAAATAAAATAATGAAGGATAATACAATGAATTTAGAACAAATGGGAAAACAAGCCAAACAAGCGGCTTTTGTACTGGCACAATGTAGCGAAAAAGAAAAAAATCACGCCTTACAGTGCATTGCGGATCAGTTAGAACAACAAGCCGATCGCATTCTGGCTGAAAATGCTAAGGACATTCAAATTGCCAAGCAAAATGGCTTATCTGACGCATTAATCGACCGCCTATTGCTCACCCCAGAACGCTTGCACGCTATTGCACAAGATGTTCGCCATATTATTTCTCTGCCCGATCCTGTTGGCAAAATTATTGATGGTGGTACGCTAGAAAGTGGGTTAAAAATTGAACGTGTTCGTGTCCCACTTGGTGTTGTTGCCACCATCTATGAAGCTCGCCCGAATGTTACCATTGATGTGGCAAGCCTTTGCTTAAAAACAGGTAACGCCGTGATTCTACGCGGTGGAAAAGAAACCCAACATTCTAACAACATCTTAGTGGAAGTGATACAGCAAGCCCTATTACAAGCTAATTTACCGCAGTATGCAGTACAAGCCATTCGCGATCCTAACCGTGAACTTGTAATGCAATTAATGAAATTAGATCGCTATGTAGATATGCTTATTCCAAGAGGTGGTGCAACGCTACATCAACTCTGTAAAGAAAACGCCACCATTCCAGTGATTATTGGCGGTGTTGGCGTGTGCCATACGTTTGTGGAAGAAAGTGCCGATTTACAACGTGCCTTAGCCGTGATTAATAATGCAAAAACACAACGCCCAAGCACCTGCAACACACTGGAAACACTTTTAGTACAAGAAAGCATCGCCGAACAATTTTTACCGATGCTGGCTGAATTTAACCAAGCGAAAATAACATTTCACGCAAATAGCACCGCACTTTCCTTATTAAGCAAAGCCGGGGCAGAGGTTGAGCTATTAAACACCGAAGCATTACAACAAGAATGGGGATCGCCTGATCTTAACGTAGTAATTGTAAACGATATTGATGAAGCTATCGCCTTTATTAATCAATATGGTACGCAACATTCCGATGCGATCTTAACCAGCTCACAGCGTTTAGCACAACAATTTATCAATCAAGTCGATAGTGCGGCGGTTTATGTCAATGCAAGCACACGTTTTACCGATGGTGGACAATTTGGTCTTGGCGCAGAAGTCGCGGTGAGTACGCAAAAATTACATTCTCGTGGACCAATGGGATTAGAAGCCCTCACTTCCTATAAATGGGTGGGCGTTGGCGATTACCTTTCTCGCCCTTAATTGAAAATTATTTGATTCTCAGGGGTAAAATCTTAAAATATCGAAACGTCATTTTAGAAATGGCGTTTTTTATTGGATTTCATAAAATATTATTTGACAATGTTTGGTGAAATCGTTATTTCTAAGGCTTTAAATACAACATCTTTTATTTTTATCAGAAGGAATGAATTATGTCTCATCTATCGGTAGCAAAATTTGGTGGCACCAGTGTTGCAAATCATAGCGCAATGAGTGCCTGTGCGAACATTGTCATCGCCGATCCGAATACGCGCGTGGTTGTCCTTTCAGCCTCAGCAGGGATCACTAATTTACTGGTGGCGCTTGCTAATGGTAAAGAAGCCGAAGAGCGTAAAAAATTAATCGCAGAAGTGCGTCAAATTGAAGAAAATATCCTCGCTGAACTGCAAGACGACAGCCAAGTGCGGGCAAAAATCGAAGAGATTTTAAGCCATATCGAAACCTTAGCCGATGCCGCCAGTGTTGCCACTTCCCCAGCATTAACAGACGAACTGATCTGCCAAGGTGAAATGATGTCCACCCTACTCTTTGTTCAAGTATTAAAAGAGCTTGGCGCGAAAGCCACTTGGGTTGATGTGCGTACCATCGTTGCCACAAACAGCCACTTTGGTAAGGCAGCACCCGATGATGCGCAAACACAAAAAAATAGCGACACCTTATTAAAACCTTTATTAGCGCAAGATAATGACACAATGATCATTACACAAGGCTTCATCGGACGTGATCCACAAGGCAAAACCACCACCTTAGGACGTGGCGGTAGTGATTATTCAGCCGCCCTCTTAGCTGAAGTCCTAAATGCAAAAGATGTCTTAATTTGGACCGATGTTGCAGGGATCTACACCACCGATCCACGCATTGTACCGAATGCAAAACGCATTGATACGATGAGCTTTGCTGAAGCCGCAGAAATGGCAACGTTCGGCGCGAAAGTGTTACACCCTGCTACCCTACTTCCAGCGGTGCGTAGTAACATTCCGGTGTTTGTTGGCTCAAGCAAAGCCCCACAAGATGGTGGTACTTGGGTAACCAAAGATCCACAACCACGCCCAACATTCCGTGCCATTGCATTACGCCGTGATCAAACATTGGTTACCCTCTCAAGCCTCAGTATGCTACACGCACAAGGCTTCCTTGCGAATATTTTTAATATCCTCGCTAAACACAAAATTTCCGTGGATACCATCACCACATCAGAAGTGAGTGTCGCTCTCACCTTAGACAAAACCGGCTCTGCCTCATCAGGTGCGGAAATGCTTTCCCCTGAATTACTGGCTGAACTCCGAGAAGTGTCAAGTGTGAAAGTGGATACAGGGCTTTCTTTAGTGGCATTAGTCGGTAATAACTTACATATTACCAGTGGTATCGCAAAACAAATTTTTGATACCTTAGAAGCCTATAATGTAAGAATGATAAGCTACGGTGCAAGCACGAATAATATCTGTATGCTAGTACAAAGCGAACAAGCAGATGATGTGGTAAGAGCATTACATCAAAATCTATTTGAATAACCCCTCATCACCGCCGCGATTCACCTCGCGGCGGTTTTTATTTCCCTCTATATTTACACAAAAAAGTCGCATTTATTGCACCGCACTTTTCGTGCAACAGCTCAATTAAACCGAATGATTATCATCTTAATGCCAAAGCGAAAACAACACTCAAGTGAGCATTTATAGGCTAAAAAGGATTAAAGGAAATTCACCTTTTCATTCAAAAGTGGAATGATATAATGCTACAAAAATCACTATTAGTAGGAGAACTCACGTTTTATGAATAACAGCACAGCACAGCACAGCACAGCACAGCACAGCACAGCACAGCACAGCACAGCACAGCACAGCACAGCACAGCACAGCACAGCACAGCACAGCACAGCACAGCACAGCACAGCAAGATTGTAGTGCCAGCCTGGCACAACAGCAAGCCTTTTTAAATGATTTAGATGCCCGTCTATGGCAAGCAGCAGATAAACTGCGTAGCCAACTTTCCGCCTCTGATTATAAACATATTGTTCTAGGCTTAATTTTCTTAAAATACGTTTCTGATAGCTTCACCACATTTCGCAAAAAACTTCACACCAAGCTACAAGATCCACAAGACCCCCTTTATCTTAATCCAAATGGTTATTCTACTGAAGAATATCAAAACCTCCTCAACAGTGAAATGGAGCTACAAGACAACTACACCGCAGAAAATATCTTCTGGGTACCACAACAAGCTCGTTGGGAAACCATTCGCAACATCGCAACGCTCAATCAAGGTAGCCAATTACCTTGGGGTGGCGCATTCCGTGGCGTGGCAAATCTTATTGATAACGCATTTTCTGCCATTGAAAATGAAAATCCAAAACTTAAGGGGATTATCCAACGTATTTCAGGTTACGACATCAATGATAAAACGCTGATCGGCTTGCTTAACACCTTTTCTGATACCGATTTCAGCCAACCTACTTATAACGGCGCACCGATTTCAATGGCGGCAAAAGATATTCTTGGCCACGTATATGAATATTTCCTTGGTGAATTTGCCGCGAAAGAAGGACAAAAAGGGGGGGAATATTTTACCCCAAAATCCATCGTCAGCCTGATTGTTGAAATGCTTGAACCTTACCACGGGCGTATTTATGACCCAGCAATGGGATCGGGTGGTTTCTTTGTGCAAACAGAAAAATTTATCGCGGCGCACCAAGGCAATATCAACCAAGTCTCTATCTACGGACAAGAATACAACCCGACCACTTGGAAGCTAGCTGCAATGAATATGGCAATCCGCGGCATTGAATTTAACTTTGGTAGCCGCGGCGACAGCTTCACTAATCCACAACATATTGATATGAAAATGGATTTTGTAATGGCTAATCCGCCATTTAACGTGAAAGACTGGTGGGACGAATCCCTACAAGGCGATCCACGCTGGGCATACGGTGTGCCACCAAAAGGCAACGCCAACTTTGCGTGGATTTCGCATATGCTCTACCACCTTGTGCCACAAGGGCGAATGGGCATTGTGCTGGCAAACGGCTCAATGAGCAGCCAAACAGGGGGCGAGGGTGAGATCCGCCGCCGCTTAATTGAAGCGGATTTAGTGGAGGCGATGGTCGCCCTGCCTAGCCAGCTTTTTACCAATGTTCAGATTCCCGCTTGTATTTGGTTTTTCAACAAAGCCAAAGCCCGTAAAGGCGAAGTACTGTTTATTGATGCACGGCAAGTGGGCTATATGAAAGACCGCACCTTGCGTGATTTCACCGCCGCCGACATCGCCCGCATTGCCGATACCTACCACGCATGGCAAAAGGGCAGCGACTATGAGAACCAAGAAGGCTTCTGCTATGCCGCAAGCCTTGAAGAAATCGCCAATAATGATTTCATTCTCACCCCCGGGCGTTATGTCGGCACACCTGAAGAGGAAGATGACGGCATCCCTTTTGAAGAAAAAATGGCAGAACTAACGGCAAAACTGGCGGAACAGTTTGCACAGGGACGAGAGCTGGAAGAAGCGATTAAGAAGAGTTTGGGGATTTCTTGGTGAGGATTTTATGAATATGAAGAACACGGACACACTATCTAATGTGATTGAAATTATCGGAGGGGGAACACCTAAACGTAGCGAGCCTAGCTATTGGAAGGGCAATATTCCTTGGCTATCTGTTGCTGATTTTAATAATGACTTAAGATTTGTATCAGATACAGCTGAAAAAATTACAGAATTAGGACTCAAAAATAGTAGTACAAAATTATTAAAAAAGGGACAAATAATTATATCTGCTAGAGGAACTGTGGGGTGTCTTGCACAATTATCCAAAGATATGGCATTTAACCAATCTTGTTATGGTCTAAACGGAATATCTGGAATTATAGATAATGATTTTTTATATTATTTTTTAAAAAATAATATAAATGAGTTAAAACAAAAGACCCATGGCTCTGTATTCGATACAATTACAAGAGCTACATTTGATCAAATTGATATTTCATATCCAAGTATATTGGAACAGAAAAAAATTTCAGCTATCTTAGGTAATCTTGATAAAAAAATCGCTCTCAACACCCAAACCAATCAAACCCTAGAAGCGATTGCCCAAGCAATTTTTAAACATTGGTTTATTGATTTTGCCCCCGTACACGCCAAGGTGGAAGTGTTGGCAGCAGGCGGCAGTGCCGAAGATGCCGAGCTTGCCGCCATGGCTTGTTTAAGCGGAAAAACTGAGGAAAAAATCACCGCACTTAAAACCCAAGATCCCACCACCTACCACCAACTGCAACAAATCACCGCAGCTTTCCCAAGCGAGTTTGTGGAAACGGAAATGAGGGAAGTGCCGAGGGGGTGGGAATGTTTAAAAATAGAGCAAATAATAAAGAAAATTCCTGTTGGCAAGAAGTATAGTCAAAAAAATACGTTTCCAGAAGGTCATATTCCTGTCTTAGATCAAGGAAAATCAGGCATTATTGGTTTTCATAATAATGCCGCAGGCATTAAAGCGAGTATTCAAGATCCCGTCATTGTATTTGCCAACCATACTTGCTATATGCGATTAATACACTTTGACTTTAGTGCAATACAAAATGTATTCGCCTTTAAAGGTCAAGATGTTAATATTTACTGGCTATATTTAGCAACTTTAGGAAAACAAAGATTTGTTGAATATAAAGGTCATTTCCCTGATTTTTTAATCAAACAAATTGTTGTTCCACCTAAAGAATTAACGGAAATTTTTGGCAATATAGTGAAAAATAGCTTTTCAAAAATTGCTTTAAATTTGAATACTAACGAAAAATTAGCAAACGCAAGAGATTTGTTGTTGCCTGGGCTTTTGAGTGGAGAAATTAAATTATGACTAAAATTATTCAAGATGAAATGATAAACAATATATATAAAACCTGGAATTTCATCTACAACAATTATTTAAAAGAAGCGTTTCCTTATATAAAACATAGTGGAATAATTAGTGACCATAAAATTAATGAAATAATAGAGCTATCTAAATATCTAGATATTTATTTTAGCAAAAGGGCTCTTTCTATATTAGAAGACAATGTTCTAAAAAACATTTATAACATATTGCAAACACTAATGGAGGAATTAAAAGACAAAAACAACAATGAATTTACCAAGGAAGAACAAGATAGAGTTTTATCTATTCTTTCAGAAATAGAAAATTTATTTGTTAGACAGTCTAGTTTATGGAAAATAGATTCTATTAAAACTTATATGATAAATAAAGTAGAACAAGAAATATCAAAAGAAAAACAATTACTAGATAAAGAAATGAAATTACTACAAGTAGAGCTTAACAATGGAGTAATCAGTAGTATTTTTAAAATCTCCCAAAAGAACTTCTCAAAGCAAATAAAAAAACAAACCTGTTCTTTTTATGTAATTTTATTCATTATTTTTTGCATAGCTTTAATTTGCATCCCTAAAACTATTCCTGGAATATTAGTAAGATTATCTCTCATTTTACCATTAGCTTGGGCTGCATTATTCTTGTCCAAAAGAATTAATGAAGACAAAAAACTAGAACAAGCCTATTTGCATAAGCAAACGGTAGCGCAATCATTCGTTACTTATTTAAACTTTATAAAAGAAAATAATCTTCAAGATACAGATCTTGAAACATTAAAAACATTAAATAGAGTAATGATTGAAAGCTTAGGCTTAAACCCTGCTCTTTTATTAGATAAATCCACATCAGAGAAAATTCCAATGGAAGAATTACTTTCTAGAATATTAGATAAAACAATATTAGATAAAAAATCTTAAGTATCTTCTTTACAAAGAGTAAATTTTACTAAACAGAATAAAAGTGCTGTAAAAAAATCACAGATTTATTCACACATATTACCCCGTAGGGGCGGACCTATGTGTCCGACCGAAACAACATTCCCCATATAATAAACGGGAAAATATAAAAACGGACGAACACATCGGTTCATCCCTACAAGGATGCAGAACAATATTTTTAAATAACAAATAGAAACAAAAATAAGGGAAAGTTTCCCCAAAAAAACTATAAAAGTGCGATAAAAAATCACAGATTTTTTCACCATATATTACCCGTAGAGGCGGACCAATGTGTCCGCCCGAAACTAAATTCCCCATACAATAAACGGGGAAAATATAAAAACGGACGAACACATAGGTTCGTCCCTACAAGGATACAAAACGATATTTTTAAATAACAAATAGAAACAAAAATAAGGGAAAGTTTCCCCCAAAAGACTAACTATAAAAGTGCGGTAAAAAAATCATAGATTTTTTCACACATATTACCCCGTAGGGGCGGACCGATGTGTCCGCCCGAAACTAAATTCCCCATACAATAAACGGGAAAATATAAAAACGGACGAACACATAGGTTCATCCCTACAAAGATACAGAACGATATTTTTAAATATAAATAGAAACAAAAATAAGGGAAAGTTTCCCCCAAAAGACTAACTATAAAAGTGCGGTAAAAAAATCACACATTTTTTCACCACATATTACCCTGTAGGGGCGGACCTATGTGTCCGCCCGAAACAACATTCCCCATACAATAAACGGGAAAATATAAAAACGGACGAACACATCGGTTCGTCCCTTAAATAACAGTTATAAAACAAAGGATCTCCAATGCTCATCAACGAATCCACCATTGAAAATCTTGCCATTGAACAATTGCAATCTCTCGGTTGGCAATATGCCTATGGCAAGGAGGTATTGGCTGAACAGGCTTGCCCTTGGCGAGAAAGTCTAACGGAAGTGGTAATAATACCTCACTTATTACAAAGTTTACGCCAGATTAATCCTCACTTGCCTCAATCTGTCTTGCAAAATGTTGTACAGCAAATTACACAGCCTGATATTCTCTCAGTAGAAGAAAGCAACAAGCAGTTTTACCATCAGTTAAAGCAAGGGATAAAAGTACATTATCAGGAAGATGGGCAAGAAAAGCACGATGTGGCGTTATTGGTCGATTTTAAATGTCCTGAAAATAATCTCTTTTATGTGGTTAATCAATTGGAAATTGAAGGGGATAAAGGCAAGCGTATCCCTGATATTCTCTGTTTTATTAATGGCTTACCATTGGTTATCTTTGAGCTTAAAAATCCCCTTGATGTGAGTGCGGATTTGGATAAAGCATTTAACCAACTGCAAACCTATAAACGAGAAATGCCGGATCTCTTTGTGTTTAATCAATTAATGGTGATTTCAGACGGTACAATCGCACGCGTAGGATCGCTCACGGCTGATTTTCAGCGTTTTATGCCTTGGCGTGTGGTGGATGAAAGCCAAGGCAGCCTGCGTATAAACTTTGAAAATGAGCTTTCAGGCTTATTACAAGGGCTGTTTTCGCCTCAGGTATTGCTTGATTATCTGCAATCTTTCGTTGTGTTTGAGGCGGATAATAAAGGAACAACGGTGAAAAAAATTGCCGCTTATCATCAATTTTATGGGGTGAATGCGGCTGTCGAAGCCACCATTGCTGCGCAGTTAAGTGATAGCCGTAAAATAGGTGTGGTGTGGCATACGCAAGGTTCTGGGAAATCGCTTTCAATGTTGTTTTATGCGGGTAAGCTGATTACTCAGCCTGAATTAAAAAACCCAACTATTGTGGTGGTAACAGATCGTAATGATTTAGATGGACAGCTTTTTGCTACCTTTAGCCAAGATCAGGAAATAACACGACAAACGCCCATTCAAGCAGATGATCGAGAAGCATTGCGGGCAGAATTGGCCAAACGAGAAAGCGGCGGCATTATTTTTACCACCATTCAAAAATTTGCTTTACGTGAAGGTGAGCTGCAACACCCTGTATTAAATGAACGCCATAATATTATTGTGATTAGCGATGAGGCCCATCGTTCGCAGTATGGATTTAGTCAGAAAATTAATCAACAGGGGGCTTATCGTGAGGGCTATGCAAAATATTTGCGTACGGCATTGCCCAATGCAAGTTTTATCGGCTTTACTGGTACGCCTGTGAGCTTAGAAGACCGTGATACACAAGAAGTGTTCGGTAGATATATTTCTATTTATGATATTCAAGATGCTGTGCAAGATGGGGCCACAGTACCGATTATTTATGAAGCACGACAAATTCCATTACAAGAAAGTCAAGCCTTTCGACACGCTGTGCAAGAAGCGCAACGTTTACTTGATGATGACGAAGAAAGCTATTCTTTCCGTTTGCGTGAACAGTTAATGGGAACAGATGAAAGAATCGCAAAATTAGCTGAAGATTTGGTGCGGCATTTTGAAAGGCGGACTGAACTCGAAGAAGGTAAAGCCATGGCAGTGGTAATGAGCCGTAAAATTTGCGTAAAACTGTATGATGAGATAATTAAATTACGCCCTCATTGGCATAGTGATGATATCAATCAAGGGGCGATTAAAATTATGATGACGGGTAATGCCAGCGATCCCGAAACAATGCAAAAGCATATTTATACTTCGCAAGATCGTAAAACCTTAGAAAAACGTTTTAAAGATCCTGATGATCCACTAAAAATAGTCATTGTGCGAGATATGTGGCTAACGGGGTTTGATGCCCCAGTATGTAATACGATGTATATTGATAAACCAATGCAAGGGCATAATTTAATGCAGGCGATTGCGAGGGTGAATCGTGTATTCCGCAATAAAAGCCGTGATAATGGCGGTTTAATTGTGGATTATGTGGGTTTAGCCGAAGAATTAAAACAAGCAACCAAGCAATATACAAATGCCGGGGGTAAAGATCAGGTTAAAACCGATATTGAACAAGTCTTTCAAAAAATGCTTGAATATATTGATATTATTCGTGGGCAATTTGCAACACCTGTTAATGGTAACCCTTTTGATTTAGCTAAGGTATTAACATTAGATGATCCGACTGCGTTACTCAATGCCATTCGCTTTGGTGCAAACCATATTTTAGCCTTAGATTATCAAAAAAATCATTCACAAAGTGCGGTGGAATTTTCCCAAGATTTTTCTCACCATACCGATACACCACGTAAAAAAGCCTTTTTGCAAGCGGTGCGTTTAGCCAAAAAAGGCTTTATGCTTTGTAGTTCAATGCCAAATATTCAGCCTTATCGCCAACAGCTCGCCTTTTTTGATGCCGTACGTGCCACCATTATGAAAGCAGAAAATCAAGGCAATCACACAAGTTCCACAAAGGAAAAGCAAATTAAATTAATCAGTTTACTTAATCAAGCTGTTCATTCTGATGGCGTGGTTGATTTATTTGAGCTAATGGGGGAAGAACGCCCTGATCTTTCAATTCTTTCTGAAGATTTTATTGGAATGGTAAAACATAGCAACACGCCTACCCTATGGGCTTGTGCAATGGAAGGCTATTTAAAAAGCGAAATTCGCAATAAGGCAAGTAACAATATTGCTATGCAAAAAACCTTTGAGGAAAAACTCAAAGAGATGATGAACCAATATAACAATCATAATTTGACTGTCATGGAAATCATCCGTGAATTAGTTGAGCTTGCTAAAGAAATTGAATATCAACTCGCTAAAGGGGAGAAATTAGGGCTAACTCATACTGAACTTGCTTTTTACGATGCGTTGATTCGTAACCAAAGTGCGGTGGAAAAAATGGAAGATTCCGCCTTGATTCTTCTTGCTAAAGAAATCACCGATCAACTACGCCGTTCCGTTACGATAGATTGGCAGCGAAAAGAGGCCGTTCGCGCTAAAATGCGAGTATTAATTAGACGCACATTATTAAAATATAAATATCCGCCCGATCTTGCCACTGAAGCCATTGAATTTGTACTTAAACAAGCAGAAGCGGTGGCGGAGGAATTGGTTATTAATTCAAAGGTTTCAGAGTGAGAAACTGAATGAATAAAATAAATGGAATTGTTCCAGTTTGGTATAAGCTAATATAGCTCAATAATATAGCTCAATTTAGTGTGTACAGACAGATAGTATGAAAAGACGAGCCACTACGATCATTTTGCGCTCTTCTTCGATTGCTTTTTTACTCTTTTCAGCTTGTTATCTTCTTTTAAACTTAAATAATCACAAAAATCTCTCCCTAATTAACAAAGGCGAATATTAATTCGCCTCTGATATTTGATTTCTCCTAGCTCTTGCAAGAATTGCCTTTTTTCATCACTTTACCAAAATCATTTTTGCTATCAGGTTTATTTTGTTGATGAGATGCGCCCTTTTGTATTGGGTATTGACTATCCATTTGCCACGCATTCCAGCCACCATCATAAATCATCGTATTTGGCCAGCCTGCTAATTGGGTAATAAACCAAGATACGCCTGCCCGCCAACCTGTTCCACAATAAAAGGCTAATTTATCTCCTTTGTGAATACCTTGTGTTTTCCATAATGTAAAGATTTCATTTGGGTTGCGTAAGGTATTATCGGGATCGTAATAATCTGCTAGGTTAGAAGAATCTGTGCCAGCAAAGCCCCAAATTGCTCCCTCTGGTTCCCCTTTTCCGGGAATGTAATCATAACCGCTAATCTTGCCTGTGTATTCGTCCCAAGCACGGTTACTAATTAGCTTTAATCCCTGTTTTTGTGCATTAATAACTTCCTGTGGCATAGCTATATCAATTTGTGGGTTAGCTGGGATTTTTGTGCCAAATTGGCTTTCTGGTTGAGGGATATTGACTTTGGTTTCTGTTGAAAAACCTGCATCCATCCACGTTTCGAGATTGCCGTTTAGCACACGTACATCTTCCACACCTGCCCATTTTAATGCCCAAAAAATGCGGTAAGCAGCGAGCTGGTTATCAGAATATAGAATCACTGTTTTATCTTTTGTTATGCCATTTTTCAGTAAATTCTTCTCGATTATATCAGGTGCGGATAAATTCCAGACAGGATCATTTTCCACCCAATCGGTATTAAAATGATAAGCACCTGAAATATGTTGGGTATAAGATTTAGCATTTTCTAAACTTCCCCAAGAGACTTCAAAAAGCATCACCTTTTCATTCTCTAAGGTTTCTGGCTTTTCTCCGTTAATTGCAGCATTCACCCATTGTGGGGAAACGCTATATTTAAAATTTTCAAAAGATTCAAGCGGATAATTTGCATTGGCGTAATTGATAAAATCATTAAAGCGATAGACATCATAACCTTTAGCTGCAAATTCTGCGGTAATACAATCTAAACTCTCTGGGTCACTATCATAAAATACTAGTTTTTTCTCTTTGGTTATGCCTTTTCCTGTGGCAAAAGAGACAAATTTTTCGGGTTGAATATTTTCAATCCATTCACAGCGAAATTGCACTGCCCCTTTAATATGCCCACCTCGTATGGCATTTTTATCTTTAAATCCGTTATATAAACTATCTTGCCTTGTATCGATAATCACAAAATTTGGATTATCAAGTTGATTGAGTAATGCTGATGTTTCGATCACTTTGATATCACGATCATCACAAGCAGATAATGCCAAGCTCACAGCGACCGCCAATAAGATTGGTTTCATTTTCATAAGATTTCCTTTTTATTGTAGGTTAAATTAAATCCCACATTGTGTAGGTTTTGTGAATAATGAGGCAAGCCAGCTACCCAATAAAATCATTAAAGTTGCAAGCCACCCCTGCCACGAGAAATAAGCCGTAGAAACAAAGGCATTAGTGATCGTACAACCACCAGCAAGGGCGGCGCCTATTCCCATCGCTACACCACCTAAAACACGTTGCATAACACCTTTTGGTTCAGGCATTTGCCATTTAAAATCCCCAGCTAGCCAAGCACTCAGATAACTGCCAATAGGAATACCAAGTACAAATAACATTCCCCAATTAAGATAACGCTGTTGCCCAGTTACAATATACTGCACCACATTAGCAGAAGGCACAGCAATACCAAAACCAAAGTTACGCCCACTCTTAGAACTAAAATACCATGCAATAATACCTAATAAGCCTATTGCTCCCGCGGTAAAAAAGGGAGACCAATAATGTGCAAAAATATTGGGCAAAATCTTTGCTGGTGTCGGAGGTTTCGGAAAATGATAGCGAGGATTTTTATACTGGTAGTAATACAAAAGTGCGGTGATAAAAATCAATAAACTGACCAAACTCCAAGGAGAAAGGTTCAATGTAAGATAGATGTTATCCCATGCGGTAGGATCGGCGGTAAAATGATTAATGATATGCTTTAAAAAACCAGACTGTGTTGCTGCCATTGTTAAAGTAAAACTAATTAAAGCAAGATAACTCCCGACTGCCCCCTCTGCACTACGAAACCATGCCCCACTTGCACAGCAATTTGCCAGTGTCATTCCAACACCAAAACATAGCCCACCTAGTATCGTAGCTAAGACAGGAAGCTGGCTTGTTGGAATATGAATTAAATTAAATTCAGCGAGGGTAAAAATCCCGATCGATTGAATGGATATGGCGATTAAAAGTGCGGTACAAAAACGCAAATTTTTTTGTTGATAGAGAGAGCGAAAACCTGAGACAAAGCAAAATTGCCCACGTTGTAATAGAAAGCCTAATATTAGCCCAATAATGAAACCTGAATACATCGATTAAACCTTAATACGACTTATCAAAAGAGAGTTAAATTAAAGCATAAATAATCACCCATTTCAATTTTCATTGATAAGGCAGGATTTTTCTAATCGCCAAAATGAATAAATTTTAAACCGCACTTTGGATAAAAAATCTATCACAAATCGTTATTTTACGTTGAGATTATGGGCATAAAATAGTAAAGTAGCTCACTGTTTTTCATTCATTACAACTCAGCTAAGGCGGATTTTATGGGAAAAAGTGTCGTTATCTTAGGCGCTCAATGGGGCGATGAAGGTAAGGGTAAAATCGTTGATCTATTAACAGATCGCGTAAAATATGTTGTTCGTTATCAAGGCGGACATAATGCAGGGCATACCCTTATTATCAATGGCGAAAAAACAGTATTGCGTCTTATTCCATCAGGTATTTTACGTGATAATGTAACTTGTTTAATTGGTAATGGTGTGGTGCTTGCTCCTAATGCATTAATGCAAGAAATGGGGGAACTTGAAGGACGTGGCATTAATGTTCGTGAACGTTTACTTATTTCTGAAGCTTGCCCATTAATCCTACCTTATCACGTAGCAATGGATAAAGCACGTGAAGCCGCATTAGGTAAAAAAGCGATCGGCACAACAGGACGTGGTATTGGTCCTGCCTATGAAGATAAAGTCGCTCGCCGTGGTTTACGTGTGGGTGATTTATTTGACCTAGAAAATTTTGCTGAAAAACTTAAAGCAATCTTAGATTATTATAATTTCCAATTAGTGCATTATTACAAAGCAGAGCCTGTTGATTATCAAAAAACATTAGATGATGTGATTGCTGTTGCACCGATTATTACAGGTATGGTGGCTGATGTTACGGCCATTCTTGATGTGGCGCGCAAAAATGGTGATAACATTCTTTTTGAAGGTGCGCAAGGTACAATGCTTGATATTGACCAAGGTACCTATCCTTATGTAACCAGTTCAAATACCACCGCTGGCGGTGTTTCCACAGGTTCGGGCTTTGGGCCTCGCCATATTGACTATGTTTTAGGCATTATTAAAGCCTACTGTACGCGTGTTGGAGGTGGGCCATTTGCAACAGAATTATTTGATGAAGTTGGCGCTGAAATTGCACGTAAAGGTAATGAATTTGGTGCGGTAACAGGTCGTCCACGTCGTTGTGGTTGGTTTGATGCAGTAGCAATGCGTCGAGCGATCCAAGTAAACTCTATTTCCGGTTTCTGTATGACAAAACTGGATGTATTAGATGGCTTTGATGAAATCAAAATCTGTGTCGGTTACAAAATGCCAAATGGGGAAATTGCTGAATTTGCGCCACTGGCGGCAAAAGATTGGGAAGGCGTTGAACCTATTTATGAAACATTACCCGGCTGGAAAGAAAGCACCTTTGGCGTGACAGACGTGAATAAACTGCCTGAAAATACACGTAACTACATCAAACGTATTGAAGAAGTCACTGGTGTGCCTGTAGATATTCTTTCAACTGGGCCAGATCGTGTCGAAACAATGATTCTTCGTGACCCATTTGCTGAATAAAATCAAATGCACAATAAAAACGCCGTTTTCCAACGGCGTTTTTTTATAAATATCTATTATTTTTTAGGTTCTAACACAAATTCACCAAAAGAAGAATTAATGTGGAAATTTGGTTTCTCTGTTTTTGGATCAACCCAAGTAATCCAATTTGCTTGTTCTTTGCCTTTCCCTTTAATAATAGAAAATTCTGCACGATAAGCACCTGCGCGAATTTTATTACCTTGAATTAAATGATGTTCTTTTAATTCACTTAACGCAATTTTACCTTCTAGGGTATAACCTTTTTCAGTACGAACCCCAACGGTTTGTAAGGTTTTAGGATCCCATTCTGCATTAATGTTTTTTTCGACATCACGCAGCATAGATAAGCTACGACCTTTGTAGTCCATTTCTAATGCGACATATTTTGGATATTTACCGTCAGCTTGGGGTTTATCAATTTCACCGGGGGCCATAAATAATTCTACGCGATCTTCACGGGCAACCATCCATTCGTGATCAGTGCTGTCATAAACCACCACATTTGGATCTTCAACATCAAATGAAAAATAGAAATTTTCATCATCGTGAAACGCTTTGAACTCCGTTTTTGGCATTTCCGCTTGTTCCCAAGGATTCACAAAATCAGTAACGCCTTTTACTTTACCCCATACCGCATCATCCAATTTCCCATCTAACACGGGAGCTTGCGATTCAAATGCGACATTATAGGTTTTGGCTGGGCCTTCTGCTGCAACATTCATTGAAAATGCCGCGGTACAAAGGGTCGCAAGTAATAATTTTTTCATAACAATTTCCTCCTATAGTAAATAAAACATTTATCTCTGTTTTTGTCGCATTAAGCGAAAAATAGTAATTGTATTCACCACTATTACTGTACTTTCCAGCAAAATCCCTCCTAAAGATCCCACTAAAAGATTATTAATCAACCAACAAGAAGAACCTATTAGCATAAATAATCGCATTGGAATCCCTTGTAATAAAAACAAAGCAATTGTTCCAGCTGTCGAGGCGATGATAGGAAAAATTTGCCAAATAGAATCGGCAATAATGTAGCCAAATACAATACCAACAATAACAAAAAGGAAAGCAACATATTTTGACTTAACATAAATAGATGCGGCAGTTCTTAATGTTGAAAGTAACGAACTCAATGCTGCAACATTAGCACCCATCAGAATAAAATGACTCATATAGGTGATATTTTGAATTAACATCACAATCTTAAGCTTTCTATCATTTTTCTGATAAAAGCAAATCACACCGAGTATAAAAGCTAAGATGCCAAGTAATTGGGGAATATTCGTTATTTCTTTAAACATACTCACCTATTTATTTTACTAATCCCATTAACTCAGGTAATCCCATGGAAATAGATGGAATATATGTTACTAGCATTAATGTTAAAAAAATGGCTAGGAAAAATGGCAATAACCATTTTATAACCTGTTCAATTTCAATCTCTCCTACTTTACACCCTGTAAATAAAATTGGTCCAACAGGTGGGGTGATTGTTCCTAATGAAAGATTAAAGACCAATAAAATACCAAATTGGATTGGACTCATTCCTAGTGAAATACAAATTGGTAGAAAAATCGGGGTAAAAATTAACACTGCCGGCGTTGGATCCATAAAAGTGCCGACCAATAACAAAATTAAATTAATAATCAGTAAAATAAGGATCGGATTATCAGTAACCGAAAGCAATCCTGATGCAATCATATTTGGAATATGTGTAAAAGCCATTACCCAAGACATAATAGATGATGTTGCCAGCATAAAAATAACGATTGCGGACATTTTTGCTGTTTGTAAGAAAATTTGCGGTAAGGCTTTAAAGGAAAATGTTCGATAAAATACGCTTAAAATCATCGCATAAACTACTGCAATAGCTGATGCTTCTGTAGCCGTAAAAATTCCTGCTAAAATCCCACCAATAACAATCAAGACTAAAGATAAACTAGGGATAGCTGCCAATATCACTTTTAAACCTTCTTCAGTACTTATTTTTTCCGTTGTGATATATCCTTTTTTCTTAGCAAGAACACCAGCAATAAGCATTACGCTTAATCCCCATAAAATTCCTGGTATGTAGCCTGCCATAAATAAAGCTGAAACAGAAACACTTCCTGCAACTGTCGCATACACAATGATGGTGTTACTTGGCGGAATTAACATCCCTGTTGGCGCTGAAGCAATATTTACTGCGGCACTATAACGGGGATCATATCCTTCTTTTTTCTCAATGGGGGTCATAATCCCTCCTACCGCTGCAGCAGAGGCAACCCCTGAACCACTAATAGAACCGAATAACATATTCGAAATAATATTCGTTTGGGCAAGCGAACCTGGTAAGGCTCTACTAAATAATTTTGCAAAATTAATCAAACGAATAGCAATACCCCCACTATTCATAATATTTCCTGCAAGAATAAAAAAAGGAATAGCTAATAATGCAAAAGAATCCAGACCGACAAAAATACGTTGTGCTGAAGTTACTACTCCACCTTGAAATGGAAGAATGACTAGCATTGCTGCAACAGAAGAGATCCCAACACTAATACTAATTGGTGTACCAATAATAAGAAAAAAAACTGTGCCAATAAACATAACTAATGCGGCAGTTGTTGCAAGTTCCACAATATTACTCCTTTTATCTTACTCTTTACCCGACTGATAAAAACTTAAAATATTACACAGTGAATAAAAAACAATAATAGCGCCACTAATAGGAATTGCTGAATAAATAAATCCCATCGGAATCTGTAATGCCGAATCAAGCTGGAACATTTGTCTAACACTAGCACTATAACCACCGATAATCATTACACCAATAGCAAAACAAGAAAGAGCAATCTCTGCAATCACATTAGCTAAACGCTTTAATGAAGAAGGTAATTTATTCTTAAGAAAATTAATTTCCATATGCTCCCGTTTTCCAAAAACATAAGCACTGGCGAATAAAATCAGCCAAACAAAGAAATAACGAGAAAGAATTTCACTAACTGCACTAGGACTGTTAAATATATAACGAGAAATAACTTGATAAGTAATTAGAATGGTCATTGCTCCAACAATAAAAATACATACCCATTCGATCAATTTGTCTAAAAATCGCTTAACAACAAATAAACAATGCAACATTTTTAGCTCCTAATAAAACAGGATAGGTATTACCTACCTATCCTAATATCATTATTTTAACTCCACAATTTTCTCAAAAATAACTTTTTGTTCTGGAGTTTGCACTAATTCATCTTGTAAAGGTTTACAACTTTGTTGATATGCTGTGGTATCAACTTCGACAAACGTTGCACCATTTTCTTTAGCAATTGCTTCAGCAGATTTAATTTTTTCATTCCAAAGCTTAAATTCAACTTTAGTGCTTTCTTTCGCTAACTTTTTCAATACAGCTTGATCTTCTGACGACATAGATGACAAGAAAAATTCACTCACAACAAGTAAATCAGCTACACGTAGATGCTGAGTACGGGCAAAAAATGGTGCAACTTCATATTGTTTAAGATCGGCATACGTAATCTCGTTATTTTCTGCCCCATCTAAGACACCTTGCTGAATCGCCGTATAAACTTCCCCCTGATTCATAGGAACGCCTGTTCCTCCCATACATGCAAGCATTTTTATCATTGTATCTGATTGTAATACACGGATTTTCTTACCTTTTAAACCTGCTTGATCTGTAATAGCAGCACCTTTGGTATACAGACTTCTTGCGCCTGCTGTATATGCTGTTAATACTTCAAAACCAAATTTTTTAGTTGATGCGAAAAGGTCATCCAAAATGCCCGAAGTAAAAACTTTCTCTTGGTGATCTGTATTTGCATAAACATAAGGAATCCCCAAAACAGCAAATGTTTTGTCATAATTTTCAACCAGTGGGTTAGCTACTACCGCCATCTGAATTGCCCCATTTTGAACCAACTCTAAAGATGCCCTCTGATCACCTAATAATTCATTTGGAAAAATAGTTACTTTATAACGCCCATCAGTGGCTTTAGATAGCTCCTCACCAAATAGCTGCAATGCTTGATATTGCGGATGTTTTTCTGACTGATTAAATGCCACCTTTACTTCTGTTGCAGCAACACTATTAGTCGAAAATACAGCACTAATCGTGCTTGCTAACAACAACATTTTTTTTGATAATTTCATGAATGTTCTCCTATTTTTTATATAAAAAGTCGATCATCGTAGATCATCCATTGCGACAAAATCCATATCATCAAAAGTTTGGTTTTCTCCTGCCATTCCCCATACAAAATTATAATTTCGTGTACCGCAACCAGAATGAATTGACCAACTAGGTGAAATAACTAATTGTTTATCACGCACAACAAGATGACGAGTTTCTGTTGGCTCACCTAAAAAATGGAATACCACTTCATTAGGAGCAATATTGAAATATAAATAAGCTTCCATACGGCGTTCGTGGGTATGTGCAGGCATTGTATTCCATACACTACCTACTTCTAATTCAGTCATTCCCATACATAGCTGACAGGTATCTAAAACATCAGGGTGTAAATATTGATTGATTACCCGAGCATTACTGTTTTCTAAGCTGCCTAGTTTCACTTTTCTAGCATCGGCATAAGGAATTAATTTGTTAGGGAAAATATGATGGGCTGGTACGCTTAATCCATATAGAACAGCAGGATTTTTCTCATCAAGAGAAGTAAATTGAATATTTTCAGTTTCCTTACCTAAATACAGCGCATCAAAATGTTCTAGGGTATAACTATCTCGTTGAGTTTCGATTAGAGCGGTACCACCTAGGTTAATAATCCCTAACTCACGGCGTTGCAAAAAGAAATCAGTTCCAAAAGATTTTTTATCAATCACTTGATCTAAAAATAATTTCTCTACACCATTTGGCATTATCCCTAAAGCAACTAAACGATCGATGTGACTATATACCACATTAATCTTATTGGATTGGAATAAATTTTCGCAGAGAAAAGTATTTCTCAATCTTTCAGAATCATAATGTTTAGCATCTTCTGGATGCATATTATGCAAAACTTTCATTCTATTTCTCCTGTTTAAACAGAATTCGAATCAAATCTAAACTAGAATGGCGTTTCAGTCTATGAGCAAGTTTTAATTTTGTGATCTTGATCTAAAATTTTCAAAACAATGTTTTAAATAAAAAAGCGATCTAAAATAGACCGCTTTTTCTGTTTATTACACGATAAGATTAAATGTCTAACGGCTGAGCTGTTTCTTTTAATACGCTATTCAATGCTTCAATATTGGCTTTACCTTCAGTAAGTAGCCATTGTTTTGCCGCTTCGGCACCTTGCGCTTTAAAAATTTCAGCAGCCCCTGCCCAAGTGGCACGTCCGCATAGTACGCCATTGAAATCACAGCCAGCTGCTTTAGCAAAACGTAAGGTATCTAGGAATAGCTGTGCGCTCACGCCTGCACTGAGGAAAATAAATGGAAGAGAAGTTGCCTCACTTTGTTCTTTGAAGTAGGCTTTTGCTTGCTCTTGGCTATATACAGCTTCTTGTTCTGCAAAACCTTCAACAAATTTCATATCCACTGGCACTTCCAATTTTAACACATCAACGCCAAAACGGGGTTCGGAAAAGCGTTTCATTGCTTCGATCACTTTGCGTGGTTTAACTTTCGCATATTCTTTTGGATCAGAAATAGTTGCGTCATAGCTTACAAGTTCAAGGAAAAATGGCATTTCTTCTGCTTTACATTCCGAGGCAACGCGTTCAACAAAGGCTTCTTTGCGGTCATTAACCTCTTTTCCTTCATCAATATCAATGTAAAGTAATAATTTAATGCCATCTGCGCCTTGTGCTTTTAAGCGTTGTACGGATACATCATCAATTAAATCAGGATAACGACCCGGTTGTGTTTTGTCATAACCTGTTTTTTCGTATGCCATTAATAATCCGGCATTTTCTGCACGTTTTTGTGCGGCATTCCAACCCACCTCAGGATCTAATAAAATAGATGACGCATAAGGGGTTAAATACTCTGAAACCAAGACTTTAAATTCTGCTAATTGGGCATTGGTAGCATCTTCACCAAGCATACGGCGTAATGCACCACGTTGATCAATTGCCAATGCGGCAATTAAATTGTCTTGGCTACATAATTTTTTTAAACGTTCAGTTCTTAAATTTGACATTATTTTCTCTCCATCTTTGTAACTATAAAAAATATTAAATTTTTTCACCGCACTGATATACAGGCTTACCTTGAATATAAGTGGCTTGCACTTGTAATGCTTTGTTTAATAAGGTGAAATTGGCTTCTTTACCTACAGCGATATCGCCAATGCGATCTGCTACGCCTAAATAAGTGGCGGGAATGGTGGTAACCATTTGAATGGCTTCCCATACTGGCACATTGGCTTTAAACACCATATTGCGCAACGCTTGATCTAGGCTGCAAGTGCTACCTGCAAGCGAGCCATCAAAGGTTCTTGCTTGCCCATTTTGTACACGTACCGTTTGTACGCCTAAGGTATATTCACCATCAGGTAAACCGCCTGCACGCATACAGTCTGTAATCAACACCATTCGGCGATAAGTTTTTAATTTATACGCTAAACTCAATACCGCTGGGTGAACGTGAATGCCGTCTGCAATAATTTCTGCCAGCATATCGTGATATAACACGGCGCCCGTACACCCCGGTTCACGGTGATGCAACGCACTCATTCCGTTGAATAAATGTACGCCACAATCCGCGCCTAAATAATAAGCTTTGGTGACCTGTTCAAAGGTGGCGTTAGTGTGTGCCACAGATACTTTTACGCCATTTTCCACTAGCCATTTAATTGCTGGCTCGGCATTTTCTATTTCAGGTGCGATGGCTACGCGTAATAAAGTGCGGTCGGAAATTTGCAATAATTCTTCAAGTTGAGGAATGGTTGGGGGCATTAAATATTCTGTTGGGTGTGAACCACGATGACGTTCCGTGAAATAAGGGCCTTCCATAAAACTGCCCAACAATTCTGCACCAGATTGATGACCTTGTTGAATGTAATCTTTCATTCGTTGCATTGATGAAAGAATAGTTTGCCAAGGGGCTGAAACTGTCGTCCCTACCCACGCGGTAACGCCTGTTTGTGGTAAAGCTTGGGCAATCGTTTGAAGTGCGGTGTTATTTTCATCCATCACATCTGCCCCTGCGCGTCCGTGAATATGCACATCAATAAATCCCGCTGAAAGATAGCTGTCTGGATAATAATGCACATCGCAATCTGTGGGCTTGTCTTCTTGGATACGTTCAATTTTACCTTGATTTATCACCACATAGTTATTCAGTAATTCGCCTGATGCGGTCATTACTTTTTCGGCTTTAATCGCATAACGCATTCGTTTTTCCTCTTAATCGACAATAATCACTTCAATATTGTTTTCTTGAAGTGCGGTTAAATATTCAGAAGAAATTCCAGAATCCGTAATTAACACATCAATATCCGCAAATTTTCGGATAATGTGGCAACTTTTTTTATCAAATTTACTGGAATCGGTAACGGCAATGACTTGGCTGGAAATATCACACATAATACGATTTAAATTCGCTTCTTGTTCATTATGTGTTGTGATGCCCGCTTGAATATCAAACCCATCCACACCAAGAAAGACCTTGCTAAAACAATAATTTGCTAAACTTGCATCGGCTTGTGGCCCTGAAAAAGACATTGCATTTTTACGTAATTTTCCACCAGTCATTAAAATTTCAACATTTTCAGCATCTGCTAATTCAGAAGCAATATCTAGCCCGTTTGTCATTACAAGTACATTTTTGATCGATGATTTTTTCAATGCGGTGGCAATTTCTCGGGTTGTGGTGCCTGAATCTAAAATAATAATGTCATTGTCATTAATAAACTTTAATGCAGCTTCTGCAATCTTATTTTTCGCGCCTAAATTTCGATGCCTTTTTTCCGAATTACTCAGCTCGGAAATCATTCCTTTATTCGGTATCGCGCCCCCATGAGAACGAACAATGTAACCATTTTTTTCTAAAAAATTGAGATCTTGGCGAATAGTAACGGTAGAAACAGAAAAGGTTTCAGCCAAATCTTCTACACGGGCAGAAGAATTTTTATTGACTATTGCAACGATCTCCATACGTCTTTCTATTGCACTTTTCATCTGTTTATCTTCGTTCATTGAAATATCTGGTGTAAAAATTATAGAGTAAAATAAAGAGAAATGAAATAAAACGAAATAAAAATTCAGGGTAAAAGATTAATTTTAATCCGTAAAATATTTATTTACACTTTCGATTTCTTCCTTTTATCTTCATTTCATTGATCAAGCATTTTGCCCCAACACTTCAATTTGAGTTAAGGCGGTAAATGGCGAAGGATCAACGCCTTTTACAAAATTTGTCAAAATGAGGTGATCACAATAACGTTTATCAAAATGAAATACCTGCGGTTGCCCTGTTCTGGCTAATTTCAATATTTCCTCTGAGCCATCGGAAAATCGAACACTTATATTCTGCCACCACGCATCATGGGGGAAATCCGCGCGGAGTATTAAAATCAGGCAATTCACTTCCACATTTCGACCAAATTCAATGTTTAATTCTGCATTAGGATCTTGTGCATTACTCCAAGAAGTAAAAGGATACGAGCCGTGGGCATTGCTATCAAAAATGCCGTCAATCACGTTATAAGGGGCAAAACGAATATTGCTTGGTTTGATATTACTACTAATGCGTGGGTACATTCCGCTCTGATGCGGTTGAAAATACGGATTAAAGGCAAGGTTTGTATATTGTTGTATCTCATACTCTCTTGCAACGCGTATCCATAAAAAGTGAATGCCTCCTTGAAAGGCTTTGTCACTATTAAATAACCGTTTGTTATCACCAAAAGGAATGTGATACTCAATCCGTGGTTCAGTTAAATAGATAAGGCTACTTTCTAAACTGTCCTCCAAGCGACACTTTAAATAGCAAGGTGTGGTATCTGTTTCAATGCAGATACGATCACCTTCTTGATATTCCCCCTTATAAGTAAACATTAAAAAATCAAAAGCACTTTTACAAAATTTAATATTATTCTCTTTATCGATAATACTTAGTGTGAGTTTTACCATTATTCCTCCTAAAAAAATCAGCCACGCTCACGGTGGCTGATAAACAACATTATTTTACTTCTGCTGATGCTTCAATCGCTTGAAACTCTTCAGGATTCCATACCATTGGTTTAGGTTGCTTGCTAATCCAATGATGAAATGCTGTTTGTAGCTCTTTTACTTTTTCTGGATACTGGCTCGCTACATCCTTGCTTTCAGCAGGATCCACCTTGTCGTGATACAAATGTAATTGATTGCTACCATCATTATAGAAATACAAGGCCCAATCTTTATCACGGATAGCCCACGAACTTTTTGATAATTTTTCTAAGTGTGGATTTTTCGGTGCTTGATTAGTGTTGTAGGTAATATATTTCCAATAGTCTGCCCAGAATTGCTGATTCTCTTCACTATAATGTTTGGCTCCGGGGCCTGCCCAATAGAGATATTGATGAGGTGAGACCGTTTCTTTACCTGATAAGATCGGTAAAATATCTTTCCCATCTAATTTTAACGAATCAGGCAACGAAATTTTTGCTGCTTTAAGTGCGGTTGGTAAAATATCTATTGCCGAAATAAGCTGATCATTTTGGCTATTGGCTGGAATATGATTCGGCCAGGATACAATGAATGGAACACGTAATCCGCCATTATAGAGCTGCCCTTTGAATCCTCTATCCATACCATTTAAAGGCATTGGCGCTTCGTGTACGGAACCGTTATCAGAAAGGAAGAAAATCAAGGTATTCTCTAATTTTCCTTCTGCTTTTAATTTATCTATAATTTTGCCAATCCCTTCATCTGCTGCATTAATGGCAGCAAAATATTTATCTGCTTCAACATTCCCTGTATTAAAACGATCCATATATTTTGCTGGTGAAGCTTCTTCTAAAGGAATATGTGGCACACTATAAGCTAAATTTAAAAAGAAAGGTTTATCCCCGACTTTATCAATAAATTGTAGCGCTTCGTTGGTTAAGTTGTGTGTTAAATATCCCGGCGAGGCAACAGGCTTGTCATTACGCCATAATGCAGGAGAATGCCACAACGCCGCCCCTGAAACGAAATAACTATAAGAGTAATCAAAGCCACGATCTGTTGGGAAATAGCCTTTTTCTGGGACTGATGAAAAATTATCGTGATAATCCCGTGTTTTGAGATCTTCTGGCTGTGTGATTCTGCCAATTTTACGATCTCGGTTTATTTTTGCATTATGGTATTTACCAATATTCGCTGTGGCATAGCCATTTTCTTGGAATAATGCGGGTAATAATTTCACATCAAGTGGAATGCCATTAAAGGAATCATCATTGCTGTAAATACCAAAAGAGGCAGGGTAACGTCCAGTAAAAATACCTGCTCGAGAAGGTCCACATACAGGATGTGCGACAAACGCATTTGTCATTTTTACACCTGATGCGGCTAATTTAGACACATTTGGCATCGCTTTTTGTGCCGCCTCAATCATTTTATTAATATCGCCTTGATAGCGTGCTGCCACTGGACGCTGATTTAATGCCTCTGCGTCTAAACTATCTATCGCAAAATCTAACTGCCCTGAACCTAAGTCATCCATAACGATAACTAAAACATTTGGCCTGGTTGGTTCAGCCGCCTGTGCCTCAAAAGAAAATTGACTGACACCTGCCACCATAGCAGATAACAAACAAGTACTAAGCAATGAACGTTTCATTACGCCCTCCTCAAGTTGATCATTTTCATAATCTCTGCCGCTAACCCACCTTGTTGAATAATATCACGCATTCGGTGCATTAAAGGTGCCGTTTGACGGAAGAAAAGTTGATAAGATGGACACAAATAGTTGTGCTTAAATTTCTCACCTTTTAAATTGACAATACGATGTTTCGGGCAACCGCCATGACAAATCATTCGTACATCACATTTCTCGCATGCTTTGGTTAGGGTGTCTTTTTTCGCCTGCCCGAACTTTTGTTGCTTTGGCGAACGTGCAATCTCTGATAATGGCTGATGATGGATATTACCAATCCTATAATCAGGATAGACATAGTGATCGCACGAATAAACATCGCCATTTGCTTCCAGAACTAATGCGGAACCGCAAGTTTCAGTTTGGATACAACTCGTTGAAGGATAACCTAGCCACTGTCCTAATAAATTATCAAATTCACGGACAAAAATTTGCCCAACATCTTCTCTTACCCACACAGAAAACACATCAAGCAAAAAGCGTCCATAACCATCAGGCGGAACGGAAAATCCTGTCATTCTATAATTTTTACCCGGATTATAATCGCTACGTTGTAAAGAATAATTGGCGACTTCAACAATAGGAATAAACTGCATAAAGGTTGAACCGAGCGCTTTTAATGCTTGGTATGTTTCACGTCCTTTATGCCAATTTTTATCGTTGATAACCGTTAAGGTATTAAATTCCACTTCATACTCTTTCAAGAGATCAATGGCTTTTTTTACTCGCTCAAAGGTCGGTTGTCCATTTACGGAAATACGATAGCGATCGTGAACATCACTTAATCCATCTACAGAGATACCAATCAAAAAATTGTTTTGTTTAAAGAATTCTGCCCATTGTCGATTTAATGCAATCCCATTTGTCTGAAAACTATTTGTAATGGTTTTCCCATTGGCAAATTCTTGCTGAAAATCCACCGCTCTTTTAAAAAAATCCAAACCTAATAAAGTGGGTTCACCACCTTGCCAAGCAAAATCAACCTGATCGCCCGCGTGGGATTGAATATAATTTCGGGTGTAATCTCTCAATGTATCTTCTGACATCAAGCGGACATTATGCGTTAGAACCTGCTCTTTCTCTAAATAAAAGCAATACTCACATTTGATATTACAATGAAAGCTACTCGGCTTTGCCATCATATGAAAATAAGCGGGTGGGGACTGACGCATAAACACCTCCTAATGCGAAATTATCGTCATTTAATTTTAAAATAATCGCTGTTACACCTCTCTATATCAATCTATATTACTGATATGATCTTTGGTTCGTTACTTTGTATTATTTTAAATATTAATGGCTATAGTCAGAACAACAAAATTCGTTAAACAAAAAAATTAATAGAGGGGGAATTCCTTTCCCCCTTTTTATCGGATTAGCTATTTAAAACTTCCGTAACATAAGCACGAATTTCATCATCTTGGCAGTTATCAAAGAAACATTGTTGGAAACGTTCTCCGCTTACTGCTGTTTTGACTAATTCAGGATCAATGGCTCGTAAAGTATCTAAGTAATTCTCTTTTGCCACAGCCGCTTTGACTTGATTTAAAATCCCTGCATTACGCACTTGTGGTTCACGGCGTTCCACTGGGTAACCTTGACCGCGTTCACCTTCAAATGCTTTTTCAAACATATAGCGAACATTGAGTTCAGCGCCCCAACCAAATCCTTTAGCAAAAGCTAATGAAAGTGCATTCCCATTATTAATTTGTGAGAATAAGAACGCATCTGCTGGTTCAAGGCAGTAACCACATACTACCCCCGGATGAAGGTTTAATGACATTAATGCGCCTTGACCCGTACCACAACCTGCAACAACAAAATCCACTGCTTTAGAATTTAATAAAATACTCGCCATAATACCCAAGTGGATATAAGTAAGATGATGATCTTGTTCACTATTCATCCCTACGTTATAAACACTGTGTCCTTTTGGCTCAACCACATTTTTAAGTTCATTTAAGATAATTGGGTTTTTTGCCGCTTGGCTATTTTCCATCATTAATGCAATTTTCATTTTTCTTTCCTTTATATTAAAAAAATTTATGCTTATTTCGCTTGTAATTGATACATTTCGGCACCGGCTAATAAAAATGCGCCTACACCATAATCAATATTATCTTCCGCTTTCACTTCTCGAGGGTTAAAGGCCGGTAATTGAATCCACCCTAATTTCCCGTCATTATCGACCACGCTGACTAAACCAGACCATGCTTTTTCTACCACTGGAAGATAAGTTGCACGATCTAATACGCCTGAATTAATTCCCCAAGCCAGTGCATAGCAGAAAAGTGCCGTTGCACTACTTTCTTTCGCTGGGAATGTTTGTGGATCAAGTAAACTTGCTCGCCAGAAACCATCTTCGTGTTGGAATGGCAATACAATTTCCGCTAATTGACGATAAAGATCAAGATAGCGTTCACGCTCAGGGAAATCTTCTGGCATATCACGGAATAATCGAGGAATGGCAGCAATCACCCAGCCTACACCTCTTCCCCAAAAGACTTTCTCACCATTTTCTTCACGTAATTCACCCCCTTTTCCATCTGGGATATAGCGATAATCACGATAGAACAATCCTGTTTCTTTATCTTGTAGATGATCAACCGAATCCCACCAAGCTTGGTTAGCATAATCACGATATTTGCTTTCCCCTGTTAAGGTAGAAAGGGTAAAAAACACTTGTGGAGCCATAAAGAGTGAATCACACCACCACCAATCTTCACGTCCCGGTTTTGGATTTGCCAACATATCTTCCACAAAGTTAATGGTCGGTTCTAAGGCTTCAGGTTGGTTAAATAGTGGATACACATCAAGGTAAGGTTGTGCGCATACTAAATCATCGGCAAAACGTGCATGTGGTCCAGTACGGAAACCGGTATGCAAAGTGTAATTTAGCACACCATCTAAGAAAACTTGTTCGCCCGTTACTTTCCACGCATTAGACACACTCGCCCAAAATACAGCTCTATCCCAATCTGTATCTTTAATAAAACGGATACGTCCTGTACGGCGTACCACGGTACGGGTTTGATTTGCCGCTTGCCATTGATACACTTTCTTCATTACCGCAAGGGTTTGTTGTTGAGCGGTCATATTATTTCCCCTTATATTTTCTTTTTTACGCTATTGTTTTCTAAATTACATTTATTTAGCGCTAATTTATAGCCCATCTTCTTCGCTATCATTATCTTGCGCAAGATTATTGATATCTTCACGTAAATCTTTTATTTGGCTAAATTCGCCTCTTGCCAAACATTCGGTTAATTCTTTCAGTGAAAACTCTTCACGTTCTAATGCAGCATTCACAATCATTGATAAATTTGTTCCTGCAATCACTTCGACATTTTGATCATTTAATAAGATATTGATCGCACGATTACAAGGTGAGCCTCCATAAAGATCAACAAGGAACAATACGCCATCACCAGAATCCACGCGCGCTTTTGCAGATAAAAGTTGAGCCTCTAAATCATCTGTTGTCATTGACTCTAAAAAATCGACAAATTCTAATTGCGGTTGTTGCCCAACTATCGCCTCTACGGCAGAACGCATACCTGAGGCAAAATTGATATGACCTGATACTACGATACCTAACATAAACTGTCCTTACTTCTTGTCTTTTATCATCATCTGGTTTTGCAACATTTCAAAACCTAAACGACTATATTATTCTAGAAAGAAAATGAGGTTTCCCTCATTTTCCTTAATTTATCATTAATGGATTAAATAATGCCTATTAAATGTCCGATTACCCCGAAGGCAAGTGTACTGAAAATCAATACCGGTGGTTTTGCCCAGAAGCCTGTTCCTTTCACTAATTTAAACATTAGGAAGACCAGTGCAAGCGGTAATAGATTTGGCATAATTTTATCGAAAAGTGCGGTCTGTAATTCCACCACTTTTCCACCCATCTCAATACTTGCGGTGGTTTTAAATCGTATAAAGGTGGCACACAATGCCCCGATAACGAAAATCCCCATAATATTTGCCGCTTTAGCTAAACGTTCCGTAGAATCGCTCATACTCACCATTGCGGCTGTACCCGCTTTATATCCCATAAACATTAAGCTGAAATACACAAAGAAGTGCATAATTTGATATAGGATAAAGAAGACAAATGGACCTGCAATTGAACCTTCCATCGCAATAGATGAACCGAGTGCAAGGGTTAATGGCATAATCGTCATATGGTCAATACCATCACCAATCCCACCTGTTGGTCCCATACCTGCTACTTTCATTACGTTAATCGTAGAAGGTTTTTCTTTATTTTCTTCCATTGCAATCGCTGTACCGAGCAAGAAAGTGAATAACTTAGGACTTGCATTGAAAAATTGAAGATGGTTTTTCAATGATTTAGCTAAATCGTATTTGTTATTGCCGTGGATTTTTTTCAATGCAGGAATGATTGAATACGCCCAACCACCTGCTTGCATACGTTCAAAGTTGAAGTTTCCTTCCATGAACAAACCACGAATTGCACATTTCCACAGGTCACCTTTTGTGATCACTTTACGAACAGTCGTATCTTGATACGCATCAATATCATCAACAAGGCTTTCTGCTACTTGGTTGTTTACATTTTTAGATTCCATCTTCGAACTCCTGTGCTTGAGATTGGTTATTGTTATTGCCATTACCTGAGAAGTAGAAATAAAGTACTGCGATTGATCCACCGATAATTGCCACCGCCATAATTGGTAGTTTTAAGTAAGTTGTGGCAACGAAACCGATGAAAAATACGCCTGCCACTTGTTTTGACCACATAATTTTCAATAACATTGCAAAACCGATAGCGGGTACTAAACGCGCACCTAAACCTAATCCTTCCAAAATTTCTTTTGGTGAATTATTGTTGATCCAATCTGCTGCATGTTCACCGAAGTAAACGGTAATAAATGCAACAATTGCATAGAGTAAAGAACGTAATGAAATTGTTGAAATCAGTAAGAAATCAATCCCTTTTGTATTTGCTTGCTCTGCATATTCATCAGCTTTACCCATAGTAAATGAAGTTAAAGCAAAGAAACCAATTACTAACATTTGCATAAGTACAGCAATTGGCATACCCACACCCATTGCCACTTCTGCACTTTGTCCTGTCATTACCGCAAAGGCAACCGCCGCAATCGTCCCCATTGTTACATCAGGTGGCTGCGCACCTGCATTAGGCACTAAACCTAACCAAGCTAACTCTAATGTTGCCCCTGTAATAAGACCTAATTGCAAATCTCCCATAATCAAGCCAACAACAGGGCCTGTAATTAATGGACGGTGAATATTAAGTGCGACATCGTATTTATCAATACCGCAGAAGAACGCCCAAACGGCGACTAATAATGCTTCAGTTAACATAAATGCTCCTTACGAATATTAAAGATACTGTTTAATATCAATTTCTTGAGCATCTGGCGTATTTTGGATTGTGCAAGTTACTCCTGCATTCACCATACGACGGAAAGCATCAAGATCTTTTTCATCAACAGAAACGGTTTTAGTAATTTGGTTTTTACCTTCATGATAGTGCATATTCCCAATATTACAGTGTTTGATTGGCACACCACCTTCCACTAAACGTGCAACATCTGTTGGGTTGTTGCATAAAATGAAAATTTTCTGTTGTGGTGAGGCTTTATGAATCACATCAATGGTTTTTTGAATTGTGAAAAAACGTACTGCATATTCACCACCTGCTGAAGCTTTCATTCCTGCTTGCATAAAAGGGGCATTAGGACCTTCTGCGGCTTCATCATTTGCGACTAAAATTAAATTTGCTTCAGAATGCTTACCCCACGTAATCTTAATTTGACCGTGTAATAAACGTTCATCAATTCGCGTCCATACAATATTCGGTGTTGACATAAAACTCTCCTTAATAATTATGAATGAAATGGGTGAATGATAACGCCTTGAACCACACGGTTTACTTCACCTGTTGGGCAAGGATTATCTGTGGTAATACCACGGGTAAACGAACTATAAAATGAATTAATTTGTGCAAAGACAATGTACGGGAATAATAGTGCATAATCTGGTGCATCAGCAAAGCCTGCGATATTCACTACATCTCGTCCTTCTACGCCCGATTGTGCGGTTAAGCACACAATGCGTGTTGCAATACCATCTCTGCATAATTCATTATATAAATCAATATCATATAAACGTGTATAAGGTTGATTTGAAAGGAATTGAACCACTGTTGTTTTATTATTAACAATAGATTTTGGTCCGTGACGGAACCCAAGGGAAGAATCATAAGTGGCAACAATACGTCCCGCAGTTAATTCTAAAATTTTTAGTGCTGATTCTTGTGCTAATCCTTGTAATCCACCACTACCGAGGTAAATAATGCGATCAATATCCACTGTGGCTAACTGACGAGCAACTTCAACATACTGTGGAATTAATTTTGCTGTGGCATCTGTAATGAAACCTAATTGCTCCGTAACTGAGCCTTTTGGTAATAAAAACACGGATAAGGCAGAAAGCATCATTGAGCTAAAACTAGATGTCATTGCAAATCCACCATCATTGGTTTGAGGTGGCATTAATAATGCTAAAGTGCGGTCATTTTTTTGCGCATTTTGATATAACGCCCCTTGCTCGTTACAAGTAATAAATAAATGATAGCAATTCGTTAAACATTGATTTGCCAATTCCACTGCTGCCACACTTTCAGGACTATTTCCAGAACGAGCAAATGAAATAAGTAATGTTGGCACATCTTGAGCGAAATATTGGTAAGGGTTAGAAACAATATCCGTTGTCGCAATGGATTCAACACGTTTATCCGTCATTGTAAGCACAAAAGGTTGCAAAGAATGCCCGACAAAAGCCGATGTTCCTGCGCCGGTAAAAATAATGCGTCCATTTGTTGCATTTATTACGGGGGCAATAAAATCGAGAATTTCTTGACGGCGCTGATCCAACATTTGCAAACTTTCTTTCCACGCTTGCGGCTGCTGTTCGATCTCTTTTGCTGTCATAATGGCTTTCCCTGCCACTAAATCATTCTCCGAGATACCTAAATAAGTTGTCATATTTCTATCCTTTCCTTAATGATTAAAAAAACTGGCTTTGGCATATTGTCTAACCACAGCACGCACTTTATCTAGCACAAGATCTTTTGCTTTAGGCAATATTTTTCCTTCACGTACAGCCAAATATTGTTCTGGTAAGTACTGGCTAAGTAATGGAAGTGGAATATCCATTTGAGCAAAATTGGTAAATAATTTATCCACTGCCTTAGCAATATCAGGATTCGTCCAGTAATAACGAATACGATCACTAAAGCTAAAACTTCTTGCAAAACACTGTTCTAATTCGCTGCCGTGATAATATTTTTTCCAGTTTTCAGGGTGTGCAAGCATTTGTGCTTCTAATACAGTACGTAAATTTGAACATTGTGTGGCTGGGAATAAGTATTCTTCCATTGCACACAGCGCATATAAACCTTCACGTAAAGCAAAGGTGAGCGCTGGCCCTACTTTCAAAATAGCAAAATGATTTTTAACTAACGCCTTATAAGCTTCTTCTGTTTGATAATCGGTGGAGTGCGCTTCAAACACAAGATTTTCATAATCATTCACCACTTGGCTTAATGCTTGTGCTTTCTCAGGAACAAAATCAATCACTTTAGTATGGTCAAATTCCACTCCCGGTTGTACCACTAAGCCAACAACACGTGGCCAAATATGATCTAAGCCAACGCGAGAAAAGGCTTCTTGATGTGCATTAATGGTCGCTTTTGCAGCTTGTGGCGAAGTCACCTCTAATTCTGCAATTTCTTCTGCTTCCCCACCCGGTACAGGAACTTCTGTTCCAACAATATAAACGATACGATTTGCTAATCCTTGTTTCTCTGCGGTTTGTTCTGCTATTACAGCTAAACGTGCAGCACGTTCTGCGACAATGCTATCTGAAAGAGGAATAGGATCACCTTGACAAGACATACTGCAATCTAAGTGGATTTTTTCAAACCCTGCAGTAACATAAGCTTCAATTAATTTTTCTGCATTTACCATAGCCTCTTCTGCCGGCAATCCTTGCCAGCGGTTAGGCCCTAAATGATCGCCACCTAAAATTAATTGCGCTCTTGGAAAACCCACTTGATCTGCTAATTGTTCAACGAAATGACGAAAATCTGCTGGTGTCATTCCTGTATAACCACCAAATTGATCCACTTGGTTGGATGTTGCCTCTATCAACAAAGGGGTGTTATCTTCTTTGGCTTGTAATAAAGCGGCTTCTAAAACAAGCGGGTGAGCAGAGCAAACAGAATAAATTCCGACAACTTCACCTGCTTTATGTCTTTTAATAAGGTTGAGCAATATACTCATTTTTGTTTACTTCCTTTTAGGTGGGTCAAATTTCGTTTAATGAAGATGAAAGAAATCACGCTTTCGTATTACTTTAACTGAATTATAATGAAAGCAATCAAAACATAAAAACACCAAAATCGAAATCTGTGATCTAATTCACAAAATAAAATAATTTTTCTAAAACGACGTTTTAAAATATGGAGATTACCATTTTTTTATGAAAAAATAACCGCACTTTGTTTCATTAAGACGTAGCGCAAAGTGCAACTTAATCAAAGATAAGGAGTAATCAGATGAGTATTTCACGTCGTAATTTTATTAAAGGTGTTGCGACAACGGGTGCGGTAGCTGCGCTGTCAAGCACTGCGGTAAATGCAGTCGCCAATAATAATGCTAAAGAGTCGGCAAAAAAATCCAACAATCCCCCACTTAACCTATTAATCGTGTTTCCTGATGAAATGCGTGCAATGGCACAAGGATTCAAAAAGCAAGATCCTGCAATCACACCACATTTAGATGCCTTTGCTCAAACAGCAAAAGTGATGGATCAAATGGTTTCTAACTATCCATTATGCTCTCCATTCCGTGGTATGTTTATGACCGGTAAATACCCACAACATAGTGGCGTAACAGGGAATACGCACGACTATGGTGGTAAAGTCGGTATTGAGTTATCACCTTATGCAAAATGTTGGTCTGATGTATTAAAAGAGGAAGGCTATTCATTAGGTTACATCGGTAAATGGCATTTAGATGTGCCACAAGAGCCGTACATTAAAAGCTACAACAACCCAATGGAAGGGCGCTACTGGAACGACTGGACACCACCAGATCGCCGCCACGGTTTTGATTTCTGGTATTCTTATGGTACTTATGATCTCCATTTAAAACCAATGTACTGGGGAAATGACACACCACGTGAATATCCTCAATATGTAGATCAATGGGGGCCAGAACACGAAGCGGATATGGCGATTAAATACCTTCGTAATGAAGAAAATAAATATCGTGATCCAAACAAACCATTTGCATTAGTGGTTTCAATGAACCCGCCACATTCTCCTTATGATCAAGTCCCACAAAAATATTTGGATATGTACCCACAAAGCTCTAAAGAACTCAACAGCCGTCCAAATGTCGATTGGGATAAAAAATATCAAGAAGGCTATGGCCCTCAATATTTCAAAGAATATCTTGCAATGGTTTCAGGCGTCGATGAACAATTCGGCCGTATCCTTGCTGAATTAGACAAACAAGGTTTAGCGGATAATACATTAGTAGTCTTCTTCTCTGATCACGGTTGCTGTATGGGATCTCACGGTAAACCAACCAAAAATAATATCTATGAAGAATCTATGCGTGTGCCAATGATGTTCCGCTTACCGGGTAAAATCCCTGCGGGTGTCAATGAGAGCTTAATGTCTGCGCCAGATATTTATCCAACGATCTTAGATTTACTTGGTTTGAAAGGCAGTATCCCTGATAGTGTAGAAGGCGTTAGCCTTGCTGAACAGGTATTACACGATAAAGGTGAAAGCCCGACTTCTCAACTTTATCTCTTTGTCCCTTATGGTCAACCATCATTTGGTCGTCGTGGCGTGCGGACCAAAACTCACACTTTAGAAATTGATCGTCAAGATGGTGAACCGCTTAAATACACACTCTTTGATAATGTGGCTGATCCATACCAAATGAAGAATATTGCGGAAAGCAATCCTGAATTGGTACAAAAATTAATCAAAGAAGAATTAATCCCGTGGTTAGAAAAAACGGGCGATTCTTGGCGTCCCGTTGAGTTTATTACTGGCCCAACGAAAAAAATGAAAAAGCAACTTGAAAGCTGTGCTACACCAAAAGCTTAATCGTTGCTAATTGCTCTCACTGAAGCTATTTGAGTCTTCAGTGAGAGTATATAGGAGCAAATAAATGACAACAGATCCCAAAATTCGCTTTACTGAACGACCTTATTTAGCTCACGAACATCCCCAATTTCAGGATTATTGGCGAGCCTTTAAGGAAAGATTGCAGCGTTCAATAAAACGAAAAGCCTGCTTTAGCAAAACCGATCCTCTTATTGATAAACAGCTAAAACAGGCATTTACGCAAGATTCCACTTTTTCACAAGAAAAGTTTGAATTACTGGTTGAATATTTTATTCGCTCCTTTTTTCATTATGCCAATGATGACTATGCCCGTGCCGATTATCACGGTTATCCATCAGAACAAGGAATGGTTTCTGATTCTATTGAAGGGGCGGCACGCAATTATCCTCTGTTAGCCGCCTATTTACATTATCAGTCCGCTCCCTCTCATCCCCTTTTTCAGCAAGTTCAACAGGCTTTATCAACGGGTTTTCTCAATGCAACCAATCCCCATCATTCAGGTTACTGGGGAAAGTTAAAAAGTTTTCAGCAAACGATCTGCGAAAGTGCTGATTTCGCCCTTTCCCTTTGGCTGAGTAAAGCCCATATTTGGCAACACTACAACGCTTCACAACAGCAACAGATTATTGATTGGCTACGTCAAATCAATCACGTGCAAACGGTAGACAATAACTGGCATTTGTTTATCTTATTAGTGCAATTGGTCGTCAAAGATCTTGCTGGCATTGATGAAATCAATCAAGAACGTTATCAACGTATTAAAGAATTTTATGTTGGCAATGGCTGGTTTAGAGATGGCGAAAAAGGTAATTTCGATTACTACAATTCTTGGGGCTTTCACTATGGGTTATTTTGGCTCGATCAAATCGCTCCAGATTTTGACCGCACTTTTATTCAACAAAGTGCGGTGCAATTTTGTCAAGATTTTCATTATTTATTCGCGCCACAAGGTTTTGCTTTTTTTGGGCGTAGCCTGCCTTACCGTTTTGCTGCACCAACGGCGTTAATCAGCACAATGATTCAGCAAGAAAAAACGAATGGACAAGGAAAACGTATCCTATCCCAACTGACCCATTTTTTGATTCAACAGCACGCTATTCAACAAGGCAATGTTACCCAAGGACTCTTTGAAACAGATAGGCGACTGGTTGATCCTTACAGCGGTGCGGCAAGTGGGTTGTGGTCGTTACGTCCTTTTATTTTATTACTTTATGCTGGTCAAAAGATTCATTTCTGGCAAACTGCCGAACAGCCACTTGCCATTGAAAAACAGGATTATGATATTCAAATCCCAGCGATTAATTTACGCATTATTGGCACACAAGCAACCCAAGAAATTATCGCCCAATTTCAGCATCAACAATACCCCAATTTGCCGTTCCAGCAAGCCTGTTTACAACAGCAAAATGGACGAATGAAGATCATAGAATGGCTTTGTGGGCGTTCCACTCGAGGCAAAAATAATTTACTACGAAAAGGGGTAACAACATTTTCATCAAAACTCTCTCTTTATCTTTCCAATAAAGAGAAAAAATAACAAAAAAACCACCGCACTTTTCTATGCGACAGTTTTATGCGAAGGATAAATTAGCAAAAAATAAGGCGGAATAATCCGCCTTAACCAATTTTGCAATGCTATTCCGCGACAGGATAATGCTGATAACCTAACTGTTTAGACACATTTCTGCCTGCTTGATGAAGCATCTCCACCAGCTGGGCAAGGTTTTCTTTTTCAAAACGAACTAGCGGTAAAGAGAGAGAAATCGCGGCAACAATATGCCCTAGACGATCATAAATAGGTGCGGCAACACAATGTAAGCCAACTTCCTGCTCCTCTTTATCTTCTGCATAGTGCTGTTCGCGTACTAACGCCAGTTCTTGTTTAAGCGCTTCAACATTCGGTAATGTGTTTGCGGTATGTTGAACAAACTCAACATTTTCCAGCAAGGTTTCCACTTCCTCGTCCGTCAGCGCCGAAAGCAATACTTTTCCAATCGCCGTACTATAAGTGGGATTTCTACGCCCCACACGAGAATACATTCTTAGGCTGTAAGTAGAATCAATTTTATGCAAATAAACAATTTCATTGCCATCTAATGCACCTAAATGCAAGGTTTCGCCTGTTTGCTTTGAAATCACTTCCATTTCTTTATTGGCAAGCTCAATAAGATCCACATATTCTAACGCCCTTGCACTAATTTCAAACAATTTCAGAGTGAGGCGATATTTATCTGTATCTCCTTCCTGTGCCACAATACCAAGGGATTTCATCGTTTGTAGAAAGCGGTAAATGGTGCTTTTGGACATCATCAAACGCTGAGCCAATTCTGTTACACCAATTTCTTTTTTCTCGCTGAGTGCATCCACAATGCCAAATACTTTTAGCACGGAGGAAACCACATCGGGTTGAGTATCTTTTTCCATATTTCTGTAACATCTCAAAATTTAGTCAATTGTCCTCAATATATTAACACAAGCTATAATTTTGAAAAGCCACAAAACAAAATGAAACTATATTTCAATTTTATTGAAAGAAAAAATAAATCCTCGTATAATTTATTTATTTTCACTTGCCTGATCACAAAAGGAGGAAAAACAGTGAAAAAAATTGCAATTATCGGCGAATGTATGATCGAACTCAACGGTGAACCCTTCGGGAATATGTGGCAAACCTATGGAGGTGATACCTTAAACACCGCCACTTATCTCTCTCGCATTAGTTCCCCTCACGACATCGAAGTTCACTATATTTCCGCAATGGGTAATGACAAACTCAGCCAACAAATGATCCAACATTGGCAACAAGATCACATTCATACGGAAAATGTGCTGATTGCTCCCTCACGCCAAGCGGGGCTTTATTTAATCCAGTTAGATAAATTTGGCGAGCGCACTTTCCTTTACTGGCGTTCTGAATCTGCCGCACGTTATTTACTCCAACACCCTGATTATCCTCAAGTACAAAACAGCCTTGCTGAAATGGATATGATTTATTTGAGCGGAATCTCTCTTGCGATTTTGCCTGATGCAGATCGTAATGCCCTCATTAGCCAGCTTCAACAACTGGCTAAACAAGGGGTAAAAATTGCTTTTGACAGTAACTACCGCCCAAAACTTTGGGAATCCGTACAAAAAACACAAGAAATTTACACCGCACTTTATCCGTGCATTCATCTTGCATTAGTTACCTTTGATGATGAACAAGCACTCTGGGGAGATAAACAACCTGCACAATCAATACAACGTTTAAAACAACTTGGGGTAAAAAATATTGTCCTGAAGCAAGGTAAAGAAGGCGCATTATTCTGCGATGAACAAGGTAACGAACAGAATGTGAGTACCACGCCTGTTACCAATGTGGTTGATACCACTTCGGCAGGCGATGCGTTCAATGCAGGCTTTTTAAATGGCTACCTGCGTAATAAACCTGCACAACAATGCTGTCAACAAGGTAATCAAGTGGCGGGTATCGTCATTCAACACAAGGGGGCGATTATTGATAAAACCGCCACCGAACATCTCATTCATCAATTTAACTAAGGAAGATAAAATGAATACTACGCAAATCGTTGAAAAACTTCGTCAATTAAAAGTCATTCCTGTTATTGCCTTAGACAACGCACAGGATATTATCCCACTTGCGGAAACCCTCGCCAATAATGGGTTACCCGTTGTGGAAATCACTTTCCGCTCAGCAGCTGCCGAAGAAGCCATTCGTTTAATTCGCCAACATAACCCGAATATTCTGATTGCGGCAGGTACAGTTCTGACCAGTGAACAAGTTGTTCAAGCCAAAAATGCAGGTGCCGATTGCATTGTTACACCAGGCTTCAATCCAAAAATTGTCAAACTTTGCCAAGAATTGAATATCCCTGTTATGCCGGGGGTGAACAACCCGATGTCGATTGAAGCGGCATTAGAACTAGGCGTAACCGCAGTGAAATTCTTCCCAGCCGAAGCCTCTGGTGGAGTGAAAATGATCAAAGCCTTACTTGGCCCTTATGCGCAATTACAAATTATGCCAACCGGCGGAATTAGCGTAAACAATATTAAAGACTATCTCGCCATTCCAAATGTGGTCGCTTGCGGTGGCTCTTGGTTCGTAGAAAAATCCCTTATCAACAGCCAAAACTGGGATGAAATCGGCCGTTTAGTACGTGAAGCCGTAGCAATTACCAACGCTTAACTACAAAACAAAGTCCTAAAATAAAAGTGCGGTGGAAAATTTTGAAAAATTCCACCGCACTTTTAATTTGGAACAGATCAAACTCTATAATATGTGCATTGTTCTTTTTGTAAAAAACACTTGCTTGTCAAACGTTCAAAAGGTAGTAAAATAACTACAATTTTAATAAGGAGGACAATATGGCGATTACTGTTACCTCAAAAGAATTTAATCAACGTGCTAGCTATGTATTGAAACTCTCTGAAACCCAGCCTGTTTTTATTACCAAATGGGGAAAGATTGTCAGTGTGTTGTCGAACTATCAGGATTATCGCAAAGCACGATCAGAACCCAGTTTTGAAGAGCTATTTGGACAACCTGCAACAAGTGTTAGCGATAAAAACATTGAAGATTTCGATCAAATTCTTGCAGACATTCGTAAAGATACTCATATGTGTGATGTGGAATTTGATTAGAAAAATATCTAACTCACAGATTATTTAACTATTTCTTGATTTTAACAATTCAATAATTTCTTTTAGAGCAATAATTTCTGCATCTTTTTGAGATAATAATTCATCCTTTTGAGCCAATAAAGTATCTTTCATTTCCAGCAAACTGTTTAACTTTTCATTTTCAATAGTTAACGCTTCATTTGTGCCAAAATAGCTATTTGTTAAGTTATTAGAATTATCACCACCCACTGCAAAAAAAATTGATCTATCCTTACTCGTAATTAACTCCCCCATATCAATATTAAAAACATTCGCGATTTGCTGTAATTTATCTAAATTAATACTGCTTTGTCCACGTTCAATTTTGGCATAGCCATTCGGCGACATAGAAAGTTTCTCTGCCATTTCTTCCTGCGACCATTGATTGATTTCTCTCATAACGCGAATTTTTTCGTGGACTTCCATTTTACTTCCTTAAAGTGCAGTTTTAAACAGTATCAGATGAGTTTTTGATACTGGTGGTTTGTGGTAGAAATTTGAGGTGCAGTATAACATTTGCACCGAGTTTATCCAAAACTTTATGGGATTATTGGTGATTAATAATGAATTTTTAATCTATGCAGCTAGTATTTTAGCTGATACAAATGAAGGATTGAGTGGTTCAGAAATTTGCAAGTTTTGTGTTCAATATGCTGTTAGATACGAAAAATCAATTACATATACACAGCAACCTTTTAAAAAAGGCACATCAAGCATCAACAAAGCACAAGCACTGGAAACTAATCTAGCTTGTTTTGAACCGAAGGAACAATTTGTCATTATTCAGGATTTATGCGATTTAGAGAAATTTATCAATAATTCAAAAGTACAAGAGCTAAAGCTGGCTTTAGTGAAAAGTTATTCTCATTTAGCTCCACAGAAGATCGCAGAGCAAATTTTAGAAAATGTTAATCAAGTTAGACATTGGTTAGATGATTACCCTGAGACAAAGAAGCATTATGAAAGTGCATTTGAAAAAAAGAATAACAAAATCTATGAGAGAAACTTACTTGATGACTTGCGTTATTCTTTTGAATCTTTGATTAATAGCATTCTTAGAACAAAAAAATCATTAGAAAATTTGAAATCTGAATTAGGTGATTTCTTAGATAAATATAAGATTAATGTAGAAGTTAAAAATCTTTATATTTCAACTATCTTTGATTTTTTCACGAAATATCAAAATGAAAATGTCAAGCATAATGCTTGTTTTGAAAGCATTGAGATTGATTTTATCTTTAATCAAACTACCGTTTTAATGGAATTTTTGATCACTTTACATAAACAACAATATTAACTAGCAATAAGAGGCTTATTATGAAATTAACACTCTCAAAAGCATTATTAACAACAACTGTAATGGTAGGATTAACTGCTTGTGGTTCAGGTGGTGGCGGTGGTTCAAATGAATCAACAACTTCAAACCAGAATAGTACTACTTCAATTACTGTGCCAAATGTTGATACGAATAATTCTAACACAGAAAATAACTCAGCTAACCCAACTCAGCCTAATACAACAGTTACGGTTCCTTCAATCACTCCATCAACATTTAAAGTCGGGGCTGATGGCTATGCAACAGGTAAAGCGACTTATGCATCTGCCAATAGCACAATTAGATTAGATGCAGATTTTGATAAAAGAACTATTTCAGGTAGTGCCGTAGGGAAAATTGATGATAAGAATGTGAATGTTTCGTTAAATAATACAACACTGTATAAAGGAACTATTAGATATATCAACGGTCATTACTCTAGCTATAATGAAATGTATGAATTTAAAGGAAATGCTTCTGCCACACATAATCAAGAAAAATTCTCAGGTCAATATGCTGGTATCATTTATGGAAGCTCTAGTCCATTCTCTGAAATGAGTACAGGATATAAAGTAACATCAGAAAAAGATTCAAATCGTATAATAAAAGAAGGTGCTTTAGATTATAGTGACGGATTTGTTGGTGGATATAACTCCGCAGGAACTGATTTAAATAGACAGTAATTATATTCCCACAATTTTTTGATTGTGGGATTTCTTAAATATGAAATATAAATTTTTTTTCTTATCTTATTTATTTAGTAGCATTGTTATTGCAAGTGAAACAACCTACTCTATTTCACAATTAAAACACGATCAAGCTCTGACCGAAAAACTACTTTCAGATATGTTAAATATTGAGCGAATGGATTTGGTGGAACGCCTATTGCCTATCTATCAAAATTTTTCTGAGCATAGTCCAAGATTAGTGAATTACGCAAAAATTAAACAAGCAAGAGTGCTATTTTTAGATTATCAAAATGACAATGCAAGGAAAGCCTTTGAAACATTACAAGAGCAAAACAATTTAACTGATGAAGAACAGTTGCTTATTCAAGATTATTTACAAGCAATTAAAAATCGCGAAAGCTGGCAATTTTCTTTAGGTGCAAATTATCTACAAACCAAGAATGTCAATAATACGTCTAACGAACGACATATTGAAAATACAGGTTTTGTAAAAAATGATGATATGTTGCCACAGTCGGCTCACGGTTTTACTTATTATTTTGATGCACAAAAAAATTGGAATATCATAGGATCTCACTATCTCTATTTTACCAATAATCTTTATGGGAAAAATTATTGGGATAATCACGATTATGATGAAATCGCCAACCGCACTTATTTCGGCTATAAATATCAAAATGCTAAATATCAATTTGACCTAAAACCCTTTTATGAACGCCAATGGTTTGGTGGACATCGTTATAACTGGGCGAATGGGTTAAGAGTTGAGTATGGTTTGAACTTTTCAAAACATTGGCAAATTTCGACCGCATTAGAGTTTAGCCAACCACGTTATTTCACACAGACTGAACGAAGCGGTACGATTAAACTGGCCTCTGCCACACTCATTTGGCAACCTACTGGAAAAGGCTATTATTATTTAGGAACGGATTTTATTCGTGAAAATACGCAACTTAAACAATATAGCAATGATATGAAAGCGTTACGATTAGGTTGGCGACAAAATTGGGGGTATGCAATAGCAAGCCAAATAAATGGATCAATAGCATTGAGACAATATAAAGATTTTGCTTCGCTAGGTAATATTTTGCCGTTAGATAAAATCCGCCGTGATAAGATCTATTCACTAAATCTGACATTATGGAAACAAGATTGGCAGTATTTGGGTTTTGTGCCAAAAGTACAATTCCGCTGGAAAAAGCAGAATAGCAATATTCCCTCAATGTTTTCCTATTCAGAAAAATATGTGCAGATGTTAATAGAAAAAGACTTTTAAACTCAAATTAATCTGACAGGTGCCAGTTTTAAATGGAAGGCTGTCAGATTAAATTTGATGCAAATAATTCTCCACTCAATCATCAATAAGGCGTTTTGCCTGCTTTTTCAATTAATGATTTGAGATACGGAATATCATCGTGGCTTAGCATATCGATCAGGCCTTCACGTAACCATTGGATAATTTCACTTTCTGTATCGTAACCATATTTTTGGTTATACATTGCTAGCACAGGCATTTCTTTTGATTCGTGCAAATACATTCTCACCGATAATCCCGCTTTTTTGTAGGCAATTAAATCTTCTTTGCCGACATAGTGATATTCCACACAAACGCTGCTGGCATTTGATCCCAATACTGCACTAAGTTGATCGTTATAGCGCGCAAGGGTAACCACTTGCAACCGCAAGGCTGGCAATAAGGCTTTCACTTTATTAATTAAAACGTGATCAAAGCCTAATAATAAAATTTGATCCACTGTATTGGTACGTTGCAAAATCTCAGCTAAGACTTCCGCAAAACGCTGATGATTGCGACGTTGTTTAGCTTCTACAATTAACCCTACATTATTTTCTTGCGCCCATTTTAAAACTGTTTCTAACTCTACAATGTGCGTGCCTTTGAAAGCGGGGGAAAATTTCTCACCGAAATCATACTGCTGTAATTCAGCCAGTGTCATTTGTTCCACATATCCTTCACCATTAGAAACACGTTCAATCGAAAAATCGTGAATAACCACAATTTTTTCATCTTTTGTCATTGCAATATCAAGTTCAATGCTATGTGTTCCCGCTTCTAATGCGCCAATAAAGGCAGGCATTGTATTTTCTGGATACTTGGCACTATAACCACGGTGGCTATTTGCGAGAATGATTCCTTTCTCTGTTACATTAAATTCAAATGCCATTTTTAACCTCTCTCTTACATTCAATTTAAAAACTAAACTCATTTTAGAGACAATAGAAATATCACGCAAACACTATTGCAATCAAATGGAAAAAATATCTAATTTTCGTGATCAAACTCACAAAAACAAACTTAAATGAGTTTATTTTTTAAATTGTAATTGATCGCGCTTTATCTTCTAGTTTAGAGTATTCACGAAATTATCATCGAGGAGAAATCGATTATGGCAAAACTAGAATTACGCAATATCACCAAAAAATTTGGTGATTTCTATGCAGCAAATAACATCTCTTTTACTGCTGAAGAAGGGGAATTCGTTACGCTACTCGGTCCTAGTGGCTGTGGGAAAACCTCTTTGCTTAAATTAATTGCAGGCTTTCACCGTGCCGATGAGGGGGAAATTGTCATTGGCGATCGTCAAGTCAATGACATTCCACCAGAAAAACGGAATACCGCAATGTGTTTTCAATCCTATGCGCTTTTTCCTCACTTAAATGTTTCCCACAATATTTGTTATGGCTTGAAACAAAAGAAAATTCCTATTGATGAACAAATCGCACGCTTAAATGTGGCATTAAAACAAATGGATTTAGAAACCCAGAAACTAAAATTACCTTCTGAGCTTTCAGGTGGTCAGCAACAGCGTGTTGCCCTTGCCCGTGCAATGGTTACCCGTCCTGATGTGATTTTATTCGATGAACCACTCTCTAATCTTGATGCCAAACTGCGTGAAAGCGTACGCTTTGAAATTAAGCAACTTTCTCATCAATATAATCTGACCAGTATTTATGTTACCCACGATCAGGCGGAAGCCTTGTCAATGTCAGATAAAATTATCGTGCTAAATAAGGGATCAATTGAGCAAGTGGGAACACCACAAGAAATTTATTATCAACCGAACAACCGCTTTATTGCTGATTTCATTGGTGTCGCAAACATCACCAAAGCAAACGTAAAACACTGGCAAGAGGATCTCTATCAGGTGGATTCCTTATGGGGCAAATTCGTTGTGCAATCGGCACATAAACCTGTGGCTGAGAATATTTATATTTGTTTCCGTCCTGAAGATGCGATCCCTTGTGAAGCTGATAGCAATGTAGAAAATAAATTTAGTGTCAAGGTTCTACAAACCGCCTTTATGGGTAATATGACTGAAGTGCAAGGCTTGGTTACCTCTGGCTTGCCAAATGAGAAAGTGCGGTTGCAATTAACCAAGTTTTCACCGTTATTAAATCAGTCAGAACAATTACATTTCACCCTTGCTCGTGATGCCATTCGTTTCTTGGAGGCGGTATGAAATCCTTAAAACAAGATCTCAAAGCCTGGCTACTGCTTGGAACAGGGCTTGGCACCATTTTATTATTAATGGGTTCGACCTTTTATTTAGTGGTTGCCCAAAGCTTTGGCTTACAGAATATGTATGGCGAACCGTCTCACTTCACGTTTGATTATTGGCAAGAAGTGTTAAGTAACCCTATCTTTCATAAATCATTTTGGTATTCGGTGCGGGTTTCTTTTCTGGGTGCGGTATTTTCCATTTTAGTGGCTTACCCCATTGCATTATGGTTACGTAATCCGATTAAAGGCAAAGAATTTATCGTTACCTTTTTCCGTATGCCAATGCTTGTGCCGGGATTAGTGGCGGCATTCTTATTTATGAATATGATTTCCTACCACGGTATTCTTAATGAAACCTTAGTTTGGTTAGGCATTTGGGAACAACCAAAATCCTTGCAAAATGACAGCTTTGGTTGGGGAATTGTGATTTTACAAATGTGGAAAAATATTCCATTCGCCTTAATTCTTGTTGGCGGTGCAGTCAATTCGTTAAAAAGCGATCTCTTTGATGCCGCTTCAAACCTAGGTTCAAACAGTTGGCAACGTTTTATTTATGTGATTTTCCCACTCACTCTCAGTGCAGTACAAGTTTCGTTTATTTTGATTTTTATCGGTGCATTAGGTGATTTCGCCTTTTATAGCATTGCAGGCCCACGTGATACCTATTCTTTAGCTCGCTTTATGCAAATGAGTGCTTATGAATTTGAAGAATGGAATCAAAGTGCGGTACTCGCAATGGTGATAATGCTCACTTCTGCACTTGCTTCAATTTTAATTACGCTGATTATTCGTCCATTATCTGTTAAACGAGGAGCGGTAAAATGAACAAAATACAAAGCAAAAACACACGTTTAATTAACCGCATTGTGCTGATCTTTTTTGTGCTGGTGAATTTTGTTTGGCTTGTTTTGCCTTTCTTAATGGCGGGCTTATGGTCGCTTGTTGATCCACAACACCCTTGGAGCTACCCTGATATTTTTCCACCCGTGCTTTCTTTTGAACGCTGGAGTTATGTATGGGAAAACACCGCACTTAAAGAAGCGATGTTTAATAGCTACACCATCGCGCCGATTGTTTCTTTAATCGCCATCACTCTCGCCTTGCCAACCGCTTATGCTTTTGGTCGAATGGAATTCCGCGGTAAAAAAATTGCCGAACTGATTACCCTTATTCCCTTAGTAATTCCGGGAATGATCATTGCCTTATTCTTTAGTGCGGTGTTAATTCAGTTAAATATTAACAATCCAATGATCGGTATTATTATCGGACATACGGTAATGACGTTACCCTACGCTATTCGTATTTTGTCTTCAGGATTTTCAGCCGTTCCGCAAGATCTGATTGATGCAAGTCGCGATCTTGGGGCATCAAAATTTACGACCTTTAAAGATGTGTACTTGCCAATGCTAAAACCCGCATTTTTGGCGTCCATTATTTTCTGTTTAGTCAAAAGTATTGAAGAATTTAGTATTTCCTTTGTTATCGGTTCGCCAGATTTTATCACCGTGCCAACCATACTTTATTCTTTCTTGGGCTATTCTTTCATTCGCCCAAATGCCGCCGTGGTCTCAATCATCTTATTAATTCCAAACGTGATCTTATTGTTAATTATTGAACGTTTATTAAAAGGTAACTATTTATCTCAATCCACAGGTAAAGCCTAATTTTGTAAACCATAGCCTTGTAAATCATAGGAGAACACAATGATGAAAACTCGTCTTATCAAAACCGCATTAATCAGTTTAGGGCTAACCACTGCCTTATCCGTATCGGCCTCCCAAGACCTCAGCCAAAAAAGCTGGGAAGATATTATGGCACAAGCCAAACAAGAAGGCTCCGTCACCTTTAGCGTATGGTATTTACAACCACAATTCCGTCTTTTTGTGAAAGAATTTGAAAAAACCTATGGCATCAAAGTGAAAATCCCAGAAGGAACGCTAGATGGCAATATGAACAAGCTCATTGCTGAAAAATCACTAAGCAAAGGCAAAATGGATGTGATCGCCATTGCGGCGGATAACTACCCGATTGTGCAGAAAAATGAGGTATTAAGAAATCTCGATAAATTGCCAAATTTCGCCCAAGCTAACCACGCCTTACAAGGGGTAAAATTTGCCAATCAAGCAATGGGATTTTGGGGCAATCAAACAGGCTTTGCTTATGATCCATTACGGGTTTCAGAAGATCAATTACCACAAAGTTGGCAAGAAACCGTTACCTACATTCAAACTCACCCGAAAAAATTTGGTTATGCCGATCCAAATGGAGGGGCTTCAGGTAAAGCGTTTATTTTTCAAGCCTTACTTAATGTAAGCGGTCAATATGATTATCAAAACACGCCATTTGATGCTACCCAAACGAAAAACTGGCAAAGCACGTGGGATTGGTTTAACCAAAACAAACAAAATATGGTTCGTACCGCCTCTAACGCAGATAGCTTAACACGCTTAAATGATGGGGAATTAGATATTGTTTCTGCGTGGCAAGATCATTTATTTAGCTTACAAAAACAAGGCGCGGTAACACCAAGATTGAAATTCTATGTGCCAAAATTTGGTATGCCGGGCGGTGGGAATGTCGTCGTTGTCGCACAAAATGCGCCACACCCAGCAGCAAGTTTGGTGTTCGCCAACTGGCTAGTCTCCCCAGAAACCCAACAAAAATTAGCCGCTCATTTTGGTATTCGCCCATTAAATGCGGAAGTCGGCGAAGCGGATATTCCATTCTTCCCATTAGATTGGAGCAAAGCCGCGATTGCAGATTTCACCAAAGAAGTGATCGCTAAATAACATTGTTGATGAGTTAAGGTTCTGCCTTAACTCATTTTTTTCTCTCTTTTTTTGATTATTGTTCCAACAAAATCAAGTTAGATTTAATATTGTTAGTGCAAAAGTGCGGTTAAAAATTTTGCAATTTTTAGGGCATTTCGTGCCAATAATGCCCCTTCCTTTCTATCCTAATCTTGGAGGACATTCTATGAAAAAGCTCACCTTAAGCCTTAGTTTACTTAGCAGCACATTCTTTTATGCCACAAATCTTAATGCAGCGCCTAATGTGCCAGACAATCACCAAGCAGAAGCGCTACAATTAGAAAAAATCGTGATTTTCAGCCGACACGGTATTCGCACACCCTTAGTGGGAAAAGACAGCGTTTTATCTCAAGCCACGCCCTATCAATGGGTGAAATGGCAAGATAAAACAGGCTATCTCACTGCTAAAGGGGCAAGATTAGAAAAATTATTCGCGGCTTACTGGTCTGAATGGTTGCAACAAACTGGCATTCTGTCATCACAATGCCCGAAAGATGATCTTTTTATTTATACCAACGCTCGCCCACGCACCATTGATACAGGGGTAAGTTTTGCTAAAGGAGCATATTCCCATTGCGCCATTAGAGTGAATTATCTTGGCAAATATAACACGATGGATAACACCTTTAATCCCGTAATTCGCAGCAAAGTAGATAAAGCCTTTGAACAAAAAGCCCGCAACGCAGTCGATGAATTAGTCGGTAAAGGAGGATTTGCTCAGCTAAACGCACATCTACAAAGTAATTTCAACGCCCTTGCACAAACGTTAAATCAAACACAATCACCCTTATGCCAAGAAAAACACTTATGTAATTTAGACCAAGAACCTAATACCCTCACCTTCACTCAAGGAAAAGAACCGAAAACCACAGGTGCATTACGCGATGGAACAGGGGCAGCTGATAGCTTCCTACTGCAATATTATGAAGGCTTTCCTGCTAAAGATGTGGCTTGGGGTCGCATTAATAATCAACAAGATTGGAAAAAAATTGTTGATATCAAAGAACGCTACAACCAATTATTATTCGGCACGCAAGTAATGGCAAAAGAAGCCGCCACGCCGCTGCTCACCTTTATTCAAAATAGTTTTAAAGACTACGGTTACCAACACCCTTATATTGAAAACGCACGCAATGCCAAGGTCGTATTGTTGGTCGGACACGATTCTAATGTTGGTTCGCTCTTACCATTATTAAAAGTAAAACCTTACCACCTACCCGATCAACTGGAAACGACACCAATTAGTGGCAAAGTTGCCTTTGAAAAATGGGTCGCGCCAAATGGCGAAGCCTTTATGAAAGTAGAATACGTTTATCAAACCATTGATCAATTACGTAATGGCACGAAACTCACTTTGACTAATCCACCAAATCGTATTACCTTACAGCTAGAAGATTGCCCAACCAATGCGCAAGGTTTATGTAAAATGGCTGATTTTTATCAAGCCGTTGAAAATGCGTTAAAATAATACCGCACTTTTATCTGTGTAAATTAAGGTAAAATTGACTGAGAAGCCTCTCTGATCGCCAAAGTGAGGCTTTTATTTCATAAAGACAGAAAAATGAAAAAAGATAATTCCGTATTCAATTTAAAATCTAGCGAAAAATTGTTATTACGCCTTATTCGCCAATATGCCCCTTCACGCAAGGAACTCAGTACATTATCAGGCTTAACCGCCGGGGCAGTAACACAATATTGTCGCAAACTCTTGTTTCTTGGCTTAATCAAAGAAACGGAAAAAATGGTAAAAAAACGGGGAACGCCTTCTTTTCATTTAACCTTAAATCCCAACGCCTGTTGCTCTATTGGGGTTACCTTTTCTGATCACGCATTTCAGCTGGCGATTGTGGATTTTGTTGGTAATAAAATTGCGAATGAACGCTATGTATATGACAATATCGTACAATTTGATGAATTATGCCAAAAAATTCATAGTGCTGTTACGCAATTGCTTGAAAAGAAATTTTTGTCTGAAGCCAAAATCCTTGGTATTGGTTTCTCCCTTTCTGGCTATCTCTTGGAAGACAAATCAATTTCCTCCCCTTGGTTTCCTTTATTACAAAATATTCCTAATTTAGCCACAGTATTGAGCGAAAAATTGGGCTACCCTTGTTATATTGAAAACAACATCAACACCGTAGCCTTAGGTGAATATTATTCAGGTTTATGGAATGATATTGACGATATGGTGGTTATCAGCCTTGATTTTGGTATTGGTGCAGGCATTATTTCACAAGGTAAACTAATCCGTGGTGGATTTGGTAACGCGGGAGAAATCGGCTTATTATTCCCCTATAACTCGCCTAGACCAAGTTGGAAAGATCTCACCGAAAAACTTGGCGAAGATAATCATCAAACAAACTTATTAGACAACACCGCGGTAAAAACTTGGCTAGCACATAGCCAGCCCCAAGTGCTGTCTCTCATTCTCTCCGCCATTGCGTGGCTTGACCCCAAAGTCATCGCCCTAACTGGAATGTTGCCTCAAACCTTAATCAATCAACTGATTGATTACGTTAAAAATGCAGAACAACTACAAAACATCAACCGCACCTCAGCACAACTGAGCGCATCAAAGATAAAATTTGAAGATATTTCTATTGGTGCCGCTATTGTACCGATTTATCATTTCTTGCAAGATGATGAATAAATACGAAAGTGCGGTGCAAAAATCAGAAAAATTTGCACCGCACTTTCGTTAATAAGTTATATATAAACAAAAAGCCGTCAATCATAACGGCTTTCAATCATTCAATTTTGTGATTATTTCACACGCGAAACATATTCACCTGAACGGGTATCTACTTTGATGACTTCGCCTGTTTGTACGAATAATGGAACACGCACTACCGCACCGGTGCTTAATGTCGCTGGTTTACCGCCTGTACCTGCTGTATCGCCTTTTAAGCCCGGATCTGTTTCTACAATTTCTAATTCAACGAAGTTTGGTGGGGTAACAGAAATTGGCGCGCCGTTCCATAAAGTAACGATACAATCTGCTTGATCTAATAACCATTTTTCTGCATCGCCGACTGCTTTTGCATCGGCAGAATATTGTTCAAATGTTTCTGGGTGCATAAAATACCAGAACGCATCATCTTTGTAAGAATAGGTTAAGTTAAGATCCATCACATCTGCGGCTTCGACGGAAGTACCCGATTTAAAGTTGACATCTAACACTTTACCTGAAATTAATTTACGAATACGAGTGCGAGTAAATGCCTGACCTTTACCCGGTTTTACAAATTCATTTTCAACAATAACGCAAGGTTCACCATCTTGCATAAATTTTAGACCTGGTTTGAAGTCAGTGGTAGTATATGTAGCCATATTATCCTCAAATAAAAAGAGATTGTTTTTAAAAGTGCGTATTTTAACCCGAAATATCCCCATTAGAGAAGTAGAAAATTGGGCTGATCATCTCGCCAATGCCATTTCAGATCCAAAAATCTTGTTGGAACAATTAAACCTTCCTCTTTCTCTTTTTGAAAAAGATTTTGCCGCACGCAAGCTATTTCCTTTGCGTGTTCCGTTGCCTTTTGTAGCGCGAATGGAAAAAGGTAACCCAAACGATCCGCTCTTTTTACAGGCGATGACTTCCCATTTAGAATTTGTGCTGGCAGAAGGATTTAGCAAAGATCCATTAGATGAACAGCATACACCCGCGCCCAATATTTTGCATAAATACCATAATCGTTTGTTGTTTATGGTAAAAAATAGCTGTGCAATTAATTGTCGCTATTGTTTTCGCCGCCACTTTCCTTATGCTGAAAACAAGGGCGATAAAAAAAATTGGCAAAAAGCCCTAGATTATATTGCGCAACATTCAGAAATTGATGAGGTGATTTTTTCAGGTGGCGATCCACTTATGGCGAAAGATCACGAGCTAGAATGGCTCATAAAACAATTAGAAAAAATTCCGCACTTACAACGTTTACGTATTCATAGTCGCTTGCCGGTGGTTATTCCACAGCGGATTACCACCACACTTTGTGCGTTGCTGGCACAATCTCGCTTACAAACGGTGCTGGTTACCCACATCAATCACCCCAATGAAATTGATGAAAATTTAGCACAAGCAATGGCGAAGCTGAAAAAATCCGGTATCACTTTGCTTAACCAAGCGGTCATACTGAAAAAGATTAATGACAACGCCCACACTCTTAAAACCTTAGGTGAGCAACTTTTTCGTATTGGTATTTTGCCTTATTACTTACATTTGTTTGATAAAGTGGAAGGGGCAAGCCATTTTTATCTTGATGATGAAAGTGCGGTAAAAATTTACAAAGAATTACAAACACTCACGTCAGGCTATTTAGTGCCTAAATTAGCACGAGAAATAGCGAATGAACCAAATAAAACATTATATTCCGCGTAATTCGGCATAGAACAATGACAAAATATCCTTTAAAATAAGCGAAATTTACACCGCACTTACGCTAAGTGCTTTTAATTAATATTAAGGAATCACTGTGACTGAACAACATAAACCTCAAAATAACACAGATAGCGCGGCTCAAAATGAATTAAATTTAGAATTTAATCAAATGGAACCTATCACGCCGAAAAAACACATTACTCACGAACCCTCTTTACTTGATAAAGCCAAAGCGCTGATGGAAGGGTTAGGAAAAAAAGAACAAGCAACTGAACAGGCTGAACCCGTGATTGCAGAAACAACCACGAGTAACGAGCAGAAGAATGTTGAAGAAAGTCTTGCAGAAGAAAACACCCAAACACAAAATGAACCAGCTCCTATTAGCAAAATAAATAAACCTGAACGTTGGGCAATTTTAGGCTTTATTCCAGCAAAATACCGCCGTATTTTTATTGTTTTATTACTTGCGGTGATCATTTTATTGATTATCTCTTGGCTAAAACCAAGTGCGGATACCGTAAATGCTTTTGAACAGCCATCAAACAGCATTCCAACCCAGTTCCAATCACTTAATCAAGAACAACCTTTGGAAAATAATGTGTTGGATAACTTAAACCAAGGGCAACAACCGGCACAGCAAGCAGATGCACAAAACACACAAAGCAACAATGAGAATGCCCAAACAGCAACAACCGCAAGTGCAGAAAATAATGCAGACAATGCGCAAAGCAATCCAGCTACAAGCCCTGAACCTGTTGCGCAACCAAGCCCTCAAACAGAGCAACCTGTGCCAGCGGTGAAACCACAACCAACCTCCGTTGAGCCAAAACCAGTGGTAGATACAGCAAAAACCGCAAGCAAACCAGCTACACAAACCACACCAAAAGCACAACCTAAACCGGTGGTAAAAGCAACAACACAAACAACCAATACCAGTAAGCCAAAAGCGGAAAACAAAGCACAAACCGTGAAAAAAGTGGAAGCGAAAGTTGAGAAAAAAGTGCCTGTGGTTGAAGCAAAACCAGCGACAAGCAAAACAGCTGGCACGAGCAAAACCCTGACCATTCCACAAGGTGTTTCACTTATGCAGGTATTCCGTGATAACAACCTGAATATTTCAGATGTGAATGCGATGACAAAAGCAAATGGCGCTGGCAATGCCTTAAGTAGCTTTAAACCTGGTGATAAAGTACAGATTTCAGTCAATTCACAAGGGCGTGTGCAACAACTTCGCTTAGCAAATGGCAGCACCTTTATTCGTCAGGCTAATGGGACTTATCAATATAAGAAATAAGCTGTAAGCTGTTAAAAGAAAAAAATGGCGGAATCTGATGTTCCGCCATTTTGCTTTTATCCATTACAAAAAAGAATAAAATTACAACCGCTCTTTTTCACCACCAAACTCATCAAGTAGATTTTCTGTCAGCTTGGCTAAAATGCCGGTCATTAATACAAAATCAGCGTCAAAACGTTGTGCGACATCTTCTTTCAAAATATCGTCATTTTTTTCCCGCACTTCATCGGCAAACTTCAAACGTTTTAAGGTGCCATCTTCATTGAGTACAAACATAAGATGCGCCTCCCATTCTAAAGCCAGCTTTGTAATCACTTTACCTGATTGCAAAAGCAACAAAATTTCCTGCGCATCTAATGCTTGTTGTTTGCAACGAATAATAGCGTTATCTTGATCGCCCCGTAATTCTGCATCTTCTAAAGGAATTAACCATTCTGGCGTATCTTCCTCGCTCACCCATTTACTCATTACTGCACTTGGCTCATAAGCAAAAGCAAGTGGCACAACAGGCAAAGAACCGAGAGATTTTCGCAATAAAGCTAAGGCATCTTCTGCTCTTTTGCTGGAGGCAGCATCGACATAAATTAGCTGATTTTCACTATCCACCCAAATCGCCGTTTCCTGATACTTGCTAAAAGCACGCGGCAGCAACATTGCCACCACATCATCTTTTAGCGCTTGCTTTTCTACTTTCTTTAATTTGCGATTTTCTTTTTGCTCAAGTTCATTTATACGTTGCGCTAATTCCCGTTTTATCACTTGCGCTGGGAGCATTTTTTCTTCTTTACGTGCAACGAATAAAATCTGTTTTCCCACAGAGAAATGCAACAATTCACTGGTTTTTAATGGAGAAATCCAACCAAACTTTTGCATATCTCCCTGTCCACAAGGATGAAACTCACATTGCGCAAGCTGGGCTTGTAAATATTCAGCTGACCAATCTAATTCTTTTGTTAAACGATAGGTCATAACGTTCTTAAACCACATAGGCATTCCTTACTTATTCAGGTAAAATGAGCAGATAAAAACTTATTGTAACTGATCTAAGGCAAAAATATGCAACAGAAATTGATTACATTTATCGGTGGCGGAAATATGGCACAAGCAATTGTGTTTGGTTTACTGAAAAATGGCTATCCTGCGGATAAAATTACCGTGAGCGATCCTAACGCAGATAAACTGGCATTGTTTGCTGAGCGCCAAGTCAATATTTCGCAAAATAATCTACAAGCCATACAAAATGCGGAAGTCGTGGTGCTAGCCGTGAAACCACAAGCCCTTGCGGAAGTGTGCCAACCCTTAAGTGCGGTGGATTTTGGCGAAAAATTAGTGATTTCTATTGCGGCAGCGATTTCCGTGCAAAAACTGACCGCACTTTTACCTTCTGCACAGCATATTATTCGTGTAATGCCGAATACGCCGGCACTCGTTTCTGAAGGAATGGCAGGCTTATTTGCAGACAAGAACGTTCCTACCCCTTTCAAAACCTTTGCTCAAGATCTGATGAATGCAGTGGGGAAATCTTGCTGGGTAGAAAATGAAGCACAAATGCATCTTGTTACCGCAGGTTCTGGGAGTAGCCCCGCTTATTTTTTTCTGTTTATGGAAGCAATGGAACACGCCTTAAAAAACTTAGGGTTAGAGGCACAAACCGCTCGCCTATTGATACAACAATCGGCATTGGGTGCAGCAAAAATGGTGCAACAACAGCCTGATATGGCAATTTCGACCTTACGGGAAAATGTTACCTCAAAAGGTGGCACAACGGCAGCGGCACTAAATGTCTTCCAGCAACAGCAATTATCGCACACGGTGCAACAAGCCATCGAAGCGTGCGTGCAACGCTCACAAGAAATGGAAAAATTATTTTAATGAAAATTAGCCCTTTTAATTGGTTAGCCTTGAGCTTTTTTGGCTATTACTGTGCCTATGGCGTGTTTGTGCCATTTTTTCCTGCGTGGTTAAAATCTCAATCTTACAACGAGGAAATTATTGGCTTTATTATTGCCAGCTCTTATGTCTTCCGCTTTTTAGGCGGGATCGGCTTTTCTGCAATGATAAAAAAAGCAGGACATTTGCTCAATGCTTTACGTTATCTCGCTTGGGCAAGTTGTGGCGTAATGCTTTATATAAGCTTTGTGGCGGAAAGTTTCCCTTTGCTCTGCCTTGGCATTGCCTTATTTGCAATGATTAATGCGGCGGGAATGCCATTAAGTGATACCCTTGCAACCACTTGGCAACAGCAAATCAATCTAGATTATGGCAAAGCACGATTGATCGGCTCAGCCGCCTTTGTCGTAGGCGTAACATTGTTTGGTAATCTCATTGGCTTTATTGGTGAACATTCTACGGTATGGATTTTAACCGCACTTTTAGCCCTTTATGCCATAATGCAAATGCCAACGCCTAAGATTTTGCCACAAGATACCCAAGCAAGTGCGGTGGAAAATTCCATTGGATTTTTGCAATTATTAAAGAATAAATGCACACTACGTTTAATTATTGCCATTTCGCTCATTCAAGGATCACACGCGGCTTATTATGCGTATAGCGTGCTGTATTGGCAAAGTATCGGCATTTCTGTGCAAACAACCAGTTTGCTGTGGGGCTTAAGTGTCGTCGCAGAAATTTTGCTCTTTTTCTTTTCGACCAAATTATTCCGTTTCTGGAAAGTCAGTACACTGTTTTACTGCGCCGCTATCGCCTGCGTGGTGCGTTGGGGCGTGTTAGGCAATGCAACAAGCCTTTGGTTAATTGCCTTAGTGCAATTATTGCACAGCTTAACCTATGCGCTCGGACATTATGCTATGGTGCGTTACATCACCACACAGCCACAAAATACGATGGCTAAATTACAAGGGCTTTATAATGGTATTTCAGGTTCGGCGGTGATTGCCTTGCTCACCGCGTTGGCTGGCGTGTTATACCCGATTTCGCCACAAATGGCCTTTACTTCAATGATGATTTTTGCCTTACTTGCCCTACCCATTATTCCACGTAAAGTGGAAGCCTTTTTAGTGCGAAGAGTAGAATAGGATTCGTAATGAAAGACAGTGCATTAATCGATCTTTTTCTTAACGAACAATGGCTAGAGAAAGGACTTTCAGAGAATACCATTCAATCCTACCGCTTAGATCTTAATGCGGTAGCAAATTGGCTGGAAAAACAAAATCTCACCTTTGAAAGCTTAGACGCCATTGATTTACAAGGTTTTCTTGGAGAGCGATTGGAGGCGGGTTACAAAGCCACAAGCACCGCAAGATTATTGAGTGCATTGCGAAAATTCTTTCAATATTTATATCGAGAAAAATACCGTGCGGACGATCCAAGTGTCCTCTTAACTTCACCAAAATTACCGAGCCGATTACCCAAATACTTAACGGAACAACAGGTTACGGATTTACTTAACACCCCTTGTGTGGAAGTCCCCTTAGAATTACGCGATAAAGCGATGTTAGAATTGCTTTATGCCACAGGCTTACGGGTTACTGAGCTGGTTTCACTGACCCTTGATAACATCAGCGTACAACAAGGCGTTGTGCGTGTTATTGGTAAAGGTAACAAGGAACGCATTGTCCCCATCGGCGAAGAAGCAACCTATTGGGTAAAACAATTTATCCTTTATGGCAGAATGGCATTACTTGATGGATTACGCTCAGATGTGTTATTCCCTAGCCGACGTGGTACACAAATGACAAGGCAAACATTCTGGCATCGAATTAAACATTATGCGATTTTAGCGAATATCGACAGCCAAGCCCTCTCCCCACACGTTTTACGCCACGCTTTCGCCACCCACTTAGTTAATCACGGTGCCGATCTGCGTGTCGTACAAATGCTATTAGGCCACAGCGATCTCTCCACAACACAAATCTACACCCACGTTGCCAAAGAACGTTTAAAACACTTACACGAAAGATATCACCCAAGGGGATAAAATTTGTAAAAAACCCACCGCACTTTCTAAAGTGCGGTGGTTTTTTATAAGATTTTTATTCAATTAAAAACTTAATTCAGCGACTAATTCAGGTCGTTTTTCTAGTAATCGAAGCAATGTTGCTGCAGCACCACTAGGTTTGCGTACACCTTGCTCCCAAGATCGCAATGTATTTACTGAAATACCTAATGTATTAGCAAATTTATCTTGTGTAAGTCCTGATTTTATTCGGGTTTCAACAATGGAAGATAAGTTTATTTTTCTCTCTCTCGCTATATAGCCTTTCTGAGTCTGCTCCAATGCGTCCGTTAAACTATCCTTAATTACCACAGCTTCTGGGTCATCAGCAATGACCGCATTTACAATTTCATCAACATTCCAACCTTTTGTTGCAAACGCAATTTTTTCTTGAATATCACTCATTTTCTTCCTCGCTTTAATTTGCCTAATTCAGCTTGAGAAACATTTTCCTTTGTATTCTTAGCATACATATCAAGCATAACAATGATACCATCATTTAAGAGGTTAAAATAAATTACTCTTAATCCTCCTCGCTTACCTCTTCCTAAAATACGCCAACGTATTTTGCGTAAACCGTTAGCATTAGGAATAACATCACCAGCTAATGGATTGTTAGCGATAAAAGTAAAAAATATCGATCTTTCTTCTTCATTCCATAGCTGATCTGCTTTTTTCTTAAAGCTTTCTTGCTCAATAATTGTATACATATCAAATTTTACTTAGGGGCTATAACAATAAAATTATATATCATACAATGTACGATTAAAAGAGAAAGAATATTTAACTTCCTTCCCGTCAACTTTGATAGCCTCATATAGCTATCCACCAATTTTTTCTTCAGGCAAGATAACTTTATTGTAAAAGCTGCCGTTAAGTTGGGTTTTATGTAAATGGTAAAGATGATAAGCTCGGAATGCCTCTGCATCAGGTTTTTGCGGATTATGCCAAAATTCTTCCAATGTCCCTTGATAAGTGATATCAGGAATGTCGTAATGAGCACGTCCGAGTGTAAGCACGGGCATATTATGGATTAACGCTGATAAACCACTTGTGCTGTTGAGTGTTACCATACCTTTCCCGTGGCGAAGTAACACGGGCATTGGAATATCATAGACATAAAACAACCGCTCTTTTAATTCGGGGTATTCAGAGAGGTAACGTGCAATAATATGCTTATAACTGATAAATCCTCTATCCATCGGATGATGTTTTACAATCAACGTGAGTGAATGAGGGGCGTGCTTTACAAAAGAATCTAATACGTAAATTAAAAACTGCTCCACACTTTCAAAATCACAATGTACTTTTACTTGGCTATCATCATACACTTGCAGCGGTAAAATATAAAAATCACCTAATTTATTTTGGTCAATTTTACGGATAAAAAATTTTTCTTTTGTAGAATAATAAATATGCTTTATTCCTGAAATAAGCCATAACTTTATATAATAATTAAGATTATAAATACGATGGTGTTTATAGTGAGGGAAGTAGTTTGCTTTATTTCTTGCGACAACATAATATTTTGTAGCAAGTTTCGCCATTGGGAAAAACCCGTTTGCAACAGGAATAGGTTGAGGATTTTGGGATAAATCTTTAACTTGTTGTAAAAAGAATTGTTTATCTCGTGGCAATGATGAATAGGCATTTACGCCTTCTTTTTCTAAGGTAACATAATGTGGACGAAAATACCCTTCTTCAAACACCCAAAAGGCACATCCTAATTTTTTAGTTACTGCCTTTGCGATACGATGGTAACGGCGATTATCTCCAAAACACACTATTGTATCAATGTTATGCTCTTTGCAAAACTGCAATAAAAATGCATCAAAGTGCTCTAATGTGTTGTTATAGTCAAAAATAAATTGATTTTTAAGTGCGGTGGAAAAAAAGAATTTATCCCCTGCATTAAAATTTAATTTATATACTGTTTTTTGCTGTATTTCCGATAACCAATCAGCAAACTCTTTAAAAAAATGTCCAACAGGTCCTTGTAATAATAAAATCCGTTTTGAGCTTACCACTAATTCGTTTAAATTATTTACAACCATTGTGTTCCCTTAGGTATAAAATAGCTATTTCAGCCAAAATGTGCGTAAAAAGTAACAATATTTCCCTATTTTTTTGCTTAACCAACTCTTATATAAGCCCGTATCTTTCAATTGATTTTTTTGTTCAAACAATATCTTAACTGCGGTGCTTGCATTGGTTAATTGCATTGTATTAGGGTTAAGGTAAAGTGGATAGTATAACAGAGTTCCAGCGATTAACTGCGTTAATGTTAATTTTCTTTTTCTGCGCGGTAACGTATAAGCATCAATGGTTAATCCCCAATGGGCATAAAAAGGTGAACCGTAACAATATACCGTTTTACCCCGCAATAGCGCTTCAAAACCGGCTAAGGACGTCATTGTATGTACTTCATCGACCGCTTGAATACAATCTAAAATATTCGCATCAGTAACAATTTGATCAGCGTAAATTAATGCTTGCTCTTGTGCTACATTACCTTTTCGGTTTCCACTTAATACATCTGGATGTGGTTTATAAATAATATAAGCATCAGAATGAGCTTTTCTAACCTGTTGTAATAAGGTGAGGTTTGATTGACATTTTGGTGAACCAAAACGAATAGAGGCATCATCTTCTACTTGCCCCGGCACTAAAATAAGTTTTTTACTACTGTTTGGACGGACAAATCCCGCAGAACCTACATTATATTTGCCGATATTCGCTTGGATTAATTGTTGCTGTATTTCTCGTGCTACATATTCATCTTTTTCTGAAAAATCTGCATTTTGCAAAATATATTCTAATTGCGAAGGTTGTTGCGGATTAAAATAAATCCCCAAAGGATCCACCACTAAAGAAAGTGGTGCAACAAGGTTAGAACCCAGTCCAACGGAACGAATAAAGCCATCTTCCATTCGCCAAATTGGAATATTATTTTGTTCAGCGTAGGTAATAAATTCATCTTTACCTTGTCCCCATAACAATAATTTAGCATTTTCACCCAGCGGGATTTTCTTAAATTTAGAAAACGAACGGACGAAATGCAATTGACAATTTGGCAAGTGAAAAAAAGGTTTTAATACCGTTTTTTTCCACAAAGAAAGTCCAATACAATAAAAATCGCCTACTAATACAGATTGCCAATGCTTAACCCAACTTAGATAATGAATGACATCAAAAATATCGCCAGTTTCACCCGTAAACGGATTAATATAGCGGCTATACTGAAAATAAGCGGCATAAAACACTTCATTTAACGCACGCGAGTTGCGGCGTTGTTGTGTGATCAGTTCAGCAACAAAAGGGTGTCGATCATCGGTTAATCCCCAGCCGGCAAACCAAGGCACACCAAAGGTTACGACTTCTTTGCCTTGTAGTAATGCTTCAAATCCCATTTGCGATGTAACGCAATACACTTTATCTACCTGCGATAACAAGGTTGGTGGATTGATATCTTGGCTAATAATTCTCACACGCGGTTGATCTAATAAATCAGTTAGATATCCACGTTTCTTTCCTGCAATCACATCAGGATGGGTTTTCACCCAAATCTCAGCACAGGGGTTTTCTTGTAAAGCTGATTGCAACATCTGACGGAAACTATTCCCATCAGCCAAACCATATTGCACCGCCATATCACCAAATGTTTGATCAATAACTAATACAATGTGATTTTTATGTTTTGTAGCTATTGGCTCACAAGGTGCGTGATTATATTTGGATAATTGCCATTCACGAATCAATGCCATTGCTTGATGAGACTGCTCGACTTGCTCATCATTTAAGTTGCAATCAGCAATTAACTTTTCCAGCCGTGAAGGTTTTTCTGCCGCATAGTAAATACCCACATCATCCACAACCAAAGAAAATGGTGGGTATCCTTTAACTCCTAATCCGATAGAACGGAGAAAGCCGTCTTCAAGTGCAATATAGCGAAGATTATGCTTTACAGCATAATTGCGCGCCTTGTTTGCCGTTGGGCGAAATCCCCAACCTATCACCGAATTCTCAAAAGAAAATGTTGAGCTATCCTTTAGAAAATTGGATAGGTTCGGGATTTTTTTTATTCCAGAGGAAAAGATAATTGGGATCATAGTTATCTATAAAATAATGGTTGCTATCTTTTTATTTAAATCAATTGGTAGCTTATCTGCTGTTTTAAAATATATGCAACTCAATATTTATACAAACTGTTTCAGTAATTCTTTAAAATCATCTCTTAATTCGGGATGTTTTAATCCATAAGCAACCGTTGCTTCTAGGTAGCCTAGTTTACTGCCGCAATCATAACGTTTGCCTTCGAAAGCATGTGCTAAGACAAACTCATGATCAAGCAGGCGGGCAATGCCATCGGTAAGTTGAATTTCACCGCCAGCGCCACGAGGCAAGTCTGTGAGCAAATCAAAAATGCGCGGTGTAAGAATGTAACGACCGACCACGGCAAGATTTGATGGTGCTTCTTCTGGTTTTGGCTTTTCTACAATATTTGTAATTCGTTGATAATTTTTGAGCTGCTCTACTTCAACAATGCCATATGAGCCAGTTTGTGTGGGGTCAACTGTTTCTACACCTAATACACTGTTACCGCTTTGATTATAAATATCGACCATTTGTTTGAGTGCTCCTTGTGGAGCATCAATTAAGTCATCTGCTAAAATGACGGCAAATGGTTCATTTCCTACAGCAGGGCGAGCGCATAATACAGCATGCCCCAACCCCAAGGCTTCGGCTTGGCGAATAAAAATACAGCTTACATGGTCTGGTAGAATATTTTTCACATAGCCTAGCAATTTATGCTTTTCACGCATTTCCAATTCGGTTTCTAGTTCATAAGCTTTGTCGAAATGATCTTCAATTGCGCGTTTATTACGTCCGGTAACGAAGATTAATTCTGTACAGCCTGCTGCCACAGCTTCTTCAGCAGCATATTGAATTAATGGCTTATCCACTATTGGCAGCATTTCTTTTGCGCTGGCTTTAGTTGCGGGTAAGAAACGAGTTCCCATGCCAGCTACTGGGAAAACAGCTTTTTTGATTGATGTTAACATCGTAATAGCCTTTTAAGTTAATTGAATATATTAGAGTATAAAATTTTATGACTGAGTTGGTATAAATTTAATTGTGTTATTATAGAAATAATCAAACATAGCAGGTACATTTTCTGTACTACGTTTCTCTGAATAAATATATAATCCTCGATGATCCTCTAAATTTTTAAATACTTTACTATTACGCGTATTTAAATCTTTAAGAGATTGTTTTACCCATTTATCTTCCAACAAGTTTCTATCTTTGATCCATAAACCAACTAAAAAACCTCCAGAGTATTGATCAAATTTTAGTTCATAGTAAATACTTTTCGAATGGTGCATAATTAACCATTCATTTTCAAACACATAATTTAATCTTAATTCTTTCGGAATTTGAAAGTTTGATTCTCGTAAAAAGCTTAGCCAGCGTTGTTCATTTAATTTTTTCTTAACAAATGCTCCGGGATTATTAAATTCGATAACTAGATCATCTGGAAATTCTACAAGTTTTACTGTTTCTTTGTAATATTTCATCCATCCAGGAAAAATAGCTTGCATCAACTCACTATTCCAAGGCTTATCTTTCCCCATAAAATGGATAATACGAGTATCAGAATTATGTAACTGTGGGAAAGTATTGTATTTTTTATAATCTAAAGAGGTCAGAGGTAGTTTATTCTTAAAAACAATCCATGCTAAAACTAATTCATCTATACCTGCATCATAGAAATCCATAAACTTTAATAAGAAATTACGACCATCTTCAATATATTTTTCCCAATTTCCTACACCTGAAATATAGAAAAGCCCTCCATTAGGAGAGGAATGTTCTACAGGAATCCTTTTAGTTTCTGCATGGTCTGTAATTTTTTGGCGACTACCAAATTTTTTGTGAAAAGAATCTCCATTACGCCAAGCAACCCCATTAATGTTAAATAGCTCTGAAATATCTCCTCTAATCACGATATCAAGATCAATATATAAAACACGGTGATAATTTCTAAGTTGTTCAATTACCTTGTATTTAGACCAAGCTAAATGTGAATAACGGTTTAAAAAGTTTTGAGAAAGTGGAGTTGTTGGTTTTTTATGCTCTTTTTCCCATGTATCATAAGCATATTCTATGAACTTAATTTTAGGTTCAATTTTTTTTAATTGAACCATATCATCAACAGTTAAATCATCATGATAAACTACAATTCCATCATAGATATTTGGATTAGTTTTCTGTAAGTTAATCAATGTAGTAGCTAGTGCAAAACGATAGTCACTATTGACAATAAATACTATAGCGTTTTCTTTTTTATCAATCATAATGATAACTCCTTGTTTAAAATAAAATGTTCTTATGTTGAGCGATTTAAGTTTTTTCTAATAAACCTACTCATAGTTCGGCCAAAAGAATGTTGTTCATTGAATAAATGTTTTAGCTTTGATACAGCAGGATTTTTTGCATCTTTAAAAAATGTATAAGGATCACGAGCCAATTTACGCATTTTTCGGCTGCTATGTCTTGATTTGCTGAAATCTATTGAATTTTCACCTTTAGCAAGTGCGGTCTTTTTGTGCGCTTTTTTCTGTTCAACAGTGAGTTCTGAGTTTATGTGAATGCCATCAATATTACACACCCAATCTTTATGAGCAGTAATATAGCCGTACTCAGTAAGCAATCGTGGTACGCCACCTTTAAGCCAGTCAATTGCTACTATTTCTATAGTATGACCTTTTTTCAAATATAAATCTTTACGCTTGTTTGTGTCATTAAAATTAACATCCAAGTAAAAGCTGTTATTTTGAATAGATTCTACAGTAAATGGCAGTTTATCACTGATAACATAAGTTTCTAGTGGATTAACAGCATAGGCTTTTTTTATCACTTTGCCGTTGAATTTGGGTAAGTTGTAGTTTTTCTGAATACGTTGATAATAATCAATGGTTTTTTGATTACTTTTAGCCAAAGAAATTTGAATAGACTGAGTTAATTTATCTAGCTCTTGTTTAGATGCAATTCCTTGCAATTGTTCAAGTGTAAGAGTTGGTGCATAAGCCTTCTCGACACCAAAGCTGGAAATGTTGTCTTTTAGCTCACTAAATACGTCGCAGATAAATTGATCATCATTGCGACTCATTTGATATTGATAGGTAAATTGTGCTAATGATGAGGTGAAGTAGTCTTCATCAACAAGATCTAGGGATAAAAAGTCTTCAGTAAATTTTAATAGACCGTCTGAAATTAATTCGCTTGTAGTTTTATCGCGATGATTGATAATAGGTTCTATGCGACCATTTATTTCAATATAGCCTGGGATACTATCGTATGGGGTTTGAGCAAAAATAGGCTCAAAAAATGAAAAGTTTTGAGGCGCTAAGATAAAGTTGTGACGCACTGATGTACCGATGTCATCAGTGAAACTGCGTACATAATAAAATGGATTGGTGATTTCTTTATCAAAAGCATCATTGAGTAAACGACTGAAAGTATCTTGCGTGTAGCCTCTTCCCCAAAATTCAACAAAGGCAAATTTTTCATTTGGATTGATTTCTTGCTGAAGATAGCGACGAACAATTTTGCGTTTCTCGCATGCAATATCCAACACTTTTTGGCGGTATTTTTGAGAGTCTGACAAAATTTTGCGGATATTTTCTGCCACAGAGCCCCGCAAATGCTTAGCGGTTTTGAGGCTTTCAAATTCTGGAAAGAGTTCAAGCAATTCTTCCTCACTTAGATAGCTTGCTTTTACAAGATCGTCAAAACTATCCATTCCAACAAAATTTCCAAACTGCCAAAAGGTTTCATCATCAACTTTATTGATAAAAGAAGGCAAACGCCATGCTTTGCGTGAGCCATAGATATATTTCGTTTTAAGTTTATATTTTTGTGTAGCAATGATTTTATCAGCAATCTGTTTGAGAAAATGACCGTCTCGAGAAATAAAGTATAGGGTTTCATATTTGCGCTTAATGGCATCACGAACAACCCAGTTGATATAGCTGACAAGTGCAGAACCAACATAAGCATAGTTGTAATACTTGGTTTCTAGAAAAGAATTATCCATGTTTTTAATCAGTTCGCTACGATAGCGATGCATTTTGGTCGCCAAGCGATAGGCTGGATAACGGTTATGATTATCCATAGCATTCACGAGAGCGTTTTCAAATGGGATAAAATCGTCTATATCGTGCGTTGCAGTTTGAATACCATAACGGCGTGGTACTGAGCCATCTGCGTGTTTGTTATCACCATAATGCGTCCATTTGCTGTATTGGTAACCAATTTCAAAGAAAATGTGTTGATAAAGTTTGCCTGTCGATTTTTGATGCCCGATTGTTGATGAAAGATATAAAGGAATCTCTTTAAGACGGCTATCTGCACGATCAAGCATAACTCGAATCACTTTTTCTGGTAGATACATATCGCTGACCATAATGACATCATGGCCTTCTTGCTTTAAGCTGAAAAGATAGTCGATGCGTTGTTTAATTGGCTCAACATGGGTAATTTCAGCGTCAATTTCTGCTTGTTTGAGAAAGTTTGTTTGTACATCAGTTAGCTGTAAATTTTTTTGTAAACGGCGATAGATATCATCTAGAGTGACTTCGATTTTATCTGTTTTACGTTCAAATACAGTTTTACGCATCATATCACGAACATCATGTTCAGCTCTGTTACGTAAAGTTACCCAGTTTTCTATAATTTGTAGCGGAAATTGAATGTTTGAGGCTTTAGCACGATCTCGGACGTAATCAAAAATGCTCAATGGCTTAAGTGTGGAGCGGCGAATCAGTGTGTCAAAAATATCAAATGAATGTAACTGTTTTAAAGGTACTGGGTTAAGAGAGTGATTATCTACTGTCGCAATAAGTTTAGGTATCGCATTGTATTTTTCAACAAAACTAAAAAAATATTTTTGTAAATAAGCTTTGCGCTCGTCTGAAATCGTAGGAATGTTTCTGCTGTTAAGCTGTTGAAGTAAGATTTGGTAATTTTTAATAATTACACCTTCAGTTAAGTCCATATAATCACCGATAAGCTCCAAATCCTTTTGATAGCTATCTAGATCAGGTACATAGCGGATAAACTTTTCTACGCCCGCATCAAGTAAGTCGTAAAAAATACTTGAATAGTCAATAATTGCAACATCAATAGCATAAAAAGCCTCATAGATATCATAATCATCATTCCAAAATAAAATATGATTACTGCAACGATATTTTTCGGTCATTTCAATGAAGTAATTATCTTTCTTCATAAAAGGATGAACTTTTACAATAAATAGATGATTATTACGAATACATATTTGTTCTAGCTGTGCAAAATCAGGCAATAGACTACCTAATACACCTTCAACCGCACCAATACGGTAAGTTGGGGCAAATAAAATCAGATTGTCATATTTGTTTGCGGACTTCGGTAATAATGAGTCCAATTCGTAGGTATGAATACCGCCTGCTTTATATACTTCATTGCGTGGATATTGACCACGAATAATCAATTCTTTACTAATGGCAGTATCTTCTAGAAAATGGTTTTCCATAGTTTCAGATGTGGTAAGAAACAGAACATTATTTTTATAAAGGTTATAGTTTTTAATATATTTACGAACAATACTATCAGCTAATACCGAATTCATACCTAGTGCCAGTTCAATATGCTTTAAACCAACACCGTGCCAAGTATTAAAAATTTTGATATTTTCATTCATTTCCGCAGGATATGATTCTCTGAAATTTTCTGTGACATATACATCTGCAGAGGAAAATAACTTTTTGCTTTTTTCACTGGTTAAGAAAGTAATATTGTTAATTCCCGTATTCTTTTTAATTTCTTTTGCATCTTCTTCATTATCAGCAACCCACCAACATTCGTGAGTTTCTTTACAATGCTGATTCATATAAAGAAAGAGAGCCTTAGGGTTTCCTTGCCAAGCATAGGTACCAAATAGCCAAAGTTTCATAATAATATTTCCTTTTATAAATTTTCTAAAATAGATACTATTCTTTTATTAAGTGGAATTTTCGAATATGAGTTATCAATTATATAATCTTTTAGCTGGAAAAATCCTTCCATTGAAAATGGGGGCCTTGAGAAATGCTCTTGAAAATATATCAAGTTTCTTTGATAGTATTGGTTACATTTCAAACTCAGTAAATATTCGCTATGTTTTTTCGAACAAAAAAGATAATAGGGAATATTTTCATTTAATAGCTGTGTTTCAACTGCTGATATATCACACAATCCAAAAACAGCATTAAAGTGTTGCAAGGTATCAACTAAACACACACCTTTTCTTTTGAGTTTCCAAGTCTGAAGTAAAGAAAAATTCAAGTGCGGTTTAAATAGAATCAATTTCTTAGATTCTTTAAGTAAATTTTCAATAAGATGTAGTAGAAATTCTTTATACTCCGCTAATCTATAACCCGTATTAGGATGAGAGCGAATTACAATATGATCAGTGTGATAACATTGACTTAGTTGTAAAATCACTCGCGTAACTAGTTCCGTATAAGATAAACTTGAATAATTTTCTTGGGGAATCCCCCCTTCCCAAGTTGGAGCATAAAAGATTACAGGTGTAGTATTATCTGACGAATCAGATAGTCCCGTTTTACCTACGAATGTATCCCCTCCTGTAATTAATCTTTCTAAATCTGCAGGAAAAAATATTTTATGGTTAAAAAAGCGATCAATTCCAGCATCTCCGGCTGTCATTACATAATCATAGATCCGAATAATCGGTTTTACTGAAGATATTTTGCTACTTTCTCCATGAGTGATAAATATATGTATTAAATTTCGATTTGCAACAGCACGGCAATTAGATTGCGCATTAAATGGATAAAAAATAATACCCTCTCGTAAAGCATCAAGATCGGCCGCTTTTACAAAACGATGTGTAACATTTGCCTTTTGAAAAAGATGAGAAATTACTTTTGCTGATCTATGCTTATATTTTTTAATAAGAAGAGTGGTATTTTCCCTAGGGAAAATACCATTCTCGAAAAAAGTCATAATCTGTTTTGCTGTACCAACAATTTTACTATCTAAGTAAATAAAATAGGGTTTATTTTTCATTATATTCTAATTCTTTTAATAGTTCTGAAATATACAGCTCATCGTTTAAAACAACATCAATAATATTACCAGTCTCTTTACTTTCTAATATCATTAATGAAGCAAATGCCACAGTTTTAGGATTAAGCAAAGTTCCTTCTGGTTCAATACCAAAAGCTTTTGTTCTCATCGGAGTTTTAGTTCGCTCTGGATTGATACAGTTAATTTTAATATTATCTGGCATCCATTCTTCCGATAGTGCTTGAGTTAAATTTACTATTGCTGCTTTTGTAGAAGAGTAAATGGCATAAAATGCCCTTCCTCGCGTATAAGAACTAGATGTGAAACTTAGTAATGAACCATGTGATTCTTTTAAATAAGGGTAAGATGCTACAGCAACATTAACCATTCCTATGTAGTTTACATTGATGCTATTTGAAATTTCTTCATAATCCATTAATGATAAGGATTTATGATTTAAGATTGCAGCAGTATTTACAATATAGTCAATACGCTTTTCTTTTTGATAAATATCAGAAAATGCTTTTTTTAAAGCATCTACATCTGTTACATTAACTCCATTTGAACGGCTTAAACTATATGTTTTTATACCAAATTTTTTTGCAATTTGAACAATGTTTGCGCCTATACCATAACTTCCACCAACAACAACTAACACATTATTTTTCATATTATATAGTCTTTCTAAGGAAGTTATATTTCTTAACGAAAAATGGCTTCGACTCTGAAATAATTTATCCGCAATAAAAAGATCAACAGGACGAGTTAATTTTATATTTGTTTCTGATCCATCAACAATTGCAATTCTTTCACTAGGTATTGTTTTCAACACTATACCGCAATCACAAGTCCCTTGAATATCTGATTGTAGATAAATATTATAAGCCTCTTTTAAAAGACCTAATCTAAAGGCTTGAGGAGTTTGTCCTTGGTAATATTCACTTCGTTTCGGAATATCTAAAATTTCTTTAGTTTCTGGATTGACATGGACAATAGTATCTGTTGCAGGAATAGCAACATCCACAGCACCATAGCTGTCTAACTTCTCTATACACTTACTGATAATTTCAGCTGATAACAATGGACGGACTGAATCATGAATAATTAATTTACAGTTATCATCTTCTTCTTGTAGAGCTTGAATAGCTGACAAAGTGGAATCAGTGCGTTCTTTTCCTCCAAATATAATTCTATTAACTTTTGAAAATCCAACTTTTGTAACTAATTCTTCAATTCTTCTATAATGATTACGTTCAGCAACAATAACTATTTCATCAATTTCTGAATGTTGTTGAAATACATTAATTGTATGTTCTAGTGCAGTTTTCCCCGCTATCTTAGAAAATTGCTTAGGGTACCCTAACCCCATACGAGAACCGACTCCACCAGCGAGAATAACTGCAACAACTTTCTCTTTATTGTTTGAAAATCCCATATATTTAACCTTAAAAAAATTGACTATCTTATTTTTTCATTGTAAAAAATCAAGCAAGCTATATCAAGCTATATAATAGAATATAGACCTATAGAAAATACTCAGTTATACTATATCATAGATAAAAAACATAAAATTTATTTACAAAAATTTACAAAAAATCTTTAAGGTTGTCCTTATGTACAAATTATTCATTTTTTTAAGCTATAGTTTATTAGTATCCTGTTCAACTTTACCCACATCAGGCCCAAATAAGGGCGAAATAGAAAAAGTAGAGCAACAAAATGCCAATGTGTCTGCCGTTCAATTAATTAAGTTAGATGATAAGGTTGTAGGTGATACTCCTTTTCAAGTTGAATCTTTTAAACAGTTAGGTTCTTCTAAACAACGCTACCAAGGCGTGGTAAACTCAGGTGATTTACTTGATATAACCCTTTGGGAAGCACCTCCTGCAATTTTATTTGGTAGTGTGTTAAACGAAAGTGGTATATCATCTAGCCAAAGTACGCATTTGCCCGAGCAAATGGTCAGCTATAATGGACGCATTACCATTCCATTTGTTGGTTCTTTGCGTGTGGCAGGAAAAACGCCAGAGCAAATTCAAACTGACATTGTTAATCGTTTACAGTCTATCGCAAATCAGCCGCAAGCGATTGTGCGCGTTGTAAAAAATAATTCTGCGAATGTAACTGTATTAACTAAATCATCAACTGTGCGTATGCCATTAACAACTTATGGTGAACGTGTGCTAGATGCGGTAACAGCAGCAGGTGGAACAAGCGGAGAATTACAAGATATTGCAGTGCAACTTACTCGCAGTCATCAAGTAAGAACCATTTCTTTAGCAAAATTAGCACGGGATCCACAAGAAAATATCCTTTTACGTTCTGGTGATGTCTTAAGTTTAATAAATAATCCACTTTCATTCACGGCAATGGGTGCGGTAGGAAATAGTAAAGAAATTCGTTTTTCAGCAGAAGGTTTAAGCTTAGCAGAGGCAATAGGTCGTCTTGGCGGTTTGAATGATAATCGTGCCGATCCAAGAGGTGTATTTATCTTCCGTTATGTTCCATTTGAAGAAATGTCATTAAATAAACAAAATGAATGGGAAGCCAAGGGATATCACAACGGAATGAAAATTCCAACAGTATATCAAGCAAATTTACTTGAACCTCAATCAATGTTTTGGATTCAACAATTTCCAATTAAAGATAAAGATATTGTTTATGTATCTAATGCACCATTGGCTGAATACCAAAAATTTATTCGTATGATCTTTGGAACAGTAAACCCAGCATTATCAACGATCAATAGCATTAATAGAATGTAGGTATATAAAGAATGGAACAAAATATTGATCAACCCATTACAAAACGTAAGAAAAAATTGAATTTAAAGAAAATTAATCCACTATTGTGGATAACAGTGATCATTCCTACTTTCTGCTCAATTTTTTATTTTTCTATCTGGGCTTCAGATGTCTATATTTCTGAATCTAGCTTTATTGTGCGTTCATCGCGTAGCCAAGCGAGTTTAGGCGGAATGGGAGCATTGTTGCAAAGTATCGGCTTTGCACGTTCTCAAGATGATACTTTTACTGTGCAGGAGTTTATGCGTTCTCGCAATGCCTTAAGCACCTTAGAAAGCGATCTGCCGCTTAGAAAATATTATGACGAAGGGGATTTTTTCAGTCGTTTTGATCCACTAGGATTATTCGACTCCCAAGAAGCGTTCTATCAATATTTCCGCGATCACTTGTCAATCAGTATTGATTCATTATCGGGGATTGCAACATTAAGAGTGCGTACTTTTGATGCAACATCAGCGCAAGAAATTAATAATGCCTTGCTCAATCTAGCTGAAAAATTAGTGAATCAACTTAATGATCGTGCGCGTAGAGATACCATTAAATTTGCAGAACAATCAGTTAATGAAGCGGAAAATCATTTAACTGAAACTTCTGTCGCATTAAGCCAATATCGTGTTAAAAATGAAATCTTTGATGTAGCAAGCCAATCAGAATCTGTTTTAACCTTGGTACAGAAATTACAAAATGAATTAATTTCAATTCAAACTCAGCTTGATCAAGTAAGAGCATTATCACCAAATAACCCGCAAGTCAAAGTATTACAAGCAAGACAAAAAAGTATTCGTGAAGAATTATCACAGCAGTTAGATGTGGTGTTTGAAGGAAAAAAATCTTTAACCACACAATCTGCCGAGTATCAGCGTTTGATTTTAGATGATACTTTAGCGAAGCAACAATTAACTGCAGCGATATCAGCATTGCAAAGTGCAAAAGAAGAAGCAGGCAGACAGCAATTATATTTGGAAATTATTGCTAAACCTAATCATCCTGATTTGGCTTTAGAGCCACATCGTTTATACAATATTTTAGCAACATTGATTCTTGGCTTAGTGCTTTATGGTGTATTAACACTATTATTAGCAGGTGTGAGAGAGCATAAAAACTAATGCAGTATGGTGAACAAACTTCATTACGAGAATCATTTCAGATTCAATGGCGAGTGTTAAAAGCATTATTGCTACGTGAAATTATTACTCGTTATGGGCGTAAAAATTTAGGGTTCTTATGGCTATTTGTCGAACCCTTTATGATGACCCTTGTGATTGTATTAATGTGGCACTTTTTTAGGGCTGATAGATTTTCTACGCTAAATATTGTTGCTTTTGCTATCACAGGCTATCCATTATTAATGATGTGGCGTAATGCGTCTAATAGAGCTATTGGTGCAATTGATGCGAATATGGCCTTATTATATCACCGTAATGTTCGTCCTTTAGATACGCTTTTTTCCAGAATGACGTTGGAAATTATGGGGGCCACCGTTGCACAGATTTTGATGCTTGCTTTTCTTGTAATGATTGGTTGGATTGAAATGCCAAACGATGTGCTATATATGCTTTTCGCTTGGTTTTTAATGGCGCTGTTTGCGATTGGTCTAGGTTTAATCATTTGTTCGCTAGCTTATTATTTAGAATTTTTTGGCAAGATCTGGGGAACATTGACCTTTTTGATGTTTCCTATTTCAGGCGCATTCTTTTTAGTAAGCAGTTTACCTAGCAATGCTCAATCTATGTTGCTATGGTTTCCAATGATTCACGGAACAGAAATGTTTAGGCACGGCTATTTTGGCTCAAGCATTGTGACAATGGAATCACCTAGTTACCTTCTTGCCTGTGATTTAGTCATGCTTTTAATTGGATTATTAATGGTACGCAGTTTTAGTAATAGGATTAATGCAAGATGATCAGTGTAGAAAATGTTTACAAGAAATATCACACAAGAACAGGTTCTGTCACAGTTTTAAACGATATTAATTTTAAACTGGAGAAAGGCGAAAAAGTAGGGATTTTAGGACGAAATGGTGCGGGTAAATCAACTCTAATTCGTTTAATGAGCGGGGTTGAAGCGCCAACAGCAGGTATTATTCGCCGTGAAATGAGCATATCTTGGCCACTCGCTTTTAGTGGGGCATTCCAAGGGAGCTTAACGGGAATGGATAATTTGCGTTTTATTTGCCGAATTTATAATGCTGATATTGACTATGTAACAGCATTTACCGAAGCGTTCTCAGAATTAGGTAACTATCTTTATGAACCTGTAAGAAGTTATTCATCGGGAATGAAAGCGCGTTTAGCCTTTGCATTATCTTTATCCGTAGAGTTTGACTGCTATCTTATTGATGAAGTAATTGCCGTTGGGGATTCTCGCTTTAGTGAGAAATGTCGTTATGAGCTTTTTGAAAAACGCAAAGATCGTTCTATTATTCTGGTTTCTCACAGTCCTTCTGCAATTCGTGAATATTGTGATAATGCTAAGGTATTAGAAAAAGGAAAATTATTAGATTTTCCTTCCATTGATGAAGCATATCAATATTACAACCAACAATAATTAAAACTCGTTAAAAAACCACCGCACTTTCTAAAGTGCGGTGGTTTTTTCTTAGATTTTATTCAATCCCAATCAGCTTATGTGTTTGAAGACTTAATTGCCATTTTGGTTTATTCGGGCGTTGGTTTAGTAAACCTAATTGTGTGATGGTGTGGAGCAAATTCATTTCGCCATTGGTTTCGCAAGGTGAAAGGTAATAATGCTCTGCCTCAATTTGCTTTTCAATGAATGCACAAAATGCTTGTACATCTGCATCTGCCACAATGCGAACTTCATTGGCTTGAGCAATACAGCGTTGGCGGTATTTCTCAACATAAGCACGCTTAGGGCTGGTGGCGATATAATCAATTTGTGCGGGAATCGGTTTTAATCCATTGGTTTCAATGGCAAGAAAATAACCGTCCGCCTTAAGTTGTTCAAGCAATAAGCTAAGTTGCGGTTGAATCGTCGGCTCTCCCCCTGTGATAATAATATTTTTCGCCGAAAACGACCGCACTTTCGCTAAGATTTGCTGTAACGACCACGGTTCAAAATCATTGTAGGGCGTATCGCACCAAGGACAAGTTAAATTACACTTTCCAAAGCGGATAAAAATACAAGGCATTCCCGTATTTGCCCCTTCGCCTTGCAAACTCTGGAAAATTTCTACAATGGGATAGCTTGGATTAGAGATCAATTCCACCATTACTCTTCCCGATATTCACAAAATGAAGTGGGCGTTTCCCACAAGCGAATGGCACTAATCGGCAAGTGTTCGCTCAAGCGTTGAAAAATAAAGCGAGCCATTTCTTCTGCGGTGGTACGGGTTGGCATAGCAAAGGTTTTGGAATTAAGATCTTGTAATAATCGTGCAATTTTGCTTTCTCGTTCGCTCGTTTCATCATAAATAAACGCGTGATCCATTGGGCTAAGAATCTGTTCTTTTACGATCTGTTTTAGATCGGAAAAATCCATCACCATTCCTTTTTTTGCCCCGCTGGCGTGTAGCTCTCCCTGTACTTCCACTTGCAATTTATAAGTATGTCCGTGCAGATTTTGACATTTGCCATCGTGTCCATCTAATAAATGTGCCATATCAAAACTGAATTCTTTAGAAACTTTAAACATTTTGCCCCGCACTTTTTTGTTGTAAATATTCGCTTAAGCCTTTATTACGCAATACACAGCTCGGGCATTCGCCACAACCACCTTCCACGCCCATATAACAGGTGTGAGTATGATTGCGAACATAATCCAACGCACCTAGGCTATCTGCCAATGCCCAAGTTTGTGCTTTGGTAAGATACATCAACGGTGTGCGAAGATTAAAATGGTAATCCATCGCTAAGTTAAGCGTTACATTCATCGACTTGATAAATACATCACGGCAATCAGGATAACCACTGAAATCGGTTTCACACACGCCCGTGATAATGTCAGAAATGCCTTGTCCTTTTGCATAAATGGCGGTGTAAAGCAAAAATAATGCGTTGCGTCCATCTACAAAGGTGTTTGGCAGTTGATCTTTTTCTTGCTTGATTTCTGCGTCTTTGTTCATTAATGCATTTGTTGTGATGGCTTTGATCACGGAGGTATCAATGAAAGTTTGTTTTACGCCAAGATCTTGTGCGATCCATTTCGCCTTTTCTAATTCTATGGCGTGGCGTTGTCCATAGTGGAAAGTGACGGTTTCCACATTTTCAACACCATAATCCGCAATGGCTTGAATTAAACAGGTGGTGGAATCTTGCCCACCAGAAAAGATAACAACCGCTTTACGGTTGTGATTTTTGAATGTTGTCATAAAATTTCCTAGTTTTTTTGCGTGGGAGGGTTGCGAACCACGGGTACAGCTAGATTTTATCCAGCCACGAAATAAGGGCGATATTGTACAACAAAGGGGAAATGAGGCAAAGAAAAAGCCCGCAAAAGTGCGGGCTAAAATAGAAAAGTTTTTAATTAAACGAATCTTTTAAACGTTCCTCTGCACGGCGAGATTCATTTTTATGTTGTAATTTATTCAGCTGACGTTCAAGTTTCTCTTCCACTTCATTAATCGCCTTATACATATCATCAGCTTCACTACTTGCAAATAAATCACCAAATGGTGTGCCGATAGAGGCTTCCACCGCAAAGCCTTTTGGTACTTTATTCAAAATAAAATGAGGATTAATCAGTTGAGTTTGCCATTTTCCTAATTTAGCAAGTCTTTCTTCAATATGAGCGCGGATTGCTGGGGTGATGTCCATTTGTTTACTTGTGATATTTAGAGTCATAGCATTTACCTCTCTTTTGATTGTAAGTATTTCTACTTGTGTGAAATCTCATACCTACAACATAGTCCTGTTAGAGGAACTTTTCAAGGGCTTTATTTAAGAATAAAAAAGAAAAATGTAAATTTATGATCTAAGTAGAAGATTTCAAAAAAGAGACTTTCATTTTATGGAAAAGTTGTTATTATTCCTAGGTTCATATTCATAAATGGCTTCTCTTTTAAGTAGCCATTCGCTAAATAAACGTTGAATAATGTGTTCAATCAATTTCCGGTTCCCTCTTTCAAAATAGCAAAAAGCACAGTAAAAGGCGATTTTTTACTGTGCTTCAATGAATGACCAATGTTTATTTAACGTTTTCTAATCGTCTGCATCTTGATGTGCGACACTTAAACGTTCAAAATAGCTTCTTGTTTCGTCAAGTACGACTTTGCGTAAACCAATTAACGCAATAAGATTTGGGAATGCCATTAATCCATTTACAATATCTGCCAGAATCCAAATGGTTTCAAGATGAATAAACGCCCCACAAGCCACCATAATAATAAAGATAAAACGGTACGCTTTTACCCCTTTAACACCGGCAAGATACACAAAACAGCGCTCACCATAATAACACCAGCCTAAAATCGTGGTGAATGCAAAGAATAATAATCCAAGGGTTACAATCGTGCCACCTGCTGTTGTTCCCAGACCTTCCGAAAAGGCAAGATTGGTTACTGCCGCACCGGCTTCTGGTGATTGCCAAGCACCTGTTAGCACAATGACAATGCCCGTCATCGTACAAACGATAAGGGTATCTAAGAATGTTCCCGTCATTGAAATCAAACCTTGACGCGCAGGTTCTTTGGTTTGTGCCGCAGCGGCTGCAATTGGCGCACTTCCTAAGCCTGATTCATTTGAGAAAATGCCTCGTGCCACACCCGATTGAATCGCTTTCATTACGGTATAGCCTAATGCTCCCCCTAAGGCAGATTGTGGATTGAACGCACTTTCAATAATTAATCCTACTGCGGCAGGAACTTGCTGCCAGTTCAAGGTGATAATGACGATAGAAATCGCAACATAAAGCACGGCCATAAAAGGCACAATGATGGCCGCCACAGAAGAAATGCGTTTAATGCCGCCTAAAATGATCGCTGCAACCAACAAGGTGATAATTGGTGCCATTATTTCCACAGGAATATGAAAGCTATTCTGCATTGCGTGCGTAATGGCTTGCACCTGCGGAAACGTCCCAATACCGAAAAAGGCCACCAAAATACCACAAATTGCAAACATTTTTGCAAGCCATTTTATACCTAGCCCACGTTCAATGTAGTACATCGGGCCACCGGCAACAAAACCACGTTTATCAATAATGCGATATTTCACCGCCAGCAAACATTCGGCGTATTTCGTTGCCATACCAAACAATGCCACTAACCACATCCAAAAAATTGCGCCGGGACCACCAGCCTGCACTGCAGTTGCCACCCCAACAATATTTCCCGTTCCAATGGTAGCCGCTAATGCCGTACTTAAAGCAGCAAAGGCGGAAACATCACCTTTTCCTTTTTGCGTCCCTTTTTCACGTTTAAATAAATAACTTAACGCTCTCGGCAATTGAAAAACTTGAATAAACCCTAAACGAAAGGTGAAATAAAGCCCTACGCCAGACAATAAAATTAATAAGGGCGGTCCCCAAATAAAGGCGTTAATTGATGATAATAATTGTGTCATTGACATTGAATGTTCCTCGTAAAAAAATTGCGGTTTACAAGGAGGCGAAAAGAGTTTGGCGAATAGAAAAAAGACAACGCAAAGCCTTGCGTTATATCACCTGAAATAATCTCTTGCCCCTGTCCTTTTGCCTGAGCGTTTGAAAAACGATGAAAATTTACACCGCTCTTTTGCGCCTTCGGCGTCCATTTGCCTATGCAATGGATCTCTCCAAGGGTTCGTCCAGTAACAGTCCTCGCTAACTTAATAGCACCTGAAAGATTTTTCCTCGTCGGTGCAGGGTTAATTCCCTACTCTCCAGCTACCTTCGTCCGAACATACTTTTATAAAAAAGTGCGGTGGATTTTAGCAAGATAATTTTCATTTCTCAATCCCTTTACGAGAATTGACGGCAATGTATAGAAAATGGTAGTAATACTGTTTTAATAACACACCATTACTACGCAAAATAGATGAATTTCCAGTGAAAATTTGGAGAGGGTAAGAGATTAACGGGTTTCACGCAGCCATTTTCTTTCAATATAGCTACAACTTGGTACTAAATTTAATTGATATTCTCGCACAAATTGCACTAACGCTTGATAAAGTTTATCTGCCACCCCTTGCCCACGTAAACGCTCCGATACATACGTGTGATTGGCATTAATACTATGGGTGTCAATAAAGTAATAAGTGAGTTTTGCCACTTTCTGCCCTTGATCATCAAGTACAAAAAACTCGCCATCTTGTTCATTTTGTTGATGTTGAATATTCATTTTTTTCCTTATTTGCTATATTTTTTAACTAGCCACGCCAATCTTCATCGAAATTCGCATTGGTGGCAAAATCCGCTGTTTCACAAGGAATGGCTTTTTCTTCATTTGCCCATTCACCTAAATCAATAAGCTGGCAACGCTTGCTACAAAAAGGGCGATACTGACTTTCTGGCGTCCAAGGTACGGCTTTTTGGCACACTGGACAAGGTACTTCAAAAATTTCTTCACGCATTATTTTTCGTTTTTTCCTTCGCAAATTGTAAATATTGATAGTGCAATTCTAACACTTTTTGCCTTAAATAAGGCAGATTTTGGCTTAATTCTGGCTCGTTATTCACCACATCATCTGCAACAGATAAGCGTTTTTCTCGGCTTACTTGTGATGCCATAATCTTTTTAATCAAGACTATTTTATTTTGATCTCGCTTCGCAGCACGTAACAACTGGGTTTCTGGCAACACATCAATAACTAGCACGCGATCACAAAATGCGGTGAGATCATTTTCGATTAACAATGGCACAACCCACAACACATAAAGAGATTGACTTTGAGCGAGCTGATGCAACATTTCACGGCGAATTGCTGGGTGAAGTAAATTGTTTAGCCAAACTTTTTCCTGCGGACGCTCAAAGACAATTTGGCGTAAGGCTTGGCGGTTTAATTCCCCCGAATCCAATAAAATTTCCGCACCAAAATGCTCAGCAATTTTCCCCAGTAACGGAGAGCCTTTCGCCACAACCTCTCGTGCTACAATATCTGCATCAATAATTTCTACCCCTAACTCGGCAAATAAATCCACAATGGTACTTTTACCACTGCCAATGCCCCCCGTTACGCCAACAATATAGCTCATTCTTTTCTACCCTTGTCTTATTTTGCTTAAATCATACGCGCTCTTGTTTACTGAAGCAATAAGAGGCTAAATGCCGAAAGATTTAAAAAAGGTGCGAAAGGAATTTGTTGATAATCACGCTTACGTAATTTTTGTATGCTACAAAAAAGAAGCCCATAAAAAGAAGCAAGAAAAACAAAGTGAGGCAATTGTGGTAAGGCTATTCCCGCTCCAAGCGCAAAGGCAAGCCAAGCATCGCCTTCGCCTAACATTGTTTTATGCAACATTATTTGACTTATGCCACAAATTCCATAAAAAATAAGCAAAATTATCACCGCACTTGTTAAACCTTGCGCTAACGATACAGATACAATTTGCCAATGTACGCCTAGCAAGGTCCATAAGAACAGCCAAATACATAACAACGGAGAAATTAATCGGTAAAGCCAATCAATAATACTGATTAAAATAACAAAACTGAGCCAAATTGCCCACCATAATGCGATATAAGGATCAGTATTTAGCTTGCAACACAATACAAATAGTCCCGCAAAGGCAAAAATATAATACAAAAAACCACCGCACTTTTTATTTTGCCACAAGGAATGTGGCATAGGCATTTCTTTTTGCTGTGGTTGGAAAAGTGTACAATAATCGTGCCACACGCTTTGCTTTAATCGTTGAGCAAATGTAGCAACAAATATAAAAATCAGTAGCCCCACTAATCCACCAAACAAAAATGTCGCAACATCTATCATTGAATCATTGATCCCATATTGAAAATTGGTAAATACATTCCGAGTAAAACAGCCCCGATCAGGCCACCAATAATCAGCATCAAAAGTGGTTCAAGCAATTGAGAGAGGAGATCCACTTGGTGATTGAGATCTTGCTGATATTTATCAGCAATATGTTGTAGCATTTGGGCGACCTGTCCGCTTTCTTCACCAATTTTTAGCATTTGTTGCGCAGTCATTGGAAAAAAATCACTGGCTACGCTGTCAGAAAGTTTATAGCCCTGATTAAGCCAATATAACGCCGTTTCTACGGCTTGATTTAACACCTGATCTGCCACATCATTTTTTTCTACTTGCCAACTTTGCCGTTTTGGCAAAAAAGATTGTAATGCCACATTTAACGGCACACCGGAACGCAACATTAACGCAAGCGCTTGACTAAAGCGAATCAGGCGCGCTAATTGCGTGATCTTGCCTAAAATTGGCATTTTACTGAGACATTGATTTTTCCATTTGATCAACATTGACGAGTGTTTTAAACGAAAACGAATAAAGACCAAAGTAAGTATAAACAAACAACCTAGCTGCCAAAAGTGTTGTTGTAGCCCTTCTGAAAGATGCAATAAAAACGCGGTAAATACAGGCAAACTGGCACTATTATTCGCGTACATCTCGGCAAATTGTGGCACGATAAAAATTAGCAGTAACAACGTTAAAAGCAGGGAAATACCTAGCACCAGCATTGGGTAAAGTAAAATTTTTTGGATTTTTCGTTGCAAAATTAAAGAGCGCTGACGATGTTGGGCGATTTGCTCGCACACCTGTGCGAGCTTGCCTGTCATTTCGCCAACTTGAATGAGTTGCTGTTCTTGCTGTGAAAAATATTTTCCTTGTTTTTCAATCCCTTGTGAAAAACTTAATCCACTTTCAAGATCATTAATCAATTGCCCAAGCCAAAGATTTAAGGAAATGACCGTACAATTCTGTGCTAATAACTGCAAACTTTGCTTCATCGGCACAGCAGATTTTAGCAATAATGCGAGCTGGTTAATCAATTCATATAACTCATTTGCTTTTGGCTTGCGCGGCAATTGCCAGTTGCGCTGCAATTTGATATTTTGCAACTGGCGTTGAAACAAAGCTTGTCGTGCCATTTCAACATTCTCAGCCACGATCATTCCTTGTTGTTTTTGTTGTAAAAAATTATAGGCTTGCCAATTAAACAGTTTCATTATTCCTTCGTTCATTTATCCGCAGTCGCTATGTTTAGCCTATCCCAAAAAATCCACAAAAAAACCACCGCACTTTATTTTTACGATCAAGATCGCAAAAATAAATAGTCATCTTGCATATTAAAAATATTCTGCTACTTTATTGAGCATTTTTTGTTGAAAAAAATTCAATAAGATAAGAATTTATAAAATTTCACTCCAAAAAGTATTGAAATAATTCATCAAAAAAAGTGTGTTTTTTAACCACATAATAAAAAAGATGAGATGAATCACAATTTTTATTTAATACAGTGCAAAATCCGTGATCTTCATCACATTATTTTGGAGCATTTTAGTTTAGAATGCGCGCCTAATTTTATAGTACTTAAACCATAACCACTTGTATAAGGAGTCCTTATGGCTATTGCGATCATCATCGCAACACACGGCGTAGCGGCAGAACAACTGCTCAAAACGACCGAAATGTTGATTGGTGAACAAGAAAATGTTGCCACAATTGATTTTGTTCCCGGCGAAAATGCAGAAACGATTATGGCAAAATATCAGGAAAAACTCAGCACAACGCTTGCGCATTGTGATGAAGTGTTATTCCTTGTCGATACTTGGGGTGGTAGTCCGTTTAATGCGGCAAACCGAGTATCAGAAGGAAAAGACAATATGGATATTGTTACTGGGGTAAACGTGCCAATGTTGGTAGAAACCTTTATGGCTCGCGATGATGGCCCTAGTTTGCAAGAATTGGTGGCAATCGCCTTAGAAACAGGACGAACCGGTGTCCGTGCCTTAAGATATGTGGAAGAAGAGCCAGAGCAAGCGCCACAAGCCGTTGCTCAAGCCGCACCTGCATCAAGCCAACCAGAAGTCGTAACGCCAAATAAAGAGGGACATCTCGTTATTGGGCTTGCGCGTATTGATGACCGATTAATTCACGGTCAAGTTGCCACTCGCTGGACAAAAGAAAGCAAGGTTTCTCGCATTGTTGTCGTCAATGACGATGTAGCAAAAGATAGCGTTCGTGCCACAATGCTGAAAAGCGTTGCCCCTCCCGGGGTAACAGCACACGTTGTAGGCGTAGAAAAAATGATCCGCGTTTATAATAACCCAGAATATGCTGGCGAGCGTATGATGCTGTTATTTACTAATCCAACCGATGTGCTAAAACTGCTTGAAGCAGGATTTGATATGAAATCGATCAATATTGGCGGTATGGCATACAAAGATGGTAAAAAAATGATTACCAGTGCCGTATCCGTTGATGATAAAGATATTGACGCATTCAAAGCCATTGACGCAATGGGTGTGGAACTTGATGTGCGTAAAGTATCAAATGATAGCCGTCAATATATGATGGATTTATTAAAGAAAAACAATCTTGTATAAGGGATGACTATAATGGAAATTTCAACACTACAAATTATTCTTGTCTTTATTGTTGCCTGTATTTCAGGTATGGGATCAATCCTTGATGAATTCCAAACTCACCGCCCATTAATTGCTTGTACGCTTGTTGGTTTAGTCCTCGGTGATATTAAAACAGGGATTATCGTTGGTGGTTCGTTAGAATTACTCGCTCTGGGTTGGATGAATATTGGTGCAGCACTTGCGCCAGATGCCGCCCTTGCTTCCGTCGTTTCTACGATCCTTGTGATTGTTGGCGGTCAAGAAATTACCACCGCAATTGCCTTGGCTATCCCACTTGCAGCCGCAGGTCAAGTGCTAACTTATGTTGTGCGTGCAATCACCGTTGGTTTCCAACACGCTGCCGATAAATCCATTGAAGATGGTAATTTAAACCGCTTAGACTGGATTCATTGCAGTGCCTTAATTTTACAAGCAATGCGTATCGCTATTCCAGCCTTGATTGTTGCCTTAACCGCAGGAACAGACGCTGTACAATCAATGCTAAATGCGATTCCAGCAGTAGTTACAACAGGTCTAAAAATTGCCGGTGGAATTATCGCCGTGGTAGGTTATGCAATGGTGATTAATATGATGCGTGCAGGGCATTTAATGCCATTTTTCTACGCAGGTTTTGTGGTTGCCGCCTTTACGAATTTTAACCTTGTTGCCTTAGGTGTGCTAGGTGCAATTATGGCAGCACTTTATATCCAACTTCACCCAAAATACAACCAAAGTAAACAAGTGGTGCAAGTGGTTTCTAATGGTAACAATGATCTTGATAACAGATTAGATTAATGGGGTAAGAAAAATGACAATAGAAATGAAAAAAGTAACCCAAAGTGATTTAAATAAAGTCGTAATGCGTTCTAACCTTTTCCAAGGCTCTTGGAACTTTGAACGTATGCAAGCGCTCGGTTTTGCTTATTCAATGGTTCCCGTGATTAAACGCTTATACCCTGATGCGAATTCACAAGAACGTAAAGATGCAATCAAACGCCATTTAGAATTTTTCAATACTCAACCCTTTGTTGCTGCACCTGTTCTTGGTGTAACCATTGCGATGGAAGAAGAGCGAGCCAATGGGAAAGAAATTGATGATGCGGCAATCAACGGGATTAAAGTAGGGCTAATGGGGCCTCTAGCTGGTGTGGGTGATCCGATTTTCTGGGGAACAGCACGCCCTGTATTTGCTGCACTCGGCGCAGGTTTAGCACTAAGTGGAAGCATTCTTGGCCCATTATTATTCTTCTTTTTATTTAACCTTGTACGTTTAGCAACCCGCTATTACGGTGTGGTTTATGGCTATAAGAAAGGGCTTGATGTTGTACAAGATATGAGTGGCGGATTATTGCAAAAACTGACCGAAGGTGCATCTATTCTCGGTCTCTTTATAATGGGGGCGTTGGTACAAAAATGGACAAGCATTAATGTACCTCTGGTGGTTTCTACCATTGAAAAACAAGATGGTACGATTGAGGTTACCACCGTGCAATCTATCCTCGATAGCTTGATGCCGGGTTTACTGCCATTGCTATTTACCTTTGCTTGTATGTGGCTATTACGCAATCGTGTCAATGCGTTATGGATTATCGTGGGTATTTTTGTCATCGGTATCATCGGTGCAGCAACAGGTATTCTCGCTTAATCGTTACTTAAAGACAGAATAATGATAAAATTAAACTCTCCTCGAACTTTCGTGGAGAGTTTATTTTTTACATAATCAGAATACGGACGTTGTTATGATCAATACCGCTTTATTAGTCTTTATCATTCTTTATTTTTTATATGCTTTCTACGATCAATTCCTTATGGAAAAACGCTTTGGTGAAACGGTCTTAAATGTGCGTTTACGTCGTAAATCAAAAATTGAAGGCATTATTATGCTTGCGCTAGTTGGTATCGCGATTTATCAAGCCTTACCACAAGGCATTGAACCTTACACAATGTTTTTATTGGTAATGTTTGGCATTTTAATGATTTATCATTTCTTTATCCGCTACCCTGTCTTTATTTTGAAAAAAGAAGGCTTTTTCTTAAATAATCTTTATTTGCAATATGCTTACATTAATACCATTAATATTGGTGAAAATAGTTTCTTGCAGTTAGTGCTAAAAAATGGAAAAGCGGTATCTTTAGCCGCACAAAATCCTAAAGATGTGGAAAAAATTTTGCAATATCTCACTGATAGCGGACGCATTTCACAAGCTCAAAATGCTGTAGAGCAAGCAAAACAAAAATCTACCGCACACCACAGCGAAAAACAAAATAAAAAAGGAAAATAACTATGCTTTACCCATTAAACGGCAAGCTTCAACATTATGTTTGGGGCGGACAGCAATTTTTACCAGAATTTCTGGGCATTCCTGCGCAAAAAAATCAATATTACGCCGAATGGTGGTTAGGCGATCACAATTCTGCGCCATCGCTCATTGAAGAAAATGGTACATCACAACCATTAAACGCATTTTTAGCCAAAAATCCCACCGCACTTGGGGAAGCAAGCCAAGCTCAATTTGGTCGCAGCTTACCTTATTTACTCAAAATTTTAGATGTAAAACAGCCCCTCTCAATTCAGCTTCACCCAACAAAAGCACAAGCAGAAGCGGGTTTTGCTAAAGAAAATGCCCTCGGTATTGCACTTAATGATCCAACGCGAACTTATAAAGATAATAATCATAAGCCGGAAATGATGATCGCGCTGTCCAATTTTTGGCTCTTACACGGCTTCAAAACCAAGCAAGCAATTATCAAAACACTACAAGCTCGCCCGTCTCTTGTACCGCTTGCTGAAAAACTTGCACAACAATCTTTAGCGGATTTTTATGCTGATCTGATGCAAGCAGAGCAACAAGCACTCGCTATGTGGCTTAATCCGATTATTCAAGCTAATCAAACGGCTTATTCACAACAGCAACTTAGCCTTGATAATCCTGATTATTGGGTACTTTACACGATGGAAGCGATGCAAATTCCACCTGAAAAACTTGATGTAGGACTGATTTGCTTCTACTTATTTAATATTGTCGAAGTAAAAAAAGGTGAAGGTATTTTCCAAGATGCGGGGATTCCACACGCCTATTTACGCGGTCAAAATATTGAATTAATGGCTTGCTCCGACAATGTTATTCGTGGTGGTTTAACCCCAAAACACGTTGATATTGCTGAATTGTTGAAAGTTATTGACTACCGAGAAGTCATACCGCAAATTATCCCTATTGCACCAAAAAATGAGCCAGTTTTTACTTACCAAACACCCGCAAAAGACTTTGCCCTCACTCAAGTGAGCTATCAACAAGGTGAACAACATCGTTTACATTCACAAAGTGCAGAAATTTTATTAGTAATGCGTGGCGAATTAAAAATTAGCGAAAATTCCACCGCACTTCACTTAAAACAAGGTCAATCCACCTTTATCAGCGCAGACTCTGAATATTCAATAACAGGAATTGAAGAAGGCTACGCTGTGATTGCGAGGTTACCAACACAATTATAATGCTCCTTACATCAAGAAAAAGCGGTGAACTTTCCTTCACCGCTTTATATTTTTAAGATTCATAGCCCACATCTTCCAACGTTGGATTTTCTGCACCTTGTTTTGCAAGTTGATCACAAATTTCATTTTCTCGATGTCCACTATGTCCTTTCACCCACTGCCAATGAATTTGGTGTCGTTGTGTTTCATTATCGAGCAATAGCCATAAATCTTGATTTTTCACAGGTTTACCCGTGCTAGATTTCCAATTATTTTTTTTCCAATTAAAAATCCACTTAGTCATACCATTTTTCATATATTGACTATCGCTATGTAGCGTTACCTGACAAGGTTCTTTTAAGCTCGCTAAAGCCGCTATGACGGCTCGCAGTTCCATTCGGTTATTTGTTGTTTTGAAATAACCTTGTGAAATTTGTTTTTCGTGCTGTTTGTAGCGCAATAGAATACCAATGCCCCCCCTGCCGGGATTGCCTAAACACGAACCATCAGTGAAAACGTCAATATGCTTTAACATAAATTCAAATAAATTTAGCTATAATTTTTTTTCAAATGGGGCGATAATACCGCAAAATTGAGTAAAGAGATAGGAAAACTATGACAACGCCACTTCTTCCTGAACGTCAAATTGTACTGGATACCGAAACTACGGGGATGAACCAATTTGGTGCGCACTATGAAGGACATTGCATTATTGAGATTGGTGCGGTTGAATTAATCAATCGCAAATACACAGGGCGAAAACTGCATTTATACATCAAACCAGATCGCCCCGTTGATCCCGAGGCAATTAAAGTTCACGGGATTACCGATGAAATGTTGGCTGATAAACCAAATTTTTCTGAAATTGCGCAGGAATTTATTGATTTTATCCAAGGGGCTGAATTGCTTATTCATAACGCGCCCTTCGATGTCGGGTTTATGGATTATGAATTTCAAAAGCATAAATGCAATGTGAAAACCAGCGATATTTGTACCGTTACCGATACCTTACAAATGGCTCGCCAACAATATCCCGGCAAACGCAATAGCTTAGATGCCCTTTGTGATCGCCTTCACATTGATAATAGCAAACGTACCTTACACGGGGCGTTGCTTGATGCGGAGATCCTGGGTGATGTCTATTTAGCCATGACCGGTGGGCAAACGAGTTTATTTGACGAAGCAGAAACCGAAGAGCCAATACAACAAATTGAGGAAGAGGTACAAATTGAAAGTGCGGTGCTTTTTTCGCAAGATTTCACGGTGATTACCCCTGACGATGCAGAAGAGCAAGCACATTTAGATTATTTAAAATTGATTAACAAAAAAAGCAAAGATAATTGCCTATGGATGAAGCGAACTGAGGACGAAACCTTACATTAACGCTCATTCATTAATCAGTTAAACAGTGAGGCATAAAAATTGCTTGACGAACTTTTCGTTCACTATTATTATGCCTCTCGCTAATGCGGAGTGGTAGTTCAGCTGGTTAGAATACCTGCCTGTCACGCAGGGGGTCGCGGGTTCGAGTCCCGTCCATTCCGCCAATTTAGCATCCTAGATTCGGAGCGGTAGTTCAGCTGGTTAGAATACCTGCCTGTCACGCAGGGGGTCGCGGGTTCGAGTCCCGTCCGTTCCGCCAATCTTTTTACCATTTCAATAAATATTTCTCAATTTTCAAGTTATATTCCCTTATATCAAGACCTAGTAAGTAGGTTAAATATAGCTATAAATAATAGCTACGAGGTTTTATCTATACATAAATAAAATGAATAAAAAATAACTGACCAAAAATCAATCATAAAAAAATTGCTAAGAAAATAAAAATAAACTAAATTTAACAAAACTCTCCGCCAGCTCACATATTGCCTTATTTACATTTTTATCGCTTATTTTTAGCCAGCCTAAGTAATAAAAAGCACTACTACACTGATCTGACCCAAAGCACTTGTTGTTTGAAACTTTAAGTATATTTCGTCATAAAAAATCTGCACCTTAATCAGTTAGTTGTTTAGTCCAACTTTTGGGGTGCAGATCACACATCATTGCAATAGCGCTTTTTCAGACTATCTTAATTTATGCCTGCAGCAACTCTCAATTCTTCAGCACGATCCGTTTTTTCCCAAGGGAATTGCTCACGTCCAAAATGCCCATAAGCTGCGGTTTGGCGGTAGATTGGTTGAATGAGATCAAGCATTTTAATTAATCCATAAGGGCGTAAATCAAAAAACTCACGCACTAAATTTACCAATAATGCATTGCTCACTTTGCCCGTGCCAAAGGTTTCCACCATAATGGAAGTCGGCTCAGCCACACCGATGGCATAAGAAAGCTGAATTTCACAACGATCAGCTAAACCGGCGGCAACAATATTTTTTGCTACATAACGTGCGGCATAAGCGGCAGAGCGATCCACTTTTGAAGGATCTTTGCCCGAAAATGCCCCCCCACCGTGACGAGCAGCGCCACCATAGGTATCAACAATGATCTTACGTCCAGTTAGCCCACAATCTCCCATTGGACCACCAATTACAAAACGCCCTGTTGGGTTAATGAAATACTTGGTATCTTTGCCAAACCATTCAGTTGGTAAGACTGGTTTAATAATTTCTTCCATTACACCGTCATAGATGTCTTGTTGGCTCACGCTATCTGCGTGTTGAGTAGAAAGCACCACTGCATCAATGCCAACAATTTTATCATTTTCATATTTTAGGGTAACTTGGCTTTTCGCATCTGGACGTAACCAAGGCAAGGTGCCGTCTTTACGTACTTGTGCTTGGCGTTCCATTAAGCGATGTGCATAAGTAATCGCTGCCGGCATTAATACATCAGTTTCATTGGTGGCATAGCCAAACATAATACCTTGGTCGCCTGCACCTTGATCTAATGGGCTTTCACGATCCACCCCTTGATTAATGTCGGAAGATTGTTTTCCAATAGCATTTAACACCGCACAAGAATGGCCATCAAACCCCATATCAGAATGTTTGTAACCAATATCACAAATTACTTGGCGTGTTAGATTTTCAATATCCACCCAAGCAGAGGTGGTGATTTCCCCCCCTACAAGTGCCATACCTGTTTTCACATAGGTCTCACACGCCACACGAGCTTTGGGATCTTGTTTGAGAATTTCGTCTAATACCGCATCAGAAATTTGGTCAGCAATTTTATCTGGATGCCCTTCTGACACTGATTCGGAAGTAAATAAATAAGATGACATAGCTTTCCTTAAAAGATTAAAATTAAATTTTAGATGTTTTTGCGTCTAGACGGCTATAATACGCTTTTTCGTTTAGAAAGCAAGCATTAATTCACTTGCTCACTTTCTTTTACCAAAGGAAAAAATCCGTTAAATTTACACCGCTGTTCGTTTTAGTATTCGCCATAATAATAGGTTCACGCCACGCAATAGCATTAGTAAAAAGCATAAGAAATACAAAGGCATATCACCTAATTGAGCATAAGGCGTTTTACCTACTGTTGGTGCAATACGTTGTGTTAAAGTGGTTTCCACAAACTGTGGAGCTTGAGCGATCACCTCACCTTTCGCATTAATAAAGGCGGTGATTCCAGTATTGGTGGCGCGAATTTCAGGTTTCCCAAATTCTAAAGCACGCATTCTTGCCATTTGTAAATGTTGCCAAGGACCGATGCTGTTGCCAAACCACGCGTCATTGGAAATGGTCAGCAAGAAATCGGTTTCCACGTTCAGATTTTTCTGCACTTGTGAACCAAAAATAATTTCATAGCAAATTGCTGGGGTAAATTTCCGTTGTTTAGCTAAAAATGGCTTTTGTACTTCTTCCCCTGATTGGAATGCCGACATCGGTAAATTAAACACCGAACCCAGCGGACGCAAGAGGTTTTCCAATGGCACATATTCACCAAATGGGACAAGATGATGTTTATTATAGCGGTTGTGAGTTTGCTCGCTATAAGGTAAATCAGGATCACCTAAGTTTATGATAGAATTAAATAATTTTCCTTTTTGCCAATCTTGATAAATGGTTCCAATCATCACTTGCGTCCCTGTATCTTTGGTTGCTTGCTGTAAGGAAAGTAAAAATCGCTGAATATCATTTTCTAAAGTTGGTAATGCGGCCTCAGGCAAAATGATAAGATCTGTTTTACCTAAATACTGAGCAATAAGACGCCCATAAATTCCTAAGGTTTGGCTAAGATAATGTGGTTCCCACTTCAAGTTTTGCTCAATATTCCCTTGCACAAGGGTGATGGTTAAGGCTTTCTCTGGCTTTTCCTGCACATAATTCGCGGAAGATGGCCACATTGCTAAACCGCTAATAATCAGACATAACACCGATTGTGAAGCAATCATTAACCATTTTTTATCTTTCTGTAATAAGTGAGAAATCAGTGAAAAAAGCACCGCACTTACCCACATAACAAAGAAAGTTAGCCCCTGTACACCAAAAATTGGCGCAAGTCCTGAAAATGGACTGTCAATTTGTGTGTAACCCAATTGTAGCCACGGAAAACCGGTAAATAACCAACCGCGTAAAAACTCTGTGAATGTCCAAAGCACAGGATACAGTGCGAGATTATTCACCTTAAAGCGTTGAATAAAATAGGCAAACAGTGTTGGAAATAAGGCAAGATACGCCGCCAGCAATACCACTAACACATAGCTGAGCCACAACGGTGAGCCTCCAAATTGGTGAATGCTCACGTGTAGCCAATTCACGCCAAAGCTAAAAAAGCTCAGGCCCCATAAAAATGCACCACAAAGTGCGGTGCTTTTTTTCGCTGTTTTTGCCACCCATAATAACCCTAATAGGGAAAGATAGGCGACGCCCCAAAAATCAAAAGGAGAAAAAGCAAAAACACCTAATCCCCCAGATAATAAAGCAATAAGATAAATTAATTGTGATTTCATTGCGCGCTATTGTAATTTTCTTCGTGAGTTGCTATTTCTTCCAAACATTCATCAGGCACGGTAACACGCAACTGAATAATGCGACGACTGTCTGCGGAAGTCACTTTAAAGTGTAAGTTTTCAAGGGTAATCTCTTCCCCCCGTTTTGGTAAATGACCGAAGGCTTGCATTACCACACCACCCACCGTATCCACTTCTTCATCCGTAAAATGCGTGTGGAATTGCTGGTTGAAATCTTCAATATCCGTTAATGCACGCACAGCGTAAGTATGACGAGAAAGCTGACGAATATCTGCCACATCTTCTTCATCAAATTCATCTTCAATATCACCAACAATTTGCTCTAAAATATCTTCAATAGTTACTAATCCTGACACCGCGCCAAATTCATCAACCACAATCGCCATATGAAAGCGCTCAGAACGGAAATCTTTTAACATTCTATCTACACGCTTACTTTCCGGCACGATGACCACTGGGCGAAGCAGAGAAAGTAAATCAAATTCTTCCGCATTAGAACGCAAAAATTTTAGCAAGTCTTTCGCGTGTAAAATCCCAGCGATATTGTCTTTTTCATCGGTAATCACTGGAAAACGTGAATGCGCACTTTCAATAATGGTTTCCAAGCAAGCATCCAGATCCTGATCGGCTTCAATAAACACAATTTGCGAACGCGGGATCATAATATCACGCACACGTAATTCAGCGATTTCCATTACCCCTTCAATCATTTCACGGGTATCTTGATCAATTAATTCATTTTGTTCGGAATCACGGATCACTTCCACTAATTCCTCACGGTTTTTCAACTCACCTTGGAAAAATCGCCCAAATAGGGATTGCAAAAAATTCTTTTTATTTGTGGTTTCTAAGCCAGTATTTTGGCTATCATCGGTCATTTTGTTCTCTCTTATCGTTAATTGAGGGAGGTTTAATCAAAATATGTCCGCACTATCATATCAAAACTTAACTACGGGGCAAGCGATTATGAAGATTTTCCTTACCCTCAAAAAAATGAAATACGACAAAAAAGTACCGCACTTTGTTTATTGCTCTTTTACAGGAGATTCTGGGCGATACAGCTTTTGTTTATAGGCATAACTACCCCATAATGCATAAGCTAAGGCTTCTTTTTTGATTAATTCAGGAATCTCTGTAGGGGTTAATTTACCAGCTTGCGTATCATAATGAAAACCTTGAATGGGTTGATTTTGCTGTAAAATTGCAACATCGTTACCTTTGCGATACGCCATTGTACGGTCAAATTGCATTAACGCACGATTAGGATCTTGCGGTTGGGTTAGATCATAACCTAACATTGGATAATTACCACTTGCACCAATTAAAGAAAGCAAGGTAGTAGGCATATCAATTTGGCTCACTAAACGGTTATCACGGCGCGGTGTAATCCCCTCTCCTAAAATTAGAGCTGGAATATGGAAATGCTTGATTGGCACTAAGGCACTCCCATTTACCCTCGAATCGTGATCTGCAATCACTAAAAACACGGTATCTTGCCAATAATTAGATTTTTTCGCTAATTGGAAAAAATAACCCAACGCATAATCAGCATATTTCGCCGCATTGTTACGGGTTTGTTTTGGTTGCTCATAAAGTTCAATTTTGCCATCTGGAAATTCAAAAGGATCGTGATTGCTGGAACTAAACACAAGGCTGAAAAATGGCTTTCCGCTTTCTTGCCATCGGGTAAATTGTTCATTGGCTTCGGCAAAAAGATCTTCATCGCTTACCCCCCAAGTCGCAGTAAAGTGGGGGTGTTTATAATCTTTTTCATCAATAATGGTTTCAAAACCATTACCATAGAAAAAGCTCGCCATATTGTCGAAATGTTTTTCTCCACCATAGATGAAAGAGGTGTGATAGCCTTGTTTCTTAAGAAAATCCGCAATGGTAAAGAAATTAGTTTGTGAACCTGATAATTTCACCACCGAGCGCGCGGGTGTTGGCGTAAAACCTGCCGTTATTGCTTCAATACCACGCACAGAACGTGTCCCTGTGGCATAAAGATTTTCAAATAGCCAGCCTTCTTTCGCCAATGCATCAAAATAAGGGGAAAGTGGTTTCCCCCCTAAGGTTTGGACAAATTGCGCCCCAAAACTTTCTTCCAAAATAATGACTAAATTTTTTGCTTTACCTTGATAACTCGCCACATTGTGTGTCATTGTTGGCAAAATATCAGAAATATAGTCACTTGCTGGTCGTCCTCTCGCCTGTTTAAGGATTGCCACAACTTCATCTAACGGCATTTTGCCGTAAATTTCTGAAGAATGATCTTCATCTTTCATTTGTTGAACGGCAAATAGCACGGAATAACTGGAATTCAATACCAAAGAATTCACCAAAGGATCGGAAGAAAATGCTACCATTGCTGGGTTAATACCGCGGTGCTGAAAGCTCGATCTTGCTCCGATAAAGGTCATTGCCCCAATAAGCAAGAAAACGACAGGACGCCAATACCATTTAGGATAAGATAAATTTTTCCATAAATTCACAGACAAACGCCAAAAGCTATAAGCAAAAAGTGCGGTCAAAATTAGCGTTAAAATTAACACCACAAAATGCCCGTTTGCCAGCATTGTAAACACTTCTTTCGGATGAACTAAATATTCCACAAACAAACGATTTGGACGAAAATCATAGGTTTCAATAAAAGCTGGCGTAACAATTTCCATAAAAATAATAAACACACTACTTAGCACAAGCCATAAACGCACAAATCCGTTTACTACTCGCCCAATCAAACAGTTGCCAGCAAAAAAACAAGTAAGCAAAATAGGAAAAGAAAATAACCAGCATAGACTTGCAACATCAATCCTAACGCCTTGTAAGAATAACGAAAACCAGCCATTAACGGCAGAAATTCGATCGGCTTGCCATATCCCAAGGGCGACTCGGCTAATAGATAAGATAATGAGATTAATACAGAAAAAAATAAAAATGGGAAAAAATGCACTAAGCCGTTTTTTAAGACTGTTCATAATAGCCCTTAAAAAGAAAAAGTATGTGCTTGTTAGAATAGCAATAACCCAGAAAGTTCTTGTAATTTCTTGATTTTTTTTATTTAAAACAAAAAAATAAATTTCATTAAACAATAACATTGGTGCTTTCTTTAACAACTCTTCTAAACGCACAAATACTTTCCCTTTTATATAGCGTAAAAACCGATATTCAGGTACAATCGACCAGTTAAATTTTGTCAAATTTTAGAGTTTAGTTTATTTAGAATAATATGAAAAACATTCGTAACTTTTCAATCATTGCGCATATTGACCACGGGAAATCAACCCTTTCAGATCGTTTAATTCAGACCTGTGGGGGGCTGTCTGACCGTGAAATGGCAGAGCAAGTGTTAGATTCAATGGATTTAGAGCGTGAGCGTGGGATCACCATTAAAGCGCAAAGCGTCACGCTCAATTATAAAGCGAAAGATGGCGAAACCTATCAGCTGAATTTTATTGATACGCCGGGACACGTGGATTTTTCTTACGAGGTATCGCGTTCTCTTGCGGCTTGTGAAGGGGCATTGTTAGTGGTTGATGCGGGACAAGGCGTGGAAGCCCAAACCTTGGCAAACTGTTATACCGCCATTGAAATGGATTTGGAAGTCGTACCAATTCTCAATAAGATTGACTTGCCTGCGGCTGAGCCAGAGCGTGTTGCGGAAGAGATTGAAGATATTGTTGGTATTGATGCGCTGGATGCGGTACGTTGTTCTGCCAAAACCGGGCAAGGCATTGAAGATGTACTAGAAGAAATCGTAAAAAAAATCCCCGCACCTGAAGGCGACCCTAATGCCCCACTACAAGCCTTAATTATTGATTCTTGGTTCGATAATTACCTTGGCGTGGTTTCTCTTGTACGTATTAAAAACGGTACTTTACGCAAAGGCGATAAGATTAAAGTGATGTCCACAGGACAATCTTACAATGTAGATCGCTTAGGCATTTTCACCCCGAAACAAGTGGATACTCAAGTATTAAATTGTGGTGAAGTTGGTTGGGTTGTGTGTGCGATTAAAGATATTTTAGGCGCGCCAGTAGGGGATACCTTAACCCTACATAATAATCCAGCAAGCACCGCGTTACCGGGCTTTAAAAAAGTCAAACCGCAGGTTTATGCGGGCTTATTCCCAATTAGTTCAGATGATTATGAAGCATTCCGTGATGCCTTAGGCAAATTGAGCCTAAATGATGCCTCTCTATTCTATGAGCCAGAAAATTCTACCGCTCTGGGCTTTGGTTTCCGTTGCGGATTCTTAGGCTTATTGCATATGGAAATTATTCAAGAGCGTTTAGAACGTGAATATAATCTTGATTTAATTACCACTGCCCCAACAGTAGTGTATGAAGTGTTGCAAACCAATGGTGAAGTGATTTATGTGGACAGTCCATCAAAATTGCCACCACTTAATAATATTAGTGAAATTCGTGAGCCGATTGCAGAATGTAATATGCTCTTGCCACAAACTTATTTAGGTAATGTCATCACGCTCTGTGTTGAAAAACGAGGTGTGCAGACCAATATGGTCTATCACGGCAACCAAGTAGCGCTGACTTATGAAATCCCAATGGGAGAAGTGGTGCTTGATTTCTTTGATCGTCTTAAATCTACGTCTCGTGGCTATGCATCATTAGATTATGGTTTCAAACGTTTCCAAGCCTCAGAAATGGTACGTGTGGATATTATGATCAATGGTGAGCGTGTTGATGCCCTTGCGTTAATTGTACACAAAGATAACGCCCCTTATCGTGGTCGTGAATTGGTTGAAAAAATGCGTGAACTCATTCCACGTCAGCAATTTGATATTGCCATTCAAGCGGCTATTGGTAACCACATTATCGCACGTTCAACGGTGAAACAATTACGTAAAAACGTCCTAGCTAAATGTTACGGTGGCGATGTCAGTCGTAAGAAAAAATTGTTGCAGAAACAAAAAGAAGGTAAAAAACGAATGAAGTCTTTAGGTAACGTTGAAGTGCCACAAGAAGCATTTTTAGCTATCTTACACGTTGGTAAAGACTAATAAGGAAGCATTATGTCAAAATCAAATTTATTTTTTGTGCTACTTGTCGCAGTCGGTTATGGTATTTGGCGATATTTAGAACATTTAGCCTTACCGAATACGTTCACCATTGTACTTATTTTATTCACTGCAGTTTGCGGGATCTTATGGTGCTATTACCGTTTTGCTGTTTTGCCAAAACGTCTCCGCCAAATTACCCGTGCAGAGCAACGTAGTGGAAAACCTTTAACTGAGGAAGAAAAAGCCAGCATTGAACCGATTTCAGAAGGCGGTGAATTTTTAGCTTCACTTTTTCCAGTACTCGCATTTGTCTTAATTTTACGCTCTTTCTTATTTGAGCCATTCCAAATTCCATCGGGTTCTATGGAGCCGACTTTACGAGTTGGCGATTTTCTACTGGTAGAAAAATATGCTTACGGTATTAAAGATCCTGTTTTTCAAAACACCTTGATTGAAACAGGCAAACCGCAACGTGGTGATATTATCGTGTTTAAAGCCCCGCCAGAGCCGAGCGTAGATTACATTAAACGCATTGTTGGCATTCCTGGGGATCGCATTAAATATAATGAAGTCGATCGCCACATCACAATTACTTATGGCAAAGATGGCAAAGAATGTACAGAAAATTGCGTAACAAAAGAATTTACCTATAACGAACCGCAGCCCGATACAGATTTCAACATTATTATTGGGCAAGACCGTCAAGGTAAACCGATATATAGCGATATGCACCCATTGAAAGTAACCGAAACAGGCGATGTTACACATCAAATTCATTGGGATCCACAGCCACCGAATGCGACTTATTTATATCAAGGCTATGACAAGCAACAAAATTACATTACAGAATGGGTTGTGCCACAAGGCGAATATTTTGTAATGGGAGATAACCGTAATCACAGTGCAGACAGCCGTTTTTGGGGTTTTGTGCCAGAAAAAAATATTGTAGGCAAAGCAAAATATATTTGGTTAAGCCTTGATAAAAAACAAGGCGAATGGCCAACGGGTCTGCGTTTTGACAGAATGTTTAGCACAATTAAATAAAAAATTGAATAATCAACACAATGACAAAAAACTTAGATCGCTTACAGCGTAACATCGGCTATCAATTCCAAGATATCAATTGGCTCAAACAAGCACTGACTCACCGAAGTGCCGCAAAAAACCATAATGAACGCTTGGAATTTTTAGGTGATGCAATTTTGAACTACACTATCGCCAATGCTTTATATCAACAATTTCCTCAATGCAATGAAGGCGAACTCACACGTATGCGTGCAACCCTTGTGCGCGAACCAACGTTGGCTCAACTCGCCAAAGAATTTGAATTAGGCGAGTATATGCTATTAGGCTCTGGCGAGTTAAAAAGCGGCGGTTTTCGTCGAGCCTCTATCCTTGCTGATTGTATGGAAGCGATTATTGGCGCAATTTCACTCGATCGCGATCTTGCCACAAGTACCGAAGTAACACGCTTATGGTATCAACGGTTATTACGCGAGATTAAGCCGGGGGAAAATCAGAAAGATCCGAAAACTCGTTTACAAGAATATTTGCAAGCAGATCATCTGCCACTTCCTAGCTACAATGTCGTCAATATCAGAGGTGAAGCACATAATCAAACTTTCACCGTTGAATGCCGTGTGGAAAACGTAAAAAAAATTGACCGCACTTTTATTGGCGTTGGTTCTAGCCGTCGCAAAGCCGAACAAGCCGCCGCGCAACAAATCTTAAAAATATTGGATATAAAATGACACAAATAACAGAACATCAGTACGAACATCCCACTTATTGTGGATTTATTGCTATCGTAGGGCGCCCAAATGTTGGAAAATCAACCTTATTAAATAAAATCTTAGGGCAAAAGATTTCCATTACTTCAAGAAAAGCACAAACAACACGTCATCGTATTGTGGGAATTCACACTGAAGGCGCTTATCAAGCTATCTATGTTGATACCCCCGGATTACATATTGAAGAAAAACGTGCAATTAACCGCTTAATGAACCGAGCAGCAAGCAGTGCAATTGGCGATGTGGATTTAATTATCTTTGTGGTAGATGGCACGCACTGGAACGACGATGATGAAATGGTATTGAATAAACTTCGCCGAGCCAAAGCACCCGTGGTGTTAGCGATAAACAAAATTGACAACATCAAAGATAAAGAAGCCTTATTGCCTTTCATCACAGAAATCAGCCAAAAATTTGACTTTAAAGCCATTATTCCTATTTCTGCACAACGTGGCAATAACGTACAAGAACTAGAGAAAATTGTACGCCAATCATTACGTCAAGGGGTTCATCACTTCCCTGAAGATTACGTTACCGACCGCTCGCAACGCTTTATGGCATCAGAAATCATTCGTGAAAAATTAATGCGTTTTATGGGCGAAGAACTCCCTTATTCGGTTACGGTAGAAATTGAACAATTCAAAACAAATGAACGCGGCACTTATGAAATCAATGGACTCATCCTCGTTGAGCGAGAAGGTCAGAAAAAAATGGTGATTGGAAATAAGGGACAAAAAATCAAAGTCATTGGCACAGAAGCGCGTGCTGATATGGAACGTTTATTTGACAACAAAGTGCATCTAGAACTTTGGGTAAAAGTAAAATCCGGCTGGGCTGATGATGAAAGAGCATTGCGTAGTCTAGGATATATGGAAGAGTAAGTTAAAATATAAAGTTTGCCCTTTATATACGACTTTTCTTTTTCCTCTGCACCAAGACCATAATCCACATCTAACTGATGTGGATTTTCAGCTTTCCCACAATCCTATGAACATTAAGTATCACTAAAGAACGCTAAATACTGCTCATCCACTAATAATGGCTTATTTATCACTTTAGCCATCAGACTACTCATTCATTATAGTCGTTTAAACTTATGATTGGTGGGGAGCGCTTGGCATTGTGTTGAGCATTAAGCAAAAACGCAGTAAGTATTTTTGTTCTGAATGGTGTTTTAATGCGCTTTCAGGCAATGAAGAAGGCTGGCTATTTAGCCCGAATCAGTTGGCGGCAATGTTTAAGAAAGGGAAAATTTAATGGTTGAAACAACAAACGAAAATCAGACAATCTCGACAAGCAAACAAAAGTTATTGGATGGGCTTTATTTGATGGTGGCAAAGGTTGTTACACACAAGCGGCTAAACAATTCAAAAATATCGAAAATTGCAAGATTTTGAAGTATTTGAATAATTCAGAAAGATTTGTGAAATAGCTGCTTTTTGAAAAACATTTAATGTAGAATACAGGAAATAGGCGTAAAGGAGTCTTTATATGGATGAATTAAGTATAAAAATCGTGATGCTACTATTTCCTGGTATTATTACAACGATATTTCTTGATAAATTTACAGAACATAAACCTTGGGGGAACTATATCTACTCATTATTGATCATTTTTTATGGAATCTTGGCTTATTTTACCTTGCAACTAATACAACTTTTTTGCCAATTTCTACATGTAGGCATAGATAATTGGAAAGAATATAAGGTGGTTTTCCTTGATTCTTGGCAATTTGTGTACAATGTTTCGCAAAAGAATGAAATCCCTTATTCGGAAATTATGTGGGCTGGAGTTGTTGCATTGATTAATGCCATGCTTTTATGTCGATTAGAGAAAACAGAGGTTTTATCCAGATTTTTGCAAAAATGTGGTATTACTGATAAGTATGGAATCTATAGTGTTTTTGTCCTAATGTCAAAAAAATACGAAGGTAATTACATAGATGCTCTATTTTATAGCAAAAATCTGATGTACCGAGGAATTATTGATTCTATCAATGAAAAAGAAAATGAATATGAGTTGATTTTAAGAGATGTAACACTATATAGGATTGAAGATAGTGGTAATTTAAAACCAATATCTGAAATGGATCATGTCTGCTTAGCTTGTAGTTATAAAGACCTGATCTTGCAATCACCCAATAGACCACCTTCAAGCTATAAATGGTAGGAATTAAATGGCAGATAAAAAAAATACTAACCCAATAAAAAATAATGTAGTTTCCATGGAAGGGATAACACTACGCCCCCTCAATGAAGGACTAAACTTTAAAGTTAGAGTATCACCTCAAAAAGGAGATTCTCACCCACCTAAACCTCAACCACCATCAGCAGTTAAATAATTAAAACAATTGAATTCTTTTAAAGATACAAACTCTAATAAATTGTAGTCAATACCTCAGCAAGCTATTCAGGTAAGTATGAGGATAATATGGTTTACAAGTTATAAAGTATAAATTTTAAACGCCCTTTAATGATGATTTAAAGGGCGTTTTTGTTTCTCACTTTTAGCGAACAATAACCGCTTAACATGGGAAACGTTCAATTTTTCAAATTTCTCACTTTTAGTAGTTACGTTTCCCAAAATTCGCGGACGGATACATCCATACACATTACATACGCTTTTAATGTTTGGCAAAGTTAGCTATAAGAAAAAGGCTTGCACTTGGCAAGCCTTGAAAAGATTAGAGATTATTTAACCGCACTTGGATTAAATCTGTTTCCACTGGGCTGGCATTTTTTAGCCCTTGTTCAAAACTGGCTTTGGCGTTTTGTTTATCGCCTTTAGCGAGTTGAATATCCCCTTTTAATAAGAAAGCTGCGCTGTTCCACGCCTCTCCTTTAATGAGATCAAGCGAGGCTAACGCATTATCGAATTGCTGTTGTTGGAATTGTACTGCCGCCAAACGTAATGCACTCACAGAACGCAAAATGTCATCATTGGCATTAGTTACCGCTTGTTTTAATAAATTTTCTGCTTGAGCATAATCCTGTTTTTGCACAGAAACATTTGCTGCATCCAATAAAGCAAACACGGCATAAGCGGTTTTATCATTACTTTGTGCAAATTGTTCTACACTATCCACGTTTACTTTATCTGCTTGGAATTGGCTGGCAAGTTGCTCATATTGCACTGAACGTTGTTGATTTTGCGCAATTTGATGAGATTGCCAATAACGCCAGCCAAAAACTCCAGCGAGCGTTAGTACAAAAATAGCCACAACCAATTTGCCATTTTCTTTCCACCAATTTTTTATTTCATTCAGTTCTTGTTCTTCTTCAATGGTATAAGCCATAATGTTTCCTTATTAAAATGCTTTGTGTAAATAATCTACGACATTATCTAATGATAAGACTTGTTGAGTTCCCGCAAGCAGATCTTTCACTACAACTTGCTGAGTTGCTGCCTCAGTTTCACCAATCACAAGGGCAAAGTTTGCACCGACTTTATCAGCACGCTTAAATTGCTTTTTAAAATTTCCCCCACTGCAATGGGTCATAATACGTAAGTGCGGTAAATTTTCACGCAATTTTTCAGCTAATTGAAACGCGGGTAAGGTTGTGCCTTCCCCTGAGTAAACCATATAAATATCCACCGCTCTTGGTAATGCAATTTGATGATTCACCTCCTGCACTAATAGCACTAAGCGTTCTAAGCCCATTGCAAAACCAACCCCCGTTGTTGCGTGTCCGCCAAGCTGTTCAACTAAACCATCATAACGACCACCACCACATACCGTGCCTTGCGCTCCCAGTGCGTTCGTTACCCATTCAAACACGGTTTTGTTGTAATAATCCAAACCTCGTACTAATTTTGGATTAACCTCATAAGCAATGCCCATTTGATCTAGCAAAGTACAAAGCTGAGCAAAATGCACACGGCTTTCTTCATCTAAATAATCGAGTAATTTTGGTGCGCCATTAAGCACGTCTTGCAACGCTTGATTTTTGCTGTCCAAAATCCGCAATGGATTTTTTTCTAACCTCTCTTTTTCTTCATCACTTAATAAATCAATATGTTGTTGCAAAAATTCAACCAAAGCAGAACGATAATTTTTGCGCGCTTCTAACGAGCCAATGGAATTAAGCTGTAAGCTGACGTGCTGTTCGATACCTAATTCTTTCCATAAACGCGCAGTGAGCAAAATTAATTCGGCATCAATTTCAGGGTTAGCAATACCAAATATTTCTACCCCTGCTTGATGAAACTGACGATAACGCCCTTTTTGTGGGCGTTCGTGGCGGAACATTGGCCCCATATACCACAAACGTTGTTCGTTATTATAAATCCAGCCGTGTTCAATGGCTGCACGTACACAACCAGCCGTTCCTTCAGGACGAAGGGTAAGCTGTTCATCATTATCCCAAAAAGTGTACATTTCTTTTGAAACAACATCGGTTACTTCGCCAATTGCTCGTGCGAAAAGTGGCGTACTTTCCACGATCGGCATACGTACTTCAGAATACCCATAACTTTGTAGAACATTGCGTACTTTGCTTTCCACCCATTGCCACAAAGGGCTTTCCGTTGGGGAGCAATCATTCATTCCACGAATTGCTTGAATTGTTTTTGCCACAATATTTTCCTTAAATAATTCGATTTTTGGGATCTTGTTGTGCAACTTTGGCACGGATCTTCGCTTCTAATTGGTTAATTAAATCTTCGTTATCAAAACGTTCTTTTTGGCGTTCACCATCAACATAATAACCGCTTTTCTTATTACCGCCAGTTACGCCCAAATCAGACACAAGCGCCTCCCCCGGTCCATTAACCACACAGCCAATAATAGACACGTCCATTGGCGTAATAATATCTTCAAGGCGTTGTTCAAGGGCATTTACTGTGCCAATAACGTCAAATTCTTGACGGGAACAGGTTGGGCAAGCAATAAAATTAATACCACGTGAACGAATACGTAGGGACTTCAAAATATCAAATCCGACTTTAATTTCCTCTACTGGATCAGCGGCTAAAGAAACGCGCAACGTATCACCAATGCCTTCCGCCAAGAGCATTCCCAATCCTACTGCTGATTTTACTGCGCCAGCCCTCGCGCCACCCGCTTCAGTGATCCCTAAATGTAATGGTTGCTTGATGGCTTTCGCTAGTAAGCGATAGCTTTCCACGGCAAGGAAGACATCTGACGCCTTAACACTTACTTTAAACTGATCAAAATTCAGACGATCTAGAATTTCAACGTGACGTAACGCACTTTCAAGCAAGGCTTCAGGCGTAGGCTCGCCAAATTTCTCTTGAATATCACGTTCTAATGAGCCTGCGTTCACCCCGATACGAATTGGAATATTTTTATCTTTCGCACAATCCACTACCGCACGAATGCGATCTTCGCGTCCAATATTACCCGGGTTAATACGTAAACAATCCACGCCATATTCTGCTACTTTTAAGGCAATACGATAATCAAAATGAATATCCGCCACTAATGGCACATTCACTTGTTGCTTAATCAATTTGAAGGCTTCAGCTGCATCCATTGTTGGCACAGAAACACGCACGATATCTGCGCCTACACGTTCAAGCGCTTTGATTTGTGCTACCGTAGCCTCTACATCTGTGGTGCGCGTATTAGTCATAGACTGCACAGCAATCGGCGCATCGCCCCCTACTGGCACATTACCCACATAAATTTTTGTCGATTGACGACGTTTAATATTCGGTTTAAATGACGACATTGTAATCTCTTTGCTTATTGCAATTTGAATTTAGCGACACGACCATCCACTTTAAGCGGATAAGCCTCGCCTTTATAAGTAATTTTTACGTTGCTTGGTGCGCCAATCGTGAGATCATAAGCGGTATTTTGATCAAAATTCAACACTTCACCTTGTTTGTAAAGTTTTTCAGCTAGCACCTTGCGATTGGCATCACGTACCCGAACCCAACAGCTCGCACCCGTAATTTCAATACGCAGTACAGCATCACTAGTTGGTATAGAAACAGCAGGATTTTCCACCGCACTTTCCATTGTACTGCGATTTTCACCCGCATTAATTTTATTCATTTCTGATTGTAATAGCTGCGCTGAAGTTTCAGATTGCACTTGGCGATCAGTATTTTCTGCACTCACAGATTGAACTGCTGCCACCTGTGGCTGCCCATTTTCTACGCTCGCTTTTGCATTTGTGTTATTTTCTTCCACTGGCGCAATTTGCTCTACCGTAACAGGTTGAGAAAGTGCGGTAGAATTTTGCGCTGTTTTTTCAGCATCAATCGCTTTAGGTGTAAGCGCAATCACGTTTTCTTGTGAAGTTGCACTATTTTGCGTACTGTTTTCTTGCTGTGTTTCCACATAGTTTTGCACTAAATCATCACGCTCTGCATTCGATTTTTGATAGTTCTCCCACCACCAAAGTGCCGTTACAGCTAATAAAGCGATAACCACAACCGCTGATACCCATCCGATCCAACGATTATGTGAAGAATATTCATTCACTGCTTGAGTCGCACGCACACCACGAGTTAAATCATTTTTTGTTGTTTCCTCAAGGGAATTTACCACGGACGACCAAAGACTTTCAGGTAAACGTAAATATTTTGCATAATTGCGGATATAGCCTTTGATGTAAGTTGCTGAAATAGAACTATGTGTAAACTCATTATTTTCCAAACGTTGTAAAATTGAAGGACGTAAATTGAGTTGTTTAGAGACATCATCTAACGATAAATTTAATGCTTCTCGCGCTTGGCGAAAATGTTCACCTAAACTTTGTTGAATGGTTTCTTGGTTCTCATTTGAGGTTGCCATAAGGAATTCTCTTAAAATTTAATTGTAGGATTTCACTCAGCGCGACACTTTAGCAAAATGCGAAAATCAAGGCACTCAGCGTTAAAATTCAAAAGCTAAAGTTTAAAGTTGTCATCTCTGTTTTGCAACCATTAATCAATGAATTTATGACGAATTAACAAAGAAAATCAGCCTATTCAACTCATCAAGGAAAAATGCCTTCAATTTTCACAATTTGAAAAGAAAACGTTAGTGTTGCATTACGTTTGCGGGCAGTGAATTGGCACGTGTTGGTGCAACTTTTTCTAATAAGTCCCGATACTGCTGATAAAGTGCGCTGTTTTTTTCTGCCAAAGCACAAAGGGCAAGATTCTCGTAGGTATCCGCTTGTTGATAATAATTAGGTGAATTTAAGGCTTGTTGGAATTGTTGATAGGCTTGAGAAAAACGCCCTTGCTCACATAGAAAGACCGCATAATTATTCAACACATCGCCTTGTTTAGCCTCTAATTTTAAGGCGTTTAAATAGGCATTTTCCGCACGCTCAGTATCGCCTTGTAATTGATAAAAATAGGCTAATGCAGAATGGACTAAATAATCGTTGGGTGCATAAGCCAAAGCCTTATCTAGATTTTGTTTGGCTAAACGGAGTTCTCGCTGTTCTAAATAGCCAATCGCAAGCTCTACCCTCGCTTTCGCGGCTTGTTGCTTATCGAAATCCTCTTGGCTTGTCTGCGAGGAAACGCAAGCACACAGCAAGAGAGAAAAAAGCGTAACCAGACAATAACGTATTTTCATTTTTTCTCTCCTTTTTTGCTGATACGATTGATTATTTTTGTTTATTGTACTTGCACCGCGTTAATTTGTTCACCAAAACGCTTTTTCTGTGCCGTACGTTTAGTACGGTCAATCACGTCCCCCGCTAACTGTCCACAGGCGGCATCAATATCATCACCACGGGTTTTGCGAACTATCACCGTAAAGCCATATTCCATCAAGGTTTTTTGGAAACGATCAATACGTGTGTTAGAACTTTTCGCATAAGGGGCTTCAGGGAACGGATTCCAAGGGATCAAATTGATCTTACAAGGCGTATTTTTTAATACTTCCGCTAACTGGTGAGCGTGTTCTACACTGTCATTAACGTGATCCAGCATCACATATTCAATCGTAACCTTACCGTGATTGGCGTTAGAAACCGATAAGTAACGATTCACTGAATCAATTAGCGTTTTGATATTATATTTTTTGTTTAATGGCACAATTTCATCACGTAATTCATCATTTGGCGCGTGCAAAGAAATCGCTAATGCCACATCAATCATTTCACTTAATTTATCCAATGCTGGCACAACCCCAGAAGTAGATAGGGTTACACGGCGTTTTGATAACCCATAAGCAAAATCATCCAGCATAATTTCCATTGCTGGTACCACATTTGCCACATTGAGCAAAGGCTCGCCCATTCCCATCATCACTACATTCGTGATAGGGCGCACACCCGTTACGCCAAAATTCCCAATAATTTTTGAGGCACGCCACACTTGTCCGATAATTTCAGACACGGTTAAATTGCGGTTAAACCCTTGTTGAGCCGTGGAACAAAAAGTACAAGCCAAGGCACAGCCCACTTGGGAAGACACACAAAGAGTGGCTCTATCAGCCTCAGGAATATACACGGTTTCAACCTGCTGATCGCCCACTTGCATCGCCCATTTGATCGTGCCGTCTGCAGAACGTTGCTCTACCGCTACTTCTGGTGCTTTAATTTCTGCTACCGCTTTTAGTTTTTCGCGTAACTTCTTGTTAATATTCGTCATATTGTCAAAATTGTCTTCACCAAAATGGTAAATCCATTTGACTAATTGATCCGCACGAAACGGTTTTTCTCCTAATTCTTGAAAAAATTCACGCATTTGCTGGCGTGTTAAATTCATTAAATTAATTTTCTTCTTAGGTTCTGCTGAAAGCTGGTTGCTTTCTTGTTGAATTGTATTCTGTTCTAACATAAAGCCTCGTTATTACACATTACGGCATTGATATAGCTAAACTTTTTTCTTTTTCAGTATAAGTTTGCAAGCTATAAATTAAGAAAATTTCTACCGCTTAAAAAATGAGTTGCGATTGTACAGAGTTATGTTTGATTAATCTAGCAATTTCAGCCTAACCTGAACGCTATTTTAGCCAACAGAAAAATAAAAGAAAAAACCACCGCACTTTTTTGCGTTCAAGATCGCAAAAATTTTAGAGAATACAGAAAATCCAAAAAACAAAGTGCGGTGGGATTTTTGGGAGTTTTTCACTGTTTACTTTTGTCTGAATGGGTTTTCTGAAAGGACAACTTTTCTATGATTGCCTAATTTTCTAATGAAAAAATGTTCTTTATCTCTAGCACCAATAGAAAGATAAACTTTTTCCACGGCATCTCTAACGCTAATAGGATATTCTATATACATAGAATTAAACTGTTCATCAACGTTTATTCTCGGATCTTTTGTTAAAGAACGTATGCTTACCATTCTACACTCTTGTTCTTCTTCAAAAGCATAATGCTTAACTAAATACTGTAGAGGCATTAATATATCGCGTATTAATTCTTTGACCTTATTGTCATTACTATTAATCTTACGCATAATTTTTTTTACTGAGTTAAATTTTTTTCTTACAGTATCTTCTATCTTTTTTAACTCCTTTTGATATTCTTTCCATTTCTCTTTCCCATCATTATATTGCCTAAAGAAAGTAATCTTACTTCTTTTAGCAATAGATAGATAATTACTTTTAGGATCAATATAAATACAACGATAAAGAGGTAACTTATTCTCTTCAGGACTATCATTTCTAGCTTCTAAATTCTCATCCAATGTTGAAAAAGATAAAAATCTATCTAAATATTTAGAGCTAAAAAATTTATTCACATCAAAAACCAAGCTAACGCCTGATGCTTCTCTATTATTTTCTTTACCATAAAGCCTAAACTGATTAAGGCTATCATGATTAAAAGTAAAACAGCTAATAAAAGAAATAAACTCTCGCTGCTCACTGAGATTATCTAAATTTAAATATTCAGATAGTAGCACTCCTTCTTTTGGATCATTTACCCCTCTAATTGAATTTAATCGAAAATGACTAACTTTTTCCTTATCTATTTCCAATAAAAGAAGTGCTGTCGAAGCACGAGTATAATGAGCAACTTCTGAACAATCTTTTAAACTCCTATTTGGATATACAAGCAACTTTTTAAGTATCGAATCTATTTTTTCAAATAAGTCTTTCAGCTCCTCTTGATTATTACTAGAACTTATTTCTAGAATTCTTAAGTGTATATTAGCTTCATAAATAAACGCACTATTCCCAAGTTTAATTACATTTTTATAACATTCTTTTGCTTCTTTATCTTCCTTATTTTCTTGATACAGTTTCCCAAGATAGAATTGAGCGCTAATATAAGCCTCTTGGTAGTCATCACAATTTATGTTTTTCCAAGCCTTTATTGCTTCATCTTTTTTATTAGTTTCTTTATATAAATCACCTAAATTAACAAGACTCCTTGCATAATATTCTTTATCATCTTCACGAGTGATACTTGACCAAGCCTTTATTGCTTCATCTTTTTCATTAGTTTCTTTATATAAATTACCTAAATTAACACGACTCCCGGCATAAGCTTTCTTATTATCTTCACGAGTGATATTTAACCAAGCCCTTATTGCTCCATCTTTTTCATTAGTTTCTTTATATAAATTACCTAAATTAAAACGACTCATTGCATATGCTTCCTTATCATCTTCACGAGTGATACTTGACCAAGCCTTTATTGCTTCATCTTTTTTATTAGTTTCTTTATATAAATTACCTAAATTAAAACGACTCATTGCATAAACTTTCTTATCATCTTCACGAGTGATACTTGACCAAGCCTTTATTGCTTCATCTTTTTCATTAGTTTCTTGATATAAATTACCTAAATTAAAACGACTCACTGCATAAACTTTCTTATCATCTCCACGAGTGATACTTGACCAAGCCTTTATTGCAGCTTCTAAATTATTATTGTTATAAAAATTGAATCCTTCATCAAAAACTTTCTTAGCATTATTCATATTGATAACCTATAAAATATTTAGTTGAATTACTTCGTTTCCCCAAGTAACGCAGCGTATTTCACTGTATCTGGGCTGGCTTCGAGGGCGATTTTTAGTACCATTGTGAGGGGAACAGAAAGGAACATTCCCACTGAGCCGAGCAACCAGCCCCAGAATAAAAGGGAGAGAAACACGACAAGGGTAGAAAGCCCGAGAGTTTTCCCCATCATTCTTGGTTCAAGCACATTGCCGATGATCATATTTAGGCTGATAACCCCAATGGTAACGCCAATTCCCGTGAAAAAGCCATTGAGTAATAACGCTTGTACAATAATGGGAATGGCTGCAATAATTGAGCCAATATTTGGCACATAATTAAGTAGAAAACTAAGTGTTGCCCACAAAATAGCATATTGCACGCCAAAAATTTTCAGCAAAATAAATACGCTTAAGCCCGTTAAAAAGCTGGTAAAGGTTTTCACACCAAGATAATCCATTACGCCTTGCAAAATGCGATCAATATAACCTTCGTATTGTGCCACTTGGTTAGGTTTGCTAAATGCCACTGCAAATTTATGTTTAGCCGTGGGGGCTTCTAACAACATAAACAGTACCACTAAAAATAGCACAAATACGTTGGTTACTACGCCTGAGAAACTCAGTAAAAATCCGCTGGCAAAGTTCATTATCATTGCGGGATCAAAATGATCCATAATTTGTTGCTGTAAATCTCTCACGGGTAAATGTAAACCTTGCGTGATTGTCGCAAGATCATTGAGTCGTTGTGAAAGTAATACGCGGTATTGTGGGATCGATTGGGTAAATTCTCTCGCTGTACTATTAATTAAGCTAACAAGAAAGAAAAATACCGTCAAAATCATTAAAAACAGTAAACTTAGCGCCAGCCAATGTGGTAGTTTACGTTTGGTCATAAACTTCACCACAGGTGAGCAAATAATGGCGATAAATAAGGAGAGCAAAAATGGAACAACAATTTCCCCTGCCAATTTCACCCCAGCCAGAATGACTACCAAGGCAGACAATGCCATTAATAATTGGCTGATCGGCAAACGCTTATCCATTATACGGCTTCCTCGTTTTCCTCACCCGTGCGAATTCGGATTACGCGCTCTACGTCATAGACAAAAATTTTACCATCACCAATTTTGCCTGTTTGTGCGGTTTCCATAATCGCCTGAATACACTGCTCCACCACGTCATCAGAAATGACCATTTCCATTTTTACTTTTGGCAGAAAATCCACCATATATTCCGCACCTCGATAAAGCTCGGTATGCCCTTTTTGTCGTCCAAAACCACGTACTTCTGTTACTGTCATTCCTGTAATGCCAATATCTGATAAGGCTTCACGGACATCATCGAGTTTAAATGGTTTGATAATTGCTTCAATTTTTTTCATAAGTTACCTCACTTAATTATTTTTCGCGTCGTGCGGATTTAGGTCTAAAACTGGTAATAATTTCAGGTTTTGTCTCAATATAAATACCATCAATTAATTGTAAACAATATGGCACTGCGGAAAAAATGCCTTTCACTAATACATTACCTTGCTCATCTTTCACACCCTCAAGGGTTTCTTTGATGGCTTTCGGTTGTCCCGGTAAGTTTAAAATTAAACTATTTTTACGAATTACGCCAACTTGTCGCGATAAAATCGCGGTCGGGACAAAATGCAAGCTCACCTGGCGCATTTGTTCACCGAACCCCGGCATTTCCCGATCGGCTATTGCCAGTGTGGCATCAGGGGTAACATCACGTTTAGCAGGGCCTGTTCCCCCTGTGGTTAATACAAGATGACAATGATGCTTATCCACTAATTCACATAATGTCTGTTCAATAATTGGCTGTTCATCAGGAATTAAACGGGTTTCCACCTCAAAAGGCTCAACTAATGCTTGCTCTAGCCATTTCTTTAATTCAGGAATACCTTGATCCGTATAGACCCCTTGCGATGCTCGGTCAGAGACAGAGACTAAACCAATTTTTAAAAGTGCGGTCATTTTTTCCTCTTTTTTCTTTTATTAAATCCAATAATATCTCACAATATGGAAAAAGACAGGGGCTGCAAAACAAAGGCTATCCATACGATCCAGCATTCCGCCATGTCCACTAATCATATTTCCCCAGTCTTTCACGCCCATACTGCGTTTCATTGCCGACATCACTAATCCGCCTAAAAATCCCATTAAACAAATAATGAAACTAATCAATACCGCTTGTACTACGGTAAATGGGGTGAGCCAAGCCAGTAAGCCACCTAAAATTGAGGCACTAAATACACCACCCACAAAGCCTTCAACTGTTTTAGAAGGTGATAACGTGGGGGCGATTTTATGTTTACCACATAATTTTCCCCATATATATTGTAATACATCGCTGGCTTGCACAATAAGAATTAAGAAAATCATTAACAATAAACTTTTTCCTTCAAAACCTTCAATATTCAAGGTTAATATGGCGGGTATGTGAGAAATACAGAATATAGCAATCATAACGGCCCATTGCACTTTACTTGAGCGGTCTAGAAATTTTGATGGATCACCTAATAAAGCAGATAAAATCGGTAAAAATAGAAATCCATACACGGGAATAAAAATAGTAAACATACTAAACCAGTCTATGGCAATGAAATAATATTGCAATGGTAAAATCAGATAAAAACAAGCAACTAACGCAAAATGATCACCACGCCGAATATCAATAAGGGATAAAAATTCACGTAATGCGGTAAATGAGATAAGGAAGAAAAGCAGTAAAACGGCGTAAAATCCTAAATAAGCGGCAGCAAAAATAATTAAAATCATTACCCACCACGCATTAATACGATGATTAAGGTTGTCAATGACTGTATGAGGGGTAGAAAACCCCACTTTCCACTTCAAACTATAACCAATTGCAGAAGCAAGAAGCAAGGTGCCTATAAGTCCCCAGAATAAATGCCACATTTCCATTTTATGCTCCTTGATATTTTGGGTTTAAATTAATTAATGCTTGCTCAGCACGGGCTAAAAAGTGTGTTTTATCTTCTTCTGGCTGAATATGGATAGGATCACCTAAATAAAGATCGCACAATAATGGTACTGGAACAACAAACCCTTTAGGTAATAAATTATGTGTATTACTTATCCAAACAGGGATGAAATCTACATCAGGGTTATCTTTAGCCAAATAATATAGCCCGCTTTTAAAAGGCTGAATAAGCATATCATCATCTGTTTTTCTCGTTCCCTCAGGAAAGATAATCAGCGAATCCTTTTTTAATGCTTGGCTTATTTGCTCTGTTACTGCTTTAGGATCATTGCCATTGCGTTCGATCAAGAGCATATTGAATACTTTTTTCGCCAGAAAAGAACGAATGCTCCCTTTTTGCCAATAATCAGCTCCCGCAACTGGACGGGTGTTTTTTCTGACTTCATAAGGCAAAGAAACCCAAAATAAAATAAAATCGCCGTGGCTATTATGGTTTGCATAATACAATCGAGGTTTACCCACAGATTGCAGAGCAATATTCTTTGCCGGACGTACTCCGGTAAGAAATGAGGTTAAACGGCATAACAGAAAATCAATCAATTTAGCTAACATTATTGTTCTCCTGTGTTTCTACTTCGTTATTTTCTGTCGGAAATTGCACCGCACTTTCCTTTTCATCATCTTGTGTTGATTTTGCACCCTCATTAAGCCCCGCTTTTACACGTTTCACACAGGTTAAAATTAATCCGATAACGACAAGCCAAGCAATACCATACAACCAACTTGGTAATGTTGGCATAAAAGTATAAATCAAACCTAATCCACCAAATAAGAATGCACGATCACTTTTGCCTAGAGGTCCATCATAACGGCGTGTTTTACCATATATCTGCCCCAATACTCCACAAAATTCCGTGAGTGCAGCAAGCCAAATAATGATTCCAATCACAAAAGGATCAAAAGGAGAAATAAAAGCAAAGGGTAAATATAATGCGGCATCGGAAATCACATCCGTAATTTCATTCAAATACCCACCCAAACGAGATTTTTGCTGAAATTCTCTGGCTAACATTCCATCAATTGCATTAAATGCCATACGAATAAAAAGCCAAATCGGAAGCAAAACGAATAACCAATTTACAGTTGAAAGTGCGGTCAAAAATAGACCTAAAATTATTGAAATAGCACAAGCCAATAGGGTAACTTGATTTGCTGTAACGCCTTTTTGTTCCAATTTAATCACACTTGGGCGCAGTAAATTTTGAAATCGAGGCTTTAAATCATAAATACTCATCATTTCTCCTTCTTAAAATGGAAATAACAACGGAATTAAAAACACACTTGTCAGCATAATCAACAACGTAAAGGGTACACCAATTTTTACGAAATCACCAAACTTATACTTCGCCGCCCCTAATACCATCGTATTGACGGGGGAAGAAATAGGGGTCATAAACGCAGCAGAAGAAGCAATCGCCACCGTCATTGCAAAAGGTAATGGTGAAAGCTGTAAATGCTGTGCCATAGTAATCGCAATAGGCGCCATAAGAATGGCTGTCGCCGTATTGGAAATAAATAGGCCAATCACGGCGGTAAGCGTAAACAAGCTGATTAAAATCCAATGTTTCCCCATTCCGCCTACGGTATTAATCATAAACTCCACGATTAAATTTATCCCACCTGTTTTTTGCAGTGCGGTAGAAAATGGCATCATTCCAACAATTAAAATTAAGCTCGACCAATGAATAGAAGCATAAGCACTTTTCGCATCAACGCAACGGAACTTCGCTAACATTAAACAAGCAATTAATGCCGCGACCACATTCGGTACAAGCCCTGTTACCATTAATGCTACCATCGTTACAATAGATAAAATGGCATAGGGTGCTTGGCTTTGTGCGGGCGCTGCACGCTCAATTTCTGCGGGGTAATCCAAGACAAAAAAACTTTTCGTTTTATTACGCATCGCGTGGATCAATTTCCACGATCCTACCACCAACAGCAAATCTCCGATCTTTAATGGCTGTTCGATCAAACTTCCCGTCAAAATCTCATTATTCCGTTTAATGCCAACCACATTTAAACCAAAACGGGAGCGAAAACCCACATCGGCGACTGTTTTGCCTAGATAATCACCATCTGGAATAGGGGTAATTTCCACCATTCCCATAAATTTTGCTTGTTGTTCAAAATAGTAAGGGCGAAGTTCTGTGGCTTCTAACTGATGTTGTTGGCAGAATTCATTGATATCTAACTCAGGATCGGCGCAATCAATCAGTAAAATATCTTTTTCACGAATTTCAATTTTACCTAATGAATCTGCAAGAAATCTTGGGCGAAAACGTTTCCAACGCTCAATAGCTAGCACATTTAATGCATAATTAGAACGTAAGTGTAAAGATTCCAACGGTTGCCCAATAAAATCCGAGCCTGTTTTCACGACAAAACGTTTTGTGCGGTTATGCAGTTGGTAATCATTAATTAAATCTTGAATAGAATGGCGACTTCCTCCTTCCTCTTCATCCTGTTCAGAGGTCCCTAACCAATGACGTGCAACAAGCATATAGGCAATGCCTAATAATAAAATCACGATGCCAATCGGTGTAAAAGAGAAAAAATTAAAGCGTTGGTGGGTTAAGTTTATTAATTCGGCATTAATCACCAAGTTAGGGGCAGTGGCGATTAAGGTCATCATTCCACTAATTAGCCCCGCCATACTGAGAGGCATCATAAGACGTTTTGGGGAAATATTCATTTGCTGACAAATCACCAACACCACAGGAATAAAAATCGCCACAATACCAACGGAACTCATAAAAGATCCTAACCCAGTTACTGCTAACATTACTAAGATCAACACACGGGTTTCGCTATTTTTGGCCGCTTTCATCAACCACTCGCTGACTTGATACGCCACGCCCGTTCTGACTAATGCGTCCCCAACAATAAAAAGTAATGCAATCAAAATAATATTTGGATCGCTAAACCCTGCAAATACTTCTTGCACCGTTAAAATACCGCTTAAGCAAAAAGCGAGCATCACTAATAGGGCAATGACGTCCATACGGATTTTATTGTGGATAAACAAGAGTACAGCAATTGCGAGAAAGATCACAACGCTAGCAAGTGGCATATTAGTGATTGTGGGCATCAAGATCTCCGTGGTTAAGGTTTTTTATAAATGTTTTTTTGATCATATTTAGTTATTTAGCTGACTGTGTTTTTCTTTGTTGATATAACGTGTTTCGCGCGTTGAGCGACTTACTTTCTTTTGTTTTCACAAAAGAAAGTAAGCAAAGAAAAGCGTGCCTCCGCTAAATTGCTTTTCCTCATTCCAATAAAATTTTCTTAACGAAAAGTAAGCCCATACTTGCTATGCCGTGTTCAGGCGTTACTTTTCTAAAAATTTTATTTCCATTCGGGCAATTTACAAGGGGATTGTCCGATGGTTCATAATCTATTTTGTATTAAATGGAATTTAAAGTGCGGTAGTATTTTTTTATTTTTTGAAAACTACCGAACTTTTTATTCTGTAATAAGTTTTCTTACTGGTGCAAAACTTCGGCGGTGTTCGGGTAAAACGCCGTGTTCTGCGAGTTTTTCTAAGTGCAATTTTGTTGGATAGCCTTTATGTTGTGCAAAGGCATATTGAGGATAACGTTTATCCAGTTCCTCCATTTCTAAATCACGGGCAACTTTGGCAAGAATGGAAGCAGCGCTGATTTCTGCCACGAGACTATCGCCTTTTACCACCGCTTGAGCGGGCATTGGTAATGAGGGAATGCGGTTGCCGTCCACTAATACAAAGTGCGGTGTAATATTAAGCTGATTTACCGCACGTTGCATTGCCAACATCGTGGCGTGCAAAATATTAAGTTCATCAATTTCTTCTGGTTCTGCCCGCCCTAGCGCCCACGCTTTAGCTTTTTGTTTAATTTCTTCCGCTAAGGCAAGACGTTTTTTATGCGAGAGTTTCTTGCTGTCGGTTAAGCCTTCAATGGGATTATTAGGATCTAAAATCACCGCAGCCGTTACCACTGCACCAACTAAAGGTCCACGCCCCACTTCATCGACACCTGCGATAAGTTCGTAATCAGGATAGACAAATTCGCTCATTATTTATTCTCCTGCAATAATTCAATCACCGCATCAGCGGCTTGTTTGTCCGCATCGCATTGGATTATTTTATGTAGATTAATAAAATGTTGCACTAAACTGTGGCGATTTTGTACCGCACTTTCTTCTGTAGAAAAATAAGGGATTAGCTTTTCCACCAGCTTTTCCGCCGTGCAATCTTGCTGGATCATTTCTGGTACAAGCATTTCATTGGCTAACAAGTTAGGTAAAGAAATATAAGGGGTTTTCACTAAACGTTTTGCTAGCATATACGTCATCGGCTTCATTTTGTAGCCTACGACCATAGGTGATTTACATAGCATACACTCCAATGCTGCCGTTCCTGACGCTAATAAGGTAGCTTGTGCCGCGATCATTGCTTGACGGGCTTGCCCATCAAGTAATGTCATTTCTAAATCAGGGGCGACTTTCGCCTTAATTTGTTCAAATTGCTGGCGACGTTTTTCATTCACTAAAGGAACAAGAAATTGTACGTCTGGATACTGTTCTTTCAGCAATAATGCCGTTTGTAAGAAAGGTTCGGCAAGAAATTCCACTTCCGTGCCACGACTGCCAACAAGGATCGCCAGATAACGTTGCTGTGGGTCAATATTAAGCATTTGACAAGCCTCAAGACGATCAGGTTTTAAGGCGATGGCATCTGCCATTGTGTGTCCAATAAAACGGCAAGGTACATTGAAGCGGTCATAAAAGGCTTTTTCAAAAGGCAAGAAGGCGAGAACAAGGTTGGTCGCTTGTGCAATTTTGTGAATGCGGTTTTGTCGCCACGCCCATACTGATGGGCTAACATAATGAATGGTTTTGATACCTTGTTCTTTGAGTTTGAGTTCAATGTCAAGATTGAAGTCAGGGGCATCAATGCCGATAAATACATCGGGTTTTTCTTGCAACATTTTGTTGATAACCTGACGGCGAATTTTCAGCAAGCGTGGTAAATGTTTCACTACTTCGGCTAAGCCCATTACAGCAATTTCTTCCATATCCACCAAGGTTTCACAACCTTCTGCCAACATTTGTTTGCCAGCAATGCCGATAAAACGTGCGTTAGGATAACGGATTTTCAGGCTGCGTATTAACCCTGCCCCCAAAATATCACCAGAGACTTCGCCTGCTACAATGCCAATGGTAGGAAATGCTTTTGCTTGTTCCATTAATACTTTTCTCATAAAAAACAACCGCACTTTATATTGCAAACCTTAGGCAATAAGTAAAGTGCGGTAAAAAATTTTAACCTTTTTATAGGTGGTATCGTTCGTTTAATTAGCGAATAATGCCACGGGTTGAACGCTTGAAGAAATCAAGGAAAAAGCTAATCGCACTTTCCGTTTTGGCGTAATGCTCAATTTCTGGCATCACTTCTTCTAAGGTTTTTCCACTACGATAAATCAATTTATACACATTACGAATGGCGTGTAATGTCGGCTTATCAAAGCCACGGCGTTTCAAACCTTCAATATTCACACCAAAGGGCTGTGCGTGGTTGCCTTGTGCCATCACATAAGGGGGAACATCTTGGCTCACCATTGAACCACCGCCAAGCATAACGTGAGCGCCAATGATGACAAATTGGTGAATGGCTGACATTCCACCGACAATCACGAAATCATCTAGTTCCACGTGTCCTGCAAGAGTGGCATTATTAGCAAGAATACAACGATTTTTGATTTTACAATCGTGTGCAATATGGGCGTTGATCATAAATAAGTTATCATCACCAACACGGGTTACGCCCCCACCTTGTACTGTGCCACGATGAATAGTAACACTTTCACGGATGCGGTTACGGTGACCAATAATGGTTTTGGTTGGCTCATTTTGGTATTTTAGATCTTGATTTTTCTCACCAATGCTCGCAAACTGGAAAATTTCATTCTCTTCACCAATCTGGGTGACGCCATTTACAACAATATGTGAATGTAGTACTGTGCCTCTGCCAATTTCAACGTCAGAACCAATAATACAAAATGGGCCAATGACGACGTTTTCGCCAATTTTAGCACCTTCCTCAATAATGGCTGAAGGGTGAATTTTTGCACTTGGATGGATCATATTGACCTCTTAATTTCTTGATTTTGTTATCTGCGAGCGCACATTAATTTTGCTTCACAAGCCACTTCACCATTTACTGTTGCGATACCAGTAAATGCCGTAATACCACGGCGTTCTTTGATCACTTCAACATAAAGTTCCATTTGATCGCCTGGTAAAACTGGACGTTTAAAACGTGCATCATCAATACCAGCGAAATAGAATAATTCTCCACCTTGTAATTCGTGAGTTTTAAACGCCAAAATGCCCATTGACTGTGCCAATGCTTCTAAAATTAACACGCCGGGTAAAATGGGTTCTCCCGGGAAATGCCCTGTAAAACAAGGTTCATTAACGCTGATGTTTTTAATCGCTTTTAACCATTTCCCTTCTTCAAAATCAGTCACACGATCCACTAATAAAAAGGGATAGCGGTGTGGAAGTAAGGTCATAATTTCTTTTGCTTCAATGACTTTTGCGGTTTGTTCTGTTGTCACAATCGTACCTTTTTAATTTAAAAATAATAGAAAATAAAATTGGCGTAGATTATACGATATTTCACCGTTTAATACAAAACGCACCACATAAAGTGGCACGTTTGAAAGATGAGTTAAGCATTATTCAGCTTTTTTTCTAGCGCTTTTAGACGCTTATTCATTTTATCAATGTCTAAGGTTAATGCAGCGGTTTTTCGCCATTCTTTATTTGGCTGTAACGGAATGCCGGAAGAATAAACACCGGGTTCGGTAATTGGCCGCATTACCATTCCCATTCCTGTAACGGTCACTTTGTCTGCAATTTCCATATGACCATTGATTACACTTGCGCCACCAATGAGACAATAGCGTCCCACTTTCAGGCTGCCCGCCATAATCACACCGCCGGCTACTGCTGTGCCAGTGCCGATATGTACGTTATGGGCAATTTGACAAAGGTTATCAATAATCACATTATCTTCAATTACCGTGGCATCTAATGCGCCGCGATCAATACAGGTACAAGCACCAATTTCAACGTGGTTACCAATAATCACTGTGCCAGTTTGTGGGATCTTGATCCAGCGGCCTTTATCATTTGCATAGCCAAAGCCATCACTGCCAATAACTGCACCAGATTGAATTAAGCAATGTTCGCCAATTTGTACTTGGTGATAGATGTTTACATTCGCCCAAAGTTGGGTGTTTGCACCAATTTTTGCACCCTTGCCAATAAAGCAACCTGCACCGATAACCACGTTATCACCTAATTCAACTTCATCTTCAATCACCGCATTAGCGCCAATGGAAACATTTGCACCTAATTTTGCCGAGGATGAAATCACCGCACTTTCAGCAATACCTGTGGCGGCTTTAGGAGTAGAATCCATATATTGCGCTAACACAGCATAAGCAACATAAGGATCATTGACAATCAGCAGATTGCTTTCAGGCGAACAAAACTCCACATCATTTTGACTCACGACTAAAACCCCTGCGTGGGATTGGGCAAGCAAATCACGGAATTTAATATTTGAAATAAAAGTGAGTTGGTTTGACTGTGCTTTGTCAAGAGGAGCAATACTATCAATAAGCACATTGGCGTTACCACGAATGGTAGCGCCAATTTGTTGTGCTAATTCTTTAAGAGAATAAGACTTTTGCATTATTTAGCCTGTGCTGGAGCTGGAATTGCTTTTAATACTTCTTCGGTGATATTTTTGCCATCAGCTGCATACACTGCCACTTTTTCATCAAGCACGGCGCTGTAGTTTTTTGCTTTTGCCACCGTTGTCGTCGCAGTTTGAATGTCAGTTAATAATTTACGTTCAACTTCCATTTCTGCTTTTTGTGTTTCCTGACGGAATTTAGCAATATTTTCTTGGTGCTGTTGTACTAATTTTTTAAACTCTTCATCACGTTTTTGCGCTAATTTTGCAATTTCATCCTGACGCTTTTTAATATCAGCTTGACGTAATTTTGGTGCATCTTTATCTAATGCTTTCACTTTACCATCAATTTCTTTTTCAAATGCTGCTTTTTTATCTTGCAGTGCTTTATCTTCAACTTGTAATTTTTCAGATGGCGCTTTGAATTGCTCATCTAATTTTTTAAATTCAACTTGACGTGCAGGATGATGTGCAAATAAATAATCAACATTTACAAAGGCAATATTATCTTCCGCCATTGCAATGGATGAACCTAATGCTAACGCTAAAGAAAGTGCGGTTAATTTTACAGCTTTTTTCATTTTTGAGTTTCCTTAAAATAAATTAATTTTTAAATTCAATACCAATGGGAGCAAGCTCCCATTAGCTTTCCAAGCTTTCACTTAGACTAATAAGAATGAAAGAAGTTCCAATTAGAATGTACCACCGATACTAAATTGGAATTGTTCAATTTCATCACCTTTATATTTTTTGATTGGTTTGGCATAAGAGAACACCAAAGGTCCAATCGGTGATTGCCATTGGAAAGCGACACCCGCTGAGGAGCGAACACGGCTCGGATCGCCGTAATCCGGTAAATTGGTGAAACGTGCTTTTCCGTCTGTTTTCCATTTTGTATTCCATACACTTGCCGCATCAACAAAAAGCGAAGTTCTTACTGAACGTTGATTTTTGTCCGCCACAAAAGGTGTTGGCACAATTAATTCCGCACTTGCGGTGACCATTGCATTACCACCGACAATGTCGCCATTTACCCCTTTCTTACAATATTTATCTGCTGTTGCACAATCTTTGTGTTGGTAAATAGCTTGTGGGCCTACTGCACCATAAGCAAAACCACGCAAACTTCCCATACCACCTGCACTGTAAGTTTGATAGAACGGTAAACGTTTACCACCAAAACCATTCGCGTAAGCTGCGGAAGCTTTTGCTGAAATGACCCAGCTATGATCACGATCTAACGGATAGAAACCTTGGACATCTGCGGACAATTTGTAATATTTATTATCTGAACCTGGAATAGTCACTTTTCCGCCGATCGAGGCGCGCATTCCTGACGTTGGGAAATAGCCGCGGTTCAGATTGTTATAGTTCCACCCCATAGAGAATTCAAAATCGTGAGATTTGAATGTCCAATCACTCACATTCATTGATTCACGATAGAGGTTACGGTTATATTCAGGGCGTACATCTTTTAATTTGTTGTAAACATAGCCTAACCCAACATAGTATGAGTTATTCTCATTGACTGGGAAACCAAGCGTACCATTCACTCCATAAGTTGTACGGCTATAAGAGGCTGACGTGTCGTTTTTTGAGTTATCGTATTTTTCAAAGAATACATTCCCACCAAGACTTACGCCGTCTTTTGTGAAATAAGGTTCTGTATAGCCTAAATTCACACTGGTACTGTAATCATTACGCGAACCACCTAAACTGATTGAAGATCCCATTCCCAAAAAGTTATCTTGTTTAATACTTGCCTGATAGCTTAAGCCACTTTCTGTACCATAACCAATACCAAAGTTAATGCTACCCGTATTACGTTCTTTCACTTTATAGATCACATCAAGTTCATCATCCGTGTTTGGCACATTCTCAGTACGCGATTCTACAGTCTCAAAAAATCCTGTACGTTCTAACCGCACTTTACCTAGTTCAACTAATTGAGAGGATAACCAAGTTCCTTCTTGCTGACGCATTTCTTGGCGTAATGTGCTATCTGCACTGACGTTATTGCCTTCAAAACGAATTTGACGCACAGAATAACGACGACCTGCATCAACCACATAAGTCAATGCAATAGTGTGATGTTGATCGTCAAACGCTGGGCTAACATTCACTTGAGGGTTTGCGTATCCCTGTTCACCTAAGGTCGTTTTAATGGCATTTTCTACCGCAACCACATCACTACGACGGAAGGTTTCCCCCACCTGAATTTGTTTTAATAATCCGGAAAGCTTATCGCCCATTCCCGCAACATTACCCACAATACGCGCGCTCTTAACGGTATATTTCTCACCTTCATTAACATCAATAGAAACTTTTGCCTCAGTCTGTGCATCATTTAACTGCACATCTGTTTTAGTGATTTGCATTTTGGCATAGCCGTGATCAAGGTAAAACTCGCGTAATGTATCTAGATCTTTACCAAACTGTACAGAATCGAATTTATTGCCGAAAAGCTTCCACCACGCATCAGGTTGTAATTCCATTTGTTCTTGCAACTTGCTTGAACTAAACGCGTGATTTCCTTCAAAGGTAACCCCTTTCAACAGTGCGACATCATTTTCTTTAATTTGGATTTTGACTTCCGCACGATTATTTGGCAATGGCGTAACGATGGTTTCCACTTTTGCGTTATAACGCCCTACGCTACGGTAATGATCTAATAAACTTTGGCGAAAAGCCTCTAATTTATCAAGGTTCAACACATCGCCAACCGCAAAGCCATTAGCGTCTAGGTTATCTTTCAAGGCTTCACTTGGAATTGAGCTATTCCCGTCAAGAATAACATCGGCAATAATTGGACGTTGCTGTACAGAAATCACTAGGGTATTGCCTTCTCGAGCCGCTTTAACCCCCTCATATCCCTGTAAGAACAAGGTTCTGACTACATTAGCAATATCTTTATCTGTCGCCCGTTGCCCAACTCTAACGGGTAAATTCGCAAGAATTTTGCCTTCCGTGCCAGCCTGAACGCCATCAACACGAATATCTTGCACAATAAAAGGTGCAGCCATCACCGTGGTTGAACCCAATAATAAACTTGCGATTAAAAGTTTTTTCATTGTTACTTTTATCCTTGTAAAAGAAAGAGTTATAAACGTAAGAAATCGTTAAACAAAGCAAATGCTGTTAAAGCTAATAAGCATATTGCGCCAATTTTATAAGCCGCATCTTGCACTTTTTGTGAAAGTGGTTTGCCTTTTATCGCCTCAGCGGCAAGAAAAACTAAATGTCCCCCATCTAATACCGGTAATGGGAACAAATTCATAATACCTAAATTCACACTAATTAATGCCATAAAACTTAAATAATAAACGAAGCCAATTTCAGAAGAAACACCCGCCCCCTTTGCAATAGAAATAGGCCCGCTTAAATTATTTAAAGAAAGATCGCCCGTAATTAATTTACCGATCACTTTTACAGTCAGTAGCATTAAATCTTTCGTTTTTTCTATGCCTTTTTGTAACGCGTCAAAAAGGCCATATTTTAATTCCGTGCGATATTTTTCATCTAATGGTTTAATGGTTGGCGAGACGCCAACAAACCATTTCCCTTTTTCGTTTAGTATCGGCGTTAAGGTTTTATATAGCGTTTCCCCCGCCCGCTCAATGCGCAACGTGAAAGGCAGCCCCTTTTGCACATCTTGAATAAAATCTTGCCAATTCATTGGTTCACCAGTATTGGTATAAAGTTTATCACCAACAAGCAAACCTGCTTTTTGTGCAGGAGAATCTGCTGCCACTTTAGACAAGGTCATTTCCACTTTAGTTCGCACAGGAATCATACCTAATGCGCCAAAAGCACTTTCTTTTTCGGGATCAAAACGCCAATTTGTTAAGTCTAAGGTACGCTGTTGCTTCACGTTAGATGCAAAAGGAGAAAGCGTGATTTCTACATTTGGATTGCCCATTTTGGTGGCAAGTACCATATTAATGGTTTCCCAATCTGGCGTTGCTGTGCCATCAATGGCGATAATTTGTGAATCTGGTTGGATCTGTGCTTGTGCCGCAATAGATTGAGGTCGAACCTCTGCGATAACAGGTTTCACACTAGGAATACCAATGGAATACACCAACCAATACGCCAATATAGCAAAAATAAAATTCGCAATAGGGCCTGCTGCAATGACAAAGGCACGTTGTGCAACAGATTTATTATTAAAGGCTTGTGATTTTAATTCTTCTGGTACCGCTTCGTTACGCTCATCAAGCATTTTCACATAGCCACCTAAAGGAATCAGTGAAATAGAAAAGGCTGTCCCTTTTTTATCAAGAAATGACCACAATACTTTACCGAAACCGATAGAAAAACGCTCAACTTTTATACCGAACTTTCTCGCAGCCCAAAAGTGTCCGTATTCGTGTACAAAAACCAGTACACAAATGGCAACCAAAAATGAACCTAGCGACCACAAAAAAGACATATCTGTTTCCTACAAGACATAAAAATAGAAATAGGCAAAGAATGGAACAGCAGCAGTTAAGCTATCAATACGATCTAAAATCCCACCGTGTCCGGGAATTAACTGACTGCTATCTTTAATACCGCTTTCACGCTTAAACATACTTTCCGTCAAATCACCCAATACAGAAATCGCCACAGTGGCAACGGATAACAGGATGAAAGGCACTGTTGGCACATTGAATAGATCTTGCGGAGCAACTTGCATAAAAATTGCTGCTAACACGCCAGCCGTGAGTAAACCGCCAAATACCCCTTGCCAAGTTTTACCCGGGGAAACTTTTGCTGCAAGTTTATGCTTTCCAAATTGGCGGCCGGCAAAATACGCCCCTGAATCAGCTGCCCATACAAGAATGAATACATAAAAGAGCAACATTAAGCCGTGATAGGGATTAGCAACGTAACCATCTAAACGCAGTTTCAACACACCAACAATAAAAGGCACTAAAGTTACAATGGCGAAAACTCCTTGCAACACAACGGATTTTACCCAAAATTTCGCTGAATTGGGATAACTCACTACCAGACCAAGGGCGATAAGCCACCAAATCACGGCACTTAATAAAATCGGTTCGGCATAATGTTCAAACACACGCCCAGCATTGAGATAATTGGCTTCGCTTAAAATCCATAAAAAAAGCACCGCACTTGCTAATCCAGCCACCACAACACGCCAAAATTTATTTTTAACCTGGGCAAATTGTGTCCATTCCCAAATGCCTAAGCCCACCACGGCACCTAACGCTAAGGCAAAATAAAAAGGAGAAAATAAAAATAACGCAGCACAGACAATAGCAATTAAAATTATTGCGGAAATGACACGTTGTTTAAGCACAGTTTAGTCCTCTTGTTCTGCTCCACCAAAACGGCGATTTCGTTGTTGATAAGCTAAAATAGCTTGATTAAATTCTTGTTCGTTAAAATCTGGCCATAACACATCGGAAAAATAAAATTCTGCATAAGCAATTTGCCATAGCAAAAAATTACTCACACGTTGCTCCCCGCTTGTCCGAATGAGCAAATCAACCATTGGCTGATTTTGGGTAACCAAATATTGCTGAAAACGTTCTGCGGTGATCTCATCAACGGTCATCTGCTGATTTTTCACTAAGCTGGCAAGCTGTTTTGTAGCCTGCACAATATCCCAATATCCCCCGTAATTTGCCGCAATATTTAAGGTAAGTGCGGTGTTATTTTCGGTTAATTTTTCTGCGTTTTCGATTTTTTGCTGTAATTTTGCATTAAAACGCGATTTATCGCCGATAATTTTTAACCGAATATTATTTTTATGCAATTTTTTCACTTCTAAATCAAGTGCTTGCATAAATAATGTCATTAATGCACTGACTTCACTTTCGGGACGAGACCAATTTTCACTGCTAAAGGCATAAAGCGTGAGAACATTCACGCCAATTTTTAGTGCATAGGAAACCGCTTGGCGCACTGCCGCGACACCATTTTTATGCCCGAAAATACGCATTTTTCCTTGCTGTTTTGCCCAACGACCATTGCCATCCATAATAATCGCAACGTGTTGAGGAATATTATTTGAATCAATCTCTGTCATTCATCAAGGATTTTCTAGTTATAAAATTAATGGCTGAATATATCATAATATGATCTTACTTACTATGAAAACGCACAGAATTATATGTAAAAAATCAAAGCGAACTTTCGCCCGCTGTGAGTTATTTATAATAAAAACAAAATGTTATTTTGATTGAATGATTTTCCACGCCAACCCACGTGCTTTTTTATCCACCTCTAACACATCATCAATGGATTGAATCTGTTGCGGCGTGATGTTTTCTACAACCTGCTGATTCACAAAGGCAATGTCGGTAAATTTAATTTGACGGTTTAAAAACGCCTCGACAGAAATTTCGTTCGCCGCGTTCATCGCTGTTGTTGCATACTGCCCTGCTGCGAAAGCATCTATGGCGAGTTTTAAGCAAGGGTAACGCTGATAATCTGGTTGTAAGAAAGTCAGCCCATTAAGCTGATAAAAATCCAATGGTGCAACTCCCGCAAAGGTACGTTGTGGATAAGCCATTGTTTCAGCAATTGGCGTACGCATATCAGGATTGCCCATCTGCGCAATGACCGAGCCATCAATATAACGCACCATAGAATGAATAATGGATTGAGGATGAATAATCACTTCCATTTCATCAGCTGTCGCATTAAATAACCAACGAGCCTCAATATATTCTAAGCCTTTGTTCATCATTGTAGCTGAATCGACCGAAATCTTTTTGCCCATTGACCAATTGGGGTGTGCCACAGCTTGTTCTGGTGTGATGTGTTCAAATTCAGTAAGATCCGTATAGCGGAAAGGCCCGCCCGATCCCGTTAAGACAATTTTACTAATGCCTAATTCTTGTAGCGGACAAAAACCGATTTTTTCTTGTGCTTGAGGCGGTAAAGATTGGAAAATCGCATTATGTTCACTGTCCACTGGCAGAAGCTGTGCGTGGCTTTTCTTCACTTCATCAATAAAGAGTTGCCCACAAGTCACCAAGCTTTCTTTGTTGGCTAGCAACACCCGTTTACCCGCTTGCACCGCTGCAAGGGTTGGTAGCAAGCCAGCTGCACCAACAATGGCAGCCATCACTTGATCAGCCTCAGGGTGTGCCGCTAATTCACAAATAGCTTGTTGTCCGCTTAACACTTGCGTTTTCATACCAAGTGCGGTCAATTTTTCTTTCAAATTTTTCGCCGCACTTTCATCATCTAATGCGGCAAAAGTCGGCTGAAATTTAACGCATTGCTCAAGCATTAACTGCACATTACGCCCCCCTACTAAAGCGAACACTTGATATTTTTCTGGATTATGCGCTATTACAGAAAGGGTGCTAGTACCGATTGAACCGGTTGAACCAAGAATAACGAGTTTTTGTTGTTTTTGCATAAATTTTTGACCGCACTATAAAAAGAAGTAAGTTTGCTAAAATTGTGGTGAATATACTCAAAAGCCCGCCGTTCAGCAAGAAAAAAGAGGGCGAACCTTTGGCTCGCCCTTTATTGTTTCATTATTTCAAATGATTAGAAATCTAATAATTCTTTCTCTTTGTCCGCTAACACTTCATCCACTTTTTTCACATAAAGATCGGTGATTTTTTGGATTTCATCTTGTGCTTTGCGTTCTTCATCTTCGCTGATTTCTTTTTCCTTCAACAACGCTTTGATTTGATCGTTAGCATCACGGCGTACATTACGTACAGCAACTTTGCCTTGTTCGGCTTCCGCTTTTACAATTTTGATTAAATCACGACGGCGTTCTTCCGTTAATGGTGGAAGTGGAACGCGAATGGTTGTGCCTGCTGATGATGGGTTTAAACCTAAATCAGAGGTTAAGATCGCTTTTTCTACTGCCCCGATTAAACTACGATCAAACACAGTTACTGCAAGTGTGCGTGCATCTTCAGCGACAACATTAGCTAACTGACGTAATGGCGTTAATGCGCCATAATATTCCACTTGAATACCATCAAGTAAGCTAGGCTGTGCGCGTCCTGTTCTGACTTTCGCAATATGATGTTTGAATGTTTCAAGGCTTTTTTCCATACGCGTTTGCGTATCTTGTTTAATTTCGTTAATCACAAATATTCCTTTTATTTAAGTTTAATCAATTAGTTACAAATAAGCGTCCCTTCACGCTCACCTAAAATAACATTGCGTAATGCCCCCGGTTTGCTCATATTAAACACACGAATTGGCATTCCGTGATCTCGTGCTAACGTAAAAGCGGCTAAGTCCATCACTTGCAATTCTTTGTCAATCACATCAGCATAAGTGAGTTTTTCATACATCACTGCTTCTGGATTTTTGGCAGGATCGCAATCATACACGCCATCCACTTTTGTCGCTTTGAGTACAACATCGGCTTCAATTTCAATACCGCGCAAGCAAGCGGCTGAATCGGTAGTAAAAAATGGGCTACCTGTTCCTGCCGAGAAAATGACCACGCGTCCTTCACGTAGCATTTTAATTGCTTCAGACCAGTTATAAGTATCACAAATACCATTGAGTTGGAAGGCGGACATCAATTTTGCATTGACATCAGCACGGTGTAAGGCATCACGCATTGCTAAGCCGTTCATTACGGTGGCAAGCATTCCCATATGATCGCCAACCACACGGTTCATTCCTGCTTTCGCCAGTTTCGCACCACGGAATAAATTTCCGCCCCCTAACACAACCCCGACTTCTACGCCCATTTCTAGTAATTCTTTAATTTCGAGCGCCATTCTGTCTAAAATTGAAGGATCAATTCCAAAACCTTCCTCACCTTGTAAAGCTTCACCGCTTAATTTAAGCAGGATTCTTTTATATACGGGTTTGCTCATTTTTTCCTCACAAAAGTTGGGTACAAAATTCTGCATATTATAGAGCAACATCTTTACCCTGAAAATAGCTTAGAAAAAAAATCGCATAGAACCCTCGAAAAAAATTAAGTAAAATGAGAGGAAGTCAAAAATAAGGAATAATGTTGTGACAGAAAAGAACAAAAAAGGAACATTTCATCTTTCATCCTTACTCGCAAGTGCGGTATGTTTTGCGCTACTTTATGTAATCAGCCTGTTGGCATTACAAGGCTCGGGTTATTTTCCACAGCCAAACTGGCAACAAATTGCCCTTTTTATGTCTTTCATTATTATTTTTTCTAGCTCTCAAAAATACTTTTATTTTATTGCGCTCCCTATTTTATTCATTTATGCCTGCTATGCGCCTATTGGGGTGAATTTTGGTGCGCCTTCTTATCAGTATATTGCCTCTGTTTTTGCCACCGACTTACAAGAAGGCAAAGAATTTTTCGCCCAAATTCCGCCACTTCATTATAGTTATCCCTTTGTTATTCTTAGCGGAGCCTTGCTTTATCGCAAGTTAAGTCAAAAATTTCACCTGGTTTTTTATAAAAATAAAGGGCTATTGGCACTCATTTTTATCAATGCATTTTGGGGACAAATTCCTTTCCAACCTCTGCAAGAAAGCTATTTAGCCGGTGAAAAAGTGATCGAAGAACTGCGTTTGCTTAATCGCTTTAATGTGCCAAGTGAATGGGGAGAAAGCCAACTGGATAGCCGTTCCCATTATGATGACTACATTTTAGTTATCGGCGAAAGTGCAAGAAAAGATTATCACCACGCTTATGGTTATCCTATTGCTAATACGCCTTTTCTTTCCACCGCCAAAGGCACATTAATTAATGGCTTAACCGCAGGTGGAACCAATACTATCGCTTCGTTAAAACTAATGTTTACAAAACCTAACAAAAAAACGTGGGAAGGTAATTATCGCTTAAATTTCATTGACTTAATTAAGTCAGCAGGTCTCAAAACCTACTGGCTTTCTAATCAAGGCTATTTGGGGCAATACGACACGCCCATTTCTGCGATTGCCAATAAAAGTGATGAAAAACTCTTTTTAAAATCAGGTGATTCTCTTAGCAGTGATGTGAGTGATTTTAAATTAATCGCAAAATTTGACCAGCTACTGCAAAAACCTAGCGAGAACAAACGTTTTATCGTTATCCATCTATATGGCTCACATCCTTTAGCTTGCGAACGCGTGGCTGATTATAAAAAGATTTTTGACGACACAAAAATTGATAAAAAATATCAAGAAGTAAACTGCTATATTAGTTCGATCAAAAAAACCGATGAAATACTCAGCAAAATTTATCAGCTTCTGGTAGAAAATCAGCAAAAAAACCACCGCACTTTTTCAATGATTTACTTTGCTGATCACGGTTTAGCTCATCAAATCAGCGACAACTATATTGCCATCCATAATAGCAATGGTAAAAGCAAACGCCATTACGATATTCCATTATTTAAAATTTCCAGTGATGATCAGCAACGCCACGAGAAAAACGTGGCAAAGTCTGGCTTGAACTTTACGGAGGGATTAGCCAATTGGATCGGCATTCGCAATGCGAATATTGACGCCAATATGGATCTTTTTGATGAGACACCGCAGCCAGATTATGGCTTAAAAGAAAAAATTGAAAATATCACTGCGCCAGATGATCCTGCGGTGATCATTCCTGCTCATCGCTAACCTGTTGATTTAACGAATGGTTAATAAATGTCATTGTTTTCGCTGACACCGCTAACACCGACGACGTTGCCCCCCAATCACCGAGAACAATACGTTCAAAGTGCGGTGGAATTTTGTGCCAATTTTGCCGATGGGTATGCCCGTGAATAAGCTGTGGCACATTAAATTGTTGCATTGTTTGCAACACAAAATCGGCATTCACGTCCATAATTTGAGAGGATTTATGCTGCTTATCCTGTTTGCTTTTGGCACGAATTTTCTCAGCAATTTTTAACCGCACTTTTAAAGGAAGATGTAAAAAAAGCCATTGACGCCATTTTTGATGCACTTTTTTACGATAGCGTTGGTAAGCCATATCATCAATACAGAGTGTATCGCCGTGGCAAAGCAATGTGGGAGTGCCATACAAATCAATCACCTGATAGGTGGGTAACAGGGTTAAGCCACAAGATTGGGCAAATTTTTCGCCGATGAGGAAATCGCGATTGCCGTGCATAAAATAGCATTTCACGCCTTTTTCCGTTAAGGTGCGAATTTGCAGTGTCACTAAATCGATCAACGGAGAATGTTCATCATCACCAATCCAAAAATCAAAAAGATCGCCTAAAATATACAAACTTTCAGCATCTTGGGCTTGATTTTGCATAAAATCCACAAAAAGGGCGGTTAAATCTGGACGATTTTCGCTTAAATGTAAATCAGCAATAAAATAGGTCGTTGCCATTTTTAATGTCTTTTTAAAGAATGAAATTGTTTGATAGCCTAGCATTTTTTTAGCGGATTGATACAAATATTTACGGATTTTCGCTATACTTGTGCAAATTTTTTTCAGGGTATGTCGTTATGCTAAAACTTCTTCGCATTATTGTGATTGTGTTCTGCTGTATTTTGATTTGTTTACTTGGCACAATCTATTCTCTTATTCGTTTCAGAAATCCAAGCAATGTGGGAGATATCGCTCGCTGGTTTGGGCGTTTATATCCGCTTTTCGGTTTGCAAGTGGAACATCGTTTCCCTGCAAAGGCAGAAAATATTGGGCCTTGCATTTATATTGGCAATCACCAAAATAACTACGATATGGTCACCATTTCTTATATGGTGATGCCACGCACCGTGAGCGTAGGGAAAAAAAGCCTGATTTGGATCCCTTTTTTCGGCATTTTATACTGGGCATCGGGCAACATTTTTTTAGATCGCGATAATCGTTCCAAAGCGCACAATACAATGACTCAACTGGCTGAACGCATTAACCGCGATAACCTTTCTATTTGGATGTTCCCTGAAGGCACACGCAGCCGTGGGCGTGGTTTACTGCCGTTTAAAACAGGGGCATTTCACGCTGCGATTGCCGCTGGCGTGCCGATTGTCCCTGTGGTTTGTTCTACCACACAAAATAACATCAATCTTAATCGCTGGCATAATGGCAAGGTGATCTGCGAAATGCTGCCCCCTGTGGATACCTCCGCTTATAGCAAAGATAATGTGCGTGAATTGGCGAGCTATTGCCATTCACTAATGCAACAACGAATCAATGAACTTGATGCTGAAATTGCTGCTCAACCAAGCCCAACAAAATAAGATGAATCATTTTTCGCGCCGTCAATTTTTCAAAACAGCCCTCACAGCGGGGGCATTTTCTGCTATTCCTGCGCCATTATGGGCTGCCGAACGCCAACCTTTGCGCGTTCCACCACTAATGGAAACACGTCGTGGTAAACCTGTTTTTTTAGAAATGAACAGCGCACAAGCGCAATTAGAACGGGGAAAAACCAGCGAAGTTTGGGGATTTAACGGTAATTATTTAGGCCCAACACTCAAAATGCGCCAAGGGGATTTCGCCAAGCTGAATTATCGTAATAACTTAACACAAATGGTTGCCTTAGCCATTCAAGGGCTACAAGTAAGCGCTGAATCACTCGGTGGTGTTGCGCATCCTTTTACGCAAGGACAAAGCTGGTCGCCAATTCTTCCCATAACCCAAGCTGCCTGCACCTGCTGGTATAGTGCTTGTACCCTCGGGCATTCGGCTTATCAAACTTATCGTGGGCTGCTCGGACTGTGCATTATTGAAGATAACGAAAGTCGTAAATCCAGCTTGCCACAAAAATATGGCGTAAACGATATTCCTTTAATTTTGCAAGATATGCAATTAAATGATGAAGGTGTGCAATTATTCCAACAAAATCGACCGCACTTTTTCGGTAATCGTTTATTGGTAAATGGGCAAGAAGCCCCCTATTTAGCCGTACCGCGTGGTGTTGTGCGGTTACGTTTACTTAACGCCTCCCTTTCGCGTCGCTATGAATTACGCTTTGATGATGAACGCGATTTCCAACTTATCGCCCTCGATCAAGGCTTTTTACCACAAGCGAAAACAACTAAGGTGCTGTTTCTTGCACCGAGTGAACGCGCAGAAATACTTGTCAATCTAAACGAAGGGGAAAATGCCACCTTAATCGCAGGAAAAAAACGGAATTTTTTCAGTAAACTGACGGGCTTTTTCGGCACTAATGAAGAATTGCTTGATAACACCGTTGTTGAGCTACGCCCACAAGGTTTAAGCAGTGCGTTTGCACAAAATCATACAATGCAGTTTAATACTGATGCACTACAAGCATTAAAGGCGAAAATTCGTCGTGAGCGCCATTTCCAGCTTGATGCCAATAATGGAATGATCAATCAACAACGTTTTGATCCAAGACGGATTGATGTAAATGCTGAATTAAACAGCACTGAGCGCTGGATTCTCACCGCCAACGAACCTACAGGGTTTAAAATTCAAGGGGCAAAATTTATCCTTGAACGTATCAATGATAAGCCCGTTGCTGAAAGCGATCTTGCTTGGAAAGATAGCCTGTGGATTGAAGGTCAAATGCAGATTTTAGTTCGCTTTCAACACCCTTCTTCTAACAGTCATCCTTTCACCTTTGGTGCAACGGATTTGCTCGCAGCGGATAAAGGTTGCTTAGGCTTAATGGTGGTGCAATAAAGAAATAACGCTAAGTTATGTGATATGCGCCTTTGATCTAAAAGTGCGGTTGAATTTTTGTTCGTTTTTTTGTTAAATCAAATAAGATTTATAAGATAAAAAGTCATTTAAGGTTTAGTTATGTGTCAGCTATTAGGAATGAATTGCAATACCCCAACGGATATTGTGTTTTCTTTTGAAGGGTTTCGCCGTCGCGCAGGGCTTACCGATAGCCATTCAGATGGTTTTGGTATTGCCTTTTTTGAAGGCAAGGGCGTTCGCATTTTCCGCGATAACCAAGCTGGGCATAGTTCCCCCATTGCAGATTGTGTAAAACAATACCACATCAAATCGTTCAACGTCATTGCACACATCCGTAAAGCCACGCAAGGTGCGGTAACGATTGAAAATACACACCCATTTATTCGTGAAATTTGGGGCGAAAACTGGGTATTTGCACACAACGGTAATCTGACCCAATTACCTGATATGTCGGAAAATTTCTGCCAACCTATTGGCTCAACAGATTCAGAAGCCGCTTTCTGTTATATGGCTGAACAGTTAAAAAATCGCTTTCGCAAAAAGCCCACCGAAGAACAGATTTTCCAAGTAATTCAAGAAATTAGTAAAGAATTGGCACAAGGTGGCACATTTAATTTCATTCTTTCAAACGGTGAATGGATGATTGCTCACTGCTCTACCAATTTGCATTACCTCACCCGTAAAGCGCCTTTTGGTACAGCACAACGTATTGATGATGACGGGGTGATCGACTTTCGCCAACATACCACAGAAAAAGATAAAGTTACCATTATTACTACCTTTCCGCTGACTAAAAATGAGACTTGGACAAAAATGGAACACGGCGGTTTTGTGTTTTTCAAAGATGGCGATAAAGTTTACGAAGTCCTTGGCACGCCAAGGGAAGCCATTGATGATGGCACATTAGGCAATGCGAAAGCCGCCTGATCACACTCTCGTTAGAAGCACTTTTATTGCCATTAAAAGTGCTTTTTGATTTAACTATGCTCAACTTTTTTCTATTATTGTTCGGATTTTTCCATAAAACGAAACCGCTTTAATTTTTGGTAACCCATTATCAATAAAGATAAAATACTCAATTTTGTTTTTTGTCGAAATAAAACAGCGCGAAATCGAAAGGATAAAAAGGTAAAATGTTAAAAAGACGTAAACATTTCTCTATTTTCTAACCAATTATTCAAGAAAAAATCGATCATTATCACAAATCACACCTTTTATCCTGTTTCGTATCCGCAATCGCTATATCATCTGTGCTGGTTAGATTAGGTATTCATCATACGCTAATCCAAGTTTATATAACGGAGTTCGGCAATGCTAAAAACAACCATAACAAATAAATTCGATTTACTTTGGACATTAAATTTATTCGGTACGGCAGTGGGAGCTGGCGTACTGTTTTTGCCCATTAATGCAGGAATGGGCGGATTTTGGCCGTTAATTGCGATTATGCTATTAGTTGGGCCGATGACTTATTTTTCACACCGTGCGTTATCTCGTTTTGTGTTGTCATCTTCCAAACCGGGGAGCGATATTACCGAAGTGGTGGAAGAGCATTTTGGGCAGGGGGCGGGGAAAATCATCACATTACTTTACTTTTTCGCGATTTTCCCTATTTTATTGATTTATGGCAATGGCATTACCAATACAGTGGAATCCTTTATAATCAATCAGTTAGGATTAAACGCGCCAAACCGAATCCTACTTTCTTTCGTGTTGATTGCCAGCCTGATTTCAGTGATGCTGATGAGCGAAAAAATAATGTTAAAAATGACCGAGTTGTTGGTGTATCCCCTTGTATTTATTTTATTTTCTCTTTCCATTTATTTAATTCCTCAATGGAATACCGCAATGCTGCACCAAATGCCCGATGCTGCCAGCTTCATTGGCACGCTTTGGATCACCATTCCTGTATTAGTGTTTTCTTTTAATCATTCCCCGGCCATTTCTTGCTTTTCGCAATCACAACAACGGGAATACCAATCACCAGAGCTGACCGAACGCCACGCAAGCCAAGCATTAAAAAACACCTCAACCTTGCTGTTATTTTTTGTTATGTTTTTCGTCTTTAGCTGTGTGCTAACCCTGACTCCTGAAGATTTAGTCCACGCGAAAGCACAAAATATCAGTATTCTTTCCTTTTTAGCCAATAAGTTTGATAACCCTTATATCTCTTACTTTGGGCCTTTAGTGGCATTCCTTGCCATTACCAGCTCTTTCTTTGGTCATTATTTAGGGGCGAGAGAAGGCATTCAGGGGCTGTATCTGAAATTCTCAGGCAAACAAGGCATTACAAATCGAAAAAAATTGAATTTTTTCACCGCACTTTTCTTTTTATTGACGCTATGGGCGGTGGCAATTATCAATCCAAGCATTCTGGGCTTAATTGAATCTATTGGCGGACCAATTATCGCCGCTATTCTCTTTTTAATGCCAATGTATGCAATTCGTAAAGTGCCGGCGATGGCACGTTATCGGGGCTATGCCAGTAATGTTTTCGTGACGATTATGGGAATAATCGCAATCTCAGCCGTCGTGTATGGATTATTTTATTAATTAAGATAGAATAGCCCACCTTTTGATAATAATTACCCGAAGCAGGGCGAAATGCCCTGCCAGAAAAGTTCGAGAAAACAATGATTAGTGTTTTTGATATGTTTAAAATCGGCATTGGACCTTCTAGTTCCCATACCGTTGGCCCAATGAAAGCTGGTAAGCAATTTGTCGATGATTTAGTGACAAAACAGTTACTTGCCCGTACCACTCAGGTTAAAGTCGATGTCTATGGATCTCTTTCAATGACAGGGCGTGGGCATAATACTGATATTGCCATTATTATGGGATTAGCAGGCTATTTACCGCACGATGTGGATATTGATTTAATCCCTAAATTTATTTCTGATGTAAAAAGCACCGCACTTTTACCATTAGCGCAAGGGCAGCAAGTAGCGAAGTTTGATTATGAAAGCGATATGGTCTTTCATCAAACCTTTCTGCCATTGCACGAAAATGGAATGACGCTATCAGCCTATGAAAATGATAACTTACTTTATCAGCAAACCTATTATTCTATTGGCGGTGGTTTTATTGTTGATGAAGCCCATTTCAATCAGCAAGAAGAAAGCGACATCAATGTCCCTTTTCCTTATCAAAGTGCAGCAGATATTTTGCATCATTGCAAAGAAAATGGCTTAGCCTTGTCAAGTGTGATGTTACAAAATGAAATCGCCCTACACGGCAAAGAGGCAACCCAACTACACCTAAAACGCGTCTGGCAAACGATGAAAGAATGTATCGAACACGGTTTAGTGACAGAAGGGTTATTGCCCGGCCCGCTCAAAGTGGTTCGCCGTGCTGCAACGTTACATCGTTTATTACAAGCCAATAATGGACTTTCCAATGATCCGATGAAAGTGATCGATTGGGTTAATATGTACGCCTTGGCGGTAAACGAAGAAAATGCGGCTGGCGGGCGTGTGGTTACTGCGCCAACTAATGGAGCTTGCGGGATTGTGCCAGCTGTGTTGTCTTATTATAAAAAGTTTATTTCGCCAATTTGCGATGAAATTGTCGAACGCTATTTACTGGCTTGTGGAATGATTGGCTCACTTTACAAAATGAATGCCTCCATTTCAGGAGCTGAAGTGGGCTGTCAAGGTGAAGTGGGGGTGGCTTGCTCAATGGCAGCGGCTGGCTTAACAGAAATTTTGGGCGGTAGCCCCGAGCAAGTTTGTATGGCCGCTGAAATTGCGATGGAACATAATTTGGGGCTGACTTGCGATCCTGTGGGCGGCCAAGTGCAAGTGCCTTGCATTGAACGCAACGCCATTGCTTCCGTCAAAGCGATTAACGCGAGCCGAATGGCATTGCAACGCACCTCTAACCCACGCGTGAGCTTAGATAAAGTGATCGAAACAATGTACGAAACAGGCAAAGATATGAACGCCAAATACCGCGAAACCTCGCAAGGCGGTTTGGCAATCAAAGTGGTTTGTACCTAAAATTTGCAGCAAAAAAATAAGGCGGTTTGTTCCGCCTTATTTTATTTTTACATTTCAATTATTTAAACTCAATTTCCACCGCACTTTCGCCGAGCATTTCCACTAGCGTATTAATCAATTCATCACTTGGATTCACTGACCACTGCACGCCGAGTTTTACTAACGCGCGTCCTTGTGGGCTTTGGTAATAAATATTAATGGGTAACGCACCACCGCTATATGGGCTAAGAGTATCTTTAAATTGCTTAATAAAATGTGGCGAAAGCTGTTCTTGCGTTAAGCAAATCGCCAGACTTTTGGCGTAGCGACTGCGTGCTTCGTCAAGGGTCATTAATTCTCGCACAGACATTTTTAAGCCTTGTGAAAAATCATCAAAACTCACCTGCCCTGAAGCAATCACAATAGTGTCTTTCTGCAATTTTTCACCAAAACGATCGAGGCTTTCACCGAATAACGTGAGATCTAAACGCCCCGAGCGGTCATCTAAGGTGGCAATGCCTAAGCGGTTGCCTTTTTTCGTGATCGCCACACGCGAACTCACCACTAAACCGCAGGTTGTGCTAATTTGTCCACGATAATTTGGCACAAGATCTTTTAGCCTTGTTGAGCTGTAATGGGCGATCTCTTTTAAATAAGGGCTAATCGGGTGGCTACTCAAGTAAAGCCCAAGGGTTTCCCGTTCGCCGTCTAAAATTTGTTTTTCGCTCCAACGTGGTGTTTTCGCATAAGCCTGCTCCACTTCTTCTGGCGTTTCAGTTAGCACGCCAAACATATCCGCCTGCCCGATAGCTTCATTTTTAGCATATTGATCGGAGGCTTTGAGGGCGTCTTCTAAATTTTTTGCCAGCGCGGCGCGGTGTGGGCCTAATTTATCGAATGCACCTGACATTATCAGGCTTTCAAAAGTACGGCGGTTAATTTTCTTTAAATCTACTCTGGCGCAAAGATCGAATAAATCTTTAAAAATGCCTCCTTGCTCACGCGCAAAAATCAAGGCTTCAATCGGGCCTTCCCCCACCCCTTTAATCGCGCCGATGCCATACACGATCTCGCCATTATCATTCACGCTGAAATGGTGTTTCCCGGTATTAATATCTGGCGGCGTAACCGTTAAGCCCATACGCAAACATTCATCGTATAGCCCAACGATTTTTTCCGTGTTATCCATTTCAGAAGTCATTACTGCCGCCATAAATTCTGCGGGATAATGCGCTTTTAGCCATAATGTTTGGTAAGAAACCAAGGCATACGCCGCGGAGTGCGATTTATTAAATCCGTAACCTGCAAATTTTTCTACTAAATCGAAAATTTTCATTGCAAGGTTACCGTCAATGCCGTTTTTAATTGCCCCTTCTTCAAATACAGAGCGTTGTTTTGCCATTTCTTCGGGTTTCTTTTTCCCCATTGCCCGACGTAATAAATCAGCTCCCCCAAGAGTATAACCTGCCAGCACCTGCGCAATTTGCATCACTTGTTCTTGATATAAAATGATACCGTAGGTTGGCTCTAAAATCGGTTTGAGTGAAATGTGCTGATATTCTGCATCAGGGTAAGAAATTTCTTCTTCACCGTGTTTACGGCGAATAAAATTATCCACCATTCCTGATTGCAACGGCCCCGGACGGAACAACGCAACCAACGCAATAATATCTTCAAAACAGTCTGGTTTCAGGCGCTTAATCAAATCCTTCATTCCGCGCGATTCTAGCTGGAATACTGCGGTAGTTTCTGCATTGAGTAACACTTGGAAAGATTGCGCATCATCAAGTGGAATACGATTAATATCCACTAACGGCTTGCCTTCTTTAGCCAGACGCGTATTAATCATATCCAATGCCCATTTAATAATGGTTAGCGTACGCAATCCTAAGAAGTCAAACTTCACCAGCCCGGCATATTCCACATCATTTTTATCAAAATGGGTAACAGGGTGTTTGCCTTCGCTATCACAATATAAGGGCGAAAAATCAGTGATCAGCCCCGGCGAAATCACCACGCCCCCTGCGTGTTTCCCTGCGTTACGCGTTACCCCCTCGAGCTTGCGCGCCATATCAATTAATGCTTTAACTTCTTCATCGCTTTCATAAATTTCAGGCAAACGAGGTTCTGCTTCAAAGGCTTTGGCTAAGGTCATTCCCGGATCAGGCGGAACTAATTTAGAAATGCGATCCACAAAGCTATAAGGATGCCCCAGCACCCGTCCTACATCACGGATAACCGCTTTGGCCGCCATTGTACCAAAGGTGATAATCTGCGACACCGCACCGCGTCCATAGGTTTCCGCCACGTGTTCAATCACGCGATCTCGCCCGTCCATACAGAAATCCACGTCAAAATCGGGCATTGATACCCGTTCTGGATTTAAAAAACGCTCAAACAGCAAATCAAATTCAAGGGGATCAAGATCAGTAATTTTCAACGCATAAGCCACCAATGATCCTGCCCCAGAACCACGCCCAGGTCCAACAGGAATATCGTTATCTTTCGACCACTGGATAAACTCCATCACGATTAAGAAGTAACCCGGGAAACCCATTTGGTTAATCACGTCTAGTTCAACTTGCAAGCGTTCGTCATATTCTTTACGTTTTTCTGCCCGCTCTTTTTCATCGGGGAATAAAAAGGCGAGACGCTCCTCCAAGCCTTCACGGGATTTTTGTACCAAATAATCTTCTGTACTAAGATCCCCGGTGGGAAATTTAGGTAAAAAATATTCCCCCAAACGAATGGTTACATTACAACGCTTAGCAATTTGTACGGTATTTGCCAGAGCGCTGGGAATATCTGCAAATAATTCACACATTTCCTGCTCAGTACGGAAATATTGCTGATCGCTATATAATTTCGGACGTTTAGGATCATCTAAGGTGTAGCTATCGTGAATTGCCACGCGGATCTCGTGTGCCTCAAAATCTTGCGAAGACAAGAAACATACATCATTGGTTGCCACAAGAGGGATATGATGTTTTTCAGCCAATTTTAAGGCGGCTTGGATATAACGCTCTTCTTCAGGGCGACCTGTACGGCAAAGGCTTAAATAAAAATGATTGGGAAAAAATTCTTGATAAAAATGGACCGCACTTTCTATATCAGCAGGGTTATTCTTCAACAATTTTTTTCCAATATCACCATTGCGTCCACCAGAGAGAATAATTAAGCCTTCGCGGTGTTCCACTAGCCATTGTTGATCGATATAAGGTAAATCCGTGTAACCTCGTTCATAAGCTTTGGATAATAATAAGGTAATATTATGATAGCCCGTATTATTTTTGGCGAGTAACGTCAGCTCAAAGTGTTCATCTCCAAGCAAATCACTTTTCACTAATACATCAGCACCCACAATAGGTTTTATACCTGAAGATAATGCTTCTCCATAAAAACGGACTAAACCACAAAAATTGGTGAAATCTGTCAATGCCATTGCCACCATTTCGTTTTCCACGCAGGCTTTGACTAATGGTTTGACTTTAGCAATACCGTTAATCATTGAAAAATCGCTATGCACACGCAAATGCACGAAACGCGGTTCTGACATAAAAAATCCTTGTTATTGTTGCCGTTGATTAGATGAAAAGGGAAATTAGCCTGCCATTTTAACGAGATTTTCACTCGGATCAAATCTCTTTTTGCAGGCAATCAAAATGGGAAATGGGCTTATAAACAGGCAATATGGCTGGCACAAGCGTAAGCTGAACTCCACGCCCATTGAAAGTTATAGCCACCAAGCCAGCCTGTTACATCTAGCACTTCGCCGATAAAATACAATCCTTTGACTTTCGTACTTTCCATTGTTTTTGATGAAATTTCGTGCGTATCTACCCCGCCCATTGTAACCTCTGCCGTGCGATAACCTTCTGTACCATTAGGGAAAATTTGCCAGTGATGAATAACATTATCTAACTGTTCCAACTGCCCTTTGGTTAAATTCGCCAATGTTTCTATTGGAATGCTCTCTCTGGTTTGCCAAAGCTCTACCAATTTATTTGGCAAAATACGTGATAATGCGGTTTTTAACTGCAACTTCGGCGAAGTTTGGCGTAATTCAAGTAAATAATCACAAATAGATTGGTTGGGTAATAGATCAACTTCCACCCATTCATTGGGCTGCCAATAATTAGAAATTTGTAAAATCGCCGGCCCTGAAATACCACGATGAGTAAACAACAATTGGTTGATAAAAGATTGCCCATTTTCTGCACTGACGCGAACAGGCAAAGAAACGCCAGCAAGTGCGGTGTAAAATTGTTCTGTTTCTCGCCAACGAAACGGTACGAGGGAAGCACGCGGAGAGATCACTGCCAATCCAAACTGTTCAGCAATTTGATAACCTAATGGCGATGCACCTAAGGCTGGCATTGAAAGCCCTCCCGTTGCCACGACCAGCTGATTACAATACCAAGTTTGCCCATTGGCTTGCACAGTAAAACCGCCTTTTTCTGACTTAGAAACTTGCTCAATGTGCTGGCGTAGCTGAATATTAACCTGATATTTCTTACATTCTGCGAGTAACAAATCCACAATCTGTTGTGAACTTTCATCACAAAACAATTGCCCGAGTTCTTTTTCGTGATAAGCAATACCATATTCTGCGACTAAAGCGATAAAATCCCATTGAGTAAAACGAGCCAATGCAGATTTAACAAAATGTGGATTGTGCGAAAGATAATGCTGTGGCGTAACCTCTAAATTAGTGAAATTACAAAACCCACCGCCTGACATTAAAATTTTTCGCCCCGCTTTTTTACCGCTATCAAGAACTGTTACCTGTTTACCTTGTTTACCAAGTTGTCCAGCACAAAATAGCCCAGCTGCACCTGCGCCAATAATTAGCGTATCAGAAACCCATTGTGTCATTCTTTACTTTGCTCCATTTTTGGCGTTTTGTAGTATTTCTGCCATTTGCATACGTTGAATGATCGTGCGACGATCGATTCCCGATTTATCCGAATCCAACAGACGTTGCCAAAGTGCAATCGCATTGGCATAATCCGTTTTCATAAAGGCATCTCCCGCTAATAACGATAAACTTGATGCCTCTTTCGGATCTTGCTGTAAGGCTTGATCAAGCATAGCCTGCACTTGTGGGGTGATTTTTTGCCCTGCCTGTTGATACAACACATTCGCGGCTAAACCTAAAATAGCCGGTTTACCGCCCGTTAAACGATCGGCATAAGAATAAGCCAGCAGTGCATTATCAAATTCATTATTTTGCATATAAGCCTGCCCTAATTCGATCCAATCCTCACTGTTGTTAGGGTTTTGCCGTAAGCGCTGCTGAATTTTTTCCACATAGGATTCATTTTTTTGTCCCGTAGGTTGTTCCGTAAAAGGGGCGGTTAAGGGATCTACAAACGGTTGTTTAGCATGCACTTGCTGTTGATATTGCAGTTCAGTAGAAAAGCGATCAAGGGAAAAATAATAGCCTATCGGCAAGCCAATCAATAATAAATTTAATCCAACAAAATAAGGGCGTGCTTTTGTCTTGGAAGAAATAACAAAGTGCGGTTGTTTTTCTCGCTGTTTTTCATCATCAAGTAGCCGTTGGGCAAATTCTTGTAACAATTCTGGATCAAGCTTACCTTTTGTTTGTTGCTGATAAAGGGCAATATTTTGCTGTTGGCGATAATTTTTCTGCCAATTTATCCTTCGTCCTAAAGGTAACCAAAGCCCAAGACTAATCAATAATAAAAGGGTAATACCGATAAAAAAAGTCATTCTGATTTATCCGTTTTTGCTAATAAATGCTTTAGTGCGTCTTGCTGCTCTGCACTGAATGCGACACTTTGCTGTGATTGTTTGACGCGCAACATTCGCCACATAGCCACTGCGCCAAACAGTAACAATAAGAACGGTAATCCCCACAACAAAGTGGTAGTGGATTTCACGGGGGGATTATAACGAACAAAATCACCAAAGCGATTTGTCATCGTTTCAATAATTTGCTCATTACTCTTACCTGCTTCCACCATTTTATAAACTTCAATACGCAAATCATAAGCAATAGGGGAATTGGATTCCACCAAGTTTTGATTTTGACATTGTGGGCAACGTAAGGATTTCGCCAGTGCGACAGCTCTTGTGCGTTCCTCAGGGTGAGAGAATTCAAAGGTATCTACCATTTCTGCCTGAGCCAGCGGAAGGATTGTAACCAGTGTAATAATTGCAAACCACCATTTCTTCATTCTTTACTTTCCTTTTGACTCATCGCTTGTAAAGATAAGTGCGGTGCATTTTGTGCAAATTTTTGCCATAAAGGCTGAAATTCTTGTTGCCAAATTTGCTTATTCAATGGCCCTGAATAGCGATAACGAATAATACCATTCGCATCGACGAAATACGTTTCTGGCGCACCATCTACGCCTAATTTCATTGCTAGTAAGCCTTTGCTATCATCAATAATAAGATGAAAAGGATTGCCCATTTCTCGTAACATTAATAACGCATTTTGCCGTTTATCACGATAATTTAATCCCACAATCGGTACACCTTGCTTTTGCAAATCCATCAAAAAAGCGTGTTCTTGCTTACAATAAGTACACCAACTCCCCCACACATTAATCAAATAAACCTCACTCGGCAAGGAATGATTATTCACGTTGGTTGCAGGATCGAACAAATCAGGTTGATAAAATTCAGGCACGGGTTTGCCAATTAAAGCAGAAGCAATTTTTTTCGGATCATTTTGCAGTCCTAATAATAGCAAGCCACATAGTGCAATAATCAATAATAAGGGCAGAAAAACAAGTGCTTTTCTATTCATCTTTTGCTCTCCTTGTTCTCAAACCAAAGGCGGCTAATAATGCGCCAAAAGCCATTAATGTTGCCCCAATCCATAACCAGCGAACAAAGGGCTTATAATGCAAACGGAAAGAAAATTCACCTGCGCCCAGTTTATCGCCCATCACGATATAAATATCGCCGAGCAAACTCCAATATAATCCTACTTCGGACATATTCATTGTCCGCACATCATAATAACGACGTTCGGGATAAAGTGCGGTGATTTTTTTACCTGCTTTTTTAATCTCAAATTGTGCCACTTCACTGGTATAATTCGCCCCTAATTCATTACGGAAACCAAGATAAGTAAATTCATAGCCATTGAGCATTTGGCTTTGTTGCGGTGCTAGGCGTACACCAATTTCGCTGGCAAAATAGCTCGACATTGTTGCACCAATCACGCTGAGAGCTAGCCCACAATGCGCAATCACCATTGCCCAACGGGTTAAAGACAAAGCTCGCCACCCGCCCCAAAGGGTAACACTTAGCAACCAAAGCGCTAAACTGATTAATGCAAAAGGTAAAGGCTGAAAATGTAACGTTTCATCATTTTGAATGGTGAATGCGATCATAATATAAGCAAGACCACAAGCGGGGATCAGCAGTAAAACATTACGAGACAACAGCCTGCAGTGAATTTTTTTCCAAAATGCACTCACCACAATAATCATCGCCAGCAAAGCCAGCACAATCAGGGGCAAGAAAATCGTATTAAAATAAGGTGCGCCAACAGAGATCGATCCCCACCCCATTGTGCTAAAGAGCATAGGGTAAAACGTGCCTAAAAATACGCTTGCCGTTGCCACTGCCAGTAAAATATTCGCAATAAGCATTAGGCTTTCTTTAGAAAAAAGAGAAAAACGCACCGCACTATTTTCACTTGGACGCACATTGACTTTAAGTGCAAATAAGGTCAGTGAACAGGTTGTCAGTAAGAAAAAGAGCATTAACAGTGCCATTCCCCGTTCACTATCCATCGCAAAGGCGTGTACAGAGGTGAGTACACCAGAACGCACAATAAAGGTGCCTAATAAGCTAAATGCAAAAGCAAAAAGTGAAAATAAAATCGTCCAGTAATGGAAAATGCCACGCTGTTCGCTCACCGATAAACTATGCAATAGCCCTAGCCCGAGTAACCACGGCATTAATGAGGCATTTTCTACGGGATCCCAGAACCACCAACCGCCCCAGCCAAGTTCATAATATGCCCACCACGCGCCTAACATTATCCCTAAAGTCAAAAAGAACCAAGAAAGTAACACCCAAGGGCGTGTCCAGCGAGCAATTGCGGCATCAAAATGCCCACTTAATAAGGTGGCAAGGGTAAGAGCAAAATTCACCGCAAAACCTACATAGCCAAAATAAAGCAATGGAGGATGAAAAATCAGCCCCACATCTTGCAACATTGGATTAAGATCACGCCCTTCCAATGGGCTAGGCAACAGGCGCTCAAAGGGATTTGAGAAAAAAACAATAAATAGTGCGAAACCAAAACAAAGTAAGCCAAGAATAGACAGAGTTCGACTCGCAATAATGGGATCAATGTTGCGACTAAAAAAGGCAAACGCCATTGTCCATAAGCCTAAAGAAAAAAGCCAAAACAGCATTGAGCCTTCGTGTCCGCCCCAAGTGGCGGCAATTTTGAAAAATAACGGCAATGCCGAATTAGAATGCGCTGCAACATATTGTAGTGAGAAATCATCAACCGTAAAACAATAAGCAAGCCCGAGCAAAGAAAGGATAGTAAAAATCCCAAAGAGATAACTCAGATTCCACGCAGAGGTGATAAGGCGCGGATTCCCCTGTTTAATCCCAATATGCGGCACGATCGCCAACAGTAATGCGGAAACAAGAGCAAAAAGTAAAGCAAGAAAAGCAAGTTCAGGGATCATCGTCATATTAGCTGATTAATTTATCCTGTATTTTAGAGAAAATATGCCGTAATGTCATTGCGTGATGTGGTGAAATCATCTAAATACTTTCTATATCCTACCTGTGGTAAAAAAGTGTAAAAAATGCACCGCACTTTAATTTTTCCCTCATTTTTCCTTTTCATTTTTCGGATAAGGGATTACCGTAAAATCCACATCACATTAAAACAAAGGCGAACACCTTGGTTCGCCTGATAATCATTAATTGGCTTTTTATGCTAAAGTCATTTGTCCTGCGTATAAAATAAAGTAACGCAAGCAAAGCACCCCGATTAAGCCAAGCCCCGCGACAATCAACATAAAGCCCTTTTGGTGCTTAAGTTTTTCACCTGCAACGGCGTTTAATAGGAGTGGTAATACAATCCCGATGCCGACCACGCCGATCCAGAAGACGTTCGCCCAGAAGCCCCCTGAAAGTGCGGTGTGAAATGCCACCGTTTTTTGCCCACCACCTAAATATAATCCAAAGAAGAAAGCGAAAAGTAAAAAGGCTTCAATGAGTACCACGGGCTGCTCAAATTTGTGTAAGAATGCCAAGCCTTTAGAATGAGGGTTTTCTTTGGTGCATAAAATGGTAAAGAAAATCAATGCAGCAATCCCTGATGAAGTCCCTGATGCAAGGAATAGCACTGGTAATACAGGATTATTTAGCATTGGATAACTCACTAATGCAGAAAGTAAGAACCCTGTATATGCCCCTAATGCTACGCTAAGCAACAAGGTAATAATCTCGATCCCATTGGTAAATTTTGTTGCAAGATCGATGATTTTCTCTGCAAGATTAGTGAGTTTCGGCACAAAGCGTTTCACTAAGCTAAGCACTAAGGACTTAAAGATAATCGCTAACCATAATACCAAGAACAACATATAGACTTGGAACAACATCACCCCAGCAGACATAATTGATGTGTGGTGATAATTGAACATTAAGTACCAAAATGTCCAAGGTTTGGTTAAGTGGAAAATCAATAATAATAAGCCAATGGTAATGCTTATTGGTGCAAGTAAGGCATTTACCTTCAAGATATGACTTTCTTCAGGATGTTCCCCAGCCAATCCTGCACGTTTTAGCAATACGGCAAGCATTGTCGCCCCTGCGGAAATCCCTAATAAAAAGAGATAAATCGCAATCGGCCCGTCCCATACTAAAGATGGGAAATGAAATGGACTGTTCATCGTCTGATCTCCCCTGCTCTAGCTGGAACGTGGTAAAGATTTGGATCTGTACCTAATTCAACCTTTGTACGATAGGTTTGTTTTTCTTTCAGTTTTAAAGAAATGTCGCTTTGCGGATCGTTTGTATTACCAAAGGTTAAGGCTTTGGTTGGACAGGCCTCCACACAAGCGGGCTGTTTACCTTTGGCTAAATTCGTATCACGGCAGAAATTACATTTATCTGCTGATTTATACACAGGGTGAATAAAACGAACACGATACGGACATACCGCGATACAGTATTGACAGCCAACGCAGAGATCTTTATTAACATCAACAATACCTGTGGACGCATCAATATAAGACGCCCCTGTTGGGCATACTGCAACACAAGGTGCATTGCTACAATGCTGGCAAGAATGACGGAAAAATTCATATTTCACGTCAGGGAATTCACCATAAGGTTCGCTACGAATAATTTCTAAACGTGAAACGCCTTCTGGCACTTGGTTGGTTTCACGACACGCATCCATACAAGCGGTACAACCAATGCAAGCCGTTTCATCGTGCAACATTGCATAACGAATTGGCTTTTCTTCTGCCTTATCTTGTGCGACTGACTTAATTGTTGTTCCTGTCATTAGGATCAAAGCTCCCATACCAGAAACAAAATTACGGCGTGAGCAAGTTGTCATTTGTTATCCTTTTGTTTGCTAGTCGGGTCAAGATCTTTTAGGGCTTTACGTTTTTGTTGTTCTCCGTGACAATCCACGCAAAGTTTAACACGTTGTTTTTTCTCAATACCTTTCATTGCATCTTTTTCTGGGTGCAAGGTATGGCAGGCGGCACAAGGCAATTTCATTGCGTGAACATCGTGCGCCCAAAGTTTTTCGCGTAATTTTTCAGGGCGATGGCAAGAGAAACACACTTGATTTTGTTCTTGCACTGAGTACATCGGTTGTTTGTCAGAGAAAATATCGCTTTCAAAACGCATCACGTCTTTCACACCACGACGGTGATTTTCAGAAATATTACCGTGGCAGCTCACACAAGTAATCGGTTTCCCTGTGCTTGGATTGGTTTTAGATAAGTGTGTGCCGTGAAATTTACCAAAATGTAAATCACCACCAGATTGTTCATCATTAGCATCTAGTTTATGACATTTTGCACAATACTCATTGGGATTACGCTGATTTTCTAACGTAGGTTGATAACTTAATTCAGCGTTTTTAGTATTAGCTTGAGTGGGTAAAGCAAAGATCGTTATCGCAAGCAAGGCACTGAGCTTAACCACTTTCTTTAATACAGCATTCATTTCCTATTACCTCAAATTTTGGTTCAAAATAGACCGCACTTTGATTTAGCGTAAAGTGCGGTTGCTTTTTCGCTTATTTTGCTGGAGGTGCTTTTTCCATTAAGCCTTTGTCCAGTGCCTCTTTATTCCATTGAGGAATCACTTCTTTGAGGAATTTATCTTTTGCCGCACGCTCTTTTTCAATATCAATACCCATTGCTTTCCACGCATTCTCTGCATTTGAAATATCAGGATAATTGATCGGCTGTTTCACTCCGTGCTTGGTTAAAATGACGGCAAGTTTAGTTCTTGCATCAGCAATTTGATCTAACCCTGTTGCGATGGTTTTTAAAATAACATCTGGTGCGTGAATATGCCCACCATGTCCTGCTGCTGAGTAATCCCAACGCCATTGTGCATGACGAATATCTTGCAATGCAGGTTTCATTTCTTCTTCTGTCGCACCTGCTTCCCAAGCGGCTTTTGCTTCAAAGTGCGCTTTCACAATTTGGTCTTCAAGTTTAATCATTACATCTTTGATATCTTTTTTATGACCTGCCACCACTTTTGTTAAGGTTTCTTTACTTTGATCGTGGCAGTTTGCACAGGTGTTTTCAAAAGAATCAAGCGGATTGCCAATTTTGTGGTCAGTGTAAACTTTACCATCAGCGCCTTGGACTTTTGGCATATGGCAATCCACACAGGTTACGCCATTTTTACCGTGTGTACCTTGTAACCAAGTTTCATAATCTGGGTGCTGTGCTTTTAGCATAGGCGCTTTAGAAATAGAATGGATCCAATCATAGAATTCAATGCTGTCGTAGTATTTTTCCATACTATCTACATCCACCCCTTTCATCCAAGGGAACACCACATTATTCACCACTTTTTTATCAAAATAATATTCAACGTGGCAATTTGCACAAATTGCTCCGCGCTTATCTGTTTTATCTAAATGAGCGAAATCTTTACCTATGGTATCTAAAGCACGTAAAACGTGTGGGCGAGCAATACGCAATGCTGGTTTCCCTTCCGCAAACTCTTTTGAAGTCGTATCGTGGCAATCCGCACACCCAATTGGGTTAACAATCTCATTTCCTGCTTTAGCCCATTTTCCATTGAAATAACCTTCTTCTCCCCATTCAGCAATTAAACGTGGCACATCTGGCCCTTTACAAGTCCAGCACGCCATTGGTTGTGGCCCACTATTTGCATCAAAAGGTGCGCCTGTACGTAAAATATTACGCACATCTGTAACGGTATAAAAATGCCCACGAGGTTTGTTATATTCTTTAGAGAATGCATAACCGCCCCACATAACAATCATTCTAGGGTCAACCTCAATGGCAGGAACAATTTCCGTAGATTCAGCCGTATTAGCCCAACCTTGGTATTGTTTCGGATATTTTTCTGCAAATTTTTCACTGATTGTCTCAATCTTCAAATCAGGGTTGGGTTTTGCTAATTCCTCACGTGTTGCGGCACGCTTTTCTGCAGCACTGTTATCTGTTGCGATTGCAGACTGCGCAACCACTAAAGTCAATCCAGCCATTGCCAGAGAAGCTAACGTTTTTCTGAAAATGTTCACGATAATTACTCCATTACATTGATCAATGCGGTGTTATGAAAATTGACATAACAAAATGATAATTTTTCTCATTAAAACAATATGATAATGAATTAAGAGAAAGCTTTTCACGCTTAAAAATAACAAATTCATTCTCATTTTTCAGCGCTATTTTGCCATTCTTTGCGTTTGATCAATGTTTTTCCCAAGAATAACTATTTGGAGTTATTTTTGCTACATAAAAATAACTCCAAATAGTTATCAAACTCTATATAATTTGCTTTCTATAAGCATAAAGAGGTAATTTAATCTTGCTACAAAATCAGATAAAAAATGCTAAAAAACAGCCAGTAAATGCTACATTTTTAATCACGATAAGATTTGTTTTTCTTTTATTTAAACCGCCGTGCCAAACAAGCATCTTGGGAATTTTTCCCCTTCGTGCTATGCTTACAACAATTTTTTATCACTTAAGATAACTTATGCAAAATAATCATTTAACTCAGCAACGTTTTGCTGATCTTCCTTTAAACCCAACGGTACGTCATTGTTTAGAAAAAAATGGGTTTGAATACTGTACACCAATCCAAGCGCTTTCTTTACCTATCACCCTTGCAGGACGTGATGTTGCCGGGCAAGCACAAACAGGAACGGGTAAAACAATGGCGTTTCTAACCGCCACTTTTCATCATTTATTAAGCGTGAATTCCCCGCATAACGCCACACAACCGCGCGCATTAATTTTAGCCCCTACCCGTGAGCTTGCTGTGCAAATTAGCAATGATGGTGCGGCACTTTCACAAGCCACAGGGTTAAAAATGGGGCTGGCTTATGGTGGCGATGGCTATGACAAACAGCTAAAAGCCATTGAGCAAGGGATTGATATTTTAATCGGAACAACAGGGCGTGTGATTGATTATGTCAAACAAGGAATCATTCGTTTAAATGACATTGAAGTGGTGGTACTTGATGAAGCGGATCGAATGTTTGACCTTGGTTTTATCAAGGATATTCGCTATTTACTGCGTAAATGCCCACCGCCAGCTGAACGTTTAACGATGCTCTTTTCTGCCACGCTTTCTTATAAAGTGCGTGAGTTGGCATTTGAAGATATGAATGATCCTGAATATGTTGAAGTTGAACCTTTACAAAAAACGGGACACCGTATTAAAGAAGAACTCTTTTACCCTTCTAATCAAGACAAAATGGCTCTATTGATGACCTTGTTGGAGGAAGAGTGGCCTGAGCGTTGCATTATTTTTGCCAATACAAAACATCGTTGTGAAGAAATTTGGGGCTATTTAGCCGCAGATGGACATCGTGTTGGTTTGCTTACGGGCGATGTTGCCCAGAAAAAACGTCTTGCCTTATTGCAACAATTTACCGAAGGGAAATTAGACATTTTAGTGGCGACTGATGTTGCTGCTCGTGGATTACATATTCCTGATGTGACGCACGTGTTCAACTATGATTTACCCGATGATCGCGAAGATTACGTGCATCGTATTGGACGTACGGGACGGGCTGGTGAAAGCGGGGTTTCCATCAGTTTTGCTTGTGAGGAATATGCGATGAATTTACCTGCCATCGAAGAATATATTGGCCATTCTATTCCTGTGAGCCAATATGATCCACAAGCACTACTCAGCGATTTACCCAAACCTTATCGTAAACGGACTGGGCAAAACCATTATCAAAATAATAAACGCAGTTTTAAAAAGCGTTATTAATCTCAGAAAAATCGTCAAAATACCACCGCACTTTGATAAACAGTATATAAACAAAATAAAGTGCGGTGATTTTTTCTATTATTTCTGCCTTATCTCGTGATAGAATTTGCCGATTTTTAACAAACAAATTTAGTCAATATAAATTGCGTATGACAACATTAGTAGATTTTTTAATTAACAAATTAGATGATTTAAAAGCCGTGGATATTTTGCATTTAGATGTACAAGGCAAATCAAGTGTAACGGATAATATGATTATTTGCACGGGAACCTCAAGTCGCCATATTAGTGCTTTGGCGCAAAAACTCATTGATGAGAGTAAACAAGCGGGGTTTGAATCTTTTGGTGAAGAGGGCAAGGCTACTGCCGATTGGGTGGTGGTCGATTTTGGACAAGCGATGGTTCATATTATGCAAGCAGACAGCCGTGAGCTGTATCAATTAGAGAAACTTTGGGGATAAATGAAAATCCAATTAATTGCGGTAGGCACAAAAATGCCGGCTTGGGTAACCACAGGGTTTGAGGAATATCAACGCCGTTTTCCGAAAGATATGCCTTTTGAGCTAATTGAGATCCCAGCAGGAAAACGGGGTAAAAATGCGGATATTAAACGCATTTTAGAGCAAGAAGGTAAAGCGATGCTCGCCGCTTGTGGACGCAATAAAATTGTCACTTTAGACATTCCCGGCAAGCCTTGGACAACCGAACAACTGGCGCAACAACTAGAAGGCTGGAAAAACGATGGACGAGATTTATGCCTATTGATCGGCGGGCCAGAAGGGTTATCGCCAGAATGTAAAGCTGCCGCAGAGCAAAGCTGGTCGCTTTCCCCTTTAACTTTACCTCACCCCTTAGTGCGTGTGGTGGTCGCTGAAAGTTTGTATCGCGCTTGGTCAATTACGACCAATCACCCTTATCATCGAGAGTAATCAATGGATTTAAAGAAATTGCTTTCTCAGCCCACAATGGAGCCGATCCGCGATAAAAAAGCGGAACGTAATCTCTTTATCCGTCGTGCTTTGGTCTCTTTTTTAGGCGTGCTTGGGCTGTCTGCAATTTTGCTCACCAATTTATATCATCTGCAAGTTATCAATTATGATACCTATCAGACCCGTTCTAATGGCAACCGTATCAAATTATTACCGTTGCCGCCAACACGGGGATTAATTTACGATCGTTATGGCAAATTGTTAGCCGAAAACCTGACTTTTTTTGGCTTATATATCGTGCCAGAAAAAGTAGAAAATTTAGACCGCACTTTTGAACAGCTCAAGCCAATAGTTGGCTTGAATGAAGATGATATTGCTGATTTTAAAAAAGAGCGTCGTCGTTCTTCTCGCTATACATCCATTCTGCTCAAACCTGATCTCACTGAAGAACAGATCGCACGTTTTGCAGTAAACCAGCATCAATTCCCAAGTTTATCTGTAAAACCTTACTTTAAGCGTCATTATTTATATGGCGAACCCCTCACGCATATTTTGGGTTATGTGGCAAAAATTAATGATAAAGATGTAGAACGCCTAAAAAAAGAAGAGAAATACGCCAATTATGCTGGCTCTCACAATATCGGCAAACTTGGTATCGAACGCTATTATGAAGAACAATTACACGGCGAAGTAGGCTTTGAAGAAGTGGAAATCAATAACCGTGGTAAAGTGATTCGTAAATTGCGTGAGCAACCTGCAGTGGCGGGGAAAAGCATTCATCTCACCATTGATTTGGAATTACAACGTTATATCACGGATCTGCTGTCTGGATATAAGGGCGCTGTTGTTGTGTTAGATCCAAAAGATAGCAGCATTTTAGCGATGGTTTCTACGCCAAGCTATGATAATAATTTATTTGTCGATGGCATTTCGGGCAAGGATTATAAACGCCTGCTTGAAGATCCAACACGCCCACTTTATAGTCGTGTTACACAAGGGGCTTATCCGCCGGCTTCCACCGTAAAACCTTTTATTGCTGTCGCGGGTTTGCAAGAAAATGTCATTACACCAAGTACCACGGTATTTGATCCGGGCTATTGGATGTTGCCTAATAGCACCAAACGCTTCCGCGATTGGAAAAAATCCGGTCACGGCTACACCGATCTCAACAAGGCAATTACTGAATCTTCTGATACCTATTTTTATCAGCTCGCTTACAATATGGGCATTGATAAACTTTCCGGTTGGATGAAAGCCTTTGGCTTTGGGATGCCAACAGGGATTGATATTCGTGAAGAAACCTCGGCGATTATGCCCTCTCGTGAATGGAAACAAAAACGTTATAAAAAGCCTTGGCTGCAAGGCGATACCATTTCCGTCGGCATTGGGCAAGGTTATTGGACAGCAACACCATTGCAAGTGGCAAAAGCACTCGCCATCTTAATTAATAATGGTAAGGTAAATACACCGCACTTAATGAAAGGGGTAGAAGGCTCTTTTTTTGAGCCTTATAAAGATCCCTTGTTATATCCTGATATTGACGCAAATGAGAGTTATTGGGCGCAAGCAAAACGCGGTATGTATAACGTGATTAATGCAAGCAATGGGACGGGGCGTAAGGCATTTGTAGGGACGAACTATCACGTTGCTGGGAAATCAGGCACCGCACAGGTTTTTAGCTTAAAAGAAAATCAAACCTATAATGCGAAATCCCTTAGTAAAGAATTACACGATCACGCGTGGTTCATCGGTTATGCGCCTTATGAAAAACCTCAAATGGTTGTGGCTGTTATTTTAGAAAATGCTGGGGGGGGCGGTAGCAACGCTGGTCCTGTGGTAAGAAAGATTATGGATTATTATCTTAATCAACGTCTTCCGCAAGTCAGTCAAATGGAAAATAAACAGAACGCCCCCCAACCCCAGCAAGAGGAAACAAAATAATGAGTGAAAAGAAAATCTGGCTCAACTTGTGGCAACGTTTGCACATTGATTTCTGGCTATTTATCGGTCTGGTTATTATTTCAGCCTATGGGCTATTAGTGCTATACAGTGCTTCTGGCGGCAATGAAATAATGTTCCGTAACCGCATCATTCAAGTTGTCTTGGGCTTTGTGGTAATGTTTGTGATGGCACAATTTTCTCCACGCTTTTATCAAGGGATTGCCCCTTATTTATTTGGTATTGGTATTGTGTTACTGATTTTGGTAGATTTGGTAGGAACAACCAGTAAGGGCGCACAACGTTGGTTAGATCTCGGCTTGTTCCGTTTTCAACCCTCCGAAATTGTTAAACTTGCTGTGCCATTAATGGTGGCGGTCTATTTGGGACAACGCCCACTTCCACCAACATTAAAACACACATTTATCGCCTTATTTATTATTATTGTGCCTACTCTATTAGTGGCTATTCAGCCCGATTTAGGCACCTCTATTTTGGTCAGTGCCTCTGGTATTTTTGTTGTATTTCTTGCTGGAATGAGTTGGTGGCTGATTTTAATTGCGGCCATTGGGCTGGCTGGTTTTATTCCCATAATGTGGTTTTATCTTATGCACGATTATCAACGGACAAGGGTACTAACCTTGCTTGATCCTGAAAAAGATCCCCTTGGTGCGGGTTATCATATTTTGCAGTCGAAAATAGCCATTGGATCAGGTGGAATTTGGGGAAAAGGTTGGATGCAAGGGACACAGTCGCAGTTAGAATTTCTTCCTGAACCTCATACGGATTTTATCTTTGCAGTATTGAGTGAAGAACACGGAATGATTGGTTTTGCTATTTTGATGTGCCTATATTTATTTATTGTAGCAAGAGGCTTAGTGATTGGCGTAGAAGCGCAAAATGCTTTCGGGCGTACTCTTGTTGGGGCATTAACGCTGATCTTTTTTGTTTATGTTTTTGTCAATATCGGTATGGTCAGTGGCATTTTACCTGTCGTCGGTGTGCCGCTACCATTAATAAGCTATGGTGGAACGTCTTTTGTCACCTTAATGGCAGGGTTCGGTTTAATTATGTCCATTCATAGCCATAAAGAACATTTTTTTAGGGGAACTAAATAAGAATTTGTTGTTCTTAACCTGTATTCCATCAAAATTTCGATTAAAGTGAATAACCAAAATGAAATTAATACCAGTAATTAGACTCAGTATGGCGTTTTTACTCCTATTAGCGAATGTAAATGGCTATGCTGAAACGCAAAAATTGTATGGGGTAAAAGGCCCTAACCTGATCCACCAAAAAATGGCGGATAAAACCTATACCTATGTGGTAAATGGCGTCAGTTATACCACCAAACATCCTAGTACAGCAAAACATTATTCCAAAACAGGGGGCGCAAGTTACTACCACCAAAAATTTTCAGGGCGTAAAACCTCTAATGGGGAATATTATGATCCTAATCGTTATACCGCAGCACATAAGACCTTACCGCTAAACTCTTACGCGTTAGTAACCAATTTACGTAATGGCAGAAAAGTGATCGTAAAAATTAACGATCGAGGCCCTTTTGTAAAAGGAAGAATTATCGATCTTTCCCGTGTTGCGGCAAAAGAACTCGGGATTATTCATCGCGGTGTCGGACAGGTTCGTGTTGAAGCGTTACACGTTAGCGCGAAAGGAAAAATTCTTGGTGCGGGAACCCATACCCTTGCTAAAATGGCGAAAACACCCGAGGCTAAAAAACGTTTAGACCTATCGCCGAAACAAAGTGCGGTGCTTTCTGAGACAAATTTTTCAGGTTATCACGTAAAAATGCTAAACTTAACCTATAAACAAGCGATACAAATGGTGAAACAAGCAAAACGCTTAAAAGTCAAAACCAAAATTAGTTCAAATAAACAATCGCACAGTATTTTATTTGGACCATTCAAAACTAAAAGCGAAGCGCAACAATTAAAAGCTAAACTACATAAATTGAATGGAACAAAACCACTGATTATTTATCACCAAAAATAAATTTAACTCTATTTAGGACGTAATGAATGATGTTTAAATCTATGCTAAAAAAAACAAAAGTAGCACTTATCACCGCCACATTATGCGCGAGCCAAAATCTCTTCGCCGAAGAGATTCAATATGGCATTGCAGCGCCACAGCTCAATGCGCAAACCTATATTTTGATGGATTATAATTCTGGTGCGGTGTTAGCGGCATTGAATCCAGATCAACGTCAATATCCTGCTTCCCTCACAAAAATGATGACAAGCTATGTGGTTGGCGATGCCTTAAAACAAGGAAAAATTCATAATAACGATATTGTGACTATCGGTGAAAGTGCGTGGGGGAAAAATTTCCCCGGCTCATCAAAAATGTTCTTAAATTTAAATCAACAGGTTTCTGTGGCTGACTTAAATAAAGGCATTATTGTGGTCTCAGGTAATGATGCTTGTGTGGCAATGGCGGAACACGTTTCAGGATCTACACAGAATTTTATTAATGCGATGAATAACTATGTGGAACAGTTTGGCTTGAAAAACACCCATTTCACCACCGTACACGGTTTAGATGATGAAAATCAATATTCTTCAGCGCGTGATATGGCATTAATTGGCGCGCATATCATTCGTGATTTACCTGAAGAATACAAAATCTATGCGGAAAAAGAATTTACCTTCAATAAAATCCGCCAGCCAAATCGCAATGGCTTATTGTGGGATAAAACATTACACGTGGATGGTATGAAAACAGGGCATACCGACAAAGCAGGCTATAACCTTGTGGCTTCGGCATTAGGCAACGGCAATATGCGTTTAATTTCTGTTGTAATGGGCGTACCAACTTACAAAGGCCGTGAAATTGAAAGCAAAAAATTATTACAGTGGGGATTTGCTAACTTTGAAACCTTTAAAACATTAGAGGCCAACCAAGCTGTTTCCGAGCAAAGCGTTTATTATGGCGATAATAGCAAAGTGCAACTTGGCGTCTTGCAAGATCAATTTATCACCTTGCCAAAAGGTCGCCAAGCGGAAGTGAAAGCCCGTTATGATTTAGATAAAAAATACCTTGAAGCCCCATTAGCAAAAGGGCAAGTTGTGGGAAAAATCACCTATCAGCTTGATGGTAAAGATATTGCCAAAGTGGATTTACAAGTAATGAATAACGTAGAAGAAGGCGGTTTCTTTGGCAAAATCTGGGATTGGTTAGTGCTAACCGTGAAAAGTTTATTTAGCTAAACTTGAAATTCACAAAATCTTCCCAATCTAAAAGCTCAAATGACCGCACTAAACAAAGTGCGGTCTAAATTTTTAACAAATTTGAGGATAAAAAATGGCAGAACAAGAAAAAATCGTAAAACTTGAAGATATTCCACAAAAGCAACTTAAAGATCTTCTTGAGTTCCCTTGTCATTTCACCTTTAAAGTCGTGGGTGCAAATCGCTCCGATTTAGCAGATGATGTGATTTCGGTGGTACAAAAATACGCGAAAGGGGATTATAATCCACGTGAAAACCTCAGTGGAAAAGGCACATATAAATCCATTTCTGTGGATATTGTGGCTGAAAATATTGAGCAAGTGGAAACGCTTTATAGCGAGCTTGCAAAAATTGACGGCGTAAGAATGGTGCTTTAATCTCCATAAACAATAAGGCAAAGGCGATGACCCAATCCATTATTATCCGTCAACTTGGCGTACAAGATTATCAAGAAATTTGGCATAAAATGCAGAAATTCACTGATGAGCGTGATGAAAATACCCAAGATGAGATCTGGCTAGTCCAGCACCCAGCAGTGTTTACCCAAGGCTCCGCAGGAAAACCAGAACATTTATTACAGCAAAGTACGATCCCTGTGGTGCAATCAGATCGTGGTGGGCAAATTACTTACCACGGATTGGGTCAGCAAATTATGTATGTCTTGATCGATATTAAACGCCTGAAAGCACAAGGTAAAGATCTCAATGTACGCCAATTAGTTACCGCACTTGAGCAATCCGTCGTGCAAACGCTAGCAGATTATGGCATTGAAGGCTACCCTAAAGCCGATGCGCCCGGGGTGTATGTTGCAGAGAAAAAAATCTGCTCTTTGGGATTACGTATTCGCAAAGGCTGCTCTTTCCATGGTCTCGCGCTAAATATTAATATGGATCTCACGCCTTTCTTATACATCAATCCTTGTGGTTATGCGGGGCTTGAAATGTGTCAAATGGCAGATTTTATCCCTCACAGCGAGGCTAAGCCAGACAAGGTTTCGCCCAAATTAGTTACACACTTCACCCAATTATTAGGGTATAATTCCGTAACAAATTCTTAACAAAAATAGGATCATTAATGGCAACTCCTTTTAAAATGGAACGTGGCGTAAAATATCGTGATGCTGCAAAAACGTCCATTATCCCAGTAAAAAATATTGATCCCAACCAGCCTTTATTAAAAAAGCCTGAGTGGATGAAAATCAAACTTCCAGCCAATTCAGCGAAAATTGACAGTATCAAAAATGGAATGCGTCGCCACGGTTTGCATTCTGTATGTGAAGAGGCATCTTGCCCTAACTTGCACGAATGTTTTAACCACGGTACGGCAACCTTTATGATTTTAGGCGCAATTTGTACCCGCCGCTGCCCATTTTGTGATGTGGCACACGGTAAACCTTTGCCACCCGATCCAGAAGAACCGCGTAAACTCGCAGAGACAATTCAGGATATGAAATTGCGTTATGTGGTAATTACCTCAGTGGATCGTGATGATCTACCAGATCGCGGTGCAGGTCATTTTGCAGAATGCGTGAAAGAAATCCGCCAGCTCAATCCCGGAATCAAAATTGAAATCCTTGTACCTGATTTCCGCGGACGTATTGAACAGGCGCTTGAAAAATTAAAAGATAATCCGCCTGATGTGTTCAACCACAACTTGGAAAATGTACCACGCTTATATCGTGATATCCGCCCGGGGGCAGATTATGAATGGTCGCTTAAATTATTGCGTGAATTTAAAGCAATGTTCCCTGATATTCCAACCAAATCAGGCTTAATGGTCGGCTTAGGCGAAACCAACGAAGAAATTTTGCAAGTGATGCAAGATTTACGCACTAACGGTGTAACAATGCTAACCTTGGGACAATATTTGCAGCCAAGCCGCCATCATTTACCTGTGGCACGCTATGTTCCTCCTGAGGAATTTGATGCGTTTCGTGATAAAGCCAACGCAATGGGCTTTGAACACGCTGCCTGTGGGCCTTTCGTGCGTTCTTCTTACCACGCAGACTTACAAGCAAAAGGGGAATTAGTAAAATAATTTCACAGACACTTTTGCATTTTCTGCATATATTAAGTGCGGTAGAAAATTTCAATATTTTTCACCGCACTTAACTAGAATTAATATCACTAAATGATTTTCACACAATTTTTTATTATTTATCCCTTTATTATCTAGACATCACCGTCATTTAATGGTAATTTTACACCCATTCAATATTCAAACATCTTCATAAAAATTCATTTTCCAATCTAACCAACATTTCAAATTATTATGCATTTAACAGAACTAAAAAATACGCCCGTTTCTGATCTTGTGAAACTCGGTGAAGAACAAATGGGTTTAGAAAATCTAGCTCGTTTACGTAAACAAGATATTGTTTTCGCTATCCTAAAACAACACGCTAAAAGCGGTGAAGATATTTTCGGTGGCGGAGTGTTAGAAATCCTTCCAGATGGTTTTGGTTTCTTACGTTCCGCCGATAGCTCCTACCTCGCAGGTCCTGACGATATCTATGTTTCTCCAAGCCAAATTCGCCGTTTCAACTTACAAACTGGGGATAAAATTGAAGGGAAAATTCGCCCACCAAAAGAAGGCGAACGTTATTTTGCCTTGCTAAAAGTCGATCAAGTAAATGATGACAAACCTGAAGTTTCACGTAGCAAAATTTTATTTGAAAATTTAACTCCACTTCACGCCAATTCTCGTTTAAGAATGGAACGTGGTAATGGTTCAACCGAAGATCTCACCGCACGTATTTTAGATTTAGCCTCCCCGATTGGAAAAGGACAACGTGGCTTAATCGTTGCTCCACCAAAAGCGGGTAAAACAATGTTGCTACAAAACATTGCACAAAGCATCACTCACAACTATCCAGAGTGTGAGCTTATCGTTTTATTAATTGACGAACGTCCAGAAGAAGTAACTGAAATGCAACGTTCAGTAAAAGGCGAAGTGATTGCATCAACCTTCGATGAACCCGCTTCTCGCCACGTTCAGGTAGCTGAAATGGTTATCGAAAAAGCAAAACGCTTAGTCGAACACAAAAAAGACGTGGTGATTTTATTAGATAGTATCACTCGCCTTGCCCGAGCTTATAACACCGTAACGCCAGCTTCAGGTAAAATTCTTTCTGGTGGTGTAGATGCCAACGCATTACATCGCCCAAAACGTTTCTTCGGTGCGGCCCGTAATGTAGAAGAAGGGGGAAGTTTAACCATTATCGCGACCGCACTTGTGGATACAGGGTCAAAAATGGACGAAGTGATCTTTGAAGAATTTAAAGGAACGGGGAATATGGAGTTACATCTTTCACGTAAAATTGCTGAAAAACGCGTCTTCCCAGCCATTGACTTTAACCGCTCAGGTACACGTAAAGAAGATTTACTCACTACCCCTGATGAACTACAAAAAATGTGGATTCTACGCAAAATCCTTAACCCAATGGGTGAAGTGGAAGCAATGGAATTCCTTATTGATAAGCTCGCCGTTGCCAAAACTAACGAAGAGTTTTTTGAAATTATGAAACGTTCGTAAATCGATTAAAAAACCTCGTTTAATACGAGGTTTTTCTTTGCTATTTAATCTATTATAAAAATTTGCCTAAGGTTTTTTCTAAGCGTACAAACCCTTCTTGTAATGCTTCTTCATCAATATTCAAGGCTGGTGCAAAACGCAAAACATCGGGACCGGCGACTAAAATCATTAGTCCATTTTCAGCCGCACTTTTCACAAATTCACTGGCTTTACCACGATATTTCGCATTCAGCTCTGCCCCAATCAATAAACCTGCACCGCGAATCTCACTAAATAGATTGAGATCTTGATTTATCTCATTTAACTTCTGCATAAAGCGCTCAGAAGTGCGGTGAATTTTTGCTAAGAATTTCTCATCAGAAAGCACATCCACCACCTTTGATGCTACGGCACAAGCAAGAGGATTACCGCCAAAAGTGGTGCCGTGTACGCCAACAGAAAAGCTTTTCGCAATCTTATCCGTCGTCAGCATCGCACCAATCGGAAAGCCATTACCCAACGCTTTAGCAGAGGTCAGAATATCAGGCACCACACCATATTTCATATAGGCATAAAAATAACCTGTACGCGATAAGCCTGTTTGCACTTCATCAAAAATCAGCAAGGCATTATTCTCATCACAAAGCTGGCGTAAGCCTTGTAAGAATGCAGGATCAGCAGGTTTCACCCCGCCTTCGCCTTGAATCGGCTCAACTATTACTGCGCAAGTATGATCATCAATGATGGCTTTCACTGCTGCAAGATCATTAAAGGGGACGTGAATGATATCAGCCGGTTTCGGCCCAAAGCCGTCAGAATATTTTGCTTGCCCACCAACGCTTACCGTGAATAATGTGCGACCATGAAAGCTTTGCTTAAACGCAATAATTTTACTTTTCTGCGCCCCAAAATGATCTACCGCATAACGGCGAGCCAATTTCAGTGCAGCCTCATTAGCTTCCGCCCCAGAATTAACAAACATTACGCGTTCAGCAAAGGTTTTCTGTACCAATTTTGTTGCTAATGCCAACGTTGGCTCACTGGTGAACCAGTTGCTAGAATGCCACAGTGTTTCACCTTGCTCTTTTAATACTGCCACAATCTCATCAGGGCAATGCCCCAACGCATTCACCGCAATACCACTTGTAAAATCAATATATTCTCGCCCTTGTTGATCCCAAACTCTGCTTCCCTTTCCCTTTACTGGAATAAACTCTGCGGGAACATAATTCTGTATCATCACCTCATCAAAAATTTGTCTATTATAAGTGTTCATTTGCGATCCTTAAATTCACTGCCAGAGATGTAGGTTAGCATAAGCCAAAGTAAATATTTAATCAAATAATTTGAATAAAAAATCACATAAAATAAAAATCTTATCTTGTTAAGATCGCCACTAAAACATCAAACAAGGAGCGTAAAATAAAGAAGATAGGGAGGATAAAGCAAAGTGAGGGGTGGTATTATTTTAAGCTGAAAATGGGATATTCGATTTTTTTATTCAAAGATCAAATGATTGATGTATAAACATCAAGTAGAATTTTTATCATAAGATCTAGTGAATGATAATGAAAAAGCAGATCCAACAAAGATCTGCTTTTTCTGTTCTCAGCAATAATTATTTAGTCATTGCTGCAACTTCTGCGGCGAAGTCAGTTTCTACTTTTTCGATACCTTCACCGACTTCAAAGCGTAAGAATGAAACAACTTCTGCGCCTTTTTCTTTTAATAGATCGCCAACGGATTTAGATGGATCCATTACGAACGGTTGGCCTGTTAAAGAAACTTCACCTGTGAATTTCTTCATACGGCCTTCAACCATTTTCTCAGCGATTTCACGTGGTTTACCTGATTGCATTGCGATATCCACTTGGATTTGACGCTCGTGTTCTACTACGTCTGCAGGTACATCACTTGGGTTAACATATTCTGGACGACTTGCTGCAACGTGCATTGCAACGTGTTTTACTAATTCTTCATCAGCGTTTGCAGCACCCACTAATACGCCAATTTTCGCACCATGTAAGTATGAACCTACTACAGGCGCTTGCACTGAACCAACACGGCGGATTGTCATATTCTCACCGATTTTTGCAACTAATGCTGCACGTTTTTCTTCAAATTCAGCTTGTAACGCTTCGATTGTAACGCCTTTGTTGTTTAATGCGTAATCTGCAACTTCATTCGCTAAACCTAAGAAACCTGCATCTTTAGCTACGAAGTCAGTTTCACAGTTCATTTCAATCATTACACCATAGTCACCAGCAACACGGGCGATAATAACCCCTTCAGCTGCAACACGGCCTGCTTTTTTCGCCGCTTTTGCTTGACCTGATTTACGCATATTATCAATTGCTAATTCGATATCGCCATTTGCTTCTACTAACGCTTTTTTACATTCCATCATACCAGCGCCAGTACGATCACGAAGTTCTTTTACTAAAGATGCTGTAATTTCAGCCATTTTAAAATCCTCTATCCACAAAATTTGGTGCGATTTTTGACCGCACTTATGTAAAAAAGCAGGGAACATAAGCCCCCTGCTAACCAATTAATCGTTGTGATTAATAAGGGCTTTCGCCGCATTCACCTGAATTATTCAGCCGCTTCTGCTTCAGCAAATTTTTCTTCGGTTACCACTTCTTGTTGGCGACCTTCTTTTACTGCTGCCGCTGCTGCTGCAAGATATAGTTGAATTGCACGCGCTGCATCATCGTTACCTGGGATAACAAAATCAACACCATCAGGTGTAGAGTTTGTATCGACTACAGCAAATACAGGAATTCCTAAATTATTTGCTTCTTTGATTGCGATGTGTTCGTGATCTGCACCGATAACAAATAATGCATCAGGAAGCCCCGCCATATCTTTGATACCACCAAGACTTAATTCAAGTTTTTCCATCTCACGGCTACGCATTAATGCTTCTTTCTTAGTTAATTTATCGAAAGTGCCATCTTGAGATTGGGTTTCTAAATCTTTTAAGCGTTTGATTGATTGACGCACTGTTTTCCAGTTAGTCAACATACCACCTAACCAACGGTGGTTTACATAATATTGCTGACAGTCTAATGCTGCTGCTTTCACTGCTTCACTTGCTGCACGTTTTGTACCAACAAATAAGATTTTACCGTTGTTGCCCGCAATGCGAGTTAATTCTGCTAGTGCAGCATTAAACATTGGAACGGTTTTTTCAAGGTTGATGATATGAACACCGTTGCGTGGTCCGAAAATGAATGGTTTCATTTTTGGGTTCCAGTAACGAGTTTGGTGACCGAAGTGAACGCCAGCTTGTAGCATTTCGCGCATTGAAACTTGTGCCATAATAATTTTCCTTTTGTTTTGGGGTTTAGCCTCCACATACCAAATAAATCGACCGTTTGGCACCCCGATTTATCCCTGTGATATGTGTGTGATTTATTATTAAAAAATTAAGTTTGAACTTATTTTGCCTAAAATAAAAATGACTTTCTTAGTCTAGCCAAAATAACGCCGCACTTTATACCATAAAGTGCGGTAAAAAACTAGCAAATTTTTAGAAACCAACACAAAAGCGGCAATTTGTCATCACAAATTGCCGCAGTAAATTTTCTATTCAACATTATTCTTGCTGAGTTAAAAATTCTTGATTAATTTCAATTTTCGCTTTTGTGCGTAACGCCTGCAATAGTGCTTGCTGTAATTCTGTTTGTTGTGCTTGGTTTAGCTGTGCATCGAACTGTTTAAGCTGTTCAGGGGTTAATTCCCCGTCTTTAATGTTCGTTAGTTCAATCACTATAACGCTGTTATCGCCGTTTTTCGCAGCGGCATAAACAGGTTTATCCGTTGCTTTTTTCATTGCAAAAATCACATCACGCAGCTGTGGATTTTTATTTTCAGCATAAACCCATTGCGTTTTCTCACCAAATTGAATGCCATTTGGCAGAGCCGCATTGTTATTTGCATTAAGTGCCTGTGCCACTTTTTCAGCTTGAGCTATCACAATTTTTTCCGCTTTTTGCTGTTTTAGGTATTGTGCAATGTCATTTTTTGCCTCATCAAGCGTTTTCACTCCTTCTGGTTTATGTTCTACCACACGAACAATCAAAGAATGTTGTTCCCCCACATTAATTGCTTCTGAGTTTGTTCCGCCTTGGGTTAATTCAGAATCAAATAACGCTGAGACCACATTGCCATAATTGAGTGCGGCTGGAATATCATTGCGTGAGAAATAACCTGTTTCTTGTACATTTACGCCTGAAGCTTGCGCGGCTGCTTGTAAGGAATCAGGTTGTTCAAAGGCTTTCTCATTGGCTTGTTTTTCCATTGCGTAAAACGCTTTCGTGCTTAATTCATTGCGAAGTTTCGCCGCAATATCGTTTTTCACTTGCGCTAATGGCAGGAATTTTTCTTCTTCTACTTTGATAATATGGTAAGCATTATCCACTTTGACTGGTTGGCTATATTCCCCCACTTTCAACTCACGGGCTGCGGCTTCAAATTGTGGTGGCATCATACCTGCGACAACCCAATCCAAATCACCGCCATTTGCGCCAGAAATTTTATCGCTAGAATAAAGTTTTGCTAAAGCAGCAAAGCTTTCGCCTTTTTGTAAATCCGCATAAACTGCCTGTGCTTCTTTTTCTGTTGGAAGCTGAATATGGGCTAAACGCTGAGTCATATATTGTGCTTTGTTATCTTGATAATATTGTGCAATTTCTACATCCGTCACCTTCACATTTTTTTCCGCTGCTTGGTGAGTTAAATCCAAATATTGCACTTTCACTAATTCAGGTACGGCAAATGCCCCTTTATTGGCATTGTAGTAAGCACTAATTTCAGCTTCGCTGACTTGTTGTTGTGCGATTGTCGCGGCAAGTGGAAACTCCGCTAAACGCACATCCCGTTGTTGGAAAAAGAGTTGTGCTAAACGTGCATTTTGGCTAGGCACGGTAAATGCGGAACGCACAATTCCGTCATTAAGTTGCTGCAAGGTTAAACCTTGACGTAAATACTGAGCATATTGATTACCGCTTAATCCATTGGCTGATAACATTTGTTGATAAAGTGCGTTATCAAATTTGCCATCCTTTTGAAAAATTGGGCTGGTCACAATGGCTTGTTGAATTTGGCTATCACTCACATCAAGTTTTAATTCTGCTGCATATTGACGCAATAATTCTTGATCGATTAAACGATCTAAAACCGATCTACGTAAGCCATTAACAAATTCAGGGGAATCCGCGACTGCGGTAAATTGCGCCCCCAGTTGTTCACTAAAGCGTTGATATTCTTGATTATATTGTTCTAAGAAAGTTTGTTGTGAAATTTCTTCCCCATTCACTTTCGCCGCCGAGGTATCAACGCGTGTAAACATATAGCCTGCTACACCACTTAAGACAAATGACACCACAATTAGGGCGAAAATGATCTTCCACAAGATGCTGTTTGACGCATCACTGAGTTTTTCCATTAACATTGACGTTATCCTTAAAGGTAAGATTAAGACAAATTTTAAGAATTATAATCGAAAGCGCTTTGATTACCAGTATAAAAATAAAAAAGTCGGCAAAGATTGCACTTTACCGACTTTATCATTAAAAAATAGGCAATTAATTCACCGCACTTTCTGCACGTTTACTTTTACGGCGTGGCGTTGTTTTTTCTTCTTTTGCAATTAAGTGAGCAAAATCAATCCCTTCAGGTGGATTTTCTAAAGCAATGCTTAATACTTCATCAATGGTTTCCACGGCTCGAATATCCAAGCTATTTTTCGCATTATCTGGAATTTCTTCCAAATCTTTCACATTGTCTTTTGGAATAATCACAGTTTTAATCCCGCCACGATGTGCAGCAAGTAATTTTTCCTTCAAACCACCAATAGGTAACACTTTACCACGCAAGCTGATTTCTCCCGTCATTGCCACTTCAGACTTCACGGGATTCCCCGTTAAGCAAGAAACTAATGCGGTACACATTGCGATCCCAGCACTTGGTCCATCTTTTGGCGTTGCACCATCTGGAACGTGAATATGAATATCACGTTTTTCGTGGAAATCAGTGGCAATCCCTAATTTTTCGGCACGAGAACGCACAACAGTCATCGCCGCTTGGATTGATTCTTTCATCACATCACCAAGTGATCCCGTATAAGTTAATTTGCCTTTCCCAATAACCGAAGTGGCTTCAATGGTAAGCAAATCACCGCCCACTTGTGTCCACGCCAAGCCGGTAACTTCCCCCACGCGGTTTTGTGTATCGGCACGACCAAACTCAAAGCGTTTTACACCTAAATATTCATCAAGATTATCGCTGTTTACGGTGATCGATTTTAATTTTGGATTCAGCAATAAATTTTTCACCGCTTTACGGCAGATTTTAGAAATCTCACGTTCAAGTCCACGCACGCCCGCTTCACGAGTGTAATAGCGGATAATATCTAAAATGGCACTTTCTTCGATCTTTAATTCACTTTTCTTCAAGCCGTTACGCTCAATTTGTTTGTTAAGCAAATGGCGTGTCGCAATATTGAGTTTTTCGTCTTCTGTATAACCCGATAAACGAATCACTTCCATACGATCAAGCAATGGTCCCGGAATATTCATTGAATTTGATGTTGCCACAAACATAACATCAGACAGATCATAATCAACTTCTAAATAATGATCGTTAAAGTTCGCGTTCTGCTCCGGATCAAGCACTTCTAGCAGTGCGGAAGCCGGATCGCCGCGCATATCTGATGCCATTTTATCAATCTCATCAAGTAAAAAGAGCGGATTTTTCACCCCTACTTTTGCCATTTTTTGGATCAATTTACCCGGCAATGAACCGATGTAGGTTTTACGATGCCCACGGATTTCGGCTTCGTCGCGCACGCCACCGAGTGCCATACGAACATACTTCCGCCCAGTCGCATTTGCAATAGATTGCCCTAGAGAGGTTTTTCCTACCCCCGGTGGTCCAACTAAACAAAGAATAGGGCCTTTAAGTTGATTTAAACGACTTTGAACCGCTAAATATTCCAAAATGCGATCTTTCACACGCTCTAAGCCGTAGTGATCCGCATCAAGGATTTCTTGTGCTTTGACAATATCTTTTTTTACTTTGCTACGTTTATGCCACGGCACTTGTAGCATCCAGTCAATGTAGCTACGCACCACCGTCGCTTCGGCTGACATTGGCGACATCATTTTCAGCTTCTGCAACTCGGCTTCCACTTTTTCTTTTGCCTCTTTCGGCATTTTGGCGTCTTCTACTTTTTGGCGCAGTTGTTCGACTTCATCCAGCGTGCTATCTGTTTCGCCGAGTTCTTTTTGAATGGCTTTGATCTGTTCGTTAAGATAGTAATCACGCTGGCTTTTTTCCATTTGTTTTTTCACGCGCCCACGAATACGCTTTTCGACTTCTAAAATGCCCGCTTCGTTAATCATTAAACCGAGCAAATATTCAAAACGCTCTGTGACATTTGCAATGCTCAATACATCCTGCTTACGCGCTACAGGAACAGGCATATGGGCTGCCATTGTGTCGCTTAAACGTTCTGGATCAGCAATACTTTTTAAGGCTGAAAGCACATCTGGCTGGACTTTTTTGTTGAGTTCAATGTATTTTTCAAACTCTTCTAACGTGATATTCTGTATCACTTCCAATTCTGTTTCATCGCCAAATTGGGTATCCATTAAGGCAATTTTTGCCTCGAAAAAACGCCCATTATCTTCTAAATGGGAAATCTTAGCCCGTTGCTGACCTTCCACCAGCACTTTTACCGTGCCGTCTGGCAAATTCAATAATTGAATAATATTTGCCACCGTTCCTACATCATACACATCATCCACAGTAGGCTGTTCTAACTCGGCTGCTTTTTGTGAAACTAATAATAATTGTTTGCCGTTTTCCATTGCCTCTTCAAGACTTGCGATGGATTTTTCGCGTCCCACAAACAATGGCATCACCATATAAGGAAAAACCACCACATCTCGTAATGGTAAAACAGGTATGGTTTTTTGTTTTGTTCGTCTGGCGTTCATATTTTCTCTCTTTCCTATAAAACTCGAAATTACTCTTCCATATTGGGGCAATTTAGCAAAGTTCAAGTTCGTCACATCAACTATGCTAATCAGATTTCTTTCAGTGTACTCCATTCAAATTAAAAGTGCGGTCATTTTTTCACACAAATTTTATTTTTTCGCTTTTCTGACAAGAAAAAGAATAAAAAACATTCAATTTATGCTTGAAGAAATAAAAAATCCAACCGCGAAAGGTTGGATTAACTAAAAATGATGAAAATTTATACCGCACTGAAGATTAACGCATCGTTACAAATTCTTCTGAACCCGTTGGGTGAATAGCAACAGTATTATCAAAATCCGCTTTGGTTGCTCCCATTTTAATTGCAACGGCAAAGCCTTGGATCATTTCATCTACCCCAAAACCAATGCCGTGTAAGCCGACAATTTTTTCATCTTTGCCGACGCAAACTAATTTCATTCGGCAAGGCTGGCGATGCTGAGTTACCGCGCTGTACATTGGTGTAAATGAGGATTTATACACTTTCACATTTTCTGCGCCATATTGCTCAATGGCTTGTGGTTCAGTTAATCCCACAGTACCGATTGGTGGGTGGCTGAATACCACGGTTGGCACGAGATTATAATCTAAATGTTCGTTTGGTTTATTGTTAAACAAACGCTCAGACAAACGGCGACCTGCGGCAACCGCAACAGGCGTAAGTTCAATGCCACCTTCGATAATATCGCCTACGGCATAAATCCCTTTCACATTGGTATTTTGATATTTATCGACTTTGATAAAACCTTTGTCATTGGTTTCCACGCCTGCCGCAACAAGGTTGATATTCGCCGTATTTGGCTTGCGGCCAATCGCCCAAATCACTTTTTCAACCGTTTGCTCACGTCCATCTTCTAATTTTAAGGTGAAAGAACCGTCAGCATTTTTCACCACTTCTTTTGGAATAGCGTGAGTGTGTAAGTGAATGCCATCTTGCGCCATCACTTCCACAAGGGTTTCGACGATTAGCGGGTCAAAACTACGCAATGGGCTTTGTTTACGCACGAATAAGTGGGTGTCCACGCCAAGGCTGTTTAACACGCCCGCTAATTCTACCGCGATATAGCCCGCGCCTACCACGGCGACGGATTTTGGTAGGGCGTTTAATTCAAATACCCCGTCAGAATCAATCCCGTATTCTGCGCCATTAATGTCAGGACGCGCAGGGTAAGCTCCTGTTGCGATTAAAATATGATCAGCACTGATTTTTTCGCCATTCACTTCGACAGTATGCGCATCAACAAATTTGGCGAAGCCTTTGATCACATCCACATTATTTTTAGCTAAGACATTATTGTAAGAGGTGTGAATGCGTCCAATATAAGCCTGACGATTTTCCACTAACTTACTGAAATCAAAATGATTTACCGCAACATCAAAGCCATAATCAGGGGCATATAGATTGATGGCTTCTGCCACTTGCGCCCCATACCACATCACTTTTTTTGGCACACAGCCCACGTTTACGCAGGTTCCGCCAAGTTCTTTTGCTTCAATAATGGCACATTTTTTTCCATAGCTTGCTGCACGGTTAATGGAGGCGATACCGCCACTTCCGCCACCAATGGCGATATAATCATAATGTTTTGTCATTTTATTAACTCCCTAAATTACTAAATTGGGCTGTGAAAGATAAAAAAGCCCATCATAAATCTGCGCGTATTTTGCCGAAAAATCGGGCTCAAAGCGACTAATTAATCCAATCGGTAAATTCTTACTCTGGTGTGATCCATTTCACCGACCAACTTCCCGTGCCTTCTGGAACAAGTGTTTTAGTAAGGTAAGGCAGGATTTTTTTCATTTGGGCTTCTAATTGCCAAGGGGGATTTATCACAATCATTCCGCTTGCGGTCATTCCACGTTGGTCTGAATCAGGGCGCACGGCCATTTCAATTTGCAGAATTTTACGAATGCCGGTGTTTTCCAAGCCTTTGATCATACGTTTTGTTTGCTGGCGTAACACCACGGGATACCAAATCGCATAGATGCCTGTGGCAAAACGTTTTACCCCTTCTTCAATGGCATTGACCACCAAATCATAATCCTCTTTTAATTCATAAGGGGGATCAATCAAAATAAACCCACGTCTTTCTTTTGGTGGCAGTGTGGCTTTAATTTGCTGAAAACCGTTATCACGCTTAGTGGTCACATTGTCGAATTGTTTGAAATTATTGCGTAATAATGGGAAATCCGCGGGGTGAAGCTCGGTTAATAACGCACGATCTTGTGGACGCAATAAATGTGCGGCGATAAGCGGTGATCCCGCGTAATAACGTAGCGATTTGCCGCCATAATTCAGCTTTTTGATAAGGGCAACATAACGTGCCACTTCTTCTGGCATTTCTGCTTGCTCCCACAAACGTCCGATCCCCTCTTTATATTCCCCTGTTTTTTCAGCTTCATTACCGAATAAACGATAATGCCCGACACCAGCGTGAGTGTCTAAATAATAAAAGCCTTTGTCTTTTTGTTGCAGACTTTCAATAATCAGTATTTGCACGATATGTTTTAGCACATCGGCAAAGTTGCCTGCGTGGAAGCTATGACGATAACTCAGCATCAGTTTGCCCTTAAAAATTTGATAAAAAAAGACCGCACTTTATTTTTACGGATTAAGAGATTAAAACGAAGGGCGAACATACTGGCTCGCCCTGCTCATCAAATATATTTTTGATGAGACTTTATTTCGCGAAAATAGCTTGTAAAGCTTGGTAAATAGACTGTGCTTGATTACCTGAAAGGGCATTGCCGTCTTCATCTGTAATCACCACCGCACTTTGTCTGCCTAAATCAGCAAGTTGCATAGCATACTCGCCTTTTTCTAATTCAGGTGCAGCCACACCAAATCTCGCCCATTCTGTTTTTTCTAACGGACGATATTTTAATTCACGATAGCCTCGCCCCGGATTTTCTGACGAAGTTTCAAATCCTACTTGATTTAACGCGCCACGCAAACGTTGCCACGCTTGCTTAAAAGGGGCATTTAATGCTAATGCGGTACGCCCATTTATATCGGTGGTTAATTGCGTTTGAATTGGCGTGATCGCCGTGCTATTTAATTCATTTTGCTGCTTGCGATAAGCGCGGTTTAACTCGCCAATCAATTGGTTTAAACGATCAGAGGTGTAACGTTGCTTTTGTGCCATTGTTGGGGTGAAAATAATATTATCCCGCTTCATTTGCAAAATAGACACAACTAAAGCACTTGTGCCTTGATATTGCACTTGTTCGATCAAATAACGAATTTGTGTATCACCAATGTCATCAGCACGCCCCGTTGCCGCCCAATTAGTTTCAATACGATTGTCTTGATATTGGTAATGAATGCCTTGTTCTTTTAATAAACGTGCTACTTGGTTTAAGCTATAAACCGCCTCTTTTGAGGAGGGATACGCAATCAAAGCACGTTCACCATCAAACTGCGCAATAGAATTATTAATCATTGCAATCGGCGTGCTTGGTGGACGAATATCTACTTTTTGATGTGCTTGTTGATTAAGCTGTGGCAACGCATAAGTGTTATCCTGTGCTGGTAAATTTACGCCACCGCTTGCTAACGGCGCAAAACTCACTTGTTGCTGCGCATATTTTTCAAAGTTATCATTCGCTTGCTGTTTACTTTCATTGCTTGCAGAACAAGCCACGAGTGTCATTAGAATTGGTGTGCTTAACAACCACTTTTTCATCAATGTATCCTCAAGATTAAACAAATTTCATTGCCTGTTTTGACAACCAGAATGCCGAAAAGTTTAAGGGGCATTGACTGCTCAACGCCCCTCTTTTATGCAATAAAAGAATTAAACTAAGCCTGCGATTTTCAAGGCTTCAAGCACTTTTGGTTGTGCCGTTTCACTTAATGTCGTCAGTGGTAAACGTAGCACTAACTCAGGAATTAAGCCTAATTTATACGCTGCCCATTTCACGGGAATAGGATTCGATTCAATGAAAAGATCTTTATGTAACGCCATTAAACGTTGATTGATCACTTCCGCCTCATCAAATTTTCCTGCCAAAGCAAGCTCACACATTTTCGCCATCTCTGCAGCTGCAACGTTGTTGGTTACCGAGATCACCCCTTCACCACCCGCTTTCATACTTTCCAAGCCCGTGGCATCATCACCACTTAACACAATGAAATCCTCACCGGCAAGTTGTTTAATTTTCGCCACACGGCTCACATCACCCGTTGCTTCTTTAATCGCCACAATATTGTCAATTTGTGCTAAACGTCCCACGGTTTCAGGTTGCAAATCACTGCCTGTGCGTCCCGGTACGTTATATAAAATTTGCGGTAAATCGGTGCATTCTGCAATGGCTTTAAAATGTTGATACATTCCTTCTTGCGTTGGTTTGTTGTAATAAGGCACAACAGACAAACACCCTGCAACGCCGCTGCCGTTTAATAATTTTGTCATTGTGATTGCTTCACTCGTGGCATTTGCCCCAGTCCCTGCAATTACTGGAATACGTCCCTTGGCAAATTCAACGGTCTTTAAAATAGTTTTAACGTTTTCCTCTATGCTTAATGTCGCTGATTCCCCAGTTGTTCCCACTGACACAATCCCGTGTGTTCCCGCTGCAATATGGTATTCAACCAATTTTTCTAATGCCTCAAAATCCACTTCACCGTGTAAGTCCATTGGGGTAATTAAAGCGGTAATACTCCCGTAAAATAAAGGATTCGTTGCTGACATAAAGACCTCCGAATTATTTTTGTTATCTCTATTGAGTTTGCTTGAAAAAGTTTGTTTAAGATCGCTAAAATAGCCCAACTTTGCAAGTGATTTTTTGCATTTTTTCTCAATCACATCACATTTTTAAGGATATTTACGATGCAAACATTAAAAGCGGGCGATTTTGCACCACACTTTTCTTTACTTGATCAAAATGAACAACCTGTTTCACTTAGCGATTTTAAAGGCAAAAAAGTGCTGGTTTATTTTTATCCGAAAGCCCTTACCCCCGGTTGTACGACCCAAGCTTGTGGCTTACGAGATAGTAAAACAGAGCTTGAAAAACAAAATGTCGTCATTCTTGGCATCAGCCCTGATAGCCCGAAAAAGCTTGCCAATTTCGTGGAGAAAAAAGCCTTGAATTTCACTCTACTCTCTGATGAAGATCACAAAGTAGCTGAGCAATTTGGCGTATGGGGGGAGAAAAAATTTATGGGCAGAACCTATGATGGCATTCATCGCATTAGCTTCTTAATTGATGAACAAGGCAAAATCGAAAAGGTCTTTGAGAAGTTTAAAACAGGGGAACATCATCAAGTCGTGTTGGATTATTTGAGCCAAAAATAATTGCTGATTAGCACAAATTAAAGTGCGGTGTAAATTTTCTCAATTTTTCCACCGCACTTTATTTTTGAATGTTTTTATTCGTGTGCTTTTTTACAACTTGATAAAATGTCTAATTCCTTTTGATACACGTTTGTTTTCAAATCCATATCCATCATTCCAATTACGGTGCTAAATAGATTATCGTGAGAATAGGATTTCGTCTTTGCATTGTTACGTAGACAGTCTAAATCGACGCCTTCATTTTTCTTCCATTTATCTGAAAACCAGAAAATCATTGGGACGCGCGTTTGGTAGATTGGCGCAATGGCATAAGGTGTGCCGTGTAGATAAATACCGTCTTCGCCAAGTGATTCGCCGTGATCGGACACATAATATACCGCACTTTCTAAATCATCACGTTTGGATACCTTGTCTATTAACGTATCAAGAAAATGATCAATAAATAAAATACTATTATCATAAGTATTCACTAATTCTTGATTGCTACAATTTTGAATTTGGTTTGTATCACAGGTTGGGGTAAAACGTCGATATTCTGGGGTATAACGTTCATAATAGGTAGGACCGTGATTACCAATAGTATGTAAAATTAATACGGTGTCTTTACCGTCTTTACCTGCTTGCTCAAGAATCTTATCTATATCAGAAAACATAACGGTATCTAAGCATTCGCCCTCCGTACAGTAATTTTTTAATGTCGGCTGATTAGCTTGAATGGTTTCATTAGGTACGCGTAAACAGACTCCTTTACAATCACTATTATTTTCTAACCAGAAAATATTCACACCAGCACGTTGTAATACATCAAGCAAATTATCCATTTTTTGTGCTTTTGCACCATCGTAGTCGGCTTTGGTTAAATAAGAGAACATACAAGGCACGGAAACCGCCGTTGATGTACCACAACTAGACACAGAATTGAAATTGATAATCTCCTGTCCGCGGGCGGCGAGTTTTGGTGTGGTTTGCCGTGCGTAACCATTTAATCCCCAATTTTGCGCCCGCGTTGTTTCCCCCACAACAATGACAGTAAGATGCTGAAATTCGTCAGGTTTATCTTGTTTTGCATCTAACCCAATTTGAACATAAGGACGATTAGCTTCACGCACACGCTTAATTTCATTGACGCCCGCACTAATAAAATTTGAAGGCACAAGTAAACTTACTACTGGTTTATTATTACGCACAAAGGACGCGTAATCTTGATAAAAGCCTTTTGCGATCGCCAAAATCACTATCCCTGAAAAAGCAATTAATCCTAATCTTACCGCAAATTCTTTCCACCAAGTGCGGTAGTCAATTTTTGTCATTATATATAATATGGCAGGTAACACACCAAAAACGACAATCCAAGTGAGATATTGCCAAGTGAGCATACGAACACTTTCTGCAGGCGTAGTTTGTAGGACGTTTTCAAGCATATCGGTAGAAAAATGCACGTCATAAAATAACGCTTGATAGCCAATGGCAGCACTAATAATTAATAAAAGTGGAATAATCACTTTGTGTAAAATAGGTAAGGCAATGAGTTGAAATACCGCATTGAGGGTGAAAAAAACAAAAAAAGGCACAGTGAGAAGAAAATAGTCTTCAGGCTGTCCTACAAATGGGTGCAATGCCCACACTTTTTTATAAAATGCAACATTAAGTACACAAGTAAAATAAAGCGCAACGAGAGCAATAAGCGTTGAACTTTTTAATTTAAACCGTGAAAATAGCATAAAAATAATATCCTTGTTTTGAAAATCATTGATAAATCATCAGGGGATTAGTCAAATAAAACGTAGAAAAGTTCTTTACAGAAACTTATAAATAAAATGGGATAAAAAATGAACATCAGCCAAGCCGCCGAGAAAACTGGATTGTCCGCCAAGCAAATTCGGGATTATGAAAAAGCAGGGTTATTGCCAGAGGCACAACGTACCTTATCAGGTTATCGCTTTTATTCTGAGCAAGATTTAAACCAACTTCGCTTTATCAGTAATGCCCGTAAAGTCGGCTTTTCATTGCAACAAATTCGCGAATTATTAAGGCTCAATCGCGATCCTAATCGCACAAGTCGCGAAGTGAAAGCGATTACCGAGCAACATATTACCGAGCTAAAAGAGAAAATTGCGAGCTTGCAAGAAATGTTGGATTTATTACAACGTTGGCATTGTTCTTGCCAAGGAAATGATAGCCCTGATTGTTCGATTTTGTCAGGGCTAACAGAAAAGACGGTACTATAGGCGTTTATAAGTGAGAAAATAATAACAGCTTACGGCTAAAAATGAACAACCCACCATTGTTAAAAGCATTGGGGCGGCGCTGTCAATTTTCATCAATGCAACAAGTGAACCCACACAAGCCCCCGTGCCAAAACGGACGCTCCCCACCATTGAGTTCGCCGTTCCTGCCATTGCAGGGAATTTTTCTAAAATAGACGCCATTGCATTGGAACTAATTAAAGAGTTCTGTCCAACAAATAGTGCCACTCCGATTGCCATTGACCAAAAACCAAGATCGAAAAACACCACTAATAATAACCAGATTGCCGCAATAAATTGAATGATTAAGCCTGTTTGTAACATTTTTTCTGTGCCAACTTTGGTAACCAAACGTCCATTTAAGAACGAACCGAAGGTCATCACGCTAATGTTCAACATAAAGAAATAACCAAAGTTTTGTTCTGGAATGCCATAAATACCGATATACACAATCGAGCCTGCGGTTAAGAACGCAAATAACCCGCCAAAGCCAAAGGCACTCATAAACATATAACCTAGCACTTCTTTTTTTCGCCATAAATTAACAAAATTACGCACCACAATGTTTAGGCGTAATGGAATACGATTTTCTTTCTTATGGGTTTCAGGAATAATAAAGAAGACTAACAATGTACTAAATAATCCCATCGCCGCAATAACATAAAAAATGGAATGCCAATGAAAATAAGTAACAAGATAACCACCAATAATGGGGGCGACTAAAGGGGCGAGCATAAATACCAGCGTAATCGTTGACATTGTACGAGAAAGTTGATCTTTACTAAATAAATCGCGTAATAATGCCCCGACTAAAACCACCGGTGCAGCGCCAAAAAAGCCTTGCATAAAGCGCAACAGCGTGAAGCTACCAATTTGATTAATGGTCGTAAGAATAAGAGCCGCAATGGCACTCACGATCACACCAAGTAAAATAACGGGTTTACGCCCATAGCTATCCCCCACAGGCCCCCAGAAAAGCTGCCCTGATGCCATACCATAAGCAAAGAAGGTGAGGGTGTGTTGAATTTTTTCAGGGCTGACGTGCAAATCTTGCGACATACGCAAAAAAGCAGGCAAATACATATCCACCCCAAGTGGTGGCAGCATTGAAAGCAGCCCAAGAGTCAAAATAAAAATAAAGCTGGGTTTATGTATCGTTTTTTCACTCACAATTTTATCCTTATTTTAAGGTCGCTAATTCTTCATCAGTTAAAGGGCGGTATTCTCCCTCTTCTAATTGTTCATCTAGCACCACATCACCAATTTTCCAGCGGTGCAACGCAACCACTTTATTACCTAAGGCGGCAAACATTCGCTTCACTTGATGATAACGCCCCTCGCTTAAGGTTAAATTGACATTGTAATCATCAATAATTTCAAGTTTTGCGGGTTTAGTTGTGGATTTCTCACCACGTAATAAAATGCCTTCTGCACAAGCCTGCTGGTAATGATTTTCAACAGGATCGGCAAGGGTAACAAGGTAAGTTTTCTCGCAATGATGTTTAGGCGAAGTAATACGATGCGACCACTGCCCATCATCGGTGAGCAACACTAGCCCCGTAGTATCCACATCTAGCCGTCCTGCACTATGCAATTTAGTCGCAAGGGGATAATCAAAGAATTGGTAAATGGTCGGATAATCACCGTCATCATTAGAACAGACATAGCCTTGCGGTTTATTCAACATAATGTAATGCCCCGCCTCAAACCAAGTAAGGCGTTCGCCCTCAAAATAAATTTCATCTTCCGCACTGACTTTGGTTGCGCCACTTTTCTCAATTTTTCCGTTAATTTGCACCGCACTTTGACGCAGGGCTTTATTGGCTTGAGAGCGTGTTAGCCCGGTTTGCTCGGCTAAAAATTTATCTAATCTCATTGCGTGATTTTCTCATTAATAAAAACGGCATATTGTACAACATCTCGGCATAAAACCCTAGTTGAACCGAAAACAAAAGTGCGGTTGATTTTGTGAATGAATTGTAAATAATGTGTTGTAAATCACAGATTTTCTGATTTTTTCGCCTATAATAGCGTTAAATTTTTCTCACAAACTTTCAACTTATTATAAGGACGGTTTTATGGACGCACAACTACGTCAAGCAGCACTTGATTTCCACGAATTCCCAAAACCGGGAAAAATTGAAGTTACGCCAACGAAATCTCTTGCAACCCAACGAGATCTTGCCTTAGCTTATTCCCCCGGTGTGGCTGAACCTTGTTTAGAAATTGAAAAAGATCCCGCTGCGGCTTATAAATATACCTCACGCGGTAACCTTGTGGCAGTTATTTCTAATGGTTCTGCGGTACTTGGCTTAGGTAACATTGGCGCGTTAGCGGGTAAACCGGTAATGGAAGGGAAAGGCGTGCTATTTAAAAAGTTTGCCGGCGTAGATGTGTTTGATATTGAAATTGATGAAAAAGATCCCGATAAATTAGTCGAAATTATTGCCGCACTTGAACCGACTTTTGGTGGCATTAATCTTGAAGACATCAAAGCCCCAGAATGTTTTTATATTGAACAAAAATTGCGTGAACGAATGAATATTCCCGTCTTCCACGATGATCAGCACGGTACAGCGATTATTTCAGCTGCTGCAGTCATTAACGGTTTACGCATTGTGAATAAAAAAATTGAAGAGGTAAAATTAGTGGCTTCAGGCGCGGGGGCTGCATCTATTGCCTGCTTGAACTTACTTGTTTCCCTTGGAATGAAACCTGAAAATATCACTGTGTGTGATTCCAAAGGGGTGATTTTCAAAGGGCGTGATGAGCGAATGGATGAAACCAAAAAACGTTATGCCATTGATGACAACGGCACGCGAACATTGGCAGACGCAATGCCAAATTGCGATATTTTCCTTGGTTGTTCCGCCGCAGGTGCCTTAACCCAAGAAATGGTAAAAATGATGGCACCAAATCCGCTTATTCTTGCCTTGGCAAATCCTGAACCTGAAATTTTACCCCCTCTAGCGAAACAAGTTCGCCCAGATGCGATCGTCTGTACGGGACGTTCTGACTATCCAAACCAAGTAAATAACGTACTTTGCTTCCCATTCATTTTCCGTGGGGCATTAGATGTAAGTGCAACCACCATTAATGAAGAAATGAAATTGGCTGCGGTTTATGCCATTGCGGATCTTGCGCTTGCCGAACAAAGCGAAGTGGTTACCTCCGCATATGGGGGGACAGAAGTGTCTTTTGGTCCAGATTATCTGATCCCAAAACCGTTCGATCCACGTCTTATCGTAAAAATCGCCCCAGCGGTCGCAAAAGCGGCAATGGAAAGTGGGGTGGCAACCCGTCCTATTGAGGATTTTGATGCTTATTTAGAAAAGCTCACGCAGTTTGTGTATAAAACAAATTTATTTATGAAACCTGTATTTGCCCAAGCAAAACAAGATAAAAAACGGGTCTTGCTGACAGATGGTGAAGAAACTCGCGTACTACACGCAGTGCAAGAAATTGCTACATTAGGCATTGCACAACCTGTGCTATTAGGGCGTACACACATTATTGAAGAAAAAATCAAGCAACTCGGTTTGCACCTTGAAATTGGGCGTGATTTTGAGGTCATCGACATTGAAAATAACCCTTATTATGAAGAATGTTGGCAACATTATCACGACAAACTGAAACGCCAAGGAATGACCCCCGCTGGTGCGAAACGAAAAATGTTACATAATCCGACCGCACTTGGATCTGTACTATTAGAAATCGGCAAAGCTGATGCAATGCTGTGTGGGTTAGTCGGGCCTTATGCTTCTCACTTAGCCGCTATCAAAGATGTTACCGGTGTGAAAGCTGGCGCAATTCCTGCCACCGTAAATGGCTTGGTATTGCCAACAGGCAATCTGTTTATCGCTGATACGTTCGTTAATCCAAATCCAACCGCAGAAGAATTAGCCGAAATTACCTTAATGTCTGCAGCAGAAGTTCGCCGTTTTGGTATTGAACCGCAAGTTGCGTTAGTTTCTCATTCCAATTATGGTAGCGCAAATGATGAAAATGCGCTAAAAATGCGTAATGTCTTGCAATTAGTGCGTAACAAAGCGCCTGAATTAGTGATTGATGGGGAAATGCATTGTGATGTTGCACTTTCTGAAAGTTTACGTAATGAAATTATGCCAGATAGCCCGTTAAAAGGGGCGGCAAACTTGCTAATTATGCCAACAATGGAAGCTGCACGAATCAGTCTGAACTTGCTACAAGGCACTGCAACGCCAATTACCATTGGCCCGATCTTAATGGGGATCAATAAAACAGTCCATATTTTAACTTCGGCATCTTCTGTTCGCCGTATTATCAATATGGTGGCAGTTGCGGCAGTAAAAGCACAGCAAGAAATTTGATCAGGAAAAGTCATTTAGGGCAGAAACACTGCCCTATTTATTTTTCGCTAGAAATTTAAACTTTTAATGATCTTAATCAAGTTTCTTGCTAGAATACCCCTGAATTTAGTACCTAATGATTATTTGAAGAAGGAAAATTTTATGGCTTACACACTACCAGAATTAGGCTATGCCTACGATGCTTTAGAACCACATTTTGACGCACAAACAATGGAAATTCACTACAGCAAACATCATCAAGCTTATGTGAATAATGCCAATGCGATTTTGGAAACCTTACCGCAATTTGCTGATCTTTGCCCGGGTGAGTTAATCACTAAATTAGCAGAAGTGCCTGCAGATAAACGTACGGGGTTACGTAACAATGCGGGTGGCCACGTGAATCATAGCTTATTCTGGAAAAGCTTGAAAAAAGGCACAACATTACAAGGCGCATTAAAAGATGCGATTATCCGTGATTTTGGCTCGGTAGAAGCGTTCCAAGCTGAGTTTGAAAAAGCAGCCGCAACACGCTTTGGTTCAGGCTGGGCGTGGTTAGTGTTAAACAACGGTAAATTAGAAGTGGTTTCAACTGCAAACCAAGACAGCCCATTAATGGGGAAAGAAATTGCGGGTTGCGAAGGCTATCCAATTTTTGGTTTAGATGTTTGGGAACACGCCTATTACTTAAAATTCCAAAACCGCCGTCCAGATTATATTAAAGAATTCTGGAATGTCGTGAACTGGGACTACGCCGCAGAACGTTTTGAGAAAAAAGTTAATATCTAATAGCTGTGTTTTAATTTTGTGTTGATGCTTCCACTGAAATTTGATAAAGTCCCTTTTGGTTCAATTAACTACAAGGGATTTTATCATGTCAGGTGTAACAAAAGAGTTAGACATTTTAAAACAACTTTTTGAGAATTTATCCGACACGGATAAACAGGCTTTTTTGACTTCTGTTAGCCAAAAAGAACAGGTTAAAAAAGTAATTGAACCAAGAAAAATTACGAATTGTCCACATTGTCAATCTACGCATTTCGTTAAAAATGGTACGAAATGCGACAACCAACGCTATTTGTGTCGTGATTGCAAAAAATCTTTTGTTGAGCAAACAGGCACTATTCTCTACAACACACAAAAAGACATTGAAGTTTGGGAAAAATACATTCATTGTATGATTGAAAAATATCCACTTCGTAAATGTGCTGAAATTTGTGAAATCAATCTTGCGACTGCTTTTACTTGGCGACACAAAATTTTAGACGCACTTCAAAAGATGATGAATGAAGTTGAGTTAGACGGCATTGTGCAAGCTGACGAAACTTATTCAACCATCTCTTACAAAGGAAACCACAAATCTTTTAAATTGCCGCGCCTGTCTCACAAACGAGGAACAAGGGCGACTAAGCGCGGTATTTCCAAAGAACAAGTTTGTGTTCCTTGCGGTATCAATTTAGATGGTAAATCTGTTGCTAGAATCAGTAATTTAGGTAAACCATCTCTAAAAGATTTGCAAAAAGTTCTCAATGGTAGAGTTGCCAAAGATTCTGTATTCGTTACCGATTCATTAAGACCGTATCAAAAATTATCACTGGATATGAATTTAAGCCATATCCGTATTCCACGCGGTAAACGCACAGTCGGTACATTCAATATTCAAACGATTAACAGCTATCACAGCCTATTGAAAAACATGATTGTTCATCGGTTCAAAGGTGTGGCAACCAAATACTTAAACAATTATTTGACTTATCACAACTTTGTGAATTTTGCCAAAGATACGTTGGCAAATAAAGAAGCGGTTTTGCTAGACTTCATTCGCAAAACCATGTGTCTCGTAAGGTCGGCAGACGTGCCTAAACGTCCTGCTATTCCCGTGTAAATTAACTTGACTTTGAAAATTAAGGTCTAATTATGTCCCTGCAAGCCTAGTTCAATCTTGTTTTTAAACTTTCAATACTTGATTTGGAGATTTGAGATGTCTGATTATAAAACAGAAGATGAAGTAAGAGATGAAGCTAAACTCATCTTGGAATTTAATAAAGGAGAAAAAGATATTAAACAAGGCGTAGGTCAAATTACCACATTTAACCAATTAGGGTTTAAAGGCATAAATGACAAGCCTGACGGTTGGTATTTACCTAAAAATATCAATGATGTAGCAATTATTCTCGAAACAAAATCTGAAGATAAGGACATTAGCAAGCAAGTCTTTGTTGATGAATTATTAAAAAACATCGATATTATTAGCCAAAAATATAAGAAAACGGTTGGGATTCTTTACAATGGCAACGATGTGATGGTGTACAAAAACAAAGAGCTAATCCCTTGTGCTAAAACATTGCAAGCTAAGCAATACTACCTAGATTTATTCAAAGATAACAGTATAGACAAAAATAAAATCTATTCACTCACAAAGAAAATTAATGACCTATTACACTTTAAATTTGGTATTAAAAATTTATACCATCGTATGATTTTTACCGCTTCTGCATTAGTGGTAGAGCGATTTGGTGGAAATTTAGAAGCGATTAAAAATAACGGTTACGCACCATTCCAAAATAAAATCTATAACACGCTTGCCAAATCGCTAGAAGAACATAAACAACAAAATTTAAAAATCAGTATTTTGCTCGAGGTGTACAGCGAAATTCGCATGAATATCGTAGAAAATCAAGATGATATTAACACCTTTATTGATTGCGTGATTGATATTTCTCACTCGGTTAATTCGGACAATTGGAACGGTGAAGATGTGATGGGGATTTTCTTTAACGAGTTTAATCGCTATAAGAAAAAATCGGAAAGTGGACAGGTATTTACCCCTGAACACATTACCTCCTTTATGTATGACTTAATTGGCGTTAATCATAATGACCGTGTGTTGGATGCGACCTGTGGTAGTGGTGGTTTTTTGGTCAAAGCAATGGCAAATATGATTAAAGAAGTTGGCGGTGTGAATACCACTGAAGCTGAAAGCATTAAACAAAATCAGTTATTTGGTATTGAGTTCGACCGTGAAATTTTCGCTCTTGCCTGTGCCAATATGTTGATTCATAAAGATGGTAAAACCAATCTCGAACAATTAGATATGCGAGAAAATCAAGCCTGTGAATGGATTAAATCTAAAAATATCAGCAAAGTGTTAATGAACCCCCCTTATGAGCGAAAATACGGCTGTAAACAGATTGTGAAAAATGTACTGAATAATGTGCCGAACGGAACAAAATGTGCTTTTATTTTGCCTGATAAAAAGCTAGAAAAAGATAAAATGAGTGGCTTACTTAAAAAGCATACGCTAGAAAGTATAATCAAACTCCCTGAAAATCTATTTGATGCGGGTGTGACCACCAGCATTTTTGTTTTTGAAACGGGTAAAGCACAGAATGACCGGAAAATTTTTGCCTGTTATATGGAAGATGATGGCTTAGAACGAGTGAAAAACCAAGGGCGACACGATATTAAAAATCGCTGGACAGAGATTGAGCGCTACTGGTTAGATGTTGTTTTAATGAAAACAGACGAAAAATACCAAACACATCAATGGTTAGATTCAAAAGAATGTTTGTCGTATCAAAAGCCACAACAAGCATTTGAAATTTTTGAAGAAGATTTCAAAAAAGTTATCTTGGACTATATTCTGTTTGAAGATGGTGTAGATGTGAAAGTTTTTAATGACAATCTACTTAATAAAGTGCTATATCAATCCGAGATTGAAAACAACAAATTGATTTTAAATTTACAAGGAAAAAATGATGAATAAGTTAGATATTTCAAGTTGGAAGGAATTTATTGTTGGTGAGTTATTTGAGATTAAAAAGCCTAACGTTATTCATTCCAAAGGAGTTCAAGAAAGTAATGCAAGAGATGATACTAATAGCATCCCTTATGTAGTTCGAACTAAATTTAATAATGGAATAAAATGTAATGTAATTAGAACAGAGATAATGAAACCTGCTATTTCTGGTGTTGTTTCATTTGGAGCTGAGAACGCATCTTTCTTTTATCAAGAAAAAGAATTTGTATCAGGTAGAGATATTTACTATATAGATACAAGCTCTCTATCAAAAGAAACTTGCTTATTTCTCGTTACTTGCCTAAATACAATAACGCATAAGTATTCATATAATAATGGATTGTTCCCTGATTTACTCAAAAAGGAAGCTATAAAACTGCCTGTTACATCGTGCGGTAAACCAGACTGGGAATATATGGAAAACTACATCAAAGCCTTATATTCTAGAGAGAGAGAGAGTATCTCTACTGTTGCAAAATATGTAACAAGGGAAACAGACAGAAAGTTAAATGTAGCGAAATGGGGAACATTTACACTAGGTAAATTATTTAATTGCATACAACAAGGTAAGCGGTTAAAAAAGCACGACCAAGTTGAAGGTCATATTCCTTTTGTTATGGCTGGCAGAACTAATGCAGGTGTTGCCAATCGTATCTCCAATCCTATTGTAATGTTCCCTAAAAATGCTATTACGATTGATATTTTTGGGAATACATTTTACCGAGAATATGAATTTAGTGCAGGAGATGATACTGGCGTGTATTGGAATACGGAAAAAAATTATTCCCAAAATGTAATGCTTTTCTTAACGAGCGTTATACAGAAAACTATACAAAAAAATTATGATTTCTCTGACAAATTAAGAAGTGCTAAAAGTTTGGATATACAAGTTCCACTACCTGTAACAGATGAAAACTCCCCCGATTGGCAATATATGGAAAAATTTATGGGTGATTTATTAAACACGGAGACAGATAAATTAAATCAGTTGTTAAAGTTGTAAAACTAGATTAGGTGCAACGGTATATTTTTTCGTTGTGCCTAATTTCAAACATGGTTATCAACACATTGTTAAAACAGAGCCTATCTAATTCATTATTCAATAATAAATTTCATCTTATCCCCTCTTTAATGAGGGGATTTTTTTACTTTTTTGATAGAAAAATAGGCAAGTTATTCACTCACCTATTTGCCCAGTTTAGTTATACTCGATCAAGTTTGAAATAAAGCCACATCGGCTTGTCTTGCTCTCTGGCGTTAAGCTCACTTAGCCTATTCCAACTGAAACGAGCATAATTTAAAAAGATTAAATGAGATTAAAAATGCGTTGCTTAGCGAGAAACCGCGAAACAAGGCTGAATGTGGGTTAAAATTTCTTTCACCAAACGAGCCGGTGCAGCAACCACGTTACCTGAGGTCAAATAGCTGTGTCCGCCTTCAAAATCAGTCACTAAACAACCTGCTTCACGGGCGATAAGATCACCTGCAGCAATATCCCACGCTTTGACGCCCATTTCAAAGTAAGCATCCACTCGATTAGCCGCAACATAGCACATATCTAATGCAGCTGAGCCTGTACGGCGGAAATCGGCTACTTTACCTTCATTAACAAGATTGCTCATTATTGCAAATTGGATCGGCATTGCAGAGAGTTTTTTGAATGGAAAACCAGTGGCTAAAATTGTGCCTTGTAATTCACGTTTGATATTTTCTGCACGCAGACGGAGTTCATTGATTTTTGAACCTTGTCCACGTACGGCAGTGAAAAGCTCATTACGGATAGGATCATACACCACCCCCACTTCTGTTCTGCCTTTCACACGCACAGCAATAGACACAGAAAAGTGCGGTAATCCTTTGATGAAATTTGTCGTCCCATCTAGTGGATCAATCACCCATTGCACATCACTATCTTGACCTTCTAATGCACCACTTTCTTCTGTGATAATCGTGTGATCAGGATACGCTTTTCTAATTACATCAATAATCGCCGCTTCAGAGGCTTTATCAATATTAGTAACAAAGTCATTTGCACTTTTAGCTACCGTTTGAATATCATCGCGGCGTTCATACCCTTTAGCAATAATATTGCCCGCTTTTCGTGCCGCACGAATAGCGATATTTAACATTGGATTCATATTTCCACCAGATTTTAAAGAACAAAATTGAATGCGAGATTATAGTGATATTTTTGATAAAAAGCGAGAAAAACCCGGTTAGCAAGAAAATTTTCATATTTCCGACCGCACTTTGTGGGTATTGTGCTAGAATACCCACAATTTGTAGTCAGATAAAGCAGAATAGAAAATGCTAGATAACATTCGCATTGTGTTAATTGAAACCTCTCACAGTGGAAATATTGGCTCAGCAGCACGGGCGATGAAAACAATGGGATTAAGCCAGCTTTATCTCGTTGCCCCCAAGCAAGGTATTGATGAGCAAGCGATCGCCTTGGCCGCAGGGGCTGATGATGTGGTAAAAAACGCCGTTGTCGTGCAAACCTTTGATCAAGCTGTGGCTGATTGTGAGCTAGTGATTGGAACAAGTGCGCGCTTACGTCATTTGCAAAGCACCTTACTTGAACCCCGTGCTTGTGGAGAAAAAGCCGTCGCCTTTGCGAAACAGCATAAGGTGGCGATCGTGTTTGGACGGGAACGTATTGGACTAACCAATGAAGAATTGCTGAAATGCCGTTATCATTTAACCATTCCCGCTAACCCTGATTATTCCTCATTAAATTTAGCGATGGCAGTGCAATTAGTTTGTTATGAATTGCGAATGGCTTGGTTAGAAAATGGTAAAAAAGACGTGGATTTATCACTTTCATCAATAGAAAACATCTATCCAACCACACAGGAATTAGAATACTTTTTTGACCACACCGAACGTCTTTATAAACAACTTGGATTTATTCAAAATCAAGGGGTTATGCAGAAATTACGGCGTTTATATCAGCGTGCGGAAGTAGAAAAAAACGAACTCAATATTCTACGCGGAATGTTAAGTGCGGTAGAAAAAAAGGTAAAATCGCAAAAGTATAATAGTTGACTAATTTAGAAGGTTATGTAAGATAGCCACCTAATTACTTAGAAGGAAGTGTATAATGAAATTAACGTCAAAAGGTCGTTATGCTGTTACTGCGATTTTAGATATTGCATTAAATACTGAAAATGGCCCCGTCAGTTTGGCGGATATTTCAGAAAGACAGCATATTTCCCTTTCTTATTTAGAGCAATTATTCGCAAAATTACGCCGCCACGGCTTAGTGGAAAGTGTACGTGGCCCCGGTGGTGGGTATAAATTAGGACAGCCAAGCGATAAGATTTCTATTGCGATGATTATCGCCGCAGTAAATGAAAATATTGCGGTAACGCGTTGCTTAGGGGGCGCAAATTGCCAAGGTGGAAAAGAATGTCTGACTCATGCCTTATGGGATGAGCTAAGCCAACGAATTGAGGATTTTCTTAACCAAATTACTTTGGCGGAATTAGTTGATAAACATCATCATCGCCATAAAACCCATAATCAGCATCAAGATTTTTCTAATTTAGTCATCATTGATGACAACGCTTAACGTTAAGATTAAAAGAGCGGTAAAAAATAACGATTTTTTTAGGAGTGTAGAATGAAATTACCTATTTATTTGGATTATGCAGCAACTTGTCCTGTGGATGAGCGTGTGGCAAAAAAAATGATGGAATTTTTAACCATCGAAGGCACATTTGGCAACCCTGCGTCCCGTTCGCATAAATTTGGTTGGCAAGCGGAAGAGGCTGTGGATGTGGCACGTAACCACATTGCGGATTTAATTGGCGCGGATAGCCGTGAAATCGTGTTTACTTCGGGCGCAACGGAAGCTGATAACCTTGCAATTAAAGGGGCGGCACATTTTTATCAAACAAAAGGCAAGCATATTATTACCTGCAAAACAGAGCATAAAGCGGTGTTGGATACTTGCCGTCAATTAGAGCGTGAAGGTTTTGAAGTAACTTATTTATCACCAAAATCAGATGGTTTAATTGACTTAGAAGAATTAAAAAATGCAATGCGTGATGACACCATTTTAGTCTCAATTATGCACGTGAATAACGAAATTGGTGTGATCCAAGATATTAAAGCGATTGGTGATCTTTGCCGTGAAAGAAAAATTATTTTCCATACCGACGCAACCCAAAGTGTGGGTAAATTACCAATTAACCTTGCAGAATTAAATGTGGATTTACTCTCAATGTCTAGCCATAAACTTTATGGACCAAAAGGAATCGGGGCATTATATGTACGCCGTAAACCGCGTGTGCGTTTAGAGGCAATTATTCACGGTGGTGGCCACGAACGTGGTATGCGTTCAGGCACATTACCTGTTCACCAAATTGTAGGAATGGGCGAAGCTTATCGTATCTGTAAAGAAGAAATGGCAACCGAAATGCCTCGCTTAAAAGCCCTTCGTGATCGTCTATACAATGGATTAAAAGATATTGAAGAAACCTATGTGAATGGGTCAATGGAACACCGTGTAGACAACAACCTCAACATCAGTTTCAACTATGTGGAAGGGGAAAGCTTAATGATGGCATTACGTGATATTGCGGTTTCATCAGGATCTGCTTGTACTTCTGCAAGTCTTGAGCCGTCGTATGTATTGCGTGCGTTAGGGTTAAATGATGAGCTTGCACATAGCTCAATTCGCTTTACTGTTGGACGTTATACCACAGAAGAAGAAATTGACTACACCATTAATTTAGTCAAAGGTGCGGTAGAAAAATTACGTGAATTATCCCCATTATGGGATATGTTTAAAGAAGGCATTGATCTTAACTCAATTGAGTGGACTCACCATTAATTTAGCAAAAGGAACAGAAAAATGGCATATAGCGACAAAGTTATCGATCATTATGAGAACCCACGTAACGTAGGTTCATTCGACAAAAAAGATCCAACCGTAGGAAGTGGAATGGTGGGCGCGCCTGCTTGTGGCGATGTAATGCAATTACAAATTAAAGTGAATGATGAAGGCATTATTGAAGATGCAAAATTCAAAACTTACGGCTGTGGTTCAGCGATTGCGTCAAGCTCACTTATTACCGAATGGGTAAAAGGCAAATCCCTTGACGAAGCACAAGCCATCAAAAATAGCCAAATTGCAGAAGAATTAGAATTACCCCCAGTAAAAGTGCATTGCTCAATTTTGGCAGAAGATGCCATTAAAGCAGCCATTGCCGATTACAAAGCAAAACGTGGCGAATAATTTAAGCAAATAAAAGTGCGGTGGAATTTAACCGCACTTTTCATCATTTTGTGGAGAACCTTATGAGCGTAACATTAACCGAAAGTGCAGCAAATCGCGTCAAAACCTTCCTTGCTAATCGTGGCAAAGGCATTGGGTTACGCTTAGGCATAAAAACCTCAGGCTGTTCAGGTTTAGCTTATGTGCTTGAATTTGTAGATAGCTTAAATGAAGATGATCAAGTGTTTGAAGATCACGGTGTGAAAGTCATCGTAGATACCAAAAGTTTGGTCTATCTCAACGGCACCCAACTTGATTTTGTCAAAGAAGGCTTAAACGAAGGGTTCAAATTCACCAATCCTAACGTGAAAGATGAATGTGGCTGCGGTGAGAGTTTTAACGTTTAATAGGAACATCAATGAGCAATCCTTTTGCACTATTTGACTTGCCAGTGGCATTTTCTCTTGATCTTGATCGCTTGAATAACCGTTATTTGGCATTGCAAAAATCTCTTCATCCCGATAATTTTGCACATCGTTCAACGCAAGAACAGCGTTTAGCTATGCAAAAATCAGCGGAAATTAATGATGCCTTGCAAATTCTAAAAGATCCCATTTCCCGTGCGGATAGCATTATTGCTTTGCATTTAGGTTGTCAAAATGTGGAAGAAAAAACCAATCACGATATGGCATTTTTAATGCAACAAATGCAATGGCGAGAGCAACTTGAAGAGATTGAGCAGCAGAAAGACAGCGATGAGCTAATGCAATTTTCAGATCAAATTAGCACACAGCAACAGGCAATTTTAACCCAATTAAACACCGCACTTTCGACTCAAGATTGGGCAACCGCACAAATGCTGACGGATCGATTACGCTTTATCAAAAAATTACTGCTTGAAGTGGAACGCATTGAAGATAACTTACTGGATTTTTAAAGAGAGAAACAATGGCTTTATTACAAATTGCTGAACCCGGACAAACTAGCGCACCGCATCAACATAAATTAGCGGTAGGCATTGATCTTGGTACAACAAATTCCCTTGTCGCCACGGTACGCAGTGGAATGGCAGAGATTTTATTGGATGAAAAAGAGCGTGCTTTAACACCTTCCATTGTCAATTTTTCAGCTAATCAGCCAGTGCTTGTTGGGTATGAAGCCGGGGAATTAGCCAGTCTTGATCCACAAAATACCATTATCTCGGTGAAACGTTTAATCGGACGTTCTCTTGCTGATGTACAACATCGCTATGCAAATTTGCCTTACCGTTTTCAACAAAGCGAAAATGGCTTGCCTTTATTTGAAACCGCACAAGGTGTACGTAGCCCGATTGAAGTCTCAAGCGAAATTTTGAAAAAACTGACCGCACTTGCGGAAAAACGTTTAGGCGGTGAGTTACAAGGTGCGGTAATTACTGTTCCCGCCTATTTTGATGATGCACAACGCCAAAGCACAAAAGATGCGGCAAAACTGGCGGGATTGAATGTGCTACGGTTACTCAATGAACCTACTGCAGCGGCGATTGCCTATGGCTTAGATAGCGAACAAGAGGGTGTGATAGCGGTTTATGATTTAGGCGGAGGCACCTTTGATATTTCTATTTTGCGTTTATCTAAAGGCGTCTTTGAAGTGCTTGCTACGGGCGGTGATACCGCGTTAGGTGGGGATGATTTCGATCATCTCATCGCAGATTGGATTGTCCAACAATCGGCAATTGCCCCACAAAATGATCAACAAACGCGTGAGCTTTGGCATTTAGCGAAACAAGTCAAAACCCATCTGTCTGAGGCACACAACGCCCCTATTGAATATTACGATTGGCAAGGTGAACTTCAGCGTGAAACCTTTAATCAATTGATTGAACCTTTAGTAAAACGCTCATTAATGGCGTGTCGCCGAGCATTAAAAGATGCTGGTATCAGCCCACAAGAAGTGCGAGAAGTGGTTATGGTAGGCGGTTCAACCCGTGTCCCCTTTGTACGTGAAAAAGTCGGTGAGTTTTTCCAACGTGAACCATTAACTGCTATCGATCCCGATAAAGTTGTCGCACTTGGCGCGGCAATTCAAGCGGATATTTTGGTTGGCAATAAACCCGATAATGAAATGTTATTACTTGATGTGATCCCGTTATCTTTAGGTATTGAAACAATGGGGGGATTAGTGGAAAAAATTATTCCACGTAATACCACTATCCCTGTGGCGAGAGCGCAGGAGTTTACCACTTTTAAAGATGGGCAAACCGCAATGAGTGTGCATATCGTACAAGGTGAACGTGAAATGGTGGCGGATTGTCGCTCACTTGCTCGCTTTACCTTAAGGGGAATTCCACCAATGGCAGCAGGGGCGGCACATATTCGTGTAACCTATCAAGTGGACGCTGATGGCTTGCTTAGCGTAACCGCAATGGAAAAATCCACTGGAGTGCAATCTTCTATTCAAGTTAAGCCTTCTTATGGGCTAACGGATGATGAAATTGCAGCAATGCTTAAAGCCTCAATGGAAAATGCCAAAGAAGATATCCAAGCACGCTTATTAGCAGAGCAACGAGTGGAAGCCACACGCGTGATCGAAAGTGTTCATTCCGCGTTACAGCAAGATGAAAGTTTACTTAATGATGAAGAATTAAGTGCGGTGAAAAATGCGTTAGTTTCACTGCAAGAATTAGTACAACAACAAGATAGCCTTGCAATTAAGCAAGGGATTAAAGCCTTAGATCGTGCGACGCAAGAATTTGCCGCGCGTCGTATGGATAAATCAATTAGAACGGCGCTATCAGGCCATTCGATTGATGAAATTGAGAATTTTAAGGAATAGTATTATGGCTAAAGTTATTTTTTTACCTCACGAAACCCTTTGCCCAGAAGGAATGGTGGTGGATGCTGCCGAAGGCGATAATTTATTAGATGTGGCATTAGAGGCTGGCATTGAAATTGAACACGCTTGCGATAAATCTTGTGCTTGCACAACCTGCCACGTTGTGATCCGTGAAGGATTTGACAGTTTAAATGAAAGTACCGAAGCAGAAGATGATATGCTGGATAAGGCTTGGGGCTTAGAAGTGGATAGCCGTCTAAGTTGTCAATGTCAAATTGGTAATGAAGATCTTGTGGTGGAAATTCCAAAATATAGCTTAAATCACGCAAGGGAAGAGCATTAAGCCGCTTTATTGCAGGCAAAACTTTATCAAGGCGGAGTTACCTCCGCCTCACTATTTTATATAGCAAAATCGTCTAATTCATAAAGATTTAGTTTTTGCCTTTTTCCCCCTTAGCTTAGATAATAGTCAGCATTGTCCTGACCTGAATAGAAGGAAACATATGAAAATCCAACAAACCATTAAACAAAACCATCTTGGGCTATTATTCCAACAAGGCTCATTTGGGATTGAAAAAGAAAGCCAGCGTGTTCACGCTGATGGTTCTATCGTCACGACTGCACACCCTGAGGTTTTTGGTAATCGATCGTATCACCCTTATATTCAAACCGATTTTGCTGAAAGCCAAATGGAACTTATCACGCCTCCACAGAAAACATTAGAAGATAGTATTCGTTGGCTTTCTGCAATTCATCAAGTTGTGCTACGTTCTTTACCTGAAACCGAATATCTGTTTCCTTTGAGTATGCCGGCTGGCTTACCTGATGAAGAACAAATTAAAGTTGCACAATTAGACAATGCGGAGGATGTGGCTTACCGTGAGCATCTTGTGACCTCTTATGGTAAAAATAAGCAAATGGTGAGTGGTATTCATTACAACTTCCAGCTTGATCCTGAATTGGTACAAACGCTCTTCAACGCACAATCAACATATCAAAGTGCGGTGCAATTTCAGAATGATTTATACCTTAAAATGGCGAAGAATTTTCTTCGTTATCAATGGGTCTTGCTGTATTTACTTGCAGCCACACCAACCGTACAAGATAATTATTTTAAACAAGGTAACCCATTAAAGGCAGGGCAATATGTTCGTAGCCTGCGTTCCAGCCAATATGGCTATGTTAATGCCCCTGAAATCAAAGTATCCTTTGATAGCATTGAGCAGTATGTTGAAAGCCTTGAACATTGGGTAACATCAGGCAAACTGATTGCAGAAAAGGAATTTTATTCTAATGTTCGTTTACGAGGCGCAAAAAAAGCGCGCGAATTGCTTAATAACGGTATTCAATATTTAGAATTTAGATTGTTTGATCTGAATCCTTTTGAGCAATATGGTCTTTCACTTTCTGATGCAAAATTTATTCATTATTTTGTTTTATTAATGATTTGGCTTGATGAAACCGCCGATCAAAATGACGTAGAACTAGGCAAAGCAAGACTTGCCGAAGTGGCATTAGAAAACCCACTTTCAGCAACGCAATATGCCGCAGAAGGTGAGCAATTATTACACCAATTATTAGCGATGTTACACACCATCGACGCGCCACAAGAAATCAGTGAAATTGTACAACAAAAATTGCAACAATTTGCTGACCCCGCATTAACCATTGCTGGACGCTTAGTTCAAGCTATTGAAAAAGCAGGAGATTATCAGCGTTTAGGGGCAGAATTAGCACAGCAATATAAAGCCAACGCATTTGAACGTTTTTATGCACTCACTGCCTTTGATAATATGGAATTATCTACTCAAGCCCTATTATTTGATTTAATTCAAAAAGGCATTAAAACAGAAATTTTGGACGAACAAGATCAATTCCTTTGCTTGCACGTGGGCGATCATATTGAATATGTAAAAAATGGCAATATGACCTCAAAAGATAGTTATATTTCCCCATTAATTATGGAAAACAAAGTCGTAACCAAAAAAGTGCTACATAAAGCCGGTTTTAACGTGCCACAAAGTTTGGAATTTACTTCTGCTGCACAAGCCATCGCGAATTACGGCTTATTTGAAGGGCGAGCAGTGGTGATAAAACCAAAATCGACGAATTACGGCTTAGGGATTACCATTTTCCAACAAGGGGTAAGTAACCGCGAAGATTTTGCGAAAGCCATTGAAATCGCCTTTCGTGAAGATAAAGAAGTGATGGTGGAAGACTATCTAAGTGGCACAGAATACCGTTTCTTCGTGCTAGGTGATGAAACCCTTGCGGTATTATTGCGCGTTCCAGCAAATGTGGTGGGCGATGGCAAACATAGCGTCGCGGAATTAGTTGCCACTAAAAATGATCATCCATTGCGTGGCGATGGTAGCCGTACGCCATTGAAAAAAATTGCGCTTGGGGATATTGAAAAACTGCAGCTCAAAGAACAAGGTCTCACCATAGATAGCGTACCAGAGGCTGGGCGTCTTGTACAACTTCGTGCCAACTCTAACATTAGCACAGGCGGTGATAGCATTGATATGACCGATGAAATGCACCCAAGCTATAAAGCACTTGCTGTTGGTATAACCAAAGCAATGGGCGCAGCAGTCTGTGGGGTGGATCTCATCATTCCTGATCTACACAAACCCGCGGAACCAAGTTTGCAATCTTGGGGCGTGATCGAAGCGAACTTTAACCCAATGATGATGATGCACATTTTCCCTTATTCAGGAAAATCTCGTCGCCTCACCTTGGACGTGATTAAAATGCTATTTCCAGAATTACCAAACTAAAGTGCGGTGCTTTTTTTCTAAATTTTAATAAAAAATAGGCTTAAATTTTTAAGCCTATTTTTTTCCTTTCATAATATTATTTTTACTTTGCCAAGGTTGACGTAGCATATTGTTGCAATGCCTGTAATTCTCTTTTTCCCTTTTCTGATAACACTTTATTATCTTGTAAAATTTGGCTCGAACGGGCAACAATAAATTCTAAATAGGTTTTATTGCCAAGTTTTTCAAATTGTTCTTTAGCAAAATACATATCAGCAAAATCTTTATTAATTTGTGAAAGCAATAATTTTTGCCCAACCAATATCATTAATGCGATAACAAGCGCAATCACTGTGCCGTAGCCTTTGGTTGGATAATAAGTGATACCACCGATAATAAAAAGTGCGGTGATTAATTTTGAACTATTTTTAAGGTAACTTTCATTTTCTGGGGGATTAATAAGATCTTTCAACTTCATCAGGAATTCCTTATTTATTCTTATTTTTAGCTTATTCACTATAATAAAAAAGCGGCTTTTTAACACCGCTCTTTAGTGACGTTTGATTAGGCTAAAATACCAAAATAATATCCCACAATGCCTACACCGAATAAAGCAAAAATAATGTACATTGCATTAATTTTTTTCTGTAATAAGTACATACATAAGAATGTTAAACCTAACGCTGCAAGCCCGGGGAGCAGTTCATTTAATACGCTTTGTACTGTGGTAACAACCTCTTGCCCTTGCGAATTTACATAACGCGATAATTCAAGTGGAATATTGATGGTTGTCCATTTGGATACCAATGCCCCCATTACAAATAAACCGAGAATAGATGCTCCTTGCGTTAATTTTTGTAAGCGGCCGCCACCCATATCTTGCACGATTTCCGTTCCTTTGGCATACCCATAATGAAAACCATACCAACGGGTTAAAGCACGGAAAATATTAATGCCGATGAAGAATAATAATGGTCCTAACAGGCTGCCACTAATAGCTAGCCCAGCACCTAATGCGGCAAGGACAGGGCGTAATGTTCCCCAGAAGATCGGATCACCAACGCCTGCGAGTGGTCCCATAAGCCCGACTTTCACCCCACTAATCGCCGCATCATCAATATCTGTCGCTCCGTTAGCACGTTCTTGCTCCATTGCTGCAGTAACCCCAATGATTGATGAGGCGACCCAAGGTTGAGTATTAAAAAATTCAAGGTGGCGTTTTAATGCATCGGCCTGCTCTTCTTTTTTGCTGTATAACCGTTTGATTGCGGGGATCATTGATACACAAAATCCCATTGCCTGCATACGCTCAAAGTTAAATGAGCCTAATAAAAATGTAGAACGCCAGTAAGTGCTACGAATATCTGCTTTAGTTAATTGTTTTTTCTCTGACATAATCAATTCCTTCTCTTATAGACCTTCAAGTTCATCATCAGCAAGTTCTTTTTTCACCTTTCCTACTGGCAAGGTTGCCTGATTAAAACGCGGATTTAATTGGATATAAATTAATGCTAAACAAGCCCCTAATAACCCTAAGCCCACAAGGTTATAATTAGAGAAAGAGGCAATTACAAATCCCACAAAGAAAAATGGCATTAATGCTCCAGCACGCATCATATTAATCACCATTGCATATCCCACAACAACGATAAAGCCCCCTGCAATTTGTAAGCCACGCGTTACCACTTCAGGAATTGCGTCTAACGCACTGGTTACAGTATCTGTACCTGCTACTAATGCAACAAAGAAAGTAGGAATAGCTACCCTCAATGCCTGTAATGCTAAGCCTGAGAAATGGCACAATTCAATGCCTCTGAAATTTGCTTCTTTGGCAAAATCATCTGCTTTATGTTGTAAGAAAATCGTGATTGTTCGCACAAAAATAGTTAGCACCTGCCCTGCCGCTGCCACTGGAATTGCAATGGCAATGGCTGTGCCTTTATCTTGTCCACCTTTTATCACCAAAATAGCAGCAATCACAGAAGCTAATGCAGCGTCTGGTGCCATTGCAGCCCCTACATTCATCCAACCAAGCGCCAACATCTCAAGTGTTCCACCAATAATCACGCCAGAGGTAATATCTCCTAGCACTAAACCGATCAAGGTACAAGCGACTAACGGGCGATGAGTTTGTCTTTCATCTAATACGCTCCCCATACCGCAAATAGCGGCAACGAGGGTAACGAGGATAATTTCCATAGTTGTCATAAATAAGTCCTCTTAATTAAAATTTTAATGCATCAAGTTTTTGTTTAGTTAATGGCTCTTTTGGACTACTTGCCACTTGCTGCAAGCTAAGCTCAACCCCTAAATCTAATAATTTGTAAAATGCGTCCACATCTTGTTGGTTTACTGTCACTGCTTGTGAAAGCTGTTGATTGCCTTCTTTGTAGGTCATCCCCCCCACATTCACTTTATCCACTTTTACACCGCCTTCAATTAAGCGAACAATATCTGTCGGATTAGTAACAAGCCACAGGATATTTTTCCCAGCATATTTAGGGTTGTGGTAAACCTTAATGGCTTTTTCTACGGGAATCACATAGGATTTCAAATGTTCTGGTGCAACTTGCAAGAGCAAATCACGACGGATAGGATCATCAGCAACCTCATCACTCACTGCAAAAATTGCCTCACACTTCACTGATTTTGCCCAAGAAGTTGCCACCTGACCGTGAATTAACCGACTATCAATACGCAATAATGAAATATTCATATTGCCAGAAGGTGCGGTGCTTTTTTCTGCTGTTTTTGTTGCCTCAGCCGTTACAGCCTGCGGTGGTTCAGCCTGTTTTTTCGTTGTTTTTTCAGGCTGGAAGGATCGTACAGCGGCCACGCCCACTTCTTTTGCGGTATTTACCAGTTCATCAAGCGCAACAGAATCTTTAGCATCTAGCACTTCAAGAAGCATTGGTAAATTCACCCCTGTTACAATATCCGTATTTTCTCCACGTGTTGTGGCAACACGGCTTGCCGCGTTATACGGGCTACCACCAAATAAATCCACCAAAAATAAAACAGGTTCATTTTCTGGTAATTGCGCAATAATCGTTTGGTATTTCTCGATTAAATGCTCACCACCCTCACCCGGTAAAAAGGTTACAACGTGGGTATTTTCATCTTCGCCGTAAACCATTGCCGCTGAATTTACCAGTTCTTCTGAAAATTTACCGTGCGTTGCAACAATAATATGGGTCATATAACCTCCAAATTGAATTGAAAAAACGTTTCAGCAAAATAAAAAAAAACAATGCAACCGTTTGCAATGCCTTGGAAGTGTAATCCTAATTTTTAGTAGATTAAATGTCTTTTTGCTGGAAATATGATCTACATCACAAAAAGAAACAAAGAAGAAATAAGCTATTTATTGAGCCTTTACTTTTTAATGGGGGATTTTTAGAATGGAAATGCAATTTGTCTGGAAAAGGAGTAATCGCAATGGCATATAAAATGATTTTCTCGGATATGGACGGCACCTTACTCAATAGCAAACATCAGATTAGTCCAACAACCTCCCAAGCCATACAAAATATTATGCGAAAAAACATTCCCTTTATTCCCGTATCAGCCCGCCCACCTTATGCCATTTTGCCCTATATGAAGCAGCTTTGTAATGATAATGAGATCATTTGTTATAGTGGCGCATTAATTTTAGATAAAAATCTCACCGCACTTTATTCTATTACCTTAGAAAATACGCTTTTACCCCAGCTAGAACGTATCTTAGACCATAATCCCGCTCTTTCGGTGAGCTATTACTCTCATCTTGATTGGTTTAGCACAAACCTAAACAACAGTTGGATTAAGCAAGAAAGCGAAATTACCGGGCTAATAGCAAAAGAAAAACCGCGACATTTAAGCAATATACATAAAATACTATTAATGGGAGACGCAGCCTATATTGAGCGAATTGAACCCTTACTCAAACAACAATTTCCACAGCTTGCTATCCACCGTTCTAAGAAAGAATATTTAGAGATAATGAATAAGGCTGCAACCAAGGCCAATGCCATTCAATTTATGGCACAAAGAGCAGCGGTAGATAAAGCTGATATTATTGCATTTGGTGATAATTTTAATGATCTTGATATGCTGCAATATGTAGGATTAGGAATCGCAATGGGAAATTCACCAGATGAAATTAAACGTCTTGCCAAACAAATCACCGCAACCAATGACGAAGACGGTATTGCGTTAAGTCTCAAGCAAATTTTTTCGCTTTCGTCTTAACGCCATAAAATAGCTCCCCATATTAAAGCACAAAAAAATCTAATTCTAACGATAAATTAATATCTTAGATCCCTTTTACACAATGTGATCCAGCTCAATTTTTGCGTCTAATGAAATCACTATAATGGTTTCACAAACAACCTCACATAAGGAAATTATGATGCAAAATACACGTATTGAAATAGATTTATTAGGTGAACGTGAAGTACCCAATGAGGCTTACTGGGGCATTCATACTTTGCGTGCAATGGAAAATTTCAACATTTCAGACAAAACGATTTCTGATGTACCCGAATTTATCCGCGGAATGGTTATGGTGAAAAAAGCCACCGCACTTGCTAATGGTGAGTTAGGTGCGATTCCGAAAAAAATTGCTAATGCCATTGTTAAAGCCTGCGATGAAGTGCTAGAAAATGGACGTTGTATGGATCAATTCCCAACTGATGTATATCAAGGTGGTGCTGGGACTTCTGTCAATATGAATACGAATGAAGTCATTGCCAACCTTGCGTTGGAATTATTAGGGCATAAAAAAGGGGAATACGATATTATCAACCCAATGGATCACGTTAATGCCAGCCAATCCACCAACGATGCCTACCCGACAGGTTTCCGTATTGCGGTATATAACAGCATTATGCACTTGCTGAAAAATATCCGTTATCTACAAAAAGGGTTTGATGCAAAAGCAAAAGCTTTTTCTCATGTACTTAAAATGGGGCGTACTCAGTTACAAGATGCTGTTCCAATGACTGTAGGGCAAGAATTTAAAGCCTTCTCCGTGTTATTGGAAGAAGAAGTACGCAATCTAAAACGCACCGCAAAGTTATTACTTGAAGTCAATCTCGGTGCAACAGCAATCGGCACGGGTTTAAATACACCTGAAGGCTATGCAGAATTAGCAGTGAAATATCTCGCTGAAGTGAGCCAATTACCTTGCGTACCTTCGGAAAACTTGATTGAAGCCACTTCTGACTGTGGGGCTTATGTAATGGTTCACAGTGCTTTAAAACGTACTGCAGTGAAATTATCCAAAGTATGTAATGACTTACGTCTTCTCTCTTCTGGTCCACGAGCAGGTTTAAATGAAATCAATCTACCTGAATTACAAGCGGGTTCATCCATTATGCCAGCGAAAGTAAACCCTGTTGTACCAGAAGTGGTAAACCAAGTCTGTTTTAAAGTGATCGGTAACGATACCACTGTAACCTTCGCTGCCGAAGCAGGCCAATTACAGCTTAATGTAATGGAACCTGTCATTGGTCAAGCAATGTTTGAATCCATTGAGCTTCTTAACAATGCGTGTGTGAACTTACGTGATAAATGTGTGAATGGTATAACTGTCAATGCAGATGTGTGCCAAAACTATGTCTTAAATTCCATTGGCATTGTGACTTATCTCAATCCATTTATTGGTCATCATAATGGGGATATCGTCGGTAAGATTTGTGCTGAGACAGGGAAAAGTGTACGCGAAGTAGTACTAGAACGTGGCTTGCTGACAGAAGCGCAACTTGATGATATTTTATCGCTAGAAAACCTAATGAATCCACGTTATAAAGCAATGCGCTTTACTGAAGAGAAATAAGCGCATTAAATTAAATCATCAAGTGCGGTGAAAAATGACCAAATTTTTCACCGCACTTATTTTTTTAATGAATGAAAAGGTTTGGTTACTAAAAATATCGCTAAGGCAATAATATTTGCCATTTGAAGAACTTTTCAAAATTTCCAATCTGCTTATTTCTTTGAATAAAGGTTTTTTATTATACAAATAAGTCTTTATGTCAAAAGAAATGACGTATAGGTATGCATATTAAGTTGTCTCTATATTGCCTTATTTTGATTGAAAAAAGATAAAGAGAAAATAATAGAAAATTTAGGTAAAGAAAAAGCCCTCTTCTTTAAGAGGGCTTTTTCAAAAATTTGGCGGAGGAAGTGAGATTCGAACTCACGGAGGGCGTAAACCCTCGCCGGTTTTCAAGACCGGTGCCTTCAACCACTCGACCATTCCTCCGTGATTTAAGCGAGGTGAATAATACGAATTTTGCTATACCAAGTCAAGCAGGAAAATAAAAAATTAATTTGATTGCTTTTTTTTACAGCAACTTGTTTAGCACTTAAACAAAAAACCGAGCATTAAAACAATTAATGCTCGGTTTTATTTCTACCAAAAGAAGAATTATTCTTCCGCTACTGCTTTAGTTGGCTCGGAATAAACGTGGCTAATCGCACTATGATGACCTGCCGAACCACGCCCATAAAAATAATAGCGCGACTCTTTCCATTCAACGATTGGGTAAGCCGTATTTTCACTTTCAATCGCTTTCGCTAATGTCATTTGTGCTTTAGTATGTTGAACGGCTGATACCGTACCTAAACGCCCAGTAAATTCATAAGTGCGGTCAGTTTTTTCCTCAATTTTTTCTGATTGAGGTAAATTTTCTACTGCATTTGCCGTTGGCTCCGCACTCGCTGAATTCAAACGTTGTAAAGAGGCTTGTACTTTTTTCTCCACAGATTCATTTGCCGGCTGAGTAACAAATCCAGCTAAGGGTTTAGGCTCGTCAGTATTGCTTTGCACGATTAATTTCGTTGCAGGCGTGATCACTTCTGCTTCTGCTTTATTATTTTGTTGTTCAAGCAATTCATCGACAGACAAAAATGCGTTGCCTTTATTATTGGTGAAGGCACTACTATCAATCCACACTTTACCACTTGCTAATTCAGGCGATGCCACGGCGGAAAATAATGGCATTGGTGATTTTTCTTCACCTTGCGATTGACGGCGACGACGAGGGTTATTCACACGTAAATGGCGTGGTAAACGGCGGCGATTATCACGCTGTTTTTCACCGTTATCTGTATTCACCTCAATATCAACAACAGGGGCGACCACATTATTTTCTACGGGGCTTACTTCAACCATATCTTTGGGAGCAGTTTCCACTGCTATTGGATGCGTTTCCACCGTATCTGTCATTTCTGTTATTGGGGCAATAGGGGCTTGAACGTCGGCAACACGCACTTTTTTACGTAAATCACGGCGCTGACGACGTGGCTGAACCTGTTCAACCACTTCCTCGATCACTTTCGTTTCTGCAAGGTTAGTTTGGTAGTTGTCATCAATCTGTGCTTTTTTTGCCTTACGAGAGGAACGGGCCTCTTGATCTAGCGCTTTATCTTGACGCTTATCTTCCATATTACGCCCGCTTTCATTACGATTACGTCGCGTGTTACGACGCTCTTGATTGCGGCGGCGGTTATTTTTATTGGAACGATTTGGCGTTTTCTTTGTTTCTTTTTCTTCCACAAAGAGCGCTTTAATTTTTGCTAGAATGCGAGAAATAAGTGAAGGTTTATTTTCCTTCTTCGCCACAGGCATTGGTGCCGGCGTTTCTATCGCGAGAGAAACTGCAGCATTTTCCAACACACTTTCCGTGGTTACTGCTGCCGTTTCAATATTACGCGTAACTAAAGATTCTTCTGCAATAAAGCTATCCTCTTTGTCTTGATGCAATTTGGCTAAATTATAACTTAGCTCATTCACATCCTCCCCTTCGCGTACTCGGAACACGCTGAAATGTGGGGTTTCCATTGCTTCATTTGGGGCAACCACAATATCTACATTATGGCGTTTTTCAATGCTACTAATGGCTTTACGTTTTTCATTTAATAGGTAAGATGCAATCTGAACAGGCACAATGGTATGTACCTGTTTGGTATTTTCTTTGATTGCCTCTTCTTCCAATAAACGCAAAATGGATAACGAAAGTGATTCATTATCACGAATTTTCCCCGTACCTTGACAACGTGGACAAATGTGGTGAGAAGATTCCCCTAAAGACGGGCTTAAGCGCTGACGGCTCATTTCCAATAGACCGAAACGAGAAATACGGCTAATTTGGATTCGCGCACGATCTTGGCGTACCGCATCACGTATGCGATTTTCTACTTCACGTTGATGACGAATTGGGGTCATATCAATGAAGTCAATCACAATTAGCCCACCTAAATCGCGCAAGCGTAATTGGCGCGCAATTTCATCTGCGGCTTCAAGATTGGTGTTGAGTGCGGTTTCTTCAATATCACCACCACGGGTTGAACGTGCCGAGTTAATATCGATCGCCGTGAGTGCTTCTGTCACATCAATGACAATAGAGCCGCCCGATGGTAAGCGCACTTCTCGTTGAAATGCTGATTCAATTTGCGATTCAATTTGATAATGGCTGAATAGTGGCACTTCCCCCTGATAGAGTTTGACACGATTGATAAAATCAGGTCGAACTAACTTAATATGGGCTTTTGCTTTTTCGTAAATTTTTTGGTTATCAATCAAAATTTCGCCAATATCACGGCGTAAGTAATCACGAATCGCGCGTACAATCACATCACTTTCTTGGTGAATTAAGAAAGGAGCAGGACGGCTTTCAGAGGCTTGTTTAATGGCTTCCCAGTGGTGTAAAAGCACTTTTAAATCCCACTGTAATTCCTCAGGGGATTTGCCCACACCGGCAGTGCGTACGATTAACCCTACGCCGTCAGGCACATCAAGAGAGCTTAAGGCTTCTTTTAATTCTAAACGTTCTTCCCCTTCAATGCGGCGAGAAATCCCTCCCGCTCTTGGGTTATTTGGCATAATCACCAAATAGCTACCCGCTAAGGAAACGAAGGTGGTCAGTGCTGCGCCTTTATTACCACGTTCTTCTTTGTTGACTTGAACGATGACTTCTTGCCCCTCGTGCAAAATATCACGAATATTTGGACGACCTTGATAAACATAATCAGCAGGGAAGTATTCACGGGCAATTTCTTTTAAAGGTAGGAAACCGTGGCGTTCTGCACCGTAATCCACAAAGGCAGCTTCTAGGCTAGGTTCAACGCGGGTGATACGGCCTTTATAGATATTGGCCTTTTTTTGTTCGTGACCCGGATTTTCGATATCCAAGTCAAATAGGCGTTGTCCATCAACGAGGGCAACACGCAACTCCTCTTTTTGGGTTGCGTTAATTAACATTCTTTTCATTCGATTTTCTCTTATATTTTCATTTTAAATTTGTCATAAAAAACCACCGCACTTTGGCTTCGCAATCGACCTCGTGTCTGTCGCAAAATGTCATTCTCTCGACTGTCAGTTGCTGGGTGCATTGATTGCGTTATCGAAACATAATTTTCGATACAAACAAAATGATTGAAATATTATTTTGCAAGCGTGGATGATTTTTATCACTCTTAATTGTCCATTTTTCTGTTATCGCTGTAACAAAATCAAATTGGACAAATTTATTTTATAAAACAACGTCTTATGCCGTTTACTGCGTTATTCCTAAGGTTATCTCATTTTTCCCAGTAAGCTGGCAAAAATTCGCTCTATTATCTAACGATAGGGATTTTTTAGCAAGGTAAATCCGCGTATTTATGCTATAATCCGCTCAATTTAGCAAACGATAAAATGAAACCAATGTTTAACAAAACTGATGAAAAAATTGTAAATCCTCGCGTAACAATGTTGCAGATTAGTGAAGATGAAGCAGGGCAACGCATTGATAACTATCTGTTAGCTAAGCTCAAAGGCGTGCCAAAAAGTTTAATCTATCGCATTTTACGCAAGGGTGAAGTGCGGGTGAATAAAGGGCGAATTAAGCCTGAATACAAATTGCAAAGTGGTGATATTGTGCGCGTACCGCCAGTTCGTGTGAGTGAGAAAGCCCAAGCCCCCGTATCAAAAAAACTGAATAAAGTCGCCCAATTAGAGCAACAAATTATTTTTGAAGATGAGGCTTTATTGGTACTGAATAAACCTTCTGGCATTGCAGTACACGGTGGCAGTGGATTAGATTTTGGTGTGATTGAAGCCTTGAGAGCATTACGCCCTGAAGCCCGTTTTTTAGAATTAGTACACCGCTTGGATCGTGATACCTCGGGCATTTTATTAGTAGCGAAAAAGCGTTCTGCGCTACGTCATTTGCACGAGCAACTGCGTAATAAAACCGTGCGTAAAGACTATCTTGCTTTAGTGCGTGGGCAGTGGCAATCTCATTGCAAAGCCATTAAAGCCCCGTTACTGAAAAATGAATTAGCGGGTGGAGAACGAATTGTGCGCGTCAGCGAACAAGGAAAGCCCTCAGAAACCTTATTTAGTATTGAAGAACGCTATGACAACGCCACGTTAGTGAAAGCCTCTCCTGTGACAGGACGAACGCATCAAATTCGTGTGCATACGCAATATGCAGGTCATCCCATTGCCTTGGACAGCAAATATGGGGATAAACAGTTTGACAGCCAAATGGCGGAATTAGGCTTAGAGCGGTTATTTTTACACGCCTACTCGATCCGCCTAGAACATCCAAAAACTCAAGAAACATTAACGATCACCGCACCACTTGAGAATACGCTCAAAGCGATTTTAAAACGCTTACGCCAACAAAAATTTAGCTAAAAATAAGTGCGGTAGAAAAAATTGAAAAATTTCTACCGCACTTTGTTTTAAGCGAATCTCACTTAAGATTTATAAATCATTTTCGGGGGTTCGTTAGCGACGACTGTATTTTCATCAATAACTACTTTTTCAAGGTTTTCGATTGATGGCAAGTCATACATTGTGTCAAGCAACAACCCTTCCACAATAGCGCGTAAACCACGCGCACCTGTTTTACGTTCAATGGCTTTCTTCGCCATTGCGACTAAGGCTTCGTGAGTGAATTCAAGGGTTACTTCTTCAAAACCAAATAAGGCTTGATATTGCTTAGTGAGTGCGTTTTTCGGCTCGGTGAGAATTTGGATCAAGGCGTCTTCATCCAATTCCGCCAGCGGTGCAATGACAGGCAAACGTCCGATAAATTCTGGAATTAAGCCAAATTTCATTAAATCGTCTGGCTCAACTTGGGTGAATAATTCCGTTAGGGTGGCTTTGTTATCCTGCCCTTTCACTTCTGCCCCAAAACCAATACTACTTCCAACGTGAACACGTTTTTCTACGATTTTCTCTAAGCCTGCAAATGCCCCTCCACAAATGAACAAGATTTTAGAGGTATCAAGACGCAGCATTTCTTGCTGTGGATGTTTACGTCCGCCTTGTGGTGGAATAGACGCAACGGTGCCTTCAATTAATTTAAGCAAGGCTTGTTGCACGCCTTCGCCAGATACGTCGCGGGTGATTGAGGCATTTTCTGATTTACGGGTAATTTTATCAATTTCATCAATGTAAATGATGCCTTTTTCTGCTTTTTCGATGTCATAATCACAGTTTTGCAATAATTTTTGCAACACGTTTTCGACATCTTCTCCCACATATCCAGCCTCAGTTAAGGTGGTGGCATCAGCCATTGCAAAAGGCACATTCAAGGTTCTTGCTAACGTTTCCGCGAGCAACGTTTTGCCGCTTCCTGTTGGTCCAATCAGCAAAATGTTACTTTTACCTAATTCAACTTCATCAGATTTATACCCAACTTGTTGGCGTTTATAATGATTATATACCGCTACCGCAAGCACTTTTTTCGCATAATCTTGCCCGATCACATAATCGTCCAAGTGCGCGCGAATTTGGTGTGGAGTTGGTAATTCTGTGGTTTTATTCGCTTCAGCTTGCTCTTGCTTTTCTGCATCAACAAGCAAATTATGACAAAGCTCAATACATTCATTACAAATTGCGCCGTCTTCTCCTGCGATCAATTTTTGTACTTCACTGCGTTCTTTGCCACACATTGAGCAATGTGGCTGTTTTTCTGTTGTCATCGCTTATTCCGTTTCTCTTTTTACTAGTACTTCATCAATTAAACCGTATAATTTTGCCTGTTCTGCTGACATAAAATTATCACGATCCGTATCTTGTTCTACTTTCTCAAAAGGCTGTCCTGTGTGGAATGCTAATCTTTCATTCAGCGTACGCTTAATTTTTAAGATTTCTTGTGCGTGGATGTGAATGTCAGAAGCTTGTCCACGGTATCCGCCTAAAGGTTGGTGAATCATCACGCGGGCATTTGGCAATGCGGCACGTTTCCCCGGTGCGCCCCCAGCTAATAAAAATGCGCCCATTGAGCAAGCTTGTCCAATACATAGGGTACGCACATCCGGTTTAATAAATTGCATAGTGTCATAAATTGCCATTCCTGCCGTCACTACGCCGCCGGGTGAGTTGATATAAAGACTAATATCTTTATCTGGGTTTTCTGATTCTAAAAACAGCAGTTGGGCCACGATTAAATTGGCCATATTGTCTTCAACTTGACCGCTTAGAAAAATAATACGCTCTTTTAATAAACGTGAGTAAATATCGTAAGAACGTTCGCCACGCGCGGTTTGTTCAACCACCATAGGAATTAAAGCCATCGTATTCTCCATCGGTTTTCCTTTTTTATCAAAAAGTTATAAAAATTATAGCAAATTGAATTTAACCCATTGGCTTACACTGAATTAAGTTCAATCCACTTGATTGTGATAAATTATATAACAAAAGTGCGGTCATTTTTGTGAAAAAAAACGACCGCACTTTGAAATCAATGAGTTACAGCAAATTATGCTTGTGGATTCATTACTTCATCAAATGATGCTGGTTTTTCAGTTACCTGTGATTTCGCTAACACGGCATCAATCGCTTGATCTTCTAAAACAACGTTACGAATATTGTTCATTAATTCTTTGTTGTTTTTATAATATTCCACCACTTCTGATGGTTGTTCGTAAGCAGATGCAATATCTTGAATCATTGCGTCAGCGCGCGCTTCGTCTGCTTTTAATTCATTTGATGCAATCACTTCAGAAAGTAATAAACCAACTTGAACGCGACGTTTTGCTTGCTCTTCAAATAATTCACGTGGTAATTGTGCCGCTTGTTGCTGATTTCCACCAAAACGTTGTGCCGCTTGCTGACGTAAAACCTCAATCTCTTGCTCAACCGCAGCCGCAGGAACATCAATTGGGTTTTGTTCAATTAACCCTTCAATAACTTGGTTTTTCACGCGTGCAGTTAAGGCGTTTTTCAACTCACGTTGCATATTTTTGGCAATCTCTGTGCGTAAATCTGCCACAGTTTTGGTATTTGGACCAAATTTCGCTACAAATTCATCCGTTAATTCTGGTAATACCATCACTTCTACTTTTTTCAACGTAATAGCAAATTTTGCCGCTTTACCTTTTAAGTTTTCAGCGTGATATTCTTCTGGGAAGGTGACATCAATATCAAATTGATCACCCGCTTTATGACCAATAATGCCTTCTTCAAAGCCCGGGATCATTCGACCTTGTCCCATTGCTAATACGAAATCAGTGGCTTTTCCGCCCTCAAATTCTTCACCATCAACGGTACCAACAAAGTCGATTGTGACACGATCATCTGCTTTTGCTGGCTCTTGGGTTTCTTCCCAAGTTGCTTGCTGTTTGCGTAACACATCAACCATTTTATCAATGTCTGCTTCATTGATTTCAACAACCGGTTTTTCTACTTTAATTTGATCTAAACCTTTCAACTCCACTTCTGGATATACTTCAAAGGTTGCTGTGAAAACAAGATCTTTACCCGCTTCAAACTGTTCAACGTTGAAACTTGGACGACCAGCAAGATTTACTTTGCTATCAACAAGTACATTGAAGAAGTGTTTCTGTAATAAATCACCTAATACATCTTGACGCACAGATGCCCCAAAACGTTTTTCAATAATATGTGGGGGAACTTTACCTTTACGGAAACCATCTACGCGTGCATTTTTTGCTACACGTTTTAATTCTTCACGCACCGCTTGATCTACGGTTTCAGCAGGAACGGTGATAGCGACACGACGCTCAAGACCTTGAGTTGTTTCAATATTAAATGACATTATGTTACCTCAAAATGAATTTGCACTCGGCGAATACTAACACCGAACACGTTAGTAAATAAAAGTTAAAAAGACATCAAATTATAGCGATACAACGCTCGCCCGTCGAGATATTGAGAAATAAAAAACCACAACTGGCTATTTTTTACACTAAAAAAGAAAAGCCTTACAAAATAAGGCTTTTGCGTTAGTGTTATTAAAGTGATTTTGGTAAACGAATTTTCTGTCCCGGAAAGATCTTATCCGCATCTTTGATCACTTCTTTGTTTGCCTCAACAATCGCGGTGTATTTTGCACCATTCCCATAGGTTTTTTCTGCAATTTTCCAAAGGGTATCGCCTTTTTGGATCACATAAAACTCTTCATCAGTAGCTAAATGCTCACCGTTCTCAATCGCTACCCCCTCGACATTCACCGAATTAATGCCTACCACGTTGCCCGCCATTAAAATGGCTTTTTCCAATGCTTCTGCTGATGTGGCATTGCCTTCAATTTTCGCCACCCCCTCTTCGACTTTGACAGAAAGATTTTCCACGCCCGGATTATCTTCTGCAATGTGTTTTTCCACGGCTTCAGAGGCATCTTCTTCTTTTGAGAAAAGTTTTCGACCGATGTCACCAACAAAATCAAATAAACCCATTTTTTGCTCCTTATTTATAAAACATTGAGTTCGGCTGCTAACCTTACCCAATTCACCTTCATAAGTCTATATACCTTCTATAAATAATCTTGATCTTTACATTAATTGAAAATTCTTCGCAAAAAAAGCACCGCACTTTTCTTTCTTTTATACTAAAATAGCCGCCAATTTTAGTTATTAAGGAAAAATTATGCGTTGGCAAGGTCGTAGAGAAAGTTCTAATGTGGAAGACAGAAGAAGTGCAAGGGGCAGTTTCGGCGGTGGTAAAAAAACGGGCGTACTCGGCTTTATTATTTTACTGGTTGGTGCTTATTATGGTGTTGATTTATCAGGGCTTGTTGGCACACCTGATTTTGGCAGCCAAACTCACCAAATGACAGTGAACAGCCAAGAAGAGCAAGAGCTAAACAGCCTTTCTCGCGTGGTATTAGCGGATACAGAAACGGTGTGGAGTAATTATTTCGCGCAAAAAAATCAGCGTTATGCCCCACCTATTATGGTGCTGTATAACGGTGCAACGTCCACCGCTTGCGGTACAGGGCAATCTGCAATGGGACCATTTTATTGTCCTAACGATCAGCGTGTTTATTTGGATTTGTCGTTTTATCGTGATATGAAACATCAACTCGGGGCGGAAGGAGAATCCGCTTTCGCCTATGTCATCGCACACGAAGTCGGACATCATATCCAAAACTTACTTGGCATTTTGCCGAAAGTACATCGAGCGCAACAAAGCCTTAGCCAAGCGCAAGCGAATCAGCTTTCGGTTAAATTAGAATTACAGGCAGACTGTTTTGCTGGTGTATGGGCTAATCAAGCAGCAAAAACGGGGTTATTTGAAGCAGGTGACTTAGAAAAAGCCTTCCGTGCCGCTGAGGCAGTAGGGGACGATCGCTTACAAAAACGCTCACAAGGCTATGCCGTACCAGACAGCTTTACCCACGGCACCTCAGCTCAGCGTTTAACGTGGTTTAAACGCGGTTTACAAACGGGTGAACCAAGTCAATGTAACACGTTTAATTAATGGGCGAATGAAGAGAGATTAAGTGCGGTAGAAAAATTAAACATTTTACACCGCACTTATGTTTTATAAAAAAATTGCTTATCTTTTGGGATAAGCAATTTTTTAAGCCCTTATTGTGGCAATACCATTGGTACTTCCATTAATAAAATTTCTGTATCAGAATCAGCCACCACATCAAAACTTGCGGTATCCCAAATACCTAAACCATCACGGCTTGATAGCTGTTTTCCAGCAATCGTTGCATTACCTTTTAGTACAAAAGCATACACACCATTGCCTGCTTTATGTAGGTCATAGATTTTGCTTGTACCCTGATCAAATTTTGCAAGAGAGAACCACGCATCTTGGTGAATCCATACGCCTTCATCATCCGCATTTGGTGAAAGAATTTGTTGGAAATCGTTGCGTCTTTCCCCTTCCACAATACGCATTTGCTGATAACGAGGTGCTACATTACGTTGATTAGGAAATACCCAAATTTGCAAAAATTGCACTGGCATATCCGCATTTGGGTTCATTTCTCTATGTGTAATGCCTGTTCCCGCAAACATCACTTGAATATCACCTTGGCGAATAACACCGCCGTTCCCCATACTATCTTTGTGAGCTAAATCACCGCTTAATGGAATGGAAATGATTTCCATATTATCGTGCGGATGCGTGCCAAACCCCATTGCCCCCTCAACATAATCATCATTGATTACACGTAAAGCGCCGAAATGTATGCGATTAGGATCGTAATAATTCGCAAAGCTAAAAGTATGACGGCTTTTTAACCAACCGTGATTAGCATTACCACGGCTATTTGCTGAATGAAATACAGTATTCATATTGAAGCTCCTAATTCTGTTTAATTCACTTATGTTATAAAATGCATTTTACGCCGCTGAATTAGAAGATAAATCGCAATTCTGTGAATACTTCTTTTACCATTGGTAAATAATAAGAGGAAAAGACTCACTTTTACACATAAAATAGTAAAAAAAGTGCGATATTTTCCACCGCACTTTGCTTTTAGCGAAATCAGCTATTTTTCTGCACTTCCTGCAACAATATGGCAAATGCTACCTTTGCTACCATAATGACAAGGCATTAAATAGAAATCCTTGCCACCCTTTTCATAGCTTTTACCTAAGATCAAACTATTACAATTTTTAGCCAGAATAAAATACTGCTCAGCGTTAATTTCTAACTTGTGATACATATCTTTATTGAAAGGGCGTAAATAGCCCACAAGGCAGGCAAGAATCACAAAGTAAAAATAAATCACCACTGCGGTCGGCACGATATTGAGTTGTTTTTTCGCAAGAGATTGCCATAGCATACAAATATTATAACGCGTGAAAAAACGGCATAATAGAAGGCTGATTACAAGCAATCCAGCGACATAAATTAATAAGCTATAAAGCGTAAACACTTTGATCAGCACCGTAATTTCCAAAAATAATGGAAAGGTTAAAATAAAGCAGGTTAATAAGGTGCGAACAAAATTAAAAGGGGATGAAGAGAGCTTATCTTTCAATAAAATCAATAGTCTAATACCTAAAATATAGGTAAGAAGCATAAAAGCAGACACGCCGAGAACGTGAAATAAGCTGCGTGCAATATCTGCTCTGCCCACTTCAACGATATCCCAAGGATAACCATAATACCAAGCTAACCCCCAGTTATAACAATAAGCCACAGACCAGCCTACTAATACTAGAAAGCCGAATAAAATAGAAGAATTGAGTAATTTAGTAAAAGAAATACGTTCGTTCATAACCTCTCTCAAATAGGAATGATTATCAAGCGTTAAAATTTTAAGCTATTTTTTTCATCTTTTAAATTAATTTCACTTTGCTTTGCGAATGGTTGGATCTCTATAAAAAACAAGGCAATTTTTTATTTGTTAAAATAGCGTTAAATCATTGTAAAACAAGCGTATTTTGAGTATTTGATCTAGATCAGCGTTTCCGTCTTTAATGCAAAATTGTTTAAGCACTTATCCCTCCAAGTAGGTATAATTTTTCACAGAAAAAAATTATCAATTTATAAACTTTAGGAGAAATCATTATGAGTAACGTGGTTGAAAACACAAGTAGCCCAGCTCAAGCAGAAGTGAACGCCTTGGTGGAAAAAGGCTTAGTTGCCTTAGAAGAATTCCTCCAGCTCAACCAAGAACAGGTTGATTACATTGTGGCGAAAGCCTCGGTAGCGGCGCTCGATCAGCACGGTGTGCTTGCTATGCACGCTTATGAAGAAACAGGGCGTGGTGTGTTTGAAGACAAAGCAACGAAAAATTTATTTGCCTGTGAGTATGTGGTAAATAATATGCGAAATCTGAAAACCGTTGGGGTGATTAGTGAAGATGATGTAACGGGCATCACTGAAATTGCTGATCCCGTTGGCGTGATATGTGGGATAACACCAACCACAAATCCGACTTCCACCACCATTTTTAAAGCCCTCATTGCCCTTAAAACACGTAACCCAATTATTTTTGCTTTCCACCCTTCTGCACAGCAATCTTCTGCTCACGCTGCGCGTATTGTTTATGATGCGGCAGTGGCGGCTGGTGCGCCTAAAAATTGTGTGCAATGGATAGAAACGCCCTCAATGGAAGGCACATCAGCACTAATGAAACACCCCGGTATTGCCACTATTTTAGCAACAGGTGGGAATGCGATGGTTGAAGCCGCTTATTCTTGTGGTAAACCAGCCCTTGGTGTAGGAGCGGGGAATGTGCCAGCTTATGTCGAAAAAAGTGCTGACCTACAACAAGCCGTACACGATATTGTGATGTCCAAAGCCTTTGATAATGGAATGATTTGTGCCTCTGAACAAGCGGCGATTGTTGATGCTGAAATCTATGATGACTTCATCAAAGAAATGAAATCTTACGGCGTTTACCTTGTCAATAAAAAAGAAAAAGCAATGTTGGAAGAATTTATGTTCGGCGCAAAAGCCAACAGTGCAAACTGTGCAGGGGCAAAATTAAACGCCAATGTGGTGGGTAAACCCGCCTATTGGATCGCGCAACAAGCAGGTTTTGAAGTGCCAGAAAAAACCAATATTCTTTTAGCTGAATGTAAAGAAGTTGGGCCAAAAGAACCGCTCACGCGCGAGAAACTTTCTCCTGTACTTGCTTTACTTAAGTCTCATTCTCGTGAAGAAGGGGTGAAATTAGCTGAGCAAATGGTGGAATTTAACGGATTAGGGCATTCCGCTGCAATTCACACAAAAGATACTGAGCTTGCCAAAGAATTTGGTGAATGCGTAAAAGCCATTCGTGTAATTTGGAACTCACCTTCTACCTTTGGGGGGATTGGTGATGTGTATAACTCCTTCTTGCCATCGTTAACCTTAGGTTGTGGTTCTTACGGTAAAAATTCCGTAGGTAACAACGTAAGTGCGGTGAATTTATTAAATATTAAACGAGTGGGCAGACGGAGAAATAATATGCAATGGTTTAAAGTACCTTCAAAAATCTATTTTGAACGGGATTCAATCCAATATCTACAATCAATGAAAGGTATGGAACGTGTGGTAATTATCACCGACCGCACAATGGTAGATTTAGGCTTTGTAGAAAAAATTGCGAAACAAATCACTGCACGTGGCAACCACGTTACCTATCAATTATTTGCGGACGTTGAGCCAGATCCAAGTATTGAAACTGTACGTCGTGGAGTTGAATTGATCCGTAGCTATAAACCAGACACCATTATTGCCTTAGGTGGTGGCTCATCAATGGATGCAGCAAAAGTAATGTGGTTATTCTATGAACAACCTGAAGTAGATTTCCGTGATCTCGTCCAAAAATTTATGGATATTCGTAAACGCGCCTTTAAATTCCCACAATTAGGACGCAAAGCACGCTTTATCGGTATCCCAACTACTTCAGGAACAGGTTCTGAAGTTACGCCATTTGCCGTGATCACCGAAGGTGATAAAAAATACCCAATCGCCGACTATTCACTCACCCCAACGGTCGCTATTGTCGATCCGGCGCTGGTAATGACCGTACCCGCTCACGTTGCCGCGGATACAGGGTTAGATGTGCTAACTCACGCAACGGAAGCCTATGTTTCGGTACTAGCCAACGATTTTACAGACGGCTTAGCGTTGCAAGCGATTAAATTAGTGTTTGAAAATCTTGAACGTTCCGTAAAAGAAAAAGATCCTGAAGCCAGAGAGAAAATGCACAACGCCTCAACGATGGCAGGAATGGCATTCGCCAATGCGTTCTTAGGAATGAACCACTCTCTTGCCCATAAAATTGGTGGCCGTTTCCATACGCCTCACGGACGCACCAACGCCATTTTAATGCCGCACGTTATCCGTTATAACGGTACACGTCCGCAAAAAGTGGCAACTTGGCCGAAATATAATCATTATAAAGCCGATGTGAAATACCAAGAAATCGCACGTATGCTAGGCTTACCTTGTGCCACGCCAGAAGAAGGCGTGAAATCTTTCGCGCAAGCTTGTTATGATTTAGCAGCTAGCGTGGGCATTCAAATGTCTTTCAAAGAACAGGGTATTGATGAACAAACTTGGCTCGATGCACGTCGCGATGTGGCATTGCTTGCCTTTGAAGATCAATGCTCGCCAGCTAACCCACGCTTGCCATTAGTGGAAGATATGGAAGTGATTTTAACCAATGCCTACTACGGTTACGATCCAAGCCAATATTAATTGACTATAACGCTGATTGACGTAAATCTGTATTAATCAGCAAAATCAATGAAAAAACCACCGCACTTTAAAAGAGCGGTGGTTTTTGTTAGCTTTTTTATTGGAAAATTAGCTGTTGCAGGTTTCACAAGCAGCAGTAAACATCCAAACTAATTTTTCTTGCTCTTTAATGTAATCACTCATTTGTGAAGCTGTACCTTCATCATCAGCATCAGCGGCTAACGCCAAGATTTCACGCTGTTGTTTGAGTAATGTTTTAAAGCCAGATAAGGTACCGCTTAAGCATTCTTGCGCCACGCTTACACCAGTATGTTCTTTAATTAACGATTTTGTTAAATATTCGCTGAAAGCATTGCTTGGGGTGTAGCCTAAAGTAAGGATACGCTCTGCAATTTCATCTACTTTTACCACTAAATCATCATAAATTTCTTCAAATTTTGCGTGTAATTCAAAGAAATTAACCCCTTTGATATTCCAGTGGTAACCGCGCACGTTCATATAAAAGACTTGGTAAGTAGCAAGTAAGTTATTAAGTTCTTGCGCTAATTTTTCTGAAGTGGCTTTGTCTAAACCGATATTTGTTGCCATAGTATGTTCTCCTCTGTTTGATTTCCTATGATGATAACGATAAATACCTTACAAATAAAATGGATATAAATGATAGATTTAATAGCCTAAAACTATTTAATAATAACCTATTGATAGCTTCAAGTTTTCAACCAATTTTCAATTAACCTTTTTCCTTGCGCTGAAATATAAGATTCGGGATGGAATTGTACGCCAAAAATTGGTAAATGGCGATGTTGCATTGCCATTATGATCCCTTCTTCGCAAGTGGCGGTAATGTCTAATTCAGGTGGAAAATTCTGCTTCGATACCGCCCACGAATGATAAAGCCCAATTTGAAATTGGCTCGGCAATCCTAAAAACAAGCCAGAATTTGACCGCACTTTGATCTGCTTTGCCTGCCCGTGTCGCACCTGCGCTAAATTATATAACGTTGCCCCAAAAAACTCACATAAAGTTTGATGTCCAAGACAAACGCCCAAAATAGATTTACTGTGCTGATAGCGTTCCAACATTGCAAACAGTTGTGGATAAGCACGAGGAACATCAGGCCCCGGAGAAATTAAAATGTGGCTGAAATTTTCTACTTCATCAAGGCTTAAATGCTCTACATTTTGCACGGAAAATGGCACGTCAAACTGGCGAATTAAATCCACCAAATTGTAGGTAAAAGAGTCGTGATTATTGATAATTAATAAATTTGTGTTCATCTTATGGATTCACTACAATGATGACATTTTGCTATCTTACTTGATTTATTGTTCCTATGCCATTTGATTACTTTGTGCAACGTGCTAACCACTTAGGCGCTCAACATATTCCTTTTTTCTTTTTGATCGATTTTGAACAGCAACACCCCATTATTTGCCCCCTTGCAGAATGTGCCGAGCAAGGTATTTGGTTTGAGTTTCCAAGCCAAAATAATTTGCCAATGGCAGCCCAATCAAGCCCAGATAAACCTTTTAGATTAGAAAAATTTCCTATTGATTTTGCCACTTATCAGCAAGGTTTTGACATTGTTCAGCAGGCATTGCAACAAGGAAATTCCTATTTACTCAATCTCACTTATGCCACGCCGATTGCAATAAATTATGATCTCAACACGTTGTTTTTTGCCACACAGGCGAAATATAAACTCTTGTTTAAAAAAGAGTTTGTTTGTTTTTCGCCTGAGCCATTTGTGAAAATTGCACATAACCAAATTTTCACTTATCCAATGAAAGGCACGATGAATGCGGATTTGCCTGATGCAGAGAAACAATTAATCAACTCTGAAAAGGAGCAGCGAGAACATTACACCATTGTGGATTTAATGCGTAATGACCTTGCTATGGTAGGGCAAAATGTGCAAGTAACGCGTTTTCGATATTTAGAAAAGATTATTACCGAACGTGGGGCAATTTGGCAGACAAGTTCAGAGATTCGTGCAGATCTTAACACAAACTGGCAGGCGCATATTGGTACAATACTCAGCCAGCTTTTACCCGCAGGATCGATCAGTGGCGCACCAAAAGAAAAAACCGTTGCTACCATTCAACAAGCAGAATTAGGGCAACGGGGTTATTACACGGGCGTGTTTGGCATTTTTAATGGCGAAAGTCTTGAAAGTGCGGTTGCAATTCGTTTTATTTCACAGCAAAACGGACAATACTCTTTCCATAGTGGTGGAGGGATTACGATTCAAAGCAACGCAGAACAAGAATATCAAGAATTATTAGAGAAAATTTATGTGCCACTTAAAGCACAAAAAGGAACGAACTAATGGATTTCCCCCTATTTGAAACCCTGTGCATTGAAAACGGGCAAGTGCAAAATCTGGCTTTACACCAACAACGTTATGCACAAAGTGTGAGCGAATTTTATGCCAACCAACCTTATACAATTTTTTCCCTCGAAAAAATTCTGCAAAAAAACACCGCACTTTGGAAAAACCTCCATAGTCCCATTGTCCGCTGTCGTATTGACTACAATGCCGAGCAGTATCGCCTTCAATGTTTCCCTTATCAGCGCAAAGGCTACCGGCATTTTCAACCCGTGATTTGTGATGAGATTGACTACCATTTGAAATATAGCGACCGTACTATTTTCAACGAATTGCTGAAGCAAAAAGGCAATTGTGATGAAATTATTATTGTTAAACAAGGTAAAATTACTGATTGCACCATTGGCAATCTTATACTCCGACAAGGTGGGCAGTGGTTCACCCCTGATAGCCCTCTTTTAATCGGCACACAACGCACAAAATTGCTACAACAAAATAAAATCAAAGAGCGATCAATTTTTCTCACTGATTTAGCGAAATATGAAGAAATTCGATTAATTAATGCGTTAAATCCGTTTGACGATCTCTGAATACGGTTTATTAAACCATAAATGGCAAAACAAAATGGGTGAACACGTAGGTTCGCCCCTACGTTGAATAAGTAAAGTGCGGTGCTTTTTTATGAGAAAGTTAAATAAATAGATTTCCCTTTCAGTTTTCCATAAGATTGCATAAAATAAAATCATCTTTTTCACTTAAAAGGAAAATAAAATGACAAAAATTATTCATACAGAAAATGCGCCTGCTGCGATTGGTCCTTATGTACAAGCGGTGGATTTAGGCAATTTAGTGCTAACTTCAGGGCAAATTCCAGTTAATCCCGTAACAGGTAAAGTGCCGGTGGATATTGTGGCGCAAGCACGTCAATCTTTAGAAAATGTTAAGGCCATTATTGAACAGGCAGGTTTAACTGTCGCAGATATTGTAAAAACAACGGTTTTCGTTAAAGATTTGAATGATTTTGCGGCAGTCAATGCGGAATATGAAGGTTTCTTTAAGGAAAATAATCATCCAAACTTCCCCGCTCGCTCTTGTGTAGAAGTGGCACGTTTGCCAAAGGATGTTGGCATAGAAATTGAAGCAATTGCCGTAAGGAAATAATCATCGCAAAAATAAGGGCGAATATCATCGCCCTTTTCACTGTTTTCTTATTTTTACATTAAAGCATAGTTAATTAAGCCAAAAGCAATAAACCACATAATGATCCCTGTGGAGAAATCTAATAAACGCCAAGTAATCGGTCTTTGGAAAAAAGGGATCAGCAATCTTGCACCATAACCTACACTGAAAAACCATAATCCAGACGCGGAAATGGTACCAAGCAGAAAAGCGGTTTTATCTTCCGTGGTTAATGTTCCTGCAATACCACCTACGATAACAATGGTATCCAAATAAACGTGAGGATTGAGAAAGGTAAGCGCTAAGGCGATCATCAGTGTTTTTTTCAATGATAAAGCCGCTCCTTGTTCTAATGCCAAGGCGGTATTGTTACGATAGGCGGAAAGAAAAGCGCGTGCACCATAAACGAGTAAAAATAATCCCCCCACCAAAGCTAATGCCACACTGGCGATTTTTTCTTGGCTAATAAAATGCCCCAAGCCAAATACCCCGAGAGAGAAAAGCAAGCAATCACAGAGAAAAAAGAGCGTGCATAGTACTAAAACGTGCTGTTTGAGCAATCCTTGTTTCAGTAAAAATGTGTTTTGTGCGCCAATGGTGGCGATAAGCCCAAAACACATTAAAAAGCCTTGCAGATAAAATTCCATTCCTTACTCCCTATTTATCTAATAACGGCGATTATAAAAGCCTTATGTGAAAATAATCAATCAGAAAGGGGAAATTTCCTTAAACTTTATGCGATTAAGTAGTACACTATCGACACTTATTTTCAGCCTATCTAGAGGGATAAAATGAAACCTTTTTTAATTGCACCTTCCATTTTATCTGCCGATCTCGCTCGCTTAGGTGAAGATGTCGAGAACGTACTAAAGTGCGGTGCAGATTTAATTCATTTTGATGTAATGGATAACCACTATGTACCGAATTTAACCTTTGGCCCTGCAGTGTGTAAAGCCTTGCGAGATTATGGTATCAGTGCGCCCATTGATGTGCATTTAATGGTGAAACCGGTAGATCGTTTAATCCCTGATTTTGCTAAAGCTGGGGCAAATTACATCACCTTTCACCCTGAAGCCACAGAGCATATTGATCGATCGTTACAACTTATCCGTGATAATGGCTGTAAAGCGGGCTTGGTATTTAATCCCGCTACGCCATTAAGCTATTTAGACTATGTTATGGATAAAGTCGATATGATTTTACTGATGTCAGTCAATCCCGGTTTTGGCGGTCAGTCTTTTATTCCTTCTACCCTTGAAAAATTAAAACAAGCACGCCAACGCATTGATGAAAGCGGTTTCGATATTCGTTTGGAAGTCGATGGCGGTGTGAAAGTGAATAACATTGCAGAAATTGCACGCGCAGGCGCAGATACCTTTGTGGCAGGATCAGCCATTTTCGATCAACCCGATTATCAAAAAGTCATTGACCAAATGCGTCAAGAATTAAGTAAGGTAAGCAAATAATGACATCACAATTTAAACTTATTGGTTTCGATTTAGACGGCACGTTGGTGAACAGCCTGCCCGATTTAGCCCTTTCAGTCAATTCAGCTTTAAACGAAGTGAATTTACCCTCAGCACCGGAAGAATTGGTACTCACTTGGATCGGCAATGGTGCTGGCGTATTAATTGCACGAGCGTTAGAATGGGCTGTGGCACAAACAGGCAAAACATTAAGTGCGGTAGAAATTGAGCAAGTAAAAACTCGCTTTAATGTTTATTATGGTGAAAACCTGTGTAATCTCAGCCGCTTATACCCAAATGTGAAAGAAACACTCACCGCATTAAAAGAGCGTGGCTTTATTTTAGCTGTGGTAACAAATAAACCAACCCAGCACGTTCTTCCTGTACTAAAAGCCTTTGGTATTGATCATTTATTTAGCGAAACCTTGGGCGGACAATCTTTACCACAAATAAAACCGCACCCTGCTCCCCTTTATTATTTATGCGGTAAATTTGGCTTATATCCAAAACAAATGTTATTTGTAGGGGATTCAAAAAATGACATTATCGCTGCCACTTCTGCTGGTTGCCCAGTGGTAGGATTAACTTACGGCTACAATTATAATATTCCTATTGCAGAAGCCCACCCTGATTGGGTGTTTGACGACTTCGCACAAATTCTGCAAATTGTTTAATGTGATTCAAAAAGGATATAACAATGACCAAACCTATCGTATTTAGTGGCGTTCAGCCCTCTGGTGAATTAACTATCGGTAACTACCTAGGCGCATTACGCCAATGGGTAAAAATGCAAGAAGATTATGAATGCTTATTTTGTATCGTGGATCAACACGCAATCACCGTGCGTCAAGATCCACAAAAATTACATTCAGCAACCCTTGATGTGCTGGCATTATATTTAGCCTGTGGTATTGATCCTGAAAAAAGCACCATTTTTATTCAATCGCACGTTCCAGAACACGCCCAACTTGCGTGGGTGCTAAATTGCTATACCTATTTTGGCGAAATGGGACGAATGACGCAGTTTAAAGATAAATCAGCACGCCACGCTGAAAATGTCAACGTTGGCTTATTTACCTATCCAGTTTTAATGGCAGCAGATATTTTACTTTACCAAACCAACCAAGTACCAGTAGGGGAAGATCAAAAGCAACATTTAGAAATCACCCGTGATATTGCCCAACGTTTCAACGCACTTTATGGTGAACATTTTGCTATTCCAGAAGTGTTTATTCCAAAAGCGGGCGCGCGCGTGATGTCGTTACTTGAGCCTGAGAAAAAAATGTCTAAATCAGACGAAAATCGCAATAACGTGATTGGGCTGTTAGAAGATCCAAAATCAGTGGTGAAAAAAATCAAACGTGCGGTTACCGATTCTGATGAGCCACCTGTCATTCGCTATGACGTAAAAAATAAAGCTGGGGTATCCAACTTATTAGATATTTTGGCAGGCATTACAGGCAAAAGTATTGCTGAATTAGAAGCAGAGTTTAAAGGCAAAATGTATGGTCATTTAAAAACTGCCGTCGCCGATGAAGTATCTGCAATGCTCACACAATTACAAGAACGCTATCACCACTTCCGCAATGATGAAGCCTTATTGCATAAAATCGCCGCAGAAGGGGCGGAAAAAGCGCAAGCCCGTGCGAAAGCCACATTAGACGCAGTCTATAAAGCCATCGGCTTCGTTGCGCGTTAATCCACTTTTAACATTAAATTAGGCGAAAAACTCGCCTAATTTTCACCGCACTTTCTTTTACAATGAACTATTATTGTGTAATGTCATCTAAATAAACACTTCATTTAATAAATATTCAAAGGAATTTTAATGAAACGACTCAAAGTGCTTTTGCTTAGCTTGTTTGCTTTACCTAATGCGTGGGCAAATTTAGATACCAATATCAAATACAGCTCAAATTATTTAATGCCTGCCTATGTGCATTTTAACGCCAACGGATCGCAATATCACGTTGATGCTAAGATCAATATTCCGCTGTATAACATTGAATTTAAATCCGTTGGGACGCAAAGTAAAACGGATTTCAAAATGACCAATTACCAAGATGTACGTAACGGTAAACCTTATGCAAAAACGATTATCAAAGGCAATGAAATTGCTTATGGTAAAGTGAAAAATGGTTTGAAAAGCGAGCCACTTGAAATGCCAACCTTTGATTTATTCACGGTAGCATTCCAGCTTAGCTATTACGACAAATTACCGAAAAATTTCCAAATTACTAACGGCAAAAAATTATATCCGATGAAAAATGTCTTCGTAAAACAAAGCGAACGACAAATAAAAATTCAAAATCAATCACAAACAGAAATCACTTATCAATTCCGCACTGGCGAAAAATCTTTTGTGGTAAAAAAATATCGTGGTGAGCAATTCCCTCGTTATATTTCTTATGATAAAGATGGCGACCATTATGAATTAACATTTAGTGAGTTTGTGAAATAAGGCTTATTTTATTTCATACTAAAAAGGCAGTGTTCAATTAAAGATTGATACACTGCCTTTCTCTTATATGCGGTTTAAAAATTTAATAAAAAACCACCGCACTTTTATTTTGAGCCAATTACCATTGATAGCTATACCCTAGATTGAGCTGTACATTCTCTCTATAGCGACTCCCCATTTCATTTTTCAATGAAACATCAAAAGAACCAAATACAGTTTTCAATGCAGCGCCTAATTCAAGTTGGGCGCGGTTACCAAATGATTGAATATTAGCTTTGGACTGACTGATCACAATATCATTTGAACCAAAATCATTTAGCCAATAAACACCCGCGTAAGGTTTTAGACTAACCGATGAAAGCGCAAGATTTCCCATAAATTGAGCGCCCAATTTGCTACGGTAAGTTGTGTTGCCATTGAATTTGGTTGCCGATATGCTCGCTTGTGGTACAACATTCCAATTAGTAAACATCGGTAATTTAATACCTGTACCAAGGCGTAAGCTATGAGCATTGAAGCTTTGTTTATCAACTTCATCACCACTTAAGCGTAAGCGGTTGTAGCTGTAATCAGTATCAAGGAATAAGCCATTTTGCCACTGCATTCCTCCATAAACACCTATATGATTACCTTTGATTTTTGCGCTGCCGTAATCTTTGTCGAAATCAATTTTTCCTTGACCAAGCCCCGTATAAAGCCCTACATAGTAAGAAGTCTCTTGATTGACAAAATGCACATCATAACCTACGGTCAGTAAATGATTACGCTGTTTAAAGCCTGATGTATTAGCTAAAAGTGTTTGATAAGAATCCACTTCACTCCAATTATTGCTATTTTGTACCCAGAACCCTGTTAGGCGCTCAGTGTTATGTAAGAAACTAACACGGTTGCTAACAATTTCCCCTTGAGTATATAAATAAGCTCTTGCCGCTTGTTGAATTGAAATCACATTATTGGCATATTGACTAAATGTTCTTTCTCCCTCATCGCTCGGTTGCGGTTGCGGTTGCGGTTGCGGTTGCGGTTGCGGTTGCGGTTGCGGTTGCGGTTGCGGTTGCGGTTCTTCAGTATTGGTTGATTTACCTTTATGCGCCAATACCCAATTATTATTATCTTTCGCTAATTCATAGCGATAAATTCCAGCATCAACATAAGGTTTATCTTTTAAACTGAATACGCCATCACCTGAATTGGTTTTAACCAGAATAACTTTGCCATTTTCTTTTTTGGGTTCATTGCGAGAATTTCGCACTTGTAAACGATGATTACCTGTTACACTGCCTTTCACAATAATTTGATCAGCGTTTTCAGAAGCTAAATCTGAATTTAAAATAAATTCACCATTGCCAGATAAATCTTTATTAATTGTTAAAGTATGGAATGCGGAATCAGGCTCAAACTCAACTGTCGAATTATTCACACTGAGATTATCTAGCGTGCTATCACCTTTAAATTTCCACTGGCTATTACCATTTAAAGTTAAATCCACCGTACCGTGTTCGTAATTAGGGTTAATATAACTCACACCTTGCAATTTCGCGCCTTGATCGGCTTGGATTTTTAGAGATAAAGTGTTAATCAACTCAAGCCCTGTGCCTATTGAATTAAGCATTTCTTGATCGTTCATATTAACTAAACGGTTTGCTTTAATTTCTCCACCATTAATTTGAATATTGATAGCATCTTTTTTAGGATATTCTTCATCATCCAAATCATTAACATTCATTGTTATATATTTGAAAAAAGAACCTGATGAAAAATTACTATTTTTAATATTTATTTTAGAAGGAGATACATTCTCTTGCTCACCAATATCAGTTCCATCAATAGAAAATGCAGTGCTTTTATCATTTAAAGCAATTTTGCTATTGCTTAAGTTAATACTAATTTGATCTTCTTGAGTATCTCTTAAAATTTCAATGCCTATTTGCCTATCTTGATTTCCTGTTATTGATAAATTATTTCCTTCAAAATTCACATTACCAGAAGCTGATATTCCAGTTATTTTATCTGAATTCATTAAAATAGATAAATTATCTAATTGTAGATTGGAATAATAAGAAACAATTCCTTCTGTACCAGAACCATTTAAAACAATATTTCCACCTTTTGCAATTAGCTCACCTTGATATATGTAAGCTGCTGCACCACCGTACTCATACTCTCCATTAATTTGCTCAATGCTTGACTCAACTGTTAATATTACACCTTGTTCAATCAATCCCGTATCACCTTGCCCAAGCCCAAGAATAGCACTGCCATCACTAGGATAACGATCCAAACTAGCCGATACCCCTTCTTTTAAAGTAATACGATTTTTCTTAGAAAGATCCAGTACTGTAAATAATGCACCACCAATTTTTGATCCATATTGATCCATACCATTAGAAGTGGCTTCTCTATTTTTATAATTTCCTTTTAGAACGGTAATATTGAAAGATTTATCATCATTAGCAGGAAATTCTCCTTCTGATAAAAGATGCCCATCTTCTCTTGAAAATAAAGGTTCATAAATTTGATAGGTATTAGATTTAGAAATATGAGTCATAAAATTACACCCATATTGATTAGAACAAGTTAAATCGATCGCATTCGCTTGCGAGTAACAGGCAACTAATATCGCCCCTAAAGTGAGTTTTGGTGAAAATCTTTGCATTGGATTATCCTTAGCTTATGATGAAAAAACAATCGTGTTTAGATAAATATCTCTTCGTATCGTACCACAAAAAATATAGCTCTAAAAAATAACAATCTATAAAAATCCCATATAAAAAGTGCGGTGAAAAACCACCGCACTTTTTCCAAGAAGAAATGTTAATGCTAATCTTCCTCTTTCTCCCATTCTAAGGCACGTTTGACCGCTTTTTTCCAGCCTTTATAACGTTTTGCTCGTTTAGCTTCATCGTCATCAGGCAGGAAAGTACGTTCCACATCGGCTTTATCACGTAGCTCGTCTAAATCTTTCCAAAATCCTGTGGCAAGCCCGGCAAGATATGCTGCACCTAATGCGGTGACTTCTTTCACCACAGGACGTTCAACAGGGGTGTTAAGAATATCGGCTTGGAATTGCATAAGGAAATTATTGGCCGTCGCACCGCCATCCACTCGCAAGGATTTCAGTTTTTCCCCTGAATCAGATTGCATTGCTTCCAATACATCACGAGTTTGATAAGCGATAGACTCAAGTGTTGCACGAACAATGTGATTGCGATTTGCGCCACGAGATAAGCCCAAAATTGCGCCACGAGCATAAGGATCCCAGTAAGGCGCACCCAAGCCTGTGAAGGCAGGAACCACATAAACACCGTTACAATCTGGCACTTTCTGTGCGAAATATTCGCTGTCGAAGCTATCGTGAACAATTTTAAGTTCATCACGCAACCATTGAATTGATGCGCCACCCATAAAAATTGAGCCTTCTAAGGCATATTCTGGCTCACCTTTGGCATTACAAGCAATGGTTGTGAGTAAGCCATTTTGTGATTGAACGGCTTTATCCCCCGTGTGCATTAACATAAAGCAGCCAGTACCATAGGTATTTTTGGCTTGCCCTGCGTGAACACAAAGATGTCCATAAAGCGCCGCTTGCTGGTCGCCTGCAATACCTGCCACGGGAATACGCACGCCACCTTTTCCGCCGATATTGGTTTGCCCGTAGATTTCTGAAGAATTACGCACTTCGGGGAGCATTGATTTTGGAATATCCAAAATGTCGAGCATTTTGTCATCCCATTGTTTGGTATGAATGTTAAACAGCATTGTGCGAGAAGCATTGGTGTAATCCGTAACGTGAACACGTCCTTGAGTGAGTTTCCACACAAGCCAAGTATCTACCGTACCAAAAAGTAATTCTCCGCGTTCAGCTTTTTCTCTTGCACCTTCGACATTATCCAAAATCCACTTAACTTTTGTTCCTGAGAAATAAGGATCGACAACAAGCCCCGTGGTTTTGCGGATATAATCTTCATAGCCTTCTTGTTTTAATTTATCCGTAATCTCAGCGGTACGCCGGCATTGCCATACAATCGCATTGTAAACGGGTTTTCCCGTCTCTTTTTCCCATACAATGGTTGTTTCACGTTGGTTTGTAATCCCTATTGCAGCAATGCTATCAGAAGAAATCCCGGCTTTGGCAACGACTTCATTTAATGTTGAACTTTGTGTTGCCCAAATTTCCATTGGATTATGTTCTACCCAGCCTGCTTGAGGATAAATTTGGGTAAATTCACGTTGAGCAATTTCAACCACATTAGCATTATGATCGAGCAATACCGCTCTGGAACTTGTTGTACCTTGGTCTAAAGCGATGATATATTTTTTTTCTGCCATAATTCAGTCCTCTTTTATTTATGAGATGAGTAAAATGTCGCACCAATCTTACTATCCGAAACCTTTTTTGAGCTAAAACGAAAGAACTACTAAAAATAAAAAATAATTGAAAACGCTCAAATTTAAAATAATCAATATGTAAAAATTTGATCTGTTTCACAAAATATTTTTCCTCTACTTCTTATGAGTTATTTTTTATATTTCAATATTAATCAATAAATTAAAAATGTGATCAAGCTAACAAATTAGATAAAAAGTCGCTAAATCCTTATAAAAAGTATTGCTTTAAACACATTTCTATTAATAATGAAATACGCACCAATAATATTCAAAAATGCCTTTTTGGTTCTAAACGAAAGAAAATCACAGAGCAAACGAAAAGATGAAAAGGAGTGCATTATGAATGCTTATCTGGCGGAATTTATTGGTACCACATTACTGATTTTAATGGGTAATGGCGTGGTTGCTAATGTATGCTTAAATAAAACCAAAGGACAAAGTTCAGGATGGATTGTCATTACCACAGCTTGGGCCTTTGCTGTTTATGTGGCAGTTGTTGTAACAGGGCCTTACAGTGGTGCGCATCTTAACCCTGCCGTAACCCTTGGCTTGGCAGTTATTGGGAGTTTCGATCCATCAATGATTTTCGGCTATATTATGGCACAAATCGCAGGAGGAATGTTCGGCGCATTACTCGTTTATACGTTCTATAAAGATCATTTCACCGCAACGGAAAATCAAGGTGCAAAACGTGCGTGTTTCTGCACAGAACCGGCTATACGCAACTATGCTAACAATTTTATCAGTGAAGTAATTGGCACCTTTGTTTTATTATTTGTGATTTTCTATCTCTCCGGTGCAAGCCTTGATTTTCCAGAAGGCACCACAACGCCTATCGGATTAGGCTCTCTCGGCGCATTACCCGTCGCTATTTTAGTATGGGCAATTGGTTTAAGTTTAGGTGGTACAACAGGTTATGCGATCAACCCTGCACGAGATCTCGGGCCTCGCTTAACCCTTGGATTATTAGGTAAAACCTTAAACACATCAGCAGATTGGCAATATAGCTGGGTACCTGTATTAGGTCCAATTACAGGAGCAGTGTTAGCTGGGGTAGTTTACAACGTATTAATGTAAGATTTTAAAAAGCGTTCAAATGGCTGATATTTGAACGCTTTTTTATAGTAGCTCGCCCTATTCTGATTCTTCAATATCAATCACTTCCACCCACGCGCCATTTTTCACCAACCAACGAATATTAAAATCATACAATCGCATTCCATAAATTCGCTCAGAGGTACTCGCTTGGTGATAAGCAGGACGGGGATCTTGTTGTAGCACTTCGCTAATGAAACGCTGAAAATTTGGGTATTTTGCACCGCACTTGATTAATTGCGTTTGCGCTTTGGGTGAGAAAACAACCTGCAATCTTGCTTCAGGGGGTTGTTGGGCAAAGCTTGATTTTGCATTCGGTTCACTGTCGGCATAGGCAAGATAAGGTTTAATATCAAAAATTGGTGTGCCATCAACTAAATCAACCGCGCCTAAATGAAGTAATACTTGCCCCTTATTTATTTCTATCCCCGTTAATTCAACTTTAGACAAACCAAGTGGATTTGGGCGATGTGTCGCGCGTGAAGCAAATACGCCTATGCGTTGATTACCGCCAAGGCGTGGTGGACGAACTGTCGGTTGCCATTTGCCTACGGGGACTTTATCAAACTGGAAAATAAGCCATAAATGAGAAAAGTGTTCCAAACCACGTACTGCCTCAGGTTGGTTATAAGGCGGTAGTAAGCGGATTGTGCCAACCCCATCTTGCACTAAATTAGGTTGGCGTGGCACGGAAAATTTCTCTTTATAAGGGCTATGAATGATTCCGATAGGGGAAAGGGTTAAATTAAGTTGCGACATATTTTCCTTAAACAGTTAAAATGGCGAAGATAAATGAGTACAATAGCCAATTCTTTGGAATATTTTACGCCAAAATTAGAATTTAGAAAGATAGTGAAAAATATGGATAAACAAGTCATTAAAATGTGGGTGGAAACGGCAAGACCGAAAACCCTACCTTTAGCTGCCGCTTCAATTGTTATGGGGGCGGCGCTTGCCTACTGGGCTCATAAATTTAGCTGGCAAATCTGTCTATTATGTTTGATAACCACCTTGTTGTTACAAATTCTTTCTAACTTTGCCAATGATTATGGTGATCACCAAAAAGGCAGTGATACTGCAGAGCGTATCGGACCATTGCGTGGTATTCAACACGGCGTGATTAGTGCAAAGCAACTGAAAAAAGGGTTAATTGCCCTCATTTTAGCCAGTTTATTTTTCGGCTTTCTGTTAATTGCCATAGCTTATCAAAGTTATGCTGATCTCTTGGCTTTTTCCCTGTTAGGGGGGCTTGCCATTATTGCGGCGATTACTTATACCGTAGGTGCAAAGCCCTATGGTTATATGGGATTAGGCGATATTTCCGTGTTATTATTTTTTGGGATTTTGGGGGTATGTGGAACCTATTATTTGCAAACTCACCAACTAAATTTGATGATTTTTTTACCCGCACTTGCAACTGGATTATTTGCTACCGCCGTTTTGAATATCAATAACTTACGAGATATAGAACAAGACAAAAAGGCGGGTAAAAATACCTTAGCCGTACGATTAGGTGCAAAAAAAGGGCGGATTTATCATTGCCTTCTATTAGCCACAGGCGCCATCTGTTATCTGCTTTTTGCCTTAGCCAATTTCCACCAATTAGTGAGTTTTATTTTCCTTATTGCCTATCCATTACTAATGAAACACGCTGCCTTCGTTTATCACAGTAAAGACCCATTATTATTGCGCCCGATGCTTGGGCAAATGTCAATGCTCGCCCTTTTAACTAACTTACTTTTTAGTTTCGGCTTGCTAGTGGGCTAGCAATAGGCATATACTAGAACAATCATTTTCAGCGTATAACAGGTGAACTTATGTGTATTGATACTTCTACTCTCTGCGATATTTATTTAGATCAAGTTGATGTTGTAGAACCGATTTTTTCTAACTTCGGTGGCTTAACTTCCTTTTACGGCAAAATTACTACCGTAAAATGCTTTGAAAGCAACGGGTTAATTGGCGAAATTTTGGAAGAAAACGGTGAAGGTCGCGTGTTATTAGTGGACGGTGGCGGTGCAGTGCGTCAAGCCTTGATTGATGCTGAACTTGCTCAACTTGCCGTAGACAATGGATGGGAAGGGATTATCGTTTACGGTGCGGTTCGTCAAATTCAGCAGTTAGAAAATTTAGATATCGGTATTCAAGCCCTTGCCCCAATTCCTGTGGGGGCAAACGATGATACACAGGGCGAGATTGATGTCCCTGTGAATTTTGGTGGGGTTACGTTTTACCCTGAAGATTATGTGTATGCAGATTTAACGGGCATCATCCTTTCGCAAGAGCCTTTAGCGTTGGACGATTCCGAAGAAGAATAATTCGATTAAGATAATGGCAAGTTTTTCTTGCCATTATTTTTCTACTCTAGCTTTTTTCATCTTTTTGCTTGATTGCGACTTTTTACTGTTTATTCAGCTATTTTTCTGACCTGCCTCACAAAACCACAATTTTTTTATTGCTTTTTATTAACAACTTGATAACGTTAGCTTGTCTTTATGGCTAACCCCAAAAAGTTAGCGCCAATAACGCACATAAAGAGGAATAACTATGAATACAACATCAACCCAAACTACATCACATCGTAATGGCATTATTCTGATTGCCGATATGGTACTTTTCTTTGCTTTATTAAATTTTCTTCCTTTTGATCCCAAAGCAAATAAAGGCTTGGCAATGTTAGCGTTTATTGCGGTATTATGGCTAACCGAAGCCTTACACGTAACAATTACTGCGCTTTTAGTTCCCTTACTTGCTATTATGTTAGATTTGGTCACCACCAAACAGGCTTTGGTTGCTTTTGCCGATCCAAATATTTTTCTCTTTTTTGGTGGATTTGCATTAGCCACCGCACTTCATCAGCAAAATATTGATCGAATGATCGCCAATAAAATTATGGCATTGGCTGGTGGTCGTTTATTAGTTGCAGTGCTTTATCTCTTTACTATTACCGCATTTTTATCAATGTGGATGAGTAACACCGCAACTGCCGCAATGATGCTGCCTCTCGCAATGGGGATTTTAAGCCAAATGGATAAAGAACGTGAGCATAACACCTATGTATTCGTATTATTAGGTATTGCGTATAGTGCCAGTATCGGTGGTATGGGAACACTCGTAGGTAGCCCGCCAAATAACATTGTCGCAACGCAACTTAAACTGACCTTCTCAGATTGGTTGAGTTACGGTATTCCTGTGATGCTCCTATTAATGCCAATTATGATTGGTACGTTATATATGGTATTCCGCCCAAAACTCAATCTACATTTCAAACAAGATTTTGAAAAAATTGAATTTAATTCTAAACGAATTATTACGCTAGTGATTTTCATCTTAATCGCACTATGTTGGGTATTTAGCAGCAAAATTAATCCTATACTTTCTTCATTACTTGGTTTAGAGAAAAAAATTGTGAGTTTTGATAGTGTCATTGCTCTGCTTGCTGCGGTAATTATTTGTGCCACAGGTGTCGCCTCTTGGAAACAGTTACAAAATAACACCGATTGGGGCGTATTAATGCTGTTCGGAGGTGGTTTAACCCTCAGTTCCGTGTTGCGTGATTCAGGTGCAAGCCGTATTTTAGCTGATGGCATTGTTTTCTTAATTGAAGGAGGGCATTTCTATCTTATCGGCTTGTTGGTCGCTGCGTTTATCATCTTCTTAACAGAATTTACCTCAAATACGGCAAGTGCGGCCCTATTAGTGCCAATTTTTATCTCTATCGCACAATCATTAGGTATGCCAGAATTAGGCTTAGCCCTTATTATTGGTTTAGGCGCATCTTGTGCCTTTATGCTACCAGTTGCCACACCACCAAATGCCATTGTGTTTGGTACAGGCGAAGTGAAACAGCGCGAAATGATCCGAGCGGGTATCTTGCTCAATCTTATTAGCGTATTTGTTATTGGCACATTAGCCTATTTGTTATGGTTCTAAAATGATGCTATTTAAGATGAACGCCAGCTTTTAGCTTTGTTTTCTTCACAAAAGCATTTTCTAATAAAAATAGCGGAGAAATCCGCTATTTTTTGTTATCCTAAGGCACATTCATCTTATTTTTCGGACAAGGTTATGACTTCCCAAAACAATACCCACAAAAAATTGCCAGAAAATGCACCGCACTTTGCACAAGCTGACACGCAACAAATTCAGACTGATAACGAACAAGAAACCACCCATTTTGGTTTCCAAACTGTGGCAAAAGCAGAAAAACAAAAGCTGGTAGCCAACGTGTTCCACTCAGTGGCAGACAAATATGATTTAATGAATGACTTGCTTTCTTTTGGTATTCACCGTGTTTGGAAACGCTTTACGATTGATTGCAGCGGCGTACGAAAAGGGCAAAAAGTGCTAGATTTAGCAGGGGGAACAGGGGATTTCAGCGCGAAATTTTCTCGCCTTGTCGGTGAAAGTGGACAAGTCATTTTGGCAGATATTAATTCTTCAATGCTCAATGTGGGACGAGAAAAATTGCGTAATCTTGGCGTAGTGGGCAACATCAATTATGTACAAGCTAATGCAGAAACCTTGCCCTTTGCCGATAACACCTTTGATTGCGTAATTATTAGTTTTGGCTTACGTAATGTCACAGATAAGGACAAAGCATTGCGTTCAATGTTCCGTGTGTTAAAACCCGGTGGGCGCTTGTTAGTGTTGGAATTTTCTAAACCGATTTTAGATCCACTAAGCAAAATCTATAATTTTTATTCTTTCAATATTTTACCGAAAATCGGCGAAGTGGTAGTGAATGATGGCGATAGTTACCGTTATTTAGCTGAATCTATCCGAATGCATCCCAAACAAGAGGATCTCAAAACGATGATGGAACAAGCCGGCTTTGAGCAAGTGAATTACTACAACCTCAGCGCAGGCATTGTTGCCTTGCATCGAGGCTATAAATTTTAAGCGAGTCAAAAAATGAACTTCTTGCAACAATTAATGCTGCCTCAGTGGCTCAACGGTGCGTTAGAATCCTTACTAAATTATTTACTCAAACGCACGGCACATAGCGAAATTTATTTGCGTAAACTTAACGGTAAAGTCCTTAAAATTAATTTGCAACAAATTGATTTTCCAATTTATTTTGTTTTTTCACCACAACGGATTGATCTCCTCAACCAATATGAAGATGAAGTTGATTGTACAGTCAGTTTGAAAGCCCAAATGCTAATGAAAATGCCAAACAAACAGCAATTATCTTCTTATCTCAATGATCAATCTATTTTATTGCAAGGTGATTTACAAGTATTGCAGGATTTTACCGCACTCTTAGAATTTTTAGAAAAAGATCCAGCTGAATTACTTTCGCCTTTTGTGGGGGATGTGGTGGCACAAAGTGCGGTGAATTTTTTACGCAATTTTGGGCAAATGACAACAACAAAATTACGGCAAAGCCAGCAATATTGGGGTGAACGCCTAACCGAAGAATGGGAAGTCATCTCTCCCAGCTTGGCCATTGATGATTTTAATCAGCAAGTAAAAATGCTAGAAAAACGCACCGCACTTTTAGAACAGAAACTCATACAACTTGAAACAATATTAAATTAATCTAATGACTTTTAACGATTTCAAACGCTTATACAAAATTATCCGTACATTTTTAATTTATGGGATAGATGACGCCCTGCCTCATAATGCCTACACACGTCCCTTGCGTTGTTGGCGTAAAACCTTATTTTGGTTACGTAATCAGCATAAAGAGCTGGCATTCGGCTTGCGTTTACGTCTTGCTTTACAAGAACTTGGGCCGGTGTGGATCAAACTTGGGCAAATGCTTTCAACCAGACGAGATTTATTCCCCCCTGATATTGCTGATGAATTAGCCTTATTGCAAGATCAAGTTGAACCTTTTGACGGGAAATTAGCACGAGAACAAATTGAACAAGCCTTTGGGGATAAACTAGAAACGTGGTTTGAAGATTTTGACGAAACCGCCCTTGCTTCGGCTTCTATCGCTCAAGTTCATACCGCAAGATTTAATGCCACTCAACCGCTTGCGGGCAAAGAAGTGGTACTCAAAGTGCTACGCCCCAATATCCAGCCACAAATTGAGGCTGATTTAAGCTGGATGTACAAATTAGCCAGCTGGATTCCCCGTTTATCCAGTGAAGGGTATCGTTTACGCGCGGTGGAAGTGATTCGTGAATATGAAAAAACCTTACGTGATGAATTAGATTTGCGTATTGAAATGGCTAATGCAATCAAACTGAAAGCCAATTTTACAGATAGCCCAATGCTCTATATTCCAGAAATGTATCAACAATTTTGCTACCGCAATGTCATCACAATGGAGCGAATTTACGGTATTCCTGTTTCTGATGTAGAGACACTAAAAGCCAATGGCACAAATATGAAATTACTCGCAGAACGTGGCGTACAAGTATTCTTTACCCAAGTATTCCGTGATAGTTTTTTCCACGCCGATATGCACCCGGGAAATATTTTTGTTAATCCACATCATCCTGAAAATCCGCAATATATTGGCATTGATTGCGGTATTGTTGGACGCTTAAACGATAATGATAAACGCTATTTGGCAGAAAGTTTTGTTGCCTTTTTTAATCGTGATTATCGTCGCGTTGCGCAAATGCACGTTGATGCAGGTTGGACGCCACAAGATACGAATATTGATGCCTTTGAACAAGCCTTCCAAGAAGTGTGTGAACCGATTTTTGCTAAACCGCTATCAGAAATTTCCTTTGCTCAAGTTTTGCTCAATTTATTTAATGTCGCACGCGAATTTAATATGCAAGTGCAACCTCAACTCGTCTTATTACAAAAAACCTTACTGTATATTGAAGGCTTAGGACGACAGCTTTATCCACAACTTGATTTATGGGATACGGCAAAACCGTTTCTACAAAACTGGCTAGATGAACAAATGGGAATGAAGGCAATGGTGAAAAACCTAAAAACAACGCTACCTTATATTGTTGAGCATTTACCACAGTTTCCCGCCACCTTAATGGATGCACTAAAACAACAAAACCACATTCATCAACAACTAAATGCCATTAATAAAAAATTAGCGCAACAACAACGTTGGCAGAAAAAAGCGTTGGCGGTGATAATGGGAACAGTCCTTTTCTTCGGAACATTATGGCAATTTTCTGCCTTACCTTTATGGGCAAATATTGCTTTATTGACGGGTGGCGGGCTATTTTGGCTCATTGCCTTGATAATGCCATAACCTCAATTCGCGCGCAAAATTAGGTGATAAATCAATAAAATGTGAAATAATGTAAATTGTCTATTGTTCAAGATGAATAAAAAAGTTATATTTTCACACAATTTTATTAAATTATTAAATTAGTTATAGGAGTAAAAAATGGGTTTAGGTGGCGTAAGCATTTGGCAATTACTCATTGTTTTGTTAATTGTATTAGTTTTCTTTGGTACAAAAAAATTGCGTAACGTGGGTTCAGATTTAGGCACTGCAGTGAAAGGCTTTAAAAATGCGATGAAAGACGATGAAACACCCGCAGAGCCGAAAAAAATTGCCGATGACGCACAACAAGCAAAAACAGAAACTGTAAAAGACAAAGAACAGGCATAATCCGTGTTTGATATTGGTTTTTCTGAATTACTGTTAATTTCCATTGTGGGCTTAGTGGTACTAGGCCCTAAGCGTCTCCCTATTGCCATTCGTACAGTTATGGGCTGGGTGAGTACGATCCGTGGACTTGCCGCAAATGTACAAAATGAGTTAAGCCAAGAGCTGAAATTACAAGAGTTGCAAGAAAGTATCAAAAAAGCTGAACATCTCAATTTAAAACAACTTTCTCCTGAATTAAGCCAAACTGTGGAAGATCTCAAAGCCTCAGCGGAAAAAATTAAAGCAAATTTAGAGGAAAAAGCAGCAAGCACACAAACAACTTTTGAACAACAAGTTCAAGAGCTAAAAAGTTCGGTGCAAAATTCTGATGAAAAACACGCAACTGATACCTTATCTAATGAAAGTGAACTTTCTCCTGCTGATATTGCAGAATTAGCCGAACAAGATGAATCTCAGCTTGAACTGACCAGTGCCTATTATCCTGAAGATGATAGCTTGGCAGAAGTCAGCTCTTCACCTGAATCTAAATCAGAAAAAGCATAAAGGCGTTCTATGAGTATTGAAGAAACCCAACCTCTGATCAGTCATTTATTGGAACTTCGCGATCGCTTATTACGTTGCGTTCTTGTTGTCGCAGTAATTTTCTTAGGCTTAGTCTATTTTGCCAATGATATTTACAATTTTGTTGCCTCCCCCTTATTAAGCGTGATGCCATCAGGGGCAAGTATGATAGCAACCAATATTGCAACGCCTTTTTTTACCCCACTAAAATTAACGGGTGTTGTGGCATTATTTATTGCTGTTCCCTTTTTGCTATATCAGATTTGGGCATTTATTGCCCCCGCACTTTATCAACACGAAAAACGCCTTATTTATCCGCTCTTATTTTCAAGTACCGTGCTGTTTTATTTAGGCGTAGCTTTCGCTTATTATGTGGTGTTTCCCTTAGTGTTTGGCTTTCTCACCAAAACCGCCCCAGAAGGCGTTGCCATTGCCACAGACATTAGTAGCTATTTAGATTTCGTGCTGACGCTTTTTTTAGCTTTTGGGGTTTGTTTTGAAGTACCTGTTGCGATTATTTTACTCTGCTGGTCTGGTGTAACAACAATTGAAAACCTAAAGAAAAAACGTCCTTATATTATTGTCGCCGCATTTATTATTGGTATGCTACTGACTCCCCCTGATATTTTTTCACAAACCTTACTTGCGATTCCAATGTGCTTATTATTTGAAGTAGGATTACTTTTTGCACGTTTTTATCGTCCAAAAGAAAATGCTGACAATCCAAATGAAGAAAACGAACAAGAAATAATTAAATAACATAGGGGCAAACGCCCCTTTAATTTTGGAGAATACAATGACCACACAAATTTTCACTGGTTTCCCAGCACGCCGTTTACGCCGTATGCGCAAACAGGATTTTAGTCGCCGCTTAATGGCAGAAAATAAACTCAGCGTAGATGACCTCATTTATCCTGTATTTATTATAGAGGGGGAAAATTATCGTGAACCTGTGCCATCTATGCCAAAAGTGGAGCGTTTAACTTTAGATCAATTGCTGATCGAAGCAGGATTATTGGTGAAATATGGGGTACCGGTTATCGCCTTATTTCCAGTGATTGATCAAAGTAAAAAATCACTTATGGCAGAAGAAGCCTATAATCCGAATGGCTTAGTACAGCGTGCAGTAAAAGCACTTAAAGCTACTTATCCTGAATTAGGGGTATTAACGGATGTCGCGCTTGACCCTTACACGGTACACGGACAAGATGGCATTATCGATAATGATGGCTATGTGTTAAACGACCTCACCACTGAAGTGCTAGTGAAACAAGCCCTTTCCCACGCAGAAGCTGGCGCAGATATTGTCGCACCAAGTGATATGATGGATGGAAGAATTGGCAAAATTCGCACCGCACTTGAAGAAAAAGGTTTTATCAATACACAAATTATGGCGTATTCCGCTAAATATGCCTCAAATTATTACGGTCCATTCCGTGATGCGGTAGGCTCATCGAGTAACCTCAAAGGTGGCGATAAGAAAACCTATCAGCTTGATCCTGCTAACAGTGATGAAGGACTACAAGAAGTGGCGCTAGATATTCAGGAAGGGGCAGATATGGTTATGGTAAAACCCGGAATGCCTTATTTGGATATGGTTTACCGTGTTAAACAACACTTTGGGGTACCCACCTTTGCTTACCAAGTATCAGGCGAATATGCAATGCATATGGCAGCAATTCAAAATGGTTGGTTGAAAGAAAAAGAATGTATTATGGAAAGCCTGCTTTGTTTTAAACGCGCAGGTGCTGACGGCATTCTTACCTACTTTGCCAAACAAGTAGCTGAATGGCTTTATTTAGAAAATCAGAATAAATAAAGTATCAAAGTAAATAAAAGCGTACAAATTTACACCTATACCCGCTCTTTTTAGTTTTTATTTAGAGCGGGTACTTTCTTAGCATCGCTAAATGACATTAATTGTACGCATAAAACACAGTGCGTCATTTTAGTTATCAAGCTATATCAATTATTATAGAGAGAATTTTCCTCTTACCCAGTTAAACTGGTTAATTACGGACATATCGCGCATTGTTATAGCCAGACAAATCCAAAATGAAACTCTTCAAACAGCCTCTTGAAATTTATGAAGGCCAATATTTGTCAATCTCATTACGAATAGCTTTTGCGGTAACTTGACCTTTTTCTCCCACTAATGCTCTGCCAGCAATAAAGGCTTTTGCATTTTTGATCCCTTTAAACAAATGAATATCCTCTGGCACAATTCCTCCTGTAATAGAAAGTTGTAACCCTAGTGCTTCAAGAGATTTCATTTTTTCAATGTCTTCGTCTGTCCAACCTTTGCCTGCTAACTCTGCATCACGAGAACGGTGATAAATTGCTTGAGTCACACCAAGCTCAACCCATTGTTTGGCATCTTCAAGTGTCCAGTTACCATAAATCTCAATTTGAATTTCTTTTTTCACTTTAAGATCTGGATGAGCCTGATTAAATTCATCCGCCACTTTTTTACACGCGGCTTTGGTTGCTGGATGAGCGGCTGCCGAAACCGTTAGCCAATCAGCCCCCGCTTCAAAAGACATTTTTGCTAAAATAGCTCCGCCATCCGTTGTTTTAAGATCACAAACGAGAATGTGATTAGGATGTAAGGCTCGTAATGTACTAACGGCTTTCATTCCCTCAGCACACGCGAGAATGGTACCAATTTCAATAATATCCACTAGAGCTTCCGCTTGTTTAGCATCCGCAACAGCTTTTTCTAATGAAAGAGAATCTAATGCGATTTGTAGTAAGGGTTTTGACATAATTTCTTCCTTCTTATAACAGTTAATTTGATAATGCTTGATCAATAACAAGATAGACGTCTTCGGCACTCTGGCATTGAAGTATTTTTTCTAGATCAACACCCGTTTCACTATTTGGATCATCATCTTCTAACACTTGGGTAATTTCCATAATCCCTTGCATATGCTGATTAGAATCACTGCCTGCTAACGTAATTAATACTTTAATAGGTTCTTCTTCTCCTTCAAATTGCACGGGGGTATCTAAAGTGACTAACGCAAAGGCGGTGCGATTTACGCCATCTTCGGGTCTTGCGTGTGGCATAGCTAGCCCCGGTGATAGAATAATATAAGGTCCCATTTGTTTGATCATATTGATAATAGAATCATAGTAATGAGGCGTTATTGCACCTGATGCAACAAGCATATCTGTCCCAAGTTTAATCGCCTCTTCCCAATTTTCTACTTTTTGATGTAACTTGATTGAATTATTTTCAATTAATGATTGTTTTAGCATATAAAAAACCTCGCGAAATTCTTACCGCACTTATTATAGCGTGCGGTAAGAGGACTATTACTGATATTTCTTAATTAACGCTTTTAACTCTTCACCGAAGGAATTTGGATTTAACATATTTTGTACCCCAAGCACTGAAACTCGCTCACCACCCTGAATTTCATCGGCAAGGTGCTTAGAACACACAATGATATCTACACCATCTAATTTTCCTTTGTAATCAGTTACCGCGCAAGAATCCATAATATTGGCAATCCCGTGTTTGTCTAAATAGCCTTTAATTTTCATTTTCATCATCATTGATGAACCTTGACCTGAACCACATACCGCCAAAATACGTACTGGATTTTCGCCCATAGGGCTTTCTGCTTGTACTTCTGCAACTAAATCTTGTGCTACGCTGTCATCATTACCATAGCCGTCCATTTGTTCTAATGTTTTCCCTGCCGCAGCCGCTGCCGCTTCATCAGCACGTAATTTACGGGAAGCAAAGAACATATAAACCATTGCAAGTGCTAAAATAATGAAGAAGAACCCCGGCACACTGACAATCCCTTGTAAAATTGGTGGGAAAAATAATGCCCAGTCAGCCATTCCCATCCAACCATTAAATTCGGCGCCTTGTGTTGCCAGAAGCTGAATCACCCACGCCGATCCCATTACTTCAATGATCCCCATTGCAAAACAAATTTTCATCACAGCTTTCCAGCCACCAAATTGGTTTGCAAAAACGCCGATTGTGGCATTAGAGAAAAACATTGGAATAAAACCCGGAATGATTAAGATTGGCGAATTGAACCCAAGTAATAACCCAACTGCGACAAATTGCCCAATTGCCCCCCATATAAAACCGAATACCATCGCATTTGGAGAAAAGGCATAAATTGCCGCACAGTCAATGGCAAGTACGGAATTAGGAATTAGCCGCTCTGAAATACCTTTGAATGCTTCAGAAAGCTCTGCAACAAACATTCTTACGCCAGTAACAATAATTTGAATGGCAACCGCAAATTTTAATCCCATTTCTAGAATATACATAAACCAATGGGTTTTTCCTGCCATCGCTTGCAAATTATCTAATCCAAAAGAAAGCAAGATAATGCCGAAAAATACGGTCATTACTAATGCAGTTGCAGAAATACTATCGTGGAAAATATGCAACCATTTTGGTAATTTCATATTATCAACACTGTCATTTTTATCGCCTAATTTGGGCGCTAACTTTGTTGCAACCCAAGAAGCAATTTGTTGTTGATGTCCAATAGAAAAGCCCGCGCCACCTGTCACCGCTTGCGTCGGTTTATACATAATATTAGAAGAAATTCCCCAATATAATGCCATTAGCACGGAGGTATAAATCACCGTTTCCCACATTGAAGCACCAATAATCATATAAAATACGGCAACTAACCCCGCCTGCTGAAACATAATATGCCCTGTAAGCATAATTGTCCGAATACCCGTAAAGCGCCTAAACACCACTAATAAAATGTTTAAAAATAATGCGCCAATAACAGCGTAGCCAACCCAACCATAATTGTCTGCCATTGTTTGAATGGTGGCTTGCATACTGGTATAGGGATCAATCACCGCGCCTGTCAAATGGTGAAATTTGGATAATCCTGCAATCACAGGCTTAAAGTTTGTCACTAAGAAACCTGATCCCGCTTGAACGATCATAAATCCAACAATCGTTTTAATTGTTCCTTTAATAATCGTTGTCGTGTCTTTTTTCAGTAAGATATAGCCTAAACAGGCGACAATCCCAAGTAAAAAGGGAGCTTTAGATAAAACCTGCGTATTAAAGATCCCAAAATAGTGCATAATTGTTTCCATAATATTTACTACCTCAGATTGAATTTATCATTGATAATAATGTTCACTTTCAAACAGCAAAAGTAAAATCATCACTATAATACGCAAAAACAATCAAATAAAAAGATTATTTTTGATTATTTGTGAGTGAGATCACAAATTAAAATTCTTTCCAAATAATCAAACCTCTATTTACATTTAGTAATGAGCCTAGCTAAAATCCCTTTAAATCAAAGCAAAATATGATATAGATCACAAAACAGACAAAATATCCTTTCATTTATAAAAATGATTTATTATGATTAAAAAGGATTTATTTTGACTACTAATTACAAAAAAGTAAGGAGCAAACAATGCCAAATGTAAATGAAATAACACGAGAAAGTTGGATCCTTTCTACCTTCCCTGAGTGGGGAACTTGGTTAAATGAAGAAATAGAACAGGAAGTTGTACCCGAAGGAAATTTTGCAATGTGGTGGCTAGGTTGCGTTGGCGTATGGATAAAAACCCCCGGTGGTGCAAATTTATGTATGGATCTTTGGTGTAGCCGTGGAAAATCCACCAAAAAAGTGAAAGATATGGTACGTGGACACCAAATGGCTAATATGGCAGGCGTTCGTAAATTACAACCTAATTTACGTGCAGCACCAATGGTCATTGATCCGTTTGCAATCAATGAAGTAGATTTTATTTTAGCCTCTCACTACCATAGCGACCATATCGACGTAAATGTTGCCGCTGCCATTGTCAATAATCCTAAACTTGATCACGTAAAATTTGTTGGTCCTTGGCACTGTACCGAATTATGGAAAAAATGGGGAGTTCCTGAAGATCGCCTCATTACCGTAAAACCGGGTGATGTCGTTAAAATCAAAGACGTAGAAATCCACGCATTAGATTCTTTTGATCGAACCTGTTTAGTTACCCTACCAGTGGAAGGTGCAGAAGAGCAAGGTGGAGAACTCAAAGGGCTATGCCCAAGCGATGAAGAAATGGGACGTAAAGCGGTCAATTATGTTTTCAAAACCCCCGGCGGAACTATCTATCACGGCGCAGATTCCCACTTTTCAATTCAATTTGCAAAACACGGAAAAGAATTTGATATTGATGTTGCATTGAATAATTATGGTGAAAACCCTGTTGGTATCGCGGATAAAATGACCTCCATTGATCTTCTTAGAATGGCGGAAAGTTTACGTTGTAAAGTCATCATTCCTGTTCATCACGATATTTGGACAAATTTTATGGCAAGTACTGATGAAATTATTGCCTTATGGAAAATGCGTAAAGAACGGCTTCAATATAAGTTTCACCCATTCATCTGGGAAGTTGGGGGTAAATATATTTACCCACGTGATAAAGATCTTATTGAATATCATCATCCACGTGGTTTTGATGATTGCTTTGAACAAGAACCTAATATTCCATTCAAGGCAATGCTTTAATTAATCTCAAGGCGAAAGAGAAAATCCCTCTTTTGCCTTGATTTCCCTATGGGCATATTCATCATTCTAAAAAATGTTATTGCTGGTAAATTATTTCGGCTTGATCCCTTGCTGTAATTAAATGATAACAAAGAAATTAAAGAAAAATTCGCTCACACAAAATGATTACATCTGATTTAAGATGATTTAAAATCATTTACGAATGCGCGTATAATAATTTAATTTACAATGTTGTACTTTTTTAGGGGGAAAAATGAACGAAACTTATCGCCATAAGTTATTGTTGGAACGGCTAGCCGAAAATCACCTGCTTTCTACCGCAGAAATTATTGATTTATTAAATATTTCACCGGCAACTGCACGCAGAGATATTAATAAATTACATCAACAAGGAAAATTACGAAAAATTAGAAATGGTGCGGAAGCCTTAACCACCTTTCACTTAACCAGTGAAAAAAGCAGTATCAATCATTTTGACGAGAAACAACGTATTGCTCAAGCAGCCGCAAGATTATGCAAAGACAATGAAAGCGTCATTATTACTTGTGGCTCAACAATGCAAATGCTAGGACGCTATTTGTGTGGCAGAAAAGTACAGATTATTACCAACTATATCCCTTTAGTTAATGATCTTATTAAGCAAAATCATTCAGATCTTGTCATTATGGGAGGACAATATAATCAAGAAAAAGCCATCACGCTCTCACTTAATCAACAAAATGAAACAAATTATTCCGCAAATATTATGTTTACAAGTGGGCGAGGATTTACCGTTGATGGGCTTTTTAAGACAGATATGATTATCGCACATTCGGAGCAGCAACTTTCTTCTAAAGCAGAAAAATATGTTGTGTTATTAGACAGTTCAAAATTAGGTAAACAAGTAGGAATGCTATTTACCCAATTAGAAAATATTGATCTCCTTATTACAGGGAAAGAAGCCGATCCCCAAGTCATTGAGCAACTTACCGCAAGAGGGCTTGAAGTACGTCTAGTATAAGTGCGGTAAAAATTACGTAACTTTTTTAGGACGAAACAATGAGAAAACACAAACTCGGCATTTATGAAAAAGCCCTACCCAAAAACATCAGCTGGCAAGATAGACTTTCCATCACCAAAGCCTGTGGCTTTGATTTTGTCGAAATCTCCATTGATGAAACAGATGAACGATTGAGCCGATTAGATTGGAGCAAGACACAACGCCTTGAACTGGTGCAAGCCATTATCAATACGGGCGTCACCATTCCCTCAATGTGCCTTTCTGCCCATCGCCGCTTTCCTTTTGGCAGTCACGACGAAACGCTTCGCCAAAAAGCCTATGAGATTATGGAAAAAGCCATTCAGTTGGCGGTAGATGTGGGTATCCGCACCATTCAATTAGCGGGTTATGATGTGTATTACGAAGAACAAGACGAAAGTACATTAGCACGCTTTCAACAAGGAATGGAATGGGCGGTTGAGTTAGCGGCAAGCAATCAAGTCACACTTGCAATGGAAATTATGGATACCCCCTTTATGAGTTCCATTACCCGCTGGAAAAAATGGGATAACCTCATTCGCTCCCCTTGGTTTACTGTCTATCCTGACCTCGGCAATCTTTCTGCGTGGAATGATAATGTGGTCGAAGAATTACAATTAGGCATCGACAAAATTTCCGCGATTCATTTGAAAGACACCTATAAAGTTACCGAAACCTGCAAAGGGCAATTCCGCGATGTCCCCTTTGGCAAAGGCTGCGTAGATTTTGTTACCTGCTTTAAAACCCTTGCCGAGCTAAATTATCGCGGGGCGTTTCTCATTGAAATGTGGACAGAAAAAGCCGATGAACCGATTGAAGAAATCATCAATGCACGCCGTTTTATTGAACAACAAATGCAACAAGGAGGATTCCAATGCTAGCCGAATTACGCGAAAAAGTGTTACACGCCAATCTTGCCCTACCAAAACATCATTTGGTGACCTTTACGTGGGGAAATGTCAGCGAAATAGACCGCACTTCAGGGCTGGTCGCCATTAAGCCATCAGGGGTGGACTATGACAAAATGACGGCAGAGGATATTGTGATTGTCGATATGCATACAGGGGAACGCGTGTGGGGAAATAAAAAACCGTCTTCAGATACCCCAACCCATCTTGCTCTGTATCGTCAATTTCCTGACATTGGCGGGATTGTGCATACCCACTCACGGCACGCCACCATTTGGGCGCAAGCTGGATTAGATTTAATTGCCGCCGGCACAACCCACGCGGATTATTTTTATGGCAGCATTCCTTGTACGCGAAAAATGACTGACGAAGAAATTAACGGGAATTACGAGCTTGAAACCGGCAATGTGATTGTAGAAACCTTCCGCCAACGCAAGATTAATGCGAAAGAGGTGCCAGCCGTATTAGTCCATTCACACGGACCTTTTGCGTGGGGAAGCGATGCGGAAAATGCGGTGCATAACGCGGTTGTGTTAGAAGAAATTGGCTATATGAATTTATTCAGCCATCAGTTAAATGCAAATTTAACCTCAATGCAACCCGTGTTATTGGATAAACATTATTTGCGTAAACACGGCAAAAATGCGTATTATGGGCAGTAGTTATTTATATGTCTAAAGGATAAAAAAATGGATTATAAACTCGTCGCCTTCGATCTCGATGGCACATTATTAAATTCTCAAGGTCAAATTTTAACGCAAAATAAAGACGCGATAAAAAAACTGCAGCAGCAAGGCATTAAAATATTACTGGTAACAGGGCGGCATCATACGGCAGTCATTCCATATTATATGGAACTGGGTTTAACCACGCCAATTATTTGTTGCAATGGTACCTATGTTTATGATGTACAAAATGATGAGGTGTTAGCGGCCAATCCGCTTTCACAACAGCAAGCACAACAAATTTATGATACGGCTGCCAAACATCATTGTCATTTGTTAATGTATTCGCGCAATGCTATGAATTATGCCGAGCTAAATCCCCATATGGAAAAATTTCTTAAATGGGTCGCAAGTTGTCCTGAGAGTGTACGTCCTTTGGTACGAAAAGTAGAAAGCATTCAAACCGTAATCGATCACGATAAACCAATCTGGAAATGCGTGATTAGCGCACAAAATAAAGAAATTATGAACCAAGTCGTGGCAGAGTTGCCTATTGAACAATTTAGTTGTGAATGGTCTTGGGTCGATCGTGTAGATATTGCCAACGCTAGTAATACTAAAGGAGCAAGATTATTAGAGGTCTTAAAGCAGTGGAATATTGCACCACAGCAAGTGATTGCTTTCGGCGATAACCACAATGACACCAGTATGCTCACCGCAGTAGGACTGGGAGTGGCAATGGGGAATGCGGAAGAAGAAGTAAAACGTCAAGCCAAGCTCACTACCACAAGTAATGATGAACCGGGCATTGCACAAGTATTAGCCGAATATTTCAAACACTAAAACAAAACCGCTGATCCTCCTCAGCGGTTTCCTTTTATTCACAGCTTGCTAGCATTAACTCAAACCAATCTTGCATTGTATGACTCATTGCAGTCAAATCCAGTTGTGTTAATTCTTGCTCACTTAGCACCCGTTGCCAGTATTTATCTTCTTTCGCATTGTGATAATCATTGCCATAAATACTTTCACGCAATATGGCAAAACACTTTTGTTGAATTGTTTCGGCATCATTTTTGCCTTTTTCATTATTTAGCGCATTAAAATATTTCTCCAGATTTTCCGTTAGCACTAAGCAAGGGGATTGCTGAGCTTGAACATAAGCCTCAAGGTAGCATTGTAATTGGGTAAGTGCGGTACTTTTTGGCAAAATTTTAAACCGCACTTGCGCATTTTTAGCATAGCTATGAGAGGGTGCTACATTTTCTTGCGTAGCACATTGCAGTAAATAATAGATCCAATTTTCAATCAGATCTTTATCACGGATTTTCCCTCCTACCCGCCAAGTAACGCGTTCCATTGTGCCGTTAGCAAGGGGATAAAGCTGATTTATCACTCCCGTTAAACGCAGGGTTTGAGTTGGCAAGGCGAAATCCAATTCTGCCACCACACTTTGACTTTCTTGCTTTAAATATGCTGCGACGTCTTTTTTCAGACCAAGAATCGCTTGGCTAAGTTGTTGTGCTTCCACTTGGGCAAAACCACCTCTTGGCATTCCCCCTTTAATTTGTAACTTATGGAAAAACTGGCTAAACTCATCATCGTTCAGATACAGCAATTGCTGATTAATGGTGTAGCGTTCCAAATTATCGAAATCAAAATTTTCTGTATCCTTTAATGCGTTTTCTTCATTTTTCAAATAAATACCTAAAATCTGTTCCAAGAAAAATTTTATCGGGTGCTGAACAAAAGCAATAAGTTGGCTTAATTCAACGTTCTGCACAAGATGCCCATTATTCAATGGCTGAATAAAACCTTGCTCTTGCGATGTGATTTTGTTCACTAATGGCAACCATTTATGCGCAAAAGTGCGGTGCTTTTTAGTGAAATTTTTCTCGCTAAAAGCAGTCATTGGATGGTGAATCACCAATTTTTTACGCCAATATTCATTTGGGTCTGCACACGCATCCTCCTCAGGCAAAGGCAAGTTTTCTGCCACATAATCGAGTAATTGATTAACAAGCACGGAAGGTTCTTTTGGTGCATCATCAATCATTGAATGCCCGACATAGCTAAGATAGAAATAATCCTGTGCGGAAACCAATGCTTCAAGGAAAAGATAACGATCATCATCCCGCTTGAAACGATCCCCCTTTTGTTGATGATATTGCATTAGATCAAAGCTATTTGGCGTAGTTTGCCGTGGATATTCCCCTTCATTCATTCCAAGCAAACACACTACACGAAATGGAATGGAGCGCATTGGCAATAAGGTGCAGAAATTCATTTTTCCTGCTAAAAAACGTAAATTATGTGGATTTTCTTGCAAATAGTGGCTCATCACCTCAGCGACAACTTCTGCACTAAGTAATTGATTAAATTGCACATTGATTAAGGGTTCCACAAAAGTTTCAATACAATCTTTGAGATACCATTGGGTTTCTTGGCTCGTTTCGTCAAATTGGAAAAACATTTCAACAAGCTGGAATAAGGCTTGCTGCCATTGCTCAACGGAATGCTCGCCACAAAGTGTACGATACCATTGGTAAAGTTGCTCGATAAATTCTGCCAAATAGGCGGCCAATTGCCCTTTTAGACCATAGCTATTATCAAAACCAAGGCTGTCTTGCCAAATGCCGTTTTCTTCTCGCATTGCGTAGCCCAACAGCATTCGTTCAAGCCCAGCTTTCCACGCATTATAATTTTCTTGTACGCCATCCCGATATTTCTCCAAACCAAAACGAATACCAGAATGCACCACCCAGTGATGGATATAAGGCAAGTCTTCCAATTCAATATGGAAACGTGCGCGAATACTTGGAATATCGAGAAAATCCAACACTTCTTGTGCAGTAAAAAGGCTCTCTTTCAAGTTTAGCAATTTGATAAACGCGGAGACAATGACATCATTTTCCGACAATTTATTATCTGAAATCGAAAAGGGAAGATGAGGTTTCCCTTGCTCAAAGACGGCACGAATGTAAGGCGTATATTTATCAATATCCGCCACCATTATGACCACATCTTTTGGTGTAAGCGTTGGATCTTGATTAAATAAGTGCAGTAAATAATCTTGCAATGCCTCCACCTCACGCATTGCGCTATAACAAGCGTGAATTGAAAAAGAAAGATCTTGTGGTTCAAAATGCAGTGGCGCAATACCTGTCGGGGTAAGCGTTAAAATGCGTTGCTGAATTTGGTGCAACAATCCCTCTTTCGACAATTCTACATAAGCATTAATTTCGTTACTTTGCAAATCTGTGAGCAAATAAAGAAAATCGCGCCCTTGTTTTCCCCAAGAAGAAAGTAACGGGTTTCCCACTTGCAACAATTCTTGTTCGGCGGTGTATTCGTGCTGTTTTTGTTCTAGCTGGGCAATTTGCTGATGAGAAAATAATGGGCTAACCTGTTGGCTTTGGTGATCAATGCGAGATCGCTGTTGTAATTTTCGCCAATATTGGCTATCCACAATATCTCCCCAATACTCACGACAAGGATTAGTGAAGAATAAATGCACATCACAAAATGCACTAATGCCGTTAAGAATTTCTAGGTACACTTTTGGCAACGCTGAGATCCCAAAAACAAAAATGCGTTTAGGCAGTTTCACAGGCATTTTCTGTTGCAATAGCTGGAGAAATTGTTGGTGTAAATGCGCTCGGTGCCAGACGTCTTCATTGCCATTTTGCTGTTGAATTTCCGCCACTAAAGCACGCCATAAAATGCCTTGCCATTCGATATGCTGTGCAATTTGAGTCACCAACTGGGGTTTATCTGTACTTTTCTGCGTAGCAATTTGTTGAGCGATCGTGCGGTCTTCCTTTTTTTCCCACGCACTGATCCAATCTGGACGATACACCAAATATTGATCAAATAAATCTGCGACTTTTTCCGCTAATTGATATAACTTTTGTTGTGCCGATTGAGGTGCTGTATTCAGATAATCACGCAATGGTGAAAAGGCAGGTTGGGATAAATATTGTGGGATCAATCGCATCAAACGCCATACAATCTGCTCTTTAGCAAATTGATTTTGCTGTGTAATATTAAACAAATTATCGCGATAAAGTTGCCAAATAAAGGTGGCTGGCATAGGAAATTGCAAGTTCGCTGAAATCCCTTGCTTTTCGGCAATTTGCCATTGTAACCACTGCGCCATTCCCGGGCTTTGCACTAAAATAATTTCCGATTGTAGCGGATCATTCAATGGCATTGTCTTGATTAAATGCAACAGAATATCTTTTTGTGTTTCAAGCAAATTGGAATAATAAACGGTTAGCACAGAATTTCCTTTTATAAATTGGTTTCCCCTGTGGGATAACGCACAGTTACCTTATTTTCGTGACAATTAAGATGAAAAATAAGCTGATTTTGCTCAATGTGAGTTTGACAGCTCAGCCCCATAAACAGACGTTGTTGCTGATTATGTGCAATAGAAATGGCTTGTAAATCTTGATAAATTTTCACCGCACTTTGCCGTTGATAAGCGAGCCATTGATTAATGGACAGAAAAATACCACTAAATAGCGTTAAAGTCATCAGCAAAGCAAGCAAATTCATTCCTTGATATTTTAACGGCCTATAAAGACTCAAAATCATACCAGCTCCTTTTTGCTAAGCGCCAAAAGCGATATGCCTGAACCACGTCTTGCAGCGTTTGCTTGTTGTAAACCAATTTCACATTCTCCCCTTGATATAACTGTCCTTGCGTAATCACCGCACCGCGCAGTTCCCCTTTACCTGATAAGATTAAATCACCTTCGGCGACAACGACGGCATAAATATTGCCATTGATCTCCCAATGCTTTTCTTGCTCGGAAAACCAGTAGAGTGGATAGTTGCCAATATTCCCTTGCGATAAAAACCTTGCAAACAGCGGCGTGATCGCAGGATCAAAATAATGTGAAAATTCCCCCGCATTGATGCCGCGACTTGGCATTCTTTGAAATAGGCTCACTCGCTCACACCAAGCAAAATGGGAAGAAGAATCAGAAGTGCGGTGATTTTTCAGCGTATTTTTAAATTCAAGACGATAAACAGAATGGCTATAATCTAAAGGTAATTTTTCACATTCTTGATCCAAATTTTGTCTGCTGATTGGCAACAGTACGGCATCATTTTGTACATAAAATTTTTGCTGTGCGTTCATTGCGCGATAAAAATGCAGTTCCTCTTGGTTAAACCACATTGTAATCATCAAGAATGAGCTAAGCAGTAATAATAACGTCAGGGTAACCATACCTTTTTGCGCGTTCATTCTGTACCGCCTTGATTAAGCAAGGGAATCACTACTTGGCTTTCATATTCAATATGCGGTTGTTGCGTCAATTGCCCTTTTAAATATGCCGTAAGCAATACGGATTCTTTTAGCCATTGTAAAGAAAAATCCGTTATTGCTATTTTATGGTTATCAAATAAATCTACCCAACCGCCTCTCTCACAAGCGAGCTGTTGCAGGTAGCCTTGGCACTCTTCTTTTGCACATTTTTGCTTAACGGTATTTTTATAAGTCAAACGTGTTTCCAGCATTTTATGTTTTAAACGATAACCGAATAACTCACGCTCAATTTCTTTTGTCCGATTTTTGCCATTTTCACGACATAGCCCCTTGGTATAAGTGGAACCAATACAGCCTGAATTATCCAAATCATAGAAAAATAACACACAGCTATTCGGTTTTTCCCCTGCAGATTGGCTAAGTACTAAGCTTGTGCCTCGTTCATCTTGCTCAAACAAGGCGAAATTATCCACTTTACGTTTTTCAACTGCGGCACGAAATCCGGTTCGGCGTAAATCTTTGCTAATTAACTGCAACGTTCTTTCTATCTCTGCTTGTAAAAACAGACGCGCATTCATTTGCTGAATTTGCCATTGGCTATGTTGATAAAATTTCACTATGCCAATCAGTAATAAGCTGGATATTCCCAACGCTGACATTAAACCGAATAAACTTTGTCCTTTTAAATAGCCTTTCATCTAAGGTTCTCCGCAAGCACTGAGTGAATTTGCTGGTTTGAGTTTCAGACTACCCACATTAAAAAAAGAAAATAAGGTTTTAACCTGCCCAGCTTGCAATAAAAAACAATCAGATTGAATCGTATTACGGATACCGCTGATTCTTGCCATCTCTTGTGGAAAATAATGTTTACTGCTAATCATTGTTTTTGTTGGAAACAATGGTTGATAAATATTCGCCATTAGCTCTTCTGCACATAAGTGCGGCTGTAAACAATTGCATATTTTTTTACTTTTAACTTGTGCAACAATGCACCATTTCTGGCTTACTAACTCTCGATTTGCCACTAAAAACCATACTTGATTAGAATTTTCTACTCGCCGTTGAATCGTACGCAAAAATAAATATAAGCGTTGTTGTTCTTTGCCTAGCAGCCATTGCTCCTGGTGCTGTTGCCATACAGGTAAAGCCATAAGCAATAACAAACTAGAAATCAATAACACGATAAGCGATTCTAATAAGGTGAAACCTTTCATTTTATCCATAATAAAAACGCTGATTTTTTCAACCGCACTTTGTTTATCTTATATTTTTTCAACAATATTTCTTTGTAAGAATTGTTTTCGTTACATTGCTTTTAATGCACTAGGCAGAGCCTAACAAACACGGTGCTTTTTTAATAGGGAATGAGCAAATTTTTGGAATCAAGATCGCAAAAATAATGAGAAAATAAAATGAAGGATAAACGGTCTAATCAATAAAAAATAACAAAGCAAAAAATGATTTTTTAATTTAATAGGGAAATTAATGATTGGTGGGTCGTGAAGGATTCGAACCTTCGACCAACGGATTAAAAGTCCGCTGCTCTACCGACTGAGCTAACGACCCTAAGTATATTTAGACAGTTATATTTGATTGGTGGGTCGTGAAGGATTCGAACCTTCGACCAACGGATTAAAAGTCCGCTGCTCTACCGACTGAGCTAACGACCCTAAATATATTTAGGCAGTTACGTTTGATTGGTGGGTCGTGAAGGATTCGAACCTTCGACCAACGGATTAAAAGTCCGCTGCTCTACCGACTGAGCTAACGACCCTAAATATATTTAGGCAGTTACGTTTGATTGGTGGGTCGTGAAGGATTCGAACCTTCGACCAACGGATTAAAAGTCCGCTGCTCTACCGACTGAGCTAACGACCCGAATAGGTATCATTGCGTAACGGAGGCTTATAATACTGTTTTTATTTTAATAATCAATAAAAATTTTTAAATTTTTGTTTGTTTGAACGAATAACCAACAAATCGAAACAAAAGAGCTATAATGAATAGCAGAAAATAAAAAAGCCAAGCATAAGACTTGGCTTTTTTATTATAAATAATATTAGTATGCTAATACCGCACGACGGTTTTTCGCATAAGCTGCTTCAGTGTGGCCTAACTCAGCTGGTTTTTCTTCACCGTAAGAAACAGTTGAAACTTGACCTGCTTGAACACCTTTAGCAGATAAATAGTTTGCTACTGCGTCAGCACGACGTTGACCTAATGCAATGTTATACTCTGGTGTACCACGTTCGTCAGTATTACCTTCAACTAATACTTTAGATGCTGGAGTTGCTGTTAAGTATGCAGCATGAGCATCTAAAATTTGTTGATATTCGCCTTCAACATTGTATTTATCAAATGCGAAATAAACGGTGTTATAACGTTGTTGTAAATCCTGAACTGAGTAACCGCCAAAAGTTTGGGCAGTCGCTGAAGCGTCTACCGCACTTTCATTTTTTGAAGAGCTACAAGCCGCTAATACAGCTACGGAACCAGCAACAACTAATAATTTTGCAAAGTTTTTCATTAACTTTCTCCTAGTTTTTACTTAAATATGGGGACCAAGCTGGAAATTTAACTTGCCCATCACTTCCCGGTAGGCGTGCTTTAAAACGCCCATCAGCAGAAACCAATTGTAACACCTTTCCTAAGCCTTGTGTAGAGCTATAAATGATCATTATACCATTTGGTGAAATGCTAGGGCTTTCATCAAGAAATGTTGAGCTAAGCATTTCAGTTTGTCCAGTAGAAAGGTCTTTTTTCATAATATGATCTGCTGAGATCATAATTAATGTATTTCCATCAGCAGAAATTTGTCCACTATAGGTACGTCCTCCTGAGCTTAATAAGGTCGCGCCGCCACCATTTGCACTCATTTGATACACTTGTGGGGAACCGGCTCTATCAGAAGTAAAAATGATAGATTGTCCATCAGGTGACCACGCAGGTTCGGTGTTATTCCCTGAGCCACTCGTTAATTGTGAAACACTACCGCTGGCTAAATTCATCACATAGATATTTAAAACGCCATCTTTTGATGAAGCAAAGGCTAATCTTGAGCCATCTGGAGAAAACGCAGGAGCGCCATTATGTCCTTTAAATGAAGCTACTATACGGCGTGCACCTGAACGTAAATCTTGCACAACAAGCTGAGATTTACGGTTTTCAAAAGAAACATAAGCGAGCTTATTTCCATCGGGTGACCAAGCAGGCGACATCAATGGCTGTGAGCTTTGGGTAACAATAAATTGATTATGTCCATCATAATCGGCAACACGTACTTGATAAGGTTTAGAACCGCCATTTTTTTGTACAACATAAGCAATTTTGGTTCTAAATGCACCACGAATACCCGTCAGTTTTTCAAAGACTTCATCGCTTACAGTATGTGAGCCTAAACGAATTGCACTGGCTGGAACAGCATATTGATTTTGTGCTAATACAGCCCCGGCATTACCTGATGCGCCAATCGTATCAACAAGTTGATAAGCAATGCTATATCCATTGCCATTTGGTGTAACTTGCCCAACAACAATGGCATCAATGCCTAAAGATGACCACGCATCAGGAGTAACCTCTGAGGCAGAAGTGGGTTGTTGTGGCATTCTTGATGTTGGAATTGGATTGAATTTGCCACTGTTGCGTAAATCTGCTGAAATAATTTCAGCTACATCTGTTGGCATTGACCCAGAACCATTCCATTTGAATGGTACGACGGCGATAGGACGCGCCCCATCCACCCCTTCATCAATAACGATTCGGACTTCATCATCAGCAAGTGCTGTATTTGCTAATAATATCCATAACATCGTTAATAATTGTGTTATACGAATAATCATTTTCATTTAATTCACCTTAGGTTTAATTATTGACCTAGTCGCCGATCATTTTAGATCAAAATCAATGATTGGCGTTCTATATTTATTATAAATTGCATCTGATGGTGCAGCCGGCACTTTTCTAGTTCTCGCCACCGCACTCATTGCTGCAGAACAAATATCATCAGGACCTGAAATCCGTTGATAATTTGAAATAGTCCCATCACGCTCTAACTGGATCTTAATACGGCAGGTTTTACCGGCAAAACTCGGATCTTTTAAGAAACGGCGCTGAATTTCTTTCTTAATTACGCCTGCATAGCGATCGCCTGTCTTACCGCCATCACCAGCACCTAAACCCGCTCCATTACCTTGACTTCCTTTTTTATTGGCATTGCCACCAACTTTAGCACTGCCGCCACCAATATCACCGCCATTGATGAAGTCATCTAGTGCAGATTGTTGTGCGCGACGTTTATCTGCTTCCGCTTTGGCTTTTGCTTCTGCTTTAGCTTTATCTGCTTTTGCCTTAGCCTCCGCTTTTGCTTTAGCATCAGCGTCTGCTTTCGCTTTAGCCGCAGCATCAGCCTTTGCCTTTTCGGCTTTCGCTTTTTGCTCTGCATCTGCTTTTGCTTTAGCCTCAGCCGCCGCTTTTTCCGCTTTTAACTTTGCCTCTTTTTCGGCTTGTTCCTTCGCTTTTTTGACTTGCTCAGCGGCTTTTGCTTTTGCTTCTTCTTCCGCTTTTTTGGCTTGTGCCGCTAAACGTTTTGCTTCAGCTTCGGCCTTCAGCTTCGCTGCTTCCGCTTCTTGTTTCGCTTTAGCTTCTAGTTGCTTCTGCTTTTCTAATGCGATGCGTGCTTGTTCTTCGCGTTGTCTTTGTTGTTCAGCCAGCTGTTCTTGTTGCTTTTTCAGTTCAAGCTGTCTTTGACGCTCTTGCTCACGCTGTTTTTCAAGCTGCTTTTGGCGTTCCAATTCTTGCTGACGCTTTTGTTCTTCTAGTTGTGCTTGTTTTTGCTCTTGTGGATCAGGTTCTTTTTGCTGTGGTTGAGTGGGTTTATCCACTTGACCTTTTTTCTGTTGTTGCAAACGTCCCCATTCCTGTGCGGCAGATCCCGTATCGACCATAACAGCACTGATGACATCGCCATCACCTTCACCGCCCCCCATTATTTCCACTTTGTAATAAAGAGAGCCAAGAATTAACAAGCCAAATAGAATAATGTGCAGAATAATTGAAATGGCAAATGCACCAATTCCGTTATTTCGTTGATTATTACGCACAATAGACCTACTTACCTTAAATTGGGTTTGTCATTAATCCAACAGATTTTATGCCTGCTAGATGCAGTAAATTGAGTGCTTTAATCACTTCTTCATAAGGCACATCTTTCGCTCCGCCAACCAAGAACATTGTGTTGCTGTCTTTATCATATTCTTGTTTAGCCATTTGGGTAACCATTTCCTCTGTGAGGTTTTCACTGCGTTCGCCACCAATGGAAAGGCTATATTGCCCAATACCCGAGACTTCTAAAATAACGGGGACTTTATCCTCATTAGACACGGATTGACTTTCTACCGCATCAGGTAATTCCACTTGCACACTTTGTGAAATAATCGGCGCTGTTGCCATAAAAATAAGCAACAGCACTAATAACACATCTAAAAATGGCACTATATTGATTTCAGATTTTATATCACGACGTTTACGACGATAAGACATCATTGCCTCTAAAAACTTTACTAAAAATTACCGCACTTTGTGCGACAGACTATTGATGACGACCAAAAACTTGACGATGCAAGATGGTAGTAAATTCATCAATAAAGTTACCATAATTTTGCTCAAGTTTATTCACGCGTAAACTTAAACGGTTATACGCCATCACCGCAGGAATAGCAGCAAATAAACCAATTGCTGTTGCAATCAAGGCTTCGGCGATGCCCGGTGCGACCATTTGTAAAGTCGCTTGTTTTGCACCACTTAATGCCATAAAGGCGTGCATAATGCCCCAAACCGTGCCAAATAAGCCGATATATGGACTGATTGATGCGACGGTTGCCAAGAATGGAACACGTGTTTCCACATCTTCAATTTCACGGTTCATTGCTAAATTCATTGCACGGGTGCTACCTTGAATAATGGCTTCTGGCGCATCTGGATTCGCTTGTTTTAAGCGAGAAAACTCTTTAAACCCTACATAGAAAATTTGTTCACTGCCTGTTAGTCCATCGCGGCGATTAGATAATCCGTCATATAATTTATTTAATTCTTCACCAGACCAAAAGCGATCTTCAAAGGTTATTGAATCTTTTAACGCTTTTGTCAATATACGGCTACGTTGAATAATGATTGCCCAAGACATAATAGAAAATGCAATCAATATTACAATTACAATTTGAACCACAATACTGGCTTTTAAAAATAATTCCAAAAAGTTCAATTCACTGGTCATTTATCTCGCTCCAAGAAAGAGAATAAAAATAGGTGAGTGCCTATTTACACTTTAAATGCTGCTTTAATTTCCTGAGGAATCGCAGCGGGTTTCATTTTTGTGAGATCTACACACGCTACTTTGACTTCAGCGCTGCAAATCAGCACATCATTGCGTTTTATTTGCTGCAAAAACAAAATTGTTGCGCCTTTAATCGCACTTACTTCTGTTTCCACTGTTAATAAATCATCTAGCTTTGCAGCAAGACGATAATCAATCTGCATTGTTTTGACAACAAAGGCTAAATTATGTTCCTCAAGCAATGTCTGTTGAGAAAACCCTAATGCACGTAGATAATCGGTTCTGGCTCGCTCAAAAAAATGCAGATAGCGAGCGTGATAAACAACACCACCAGCATCGGTATCTTCATAATAAACGCGTACGGGTAAAGAAAATCTTTGCATATATGGTCAAACCTGAGTTTGTTTAATCGTTCTTTTTTAATACAGAAAATTGCGCGTATTGTAGAGAGCTTAATCAGGATTAGCAAGAAATAAAGTGCGGTGCAAATTAAAAAGATTTTTACTTTATTTGTTAATATAAGAAAAATTTGGCAAAAAAACACCGCACTTTAATTAATGAGAGAAAGCTGGCAAAAGGAAATTGTAGATTAAAGCAACAATTCCGACGATATAACCAATATAAGGAAAAAATAAAAGTTTCCAAATGGTCGCCCGAATTTCAAACCCAATGCCGTGAATCCATAAAATAACCGTTGCCCACAAAATAAATATTACCCAAATAGGTGCTGTCGTTCTTAATTGTGTGACAAATGCATTAATATTAAAGAAAAAACAGAGGGTTAATGCGATAGCCAAGATCAACGAAAGGGCTCGCCAAGAGCCCTTATTTACTAAATGATACGCTTTATTAATCATTGACTTACTCGTCAAATTTACCTGTTTTTTCAATGCCAATTGTGATCACTGCACTTAGCATTATGGCAAACAAGACACCCACTACCCATAAAACATAAAACATAATTTCGCTCCTTAGTATAATGAGTTTTTGTTGTCTTCGATGAAATCACTGTCCAAACGACCAAACATTTTGATATATGACCAAATGGTATAAGACAATAAGATCACCACAAACACTAATGCAAGACCAAACATTAAGGTTAAGGTTAATTCGCTTGATGTGGAATCCCACATTAATAGGCTCATATCAGGGTGAGAGCTTGATGGCATCACAAATGGGAACATTGCTACACCACAAGTTAAGATCACACCAGCCATAGTTAATGATGAGAATAAGAAGGCAAATCCACAACGGTTTGCTTTCGATGCCAATACATTTAATAATGCGCCACCTACTGCTAGCGCAGGGAAGATGAACAATACTGGAGCATCAAAATAATTTTTAAACCAAGCACTTGCTTCAACCGCAACCTGTTTATTCAATGGCGATGATGGGGCATTGTGATCAATCACACTGGTTACCACATAGCCATCTTTAAAGTACAACCATACCCCTGCTAACACAAAGGTAATTAAGGTTACCATTGCACCCACTTGGGTAATCACTCTTGCACGCTCACGCAATTCAGAAGTGGTTTTTAATTGTAACCACGCCCCACCTTGGGTAATAAGCATTGACAAGCTGATTAAACCACAAAGTAATGCAAATGGGTTTAATAATTCAAAGAATGATCCAGTGTAGAAAATTTGTTGCATATCATTGAAGTAGAATGGTACGCCTTGCAACAAGTTACCAAAAGCCACACCAAATACAACGGATGGCACAAATCCACCAATGAATAAGCCCCAATCCCAAGCCTTACGCCATACAGGATTATCAATTTTCGCACGATATTCTAATCCAACTGGGCGGAAGAATAATGCGGCTAATACTAAAATCATTGCAATAAAGAAACCAGAAAATGAGGTTGCATAAACAATTGGCCAAGCCGCAAACATTGCGCCGCCAGCAGTTAATAACCACACTTGGTTTCCGTCCCAGTGGGGAGCGATTGAGTTGATCATAATACGTTTTTCCACTTCTTTTTTACCCGCAAAAGGAAGAAGGGTTAAAACGCCCATATCAAATCCATCGGTTACTACGAAACCAATCAGTAATACACCAACGAGAACCCACCAAGCAAAACGTAGAAATTCGTAATCAATCATAGTTAGGCTCCTGCTTATTTAGATGATTGTTCAAAATAGTAACGACCTGTTTTTAATGCACTCGGACCAAGACGAGCATATTTAAACATTAAATACATTTCTACTACTAAGAAGATTGTGTAAAGTGCGCAAATTAAACCAATTGAGAACCAAAGATCGCCTTTAGTCAAATTAGAGGCCGCTACACCAACTGGTAACATATCATAAACTGCCCAAGGCTGACGACCGTATTCCGCTAAAAACCACCCACTTTCAATTGCAAACCACGGTAATGGAAGTCCCCATAATATGGCTTTTAACAATAATGGGCTACGGCCAACGGTTTTACGTACGTTTTGTACGACAGCAGCAAGCATTAGAAGGAGAATTAAACCACCTGATGCCATCATTACACGGAATGACCAGAACGTTGGCCCAACTTTTGGCACTGTATCTGCAACAGCTTGTTTGATTTGTTCTTCTGTCGCATCAACCACTTTATCTGTATAACGTTTTAACAATAAGCCATAGCCTAAATCATTACGTACAGCATTGAATTGTGCTTTGGTTTCTTCATTAACTTGGCCTGTCGCCTTTTTCTCTGCTCTTAATTTCTCAAGTAAATCATAAGCAATCATACCTTGGCGTACACGTTGTTCATTTTTCTCAACGATGTCATTGATCCCTGCAAAGGTTTTATCAAAAGAGCGGGTTACGATAATTCCAGCAGCATAAGGAATTTGTAAGGCAAAATCATTGCGTTTTTCAGCTTGGTTTGGAATAACAATTGCATTCCAACTTGCTGGAGCCGGTTCAGTATGCCATTCCCCTTCCATCGCAGCTAATTTCATTGGTTGTTTTTGACCAATTTCATAACCAGATTCATCACCCATAATTAACACCGACACAACGGCAATCATACCGAATACCGATGCGACAGAGAAAGAACGCTTCGCAAAGCCAATATCACGACCTTTTAAGATGTAATAGGCACTAATAGCTAACACAAAGAATGCACCAGATACATAGCCAGCTGATAAAGTATGTAAGAATTTACTTTGTGCAACAGGGTTCAACCAAAGTTCCATAAAGCTGGTCATTTCCATTCGCATTGTTTCAAAATTAAATTCTGAACCAATAGGAGATTGCATCCAACCATTTGCTACTAAGATCCACATTGCAGAGAGGTTAGACCCAAAGGCAACACAGTAAGTTGCAAGTAAATGCTTACCTTTTGATAAACGATCCCAACCAAAGAAAAATAATCCGACAAACGTGGATTCTAAGAAGAAGGCTAAGAGTGCTTCAATTGCCAATGGCGCACCAAAAATGTCGCCTACATAGTGGGAATAATATGACCAGTTAGTCCCAAACTGGAATTCCATTGTAATACCAGTTGTTACCCCAAGAGCAAAGTTAATACCAAATAACTTACCCCAGAATTTTGTCATATCTTTGTAAACTTCTTTGCCTGTTGCCACGTATAAGGTTTCCATTATTACCAGAACAAAAGATAAACCTAACGTTAATGGCACAAACAAAAAGTGATATAACGCAGTTAAAGCAAACTGCAATCTAGAGAGTTCAACAACGTCTAACATCTCAACTCCTTGTAAATGCTACAAGTTCTTCATTAATGATTACTTTGTAACCACCCCAATTTCTTAAAGGATTGCCCTTAAGCTCAATTAATTGAATTATCTTCAACATTAACTATCCAGATAACTCAAGATCGGTATGTATTCTACTACTAAAAGTGTGGATAAAAAATAGCAAATAATGTAACACCGATCACATTTTTTAGATTTACATCAAAAATAAACCCATAGAAAGTATGCGTTTTTTTGACAGGGTTCAAATTATAGTTTCTCTTAACATTTTTACAACAAGAATTGTGCGTTGCCTCGCAAAATAGAATAAAAAACGATGAATAACTAGACTTTACTCCCAGATTTTGCTAACTTTCGCAAAGCTCATTTTTTATTATATGTTTACAGATTTGAAAATAAGGGAGTTTTAATGAAAATAATGAAGGGAATGATGTTGGTAGCAACACTGGCTGTAACCGCATTGATGAGCGTTTCAATTTCAGCAGCGCCACAACAAACAGAAAAAAATATCCTCCCTCAGCAATGCGCTAAACTCTTCAAAGAAACAGAAAACCTCATTGCTGAAGCGGAAAAACAACCGGGTACACACACTCAGTTGAATAAAATTAAGAGTAAACTAAATCAAAGTAAAAAGCAGATCCTTGAAATGGAACTTGCAACCCAAATGAAAAGTTGTGATGCGGCACTAGCGAGACTTGCCTCTAAACAACAAAATACACTTTAATAACATTAATAATTAAAAAGGCTTGTTACAAAACAAGCCTTTTATGTTATCTCAGATAGCCGTTTATTCTTCCTGCAAAACCACTTTGCCAATATAGCCCAAATTCCGATAACGTTGTGCATAATCAATGCCATAGCCCACAACAAACTCATCAGGAATAGTGAACCCCACCCAATCTACTGGCACTTCCACTTCACGGCGTGAAGGTTTATCCAATAGCGTACAGATACGTAATGACGCAGGATCACGCAGTTTTAGCATTTCACGCACTTTTTGCAGGGTGTAACCGGTATCAATAATATCTTCTACAACGAGAACCTGTTCGTTACGAATATCGCCATCAAGATCCTTGCTAATTTTCACATCGTGATTGGTTGTCATTCCACTACCATAGCTTGTCGTGGTCATAAATTCTACTTCCACAGGTAAATCAATTTCACGTACCAAATCAGCCATAAACATAAATGAGCCACGTAGCAAACCAACCACAATCAACTTTTCCACTTGTTGCTGATGGTAATATTGAGTAATCTCGCGCCCCAATTCACCAATTCTAGTACGCACATCTTGTTCCGAAATCATCACATCTACATAGTGTTTTTTCATTATTAATTTACCTTTAAGCCCCCAATGGCACAAATGATCGAGTTAAAAACGGCTAAATTGTAGCAAAAAAAAGGCCGAGATATAAGTCTCAGCCTTTTAAATACCCTAACGAATTTACTTTCTACTCTACTTGTTTGGAGCATCTTAAAAATGAATGATCATTTTTAATAACAATACTTAACAAACAGAGGCATTTTAACAAACTAAAAAACAATGTCAATAGGAATAATTCTCATTTGTAAATTAATTTCCTGATACTTTCATTCTTTCTAACAAAATCGACCCTGTTTGAATATTAGAGCGGTGTTCCACATCATCTGCCACTGCGATAATTTGCTTAAACATTTCAGGGAGCAAGCCAGCAATAGTAATTTCTGCCACAGGATACTGAATTTCCCCCTTTTCAACCCAAAAACCTGATGCGCCACGAGAGTAATCACCCGTGACTAAATTTACCCCTTGCCCCATTAAATCCGTAACAAGTAAACCTGTTCCCATTTCTTTCAAGAGTGCAGGTAAACCACCTTGCAAATTCGGAGTTACTTGCCAATTATGAATACCGCCAGCGTGTCCTGTACTTTGCATACCAAGTTTTCGTCCACTGTAACTGGTTAATAAATAAGTTTGCAAAATACCTTGCTCAATGATTTCCCTATCTCGGGTTCGCACCCCCTCACTATCAAAAGGAGAGGAGGCCAATTTACCGATTAAATGTGGGCGCTCACTAATGTGAAACCAATCTGGCAAAATAGGTTTTCCTAAAGCATCTAACAAAAAGCTCGCTTTGCGATATAAACTGCCACCACTAATCGCCGCCGTTAAATGGCTAATCAGCCCTGTGGCGACATCATTTAGAAAGATCACTGGCACTTCTTGAGTCGCAATTTTTTGCGGATTGAGGCGCGATAAGGCTTTTTTCGCCGCATTTTCACCCACCCAAGCGGGATTTTCTAATTTATCGGGGTAACGCGAAACCGTATATTCGTAATCACGCTCAAGCTGATCATTGTTAGCGGCGATCATTGAACAAGAAAGGGAATAACGGCTAGACAAATAGCTTTGTAACATTCCATAACTATTACCATAAACTCGCACACCTGTATGAGAATTAAAAGCAGCGCCTTCACTATTTACAATGCGTTCATCATAATCTAACGCCGTTTTTTCCACCTGTAACGCTAACGCAGCCGCCTGATCCACATCAATTTCAGCAGGATGATAAAGAGATAAATCTGGTGCCTCAAACGCCATTAAATCGCGATCAGCCAAACCGGCACAATCATCAGGTGAGGTATATTTCGCAATGGCAAGTGCTGCCTCCACGGCATTTTTTATTGCCACAGGGCTTAAATCCGAAGTGGAAGCATTGCCTTTTTGTTGTCCTAAATAAACCGAAATGCCCAATGCGCCATCATTATTAAATTCCACATTTTCAATTTCTTGCAAACGCGTGGAAACAGAAAGCCCATTCACTTTGGTCACAGCAACTTCAGCACTAGCCCCAGCTTTTGTTGCAATATCAATGGCATAACTTACAGCCTCGCGTAATTCTTGCTCTTGCTGTTTTAAAAGTGCGGTGGAATTTTGTTGCATTTTTTTAACCTCTTATCAAAATTTGCCGTATTTTATCCCATTTTCCCTTATCTCGCTAATTTAGACAAAATTATGCTACACTAACGGCTATTTAATGCATTTCGATTTAGGAAACCCTTATGGCAAAACGTAAGAAAGAACAATTTGATTGGGAAGATGACGAACAAGAAGAGATTATTTGGGTAAGTAAAAGTGAAATAAAACGCGACGCAGAAGCGTTAAAACAGCTTGGTGAAAAATTAGTTAATCTGACTAAAACAAACTTGGAAAAAATACCACTGGAAGAAAATATTCTTGATGCGATTGAACTTGCCCAACGTTTACAAAAAGAAGCCAAGCGTCGCCAATTACAATATATTGGCAAACTGCTACGCCAGATTGATACCACGGCTATTCAAGAAGCGTTGGATAAAATAGAAAATAAGCACAACCATCAACAAGCCTTACTGCACAAATTAGAATTATTGCGTGATGAACTTATCATCAAAGGGGATGAGGTATTAGGCGACTTACTGAATGATTATCCTAATGCAGATCGCCAGCATTTGCGTAACTTAATCCGTACAGCCCAAAAAGAAAAAGCACAAAACAAACCACCAAAAGCCTATCGTGAACTCTTTCAATACTTAAAAGAATTAGCGATTGAGGAATAATTTCGAATATCTCAATAAAAATGGCACGTTAATGTGCCATTTTAGTTTCGGATGTTACTTACCTATTTCTTCGGCGCTTGCATAAAGCGGAAGAAGTCGCTGTCTGGTTTGAGAATCAGCATATTGTTTGATTCTGCAAAACTTTTTTCGTAGGCTTTCATACTACGCACAAAGCTGTAAAATTCAGGTTCTTGTGCGAAAGCATCAGCATATAATTTAGCGGCTGTCGCATCGCCATTGCCTCGTAATTCTTGTGCTGTTTTATTGGCTGTGGCTAAAATAACGGTAACTTTACGATCTACATCAGCCTGAATAAAGGCAGCTTTTTCTTTACCTTGTGAACGATGCTCACGAGCCACTGCATCACGCTCCGCACGCATACGTTGGTAAATTGAGGAAGACACTTCATCAGGTAGATTGATTTGTTTTACCCGCACATCTACTACTTCGATACCTAATTCTGAGGTGCTATCTTGCCCTGTATTCAAGGCTTTGCGTGCGCCAACCATTAATTCGCCGCGTGTGCCTGATACAATGTCTTTAATGGTGCGTGAACCCACTTCAGAACGTAAACGGTCATTCACTTTACGGCGTAGTAAATTAGAGGCTTGTGTATAATCCCCGCCACCTGTTGCTGTGAAGAAACGGCCGAAATCACTGATTCGCCATTTCACATAAGAATCCACTAAAAGATCTTTTTTCTCAACGGTAACAAAGCGATCTGGCGCACCATCAAGGGTGCGAATGCGGGCATCTAACACTTTCATTGAATCAATAAAGGGGATTTTGAAATGTAAACCCGGTTCATAGACAACCACTTTATTGTCTGAATCACGATGAACCTTGCCGAAACGCAACATAATACCACGCGTGCCTTCATCAACAATCACAAGGCTAGAATAAATCACCGCGAGCAATACCAGTAAAACAGGGGTTAAAATCTTACGCATTAGTTAAATCTCCCTTGGCGGTTTTCAGATGATTGTTGATCGTTCTCACTGTTGGAAAAACGGCGAGTATCGGAATAAATTTCCTGATTTTTCACCGCACTTTGTGAATTTGATGAATTAGGTGCGGTGCTTTTTTCGCTATTTTTTTGCGATAAAATTTTATCCAACGGTAACACACTTAAATTATTGCTGTTACTATCTAGCAAGACTTTCGGTGTGTTTGCCATCACTTTTTCCATTGTTTGAATATATAATCGATCACGCAATAATTGCGGTGCTGCTTTAAATTCAGGTAAGAGACGTTGGAAACGTTCTACTTCCCCTTGCGCATTTAACACCACTTGATCTTTATAGGCAGTAGCTTCTTCGATAATACGTTGCGCATTACCACGTGCGATAGGCTCTTGCTCACGGGCATAAGCTTCAGCTTCACGAATGTAGCGCTGTTCATCTTCTTGTGCTTTAATCGCATCATCAAACGCCGCTTTGACTTCTTCTGGCGGACGGGCTGATTGGAAGTTTACATCAAGCACTTCTAGTCCCATATCATAAGGCTGAATAATTCCATTCAAGGCTTTCCAAGTGTCTTCACGTACAATTGAACGCCCTGTGGTTAAAATATCATCCATTGACATATGTCCGATCACATAACGCAAGGCACTGTCGGTAGCTTGGTTTAAGCTATCGTCAGCATTGGTCACGCTGAATAAATATTTCGCTGGATCACTCACACGATATTGTACGGTCATTTCTACTTTCACCATATTTTCATCGCGGGTAAGCATTGCACCTTGAGTTTTCAATTCTTTCACTTGTTCTACATTGACAGGAATGACTTTATCCACGAAAGTCGGTCTCCAGTTCAAACCCGGTTGGACGATTTTTTCCAATTCGCCAAAGCGTAGCACAACACCTCGTTCCGCTTCTTTCACGGTATAAAACCCACTCACGCCCCAAACAATCACCCCAATTACTGCGGCAATAGGTAATAATTTACCTAAGCCAAAAGAGGCACCTTTACCGCCGTGATGGTTACCACCATTTTGACCACCGCCAAGTTTTTTCAATAAATTACTAAAGACTTCTTCAAGGTCAGGTGGGGATTGCTCTTGCTTATTGCGCTTATCCCATTGGTCATTCGGATTGGCTTTGTTATCCGATTGATTTGGGTTATTCCCCGGTTTTCCCCAAGGATCTTGATCTGAACCATTTAAGGACATTTTTTTCTCCATTTGTCAAAAAATTGTTATCAGTCTAAACAAAATATATCGTGAAGTCTAGGGCGGATTGCCCCCCTTTTCTCATTCCCTTTCCTTTCAAAAATCCGTTAAAGTGGGGTTTACTTTATAGCCAATTTTTTGCTTTAATTCGATTTGTTTCAACCCTTTGTCATTCCAATAAAAATAATGCGCGGCGGCAAGCGTTTCATTAGCAAAAGCGGACAAATAAAAGGGCAATTCTTGCGTGAATATGGCTTCCCCTTGTGGGCAATGCGCAGAAAATAATTGCAAATCATCTGCTTGGTGATCCACTTCAGACAATTTTACAATGCCAACCCCTTGAGATTTCAGCAGTGCTTCGCGCAAACACCAAATGCGATAAAAGGCGTTTTTTTTATCAGGCTGTTTGGCAAACCATTGCTGTTCTTGTTCTGAGGCAAAATAGCCAAGCAAGGCAGCATAATCTCGGGCTTTTTGCGGAAATTCAATATCAATTCCTACCGCACTTTGCTTTTGGCTTGCTTTTTCATTCACGCTTAGCATCACCGCCACCCAATCTCCCGAATGGCTAATATTAAAATCAATCGTGGGGTCAGGAAAATAAGGACGCAGGCTTTGGCTGTAAGCAATCTGAGATAAAAGTGCGGTGGAAATTTTTGCTGTTTTTAATAACTCCCATAATAAAAAATGCGCCACCCAACGGCAACGATAACGTTGCAGCAAACGCGGTTGTTCAGGCGGTGTTTGACGCAATTTTGGCGTGAGTAATGCTGTTGGAATTTGCTCGAAAGGATAAGACTGATGAATATTTCCCCACGCAATAAAAATGCTCATTGATGCTCCTTGTTACGCAGGGAAAGAAAATTAATGCTGAAAACGTGCTAAACGCGCACGGCAGAATTGCGCTTGTTTCTCGGCAGAAAGTTGAGTAAATGCTTTGCGATATTGCGCAAAATCTTGTTGCAATGCCTGCAAGGTTTCCGCAGGTAACGTGGAAGTGGCAACATTCTCATCTAAAATATTGAAATAGGTTTGGCAACTGTTCACTAATTTATCCGATTGACTGATATTCAATACTGAACTACACGCAGATAGCAATAAGCTGATAACGACAATAAATTTTTTCATACCATTCCTTTTTATAAGTCAAAAAATAAGCGTTGCCGCATTTGAGACAACGCTTCTATTCTAACCGAATTTATTTAGATAACAACTCATTTACACGTTTAATGAATGCTGTTGGGTTTTCTAATGAACCACGTTCAGCAAACATCGCTTGCTCAAGCAGTAACTCAATCCAGTTTGCAAATTGTTCTTCATCTGCCATATCAGCCACTTTTTTCACTAAATGATGATCTGGATTTAACTCGAACGTATATTTCACTTCAGGTACAGGCTGACCACTCATTGCAAACAATTTTGCCATTTGGGTAGTCATTTGATCATTGTCCGTTGATACCACAGCAGGGGTATCTGTTAAACGATGGGTTAAACGCACCGCTTTTACGCGATCTCCTAATAAGGTGGTTACTCGTTCAATAAAAGACCCAAAGGCTTGATCTTGGGCTTTTTGCTCTTCCTGTTCTTGGTCAGCCAAATCACCTAAATCGAGATCGGATTTTGTGATTGGTTGCAATGGTTTGCCATCAAATTCAGTGAGATAGCTAAGCATCCATTCATCAATACGATCAGAAAGCAATAAGACTTCAATGCCTTTCTTATTAAATAGCTCTAAGTGCGGGCTATTTTTCGCAGCAATATAGCTATCTGCGGTGATGTAGTAAATGGCTGTTTGCCCTTCTTTCATTCGTGAAACATAATCATCTAAAGAAACGGTTTGCTCGTTGCTATCATTATGTGTTGAAGCAAAGCGATATAAGCGTGCAATTTGCTCACGATTAGCAAAATCTTCTGCAACCCCTTCTTTTAAGACCAAACCAAATTCTTTCCAGAATTGTAAATATTGCTCTGGGTTGTCTTTTGCTAATTTTTCTAGCATTTGTAATGAACGCTTGGTGAGCGCTTTACGTAAGGCGGCGGTAACTTTGTTATCTTGCAAAATTTCGCGAGATACGTTAAGCGGTAAATCATTGCTGTCAATTAAACCACGCATAAAACGCAGATAGTTCGGCATAAATTGTTCCGCATCGTCCATAATAAATACACGTTGCACATAGAGCTTCAAGCCTTGTTTATGATCACGGTTGAACAGATCCCAAGGCGCTTTAGATGGCACGTAAAGCAGGCTCGTATATTCTTGATTGCCTTCCACTTTATTGTGCGTCCATAAAAGCGGATCAGCAAAGTCGTGGCTTAAATGCTTATAAAATTCCTTATATTCCTCATCAGAAATATCGCCTTTTGCACGCGTCCAAAGTGCTTGCGCTTTGTTAATTTTTTCCCATTTTACGCCCGTTTCTTTGCCTTCATCGTCATATTCTTGCGTTAAAATTTCTACTGGCAAGCCGATATGATCGGAATATTTGCTGATGATTTCACGCAAACGCCACGCATTGGCAAACCCTTTATCTTCCTCGCGTAAGTGTAAAGTAATCTCGGTGCCACGATCTTTTTTCTCAATATTTTCAACGGTATATTCACCTTCACCAGTGGATTCCCACAACACGCCTTGATCGGCAGGCACGCCCGCGGCACGGGTTTTCACCGTAACTTTATCCGCCACAATAAAGGCCGAATAGAAGCCCACACCAAACTGTCCAATAAGCTGACTATCTTTAGCTTGATCTGCACCAAGGGCGCTCAAAAATTCTTTCGTACCTGATTTGGCAATTGTGCCTAAATGGTCGATAACTTGCTCGCGTGTCATCCCAATGCCGTTATCGCTAATGGTGATCGTGCCTTTTTCCTCATTAAAGCTGATACGTACTTTTAAATCACCCTCGCCCTCATACAGTTCAGGGGCAGAAAGGGCTTTAAAGCGCAACTTGTCCGCTGCATCAGAAGCATTTGAAATTAGCTCACGTAAAAAGATTTCTTTATTGGAATAAAGTGAGTGGATCATTAATTGAAGCAATTGTTTAACTTCAGACTGAAATCCACGGGTTTCTTGATTTTTGTTCATATTGTATCCTCTCTTTTTAATGGGATCTTATATAAGAATAAATGAAGGAATTTCAATGGGCGAGGTTTTATTCGATGAAAGTTTAAGCATTTCTACACAATAAAAATGCGGTGAAAAACCACCGCACTTTTTTATTATGAAATCAATTATCTAATCACAATTTCTGCGATGACATAACCAACCATACAAGCGACAACCACGCCAATTAAGCCCGGCATCATAAAGCTGTGATTGAAATAGTATTTACCAATTTTGGTTGTTCCTGTTACGTCAAAGTTCACGGTTGCAATATCTGACGGATAATTTGGAATGAAGAAATAACCGTAAGTTGCTGGCATTAAACCAACCAGTAGCGGTGCTGGTAAGCCTAAACCAATACCAACAGGCAACATCATTACTGCCGTAGCGGCTTGACTGTTAATCACAACAGAAACAGCAAACAAGGCGAAAGCAAATGTCCAGGGGTAGGCTTTTACCATTTCAGTAATGCCCGCTTTAAATTGTGGCATAGCATACTGGAAATATGTATCACTCATCCACGCAATCCCAAAAATCGCAATTGCCGCAACCATTCCTGATTTAAATACCACACCATTAGGCACAATTTGCGGGTTAGTTTTTGTCACTAAGAGAATAATCCCACCGAAACATAGCATCATCATTTGAATAATGATAGACATTGAAATGGCTTTTGTCCCCTCGCCAATAGTACGTACTTCTGGGAACATTGCGATACAAACAATCACAATAAGTGAAAGAATGAAAAGATAAACAGACTGTTTCGCTGCGGGTGGTAATTCTTCATTCAATGTGGTGCTTGTTGTATTTAAAATACGTTCACGCCAAATAGGATCTTGTAAACGGCGTTGATATTCTGGATCTTGTTCTAATTCTTTACCACGACGCATACTATATAACGCAAGTGCAATCGTACCGGCAAACGTAGCAGGAACAGTAACACAAATAATATCCAATAAACTAATATGCTCAAATCCCGGTAATTCCGTAATTTTACCTAGATAATATACCACTGCCGCAGAAAGTGGGCTTGATGTAATCGCTAACTGAGAGGCAACAGAGGCTGCAGCCATTGGTCTTTCTGGACGAATTTTATTTTTTAGCGCAACATCACCAATAATTGGCATAATAGAATACACAGAATGGCCTGTACCAAGCATAAAGGTCATCAAATAAGTGACGATTGGCCCAAGTAGCGTAACGCGCTTAGGGTTATTACGCAAAATCCGCTCTGCCACTTGTAACATAAATTTTAACCCACCCGCGGCTTCTAATACGGAAGCACAAGTAACAACTGCTAAGATAATTAGCATTACACTGATAGGCGCTTTCCCTACGGGCATTCGTAATACAAAAACCTCAATGGCAAGACCTATTCCTGAAACAACACCAAGACCAATCCCGCCATAACGGCTACCGATATAAAGCATTAAAAGTAGAAATAAAAATTCTAAATAAAGCATAGTGTATCCCTAAAATGAGTTATAAAAAATTCTACTCACAATAATACTTTATTTACTATTTTCTACAATATGGGAAGAGAAATTATTTAATGAAAAGGCTATCTAAATCAAATTTTACAGAAAAGAGAAAAAATTAAGGCGGTCTAAAAACCGCCTTAACTATAATTATTGATTGTTTTGAACGTAATCAATTGCAGATTGAACTGTCGTAATTTTTTCTGCTTCTTCATCAGGAATTTCAATATCAAATTCTTCTTCTAAAGCCATTACTAATTCAACAGTATCTAAAGAATCCGCACCTAAATCTTCAACGAATGAAGCTTCTGGTTTTACATCTTCTTCTTTAACACCTAATTGTTCAACAATGATTTTTTTTACGCGTTCTTCAATGCTCATTTGCTTTTTCCTATTTATAGTTAGCCATAAAATAATGGTTTTATAGTGTATTTATTTTTTGCTAAGTTGCAACCTCTTTTTACAAGGTCAAACCACAAATTCTTAATGAAAATACACTTGTTAAAATACGTTAGCTTACTCTGCTAACGCAACAGCCAACGTAAATAATTTACATCGCTACCAATGATTCTAGCATTAAGGCTAGTTTTTGGCTATGTTTTCATTCGATAAATTGCGTTAAATTCAAGATAGATCAAACAAATTTAATGGAATACCTCCACGAAATGTTTCTATCTTAAGCCATATACATACCGCCATTAACGTGTAATGTGGTTCCTGTAATATAGCCAGCATCATCAGAGGCTAAGAAAGCCACTGCTTTGGCAATATCTTTTGGCTCGCCTAAACGCCCAGCCGGTACGTTAGCTAAAGTCGCTGCTTTTTGTTCTTCGGTTAACGCATCGGTCATATCTGTTGCAATAAAGCCGGGCGCAACAACATTAACCGTAATACCACGGGAAGCCACTTCTTTTGCTAATGCTTTACTAAAGCCGATAAGCCCCGCTTTTGCAGCGCAATAATTTGATTGTCCAGGGTTACCCATTGAACCAACCACAGAACCGATAGTAATAATACGCCCAAAACGTTTTTTCATCATTGAGCGTAGCATCGCCTTAGAAAGATGGAATACAGAAGTAAGGTTAGTTTGTAAAATATCAAACCATTCTTCTTCTTTCATTCTCATTAATAGGTTATCACGGGTGATCCCTGCGTTATTAACCAGAATATCAATATCACCAAAGTCTGCTTTAATTTTCGCTAATACATCTTCAATAGATTGCTGATCTGCAACATTTAAAACTAAACCTTTACCTTTCTCACCTAAGTAAGCTGAAATACTTTCCGCTCCTTTTTCAGAGGTCGCTGTACCAATCACAAAAGCCCCTTTAGCACTTAACTCTTCGGCAATTGCACGACCAATGCCACGGGTTGCTCCTGTTACTAACGCAATTTTACCTTGCATAATGTTTCTCCTAATTTTTAGGCTTCAGTTAATAAAGTGTGCGCCTTTTCTAATGAGGCAAGATCATTTACCGCAACAGCCGTTAATTCTTTCACAATACGACTCGTTAGTCCTGTTAATACTTTATTCGGTCCGATTTCAAGTAATACTTCAATACCATTCTGCGCCATTGCTTCTACGCTTTCAGTCCAACGTACAGGGCTATATAGCTGGCGAACAAGTGCGGTGCGAATTTCGTGACTTTTTTCTTCTGCTTTTACATCAACATTGTTAATCACCGCAATTTCAGGGGCTTTGATAGCAATGCTTTCTAAAGAGACCGCTAATTGATCAGCTGCTGGTTTCATTAATGCACAATGGGATGGTACGCTTACTGCAAGTGGTAAAGCACGTTTTGCGCCCGCTTCTTTACAAGCCGCTGCGGCTCGTTCTACTGCAGCTTTTGCACCGGCAATTACCACTTGTCCCGGTGAATTAAAGTTCACCGCTGAAACCACTTCACCCTGCTCTGCCTCTTTACAGGCTTTAATGATCGATTCATTATCTAATCCAATAATGGCATACATTGCCCCAGTTCCCTCTGGCACGGCTTGCTGCATTAATTTTCCACGTAACTCAACTAATTGGATAGCATCTTGAAAATCAATTACGCCAGCACAGACTAAGGCTGAATATTCACCTAAGCTATGCCCCGCCATAACAGCAGGCACTAACTGTGGATATTGCTGTTGCCATACTCGATAAATTGCAACAGATGCCGCTAAAAGAGCGGGTTGAGTTTGCCACGTTTTATTTAATTCTTCAGCGGGTCCTTGCTGGACTAATTGCCATAAATCATAGCCAAGTACCTCTGAAGCTTGCTTAAAGGTTTGTTCTACAACAGGAAATTGCTCAGCTAATTCCGCTAACATTCCCACTGTTTGTGATCCTTGTCCGGGGAAAACCATTGCAAATTTTTTCATTCTTATATCCTATTTTTGAAATTGAGTTGCTATTCTAGCAGATAAAGTTAAAAACGAACTAAGGCTGATCCCCAAGTCCAACCACCACCAAAGGCTTCTAATAAAAGTAATTGACCGCGCTGAATACGACCATCGCGTATTGCTTCATCTAGCGCGGTAGGAACGGTTGCGGCACTGGTATTACCATAGCGATCAAGTGTAATAACCACTTGTGCCATATCCATTTCTAGTTTTTTCGCAGTGGCACTAATAATGCGTAAGTTTGCTTGATGTGGCACTAACCAATCCAGATCTTTTTTACCTAAGTTATTGAAAGAAAGGGTTTCTTCCACCACGTTAGATAATTGACTTACTGCTAGTTTAAAGGTCGCATTGCCTTGCATTGAAATATAACCAGACTGCTCATTACCACGTTGCGCCTGCGGTAAGACGAGCATATCTTCTGTATCTGGTGAAGCGTGTAGATGGGTAGAAATAATTCCCGCTTTTTCGCTTGCTTCCAAAATCACAGCCCCTGCCCCATCACCGAATAGCACCACAGTACTACGATCTGTTTCATCAAGATGGCGAGAATTTAGATCTGCACCAAGCACCAAGGCTTTTTTTACCTGTCCGTTACGCACAAATTGATCAGCAACAGAAAGCGCATAAATAAAGCCTGTACAAGCTGCTGCGACATCAAATGCAATCGCATCTTTAATTCCTAATAAGCCTTGTATTTGACAGGCGGCACTTGGATAAGAATGAGAATTTGTCGTTGTCCCCACCACAATCAGATCAATTTCTTGTGGATCAAGATTTGCCATTGCCAAAGCATTTTTTGCTGCTGCTGCGCCCATTGTTGCAACAGTTTCATTCTCACCAGCTATGCGACGTTCTTTAATACCTGAACGAGTCGTAATCCATTCGTCCGAGGTATCCACCATTTTTTCTAAATCCGCATTTGTTCTCACTTGCTCTGGTGCATAGCTACCAGTGGCTAAAATTCTACTATACATAATAATTTCAAATAATTAATGTTCACTAACGAGGAAAGCCCGCTGAAAAAAAAAGTGTATTAAAAGTGCGGTCTGTTTTTTGCACATTTTTACTAAAACACCGTTTATCCTATCAGCTTGACAGAATAATCATCTCCGAGATTACTTTTCTAACCCTGCCAAAATTTTTTCTGGAAGGTTATACCTTGCTTGCTGTGCGGCATCAAGGATTGCATAAGCAAAACCATCAATATTTGCACTACCGTGGCTTTTTACAACCACGGCAGTTAAACCGATTAAGGTTGCACCGTTATATTGATCAGGATTAATTTGTCTTAATCGCTGAAAACTTCCTTTTAATAAAAAAGTTTTGACGAACCAACGCCCAATAAATTTACAAATATGATTTGTTTTATTCAATGTTGAATGCCCTTTGAATAAAGAAATCACATTCTTCGCTGCACCCTCTAAGGTTTTGAGCGCAATATTACCCGCAAAACCATCATTTACGATAACATCTGCTTTACCATTAAGTAATAAATCCCCTTCAATAAATCCGATATAATTTAACGCCGGATTTTGCTTCAACAGGGTGGCGGCCTCACGAATAGACTTATGCCCTTTAATTTCTTCAATACCAATATTCAATAACGCAATACGGGGATAAACCAATCCAAGACAACTTTCCGCAAAAATTGCACCCATTAAGGCAAACTGATAAAGATTCTGTGCAGAACAATCAATATTTGCCCCTAAATCTAACATCACACTGCGATCGCCATTAATCGTAGGAATAAGTGAAACGAGTGCTGGGCGCTCGATTCCTTTAAGCGGTTGCAATAAAATTTTTGCTAAGCCCATTAATGCCCCAGTATTCCCTGCACTGACACAAGCCTGTGCCTCACCTTTCTGCACGGCCTCAATGGCTAAACGCATTGACGTCCCTTTACTATGACGCAAGGCATAAGATAAATCTTGGCTATTATCAATAACCTTAGTGCAGTGGCAAACTTTAATTCGTTCTTGCAAAGATGAAGAGAGGTTTTCTAATAAAGGAAGAATTTGTTGGCTATCGCCAAATAATAAAACAGAAAGCATTGGATCTTGCTCCAACGCTTTTATTGATGCGGGGATAGTAACACGGGGACCAATGTCCCCGCCCATCACATCTAACGCAAGGGTTAGACGGCTCAAGTCAATACCTTATAGAAAAGGAATTACTTGTTGATCACTTTACGGCCACGGTAATAACCGTCAGCGGTAACGTGATGACGTAAATGAGTTTCGCCACTTGCTTTATCTACTGATACTGCAGCAGTAGTTAAGGCATCATGTGAACGACGCATATCACGACGTGAACGAGATTTTTTATTTTGTTGAACAGCCATTGGCTATACTCCTAAATTTACTTTTGCTTTAAACTAGCTAATACAGCGAACGGGTTCGGTTTTTTTGCCAACTCTTCAGGCAATGTTCCAAAAACCTGTTCAGCCACGGACACTTCACAGTGTTCAGATGAATGCATCGGCACAATCGGCAGACATAACATAAGTTCATCTTCAATCGTTGCCAATAAATCTATTTCACCAAATTCGTTAAGTTCTATTGGTTCATAAATGTCTGGTAACGCATCAGCTTGATCCAAATGAGAAACAGGGCTATATGCAAATTCAGTTTCTAAAAGCTGATTAAAAGGTTCTCCACAGCGCTGACAAGTAAGTGCCACCTCAACGCGTGCGTTGCCCTTCATAACAACTAATTTTTGTGGATCAATGAAAAATGATAATGTTACCTGTGCATCGCTGAGCACTTTATCTACTGATTCAGCCAGACGGCAAAGTTGCTTGATCGCATAATAACCATCATAATCCAACCTACGTTGCGCATCTCTTACTGGATCAGTTGTAAGGGGTAATTTTACCTTTTGCATAGGGCGTGAATATTACCTTTTGATGTGCAAATAGTCAAAGGAAATTATAATTTTTTATGTGAAAAAGCCAAATTTCCTTTTTATCAGATTGACGTTAATTTTTCTAAAGAGAGAAATTCCGCTTGCGGAAAATGTTTTTGCAAATAATTTTGCAAATATTGTGCCGTTTCCTTGTTAATCATTTCATCACCTAATGGATAGCGATTATAAATTAATCCTTTTACTTCAATATGATACTGTTTACAGGCTAACAAGCTGAGTAAGGTGTGATTAATGCTACCTAATTTCCCTGAAGTAACAAGGATAAGGGGATATTGTTGCTGGGCAATATAATCCAATGTGGTATGTTGATCATCATAAGGCACACACAAGCCCCCAGCACCTTCCAGTAAAACATAATCATAACGGCTTGCTAGTTCATCTGTGGCTTGACGGATAAGTGCGGTAGAAATTTTTCGATTTTCTAGCTGTGCTGCTAAATGCGGCGAACAAGGGTAAGAAAATAAATAAGGACAAGTCAGCCCTTGCTTATCTTCTGGCAATAAGCCTATGCCTTGTAATTTACGATGCTGTATGATGTCTTCTGAAACGTCTTCACAGCCCGTTTGGATCATTTTCTGCGTAATCACAGAAGCCCCTTGGTCAGCGAGCTTTTTCGCATACCAACCTGTAGCAATGGTTTTGCCCACATCCGTATCAATCCCAGAGATGAATAATACTTGCCCTGCCATTTTATTCCTCTTACGTTAATTTTTCTGCCAAAATAAAAAGTGGCTGATAATTCAACCGCACTTGCCCTTGCGTATTTTGATATTGCGCGTTGTAATCTGCAATAAATTGTTGTAAGCGCCCTTTTGTCCAGCCCCCTTGTCCTGTCGCTGTTACACCAGTCACTTTGAGATGTTGCAAGACCGCCAACGGACTAGCAAAATAAAGCGGAATCGCTCGCTCAAACAGCGCTTTGATTTCAAATCTAGCACTCAACCATTGTTGCCACTGCGATAGATCAGGATAGTCCAAACCAATTCCCGTCAAAGCACGAATTTCTGCTAAATTTTTCGGTGCAAAAGTGCTAATAAGTAAAATGCCTTTTTCACGTAATAAATCGGCACATTTATTGACGAACGCTTGCGGATCGGCAAACCACTGTACTGCTGATGCTGAAGCGATCAGATCATAATCGGTAGGAAAGGGATAAATTTCTCCATCTCCTTGATAAAAAACAAAATTATCTTGTGGGAATAATGTATCAAGTTGATTTTTTACATCACATAAATCATTAAACGCCCAAGATTTTACTTGTAAATGTTGTGCCAAAAGTTGGCTAAAATGCCCTGTTCCACAACCAATTTCTAACACCTGTGAAAACGTAGTGCGCCCCGTTTGCAATAAAAGTTGCAACAGTTGTTGATTAATTTGCTGTTGTGCTTTAGCTTGACTGTCATAGCTGGGTAAGGCTTGGCTAAAGCATTGTGCAACACGAGATTTATCCACCACGTTCATTAAAATAACTCAGCCCAAGTATGAAATTGTGCAAAGGGATAGTGAGGCAATGGCATTGTTTGCAAGACAAATTCTGTGGAATTTTGCACCGCACTCGGTTGTGGGATATTACCTGTCTTTTCACTCATATAAGTTTGCCAATAAACACGCTGATTCGGACTAGGAAAAATGCGATCTCTCTCACCAATAATGGCGCGTGTCCAATCAATAGTGTCCCCCTCATCCTGTTGAATATATTGATAAAGTTCGCCTAATTCTGACCGCACTTGTTGCCAATCACGTTGTCCTTCTAATTGACAATATTGCTCAAATGTGGCGTTATCACCGCACATTCTGCGTTGAAATTTCACTAAATGGCGTTCATCTAGCTGTTCCAGTGTACCGATAAATACGGCTTGCGGAATGCCCATTGTATCATCACAAGGTTTGCCTGTGCCGTTTATTGCGGTGGCACTCACAAGAGGCATTTGTCCTAGCACTTGATTTGCCACCCACACGCCCATTGACCAAGCTACGATGCGGATCTGTGCATAATGAGAAAGATCAAAATGAAAATTCAGATCTTGATAGTCATAGCACAGTAATAAATCCGTTTTTTCTGGTAACACCAAGTGAGAAACGGCGCTGGCTGGCGTTCCCCAACCAGCAAAATAGAGGATTAAATTCGGGCTATGTTCTGCGCCTTTGATCAATTCTGTTTGCATTGTTGTTACTCAAATTTTACTAAGGTTGTGAGAAAAGCGTCCACGTCTTGTTCTGTCATATCTGCGGTTAAAGATAAGCGAATACGCGATGTGCCTTTAGGCACTGTAGGTGGTCGGATTGGCAAACAATAATAGCCTTGCTCTTGTAACGCAAGTGCCGTTACCACTGTTTTTTCATTATCGCCAATAATATAAGGAATGATGCAGCTTTCACTAACAAGAGACAGGGCTAAATTCTGCTTAAAAAATGACCGCACTTTTTCACTTAACTGGTGTAAATGCTGGCGTCGTTGGGTAAAGTGCGGAAGTTTTTCAAATAAAAATGTCGTCCACGCCACACACAGCGGAGGCAGAGCAGTAGAAAAAATCAATGGTCGCATTTTATTTATTAAATATGCTTTAATCAATTCATCGCATACCACATAAGCGCCCATTGAAGCTAAAGCCTTACCAAAAGTGCCAACTAAAAAATCAATCTCTTGAATACAGCCTTGCTGTTCAGCGATACCTAGCCCTGTTTTGCCGTAAGCACCAATAGCGTGGGCTTCGTCCACATATAATAAGACATTGCCAAAGCGTTGCTTGAGAGCCACGAGCTGAGGCAAATCCACCACATCACCGTCCATACTAAATACACTTTCGGTAACAATGATCATTCGTTGATATTGGTTCTGATGCTTACTTAATAGGGTTTCTAAATGGGTAAAATCATTATGTCGATAGCGTACAAAATCCGCTTCACTCAAACGAATGCCATCAATAATACTGGCGTGAACCAGTTTATCGGCTAAAATTAACGTTTTTTTATTCGCCACTGCGGGCAAAATACCGATGTTAGCGTGATAGCCACTATTAAACAATAAGCACGCCTCTCGCCCAAAACATTGCGCCATTAGACTTTCTAATTGTTGATAAACCGCAAAAGATCCCGTTAATAAACGGGAAGATGAAGAAGTAAAGTGCGGTAATTTTTCGCCGTATTTTTGTAAAAATTCGGTTTTTAATGCCTCATCATTGGCAAGACCTAAATAATCATTAGAAGACATATTGAGCATTAAGCGCCCATCTTTTTCGATCATTTTGCCTTGATGATCTAACTGAGGAAGCTGACGAAACTGCCCAACCGCCTTGAGTTCAGCCAAGGTTTGTGCAAAATCAGCGAGATGATTATTCATTGTAAACCTCTTTAAGTACAGACAATAAGCCTTGCGTGAGCTGGCTAAGTTGCGTTGGCGAAATAATAAAAGGTGGCATAATATACACCAAATGCCCAAAAGGACGTAACCAAATGCCTTTTTCAACAAATTTTGGCTGTAATACGGCTAAATCCACAGGGGATTTCATTTCTAACACCCCAATGGCCCCTAATACACGAACGTCTTTCACCGATTGAAAATCTTTCGCTACCGCAAGCTCTGTTTTTAATTGTTGTTCAATGGCTTTGACCTTGCCTTGCCAATCACTTTCTAATAATAAATCAATGGATGCACTGGCAATGGCGCAAGCAAGTGGATTCCCCATAAACGTTGGCCCGTGCATAAAGCATTTTGCTTCGCCATGACAAATGGTTTGGGCAATATGCGCGGTGGTTACCGTTGCAGAAAGTGTTAAATAACCGCCCGTTAAGGCTTTGCCTAAGCACATAATATCCGCTTTAATGGCAGTATAGTCGGTGGCAAACAGCTTGCCTGTGCGTCCAAATCCTGTGGCGATTTCATCGAAAATCAGCAATACGCCATATTCATCACACAACGCCCGTGCTTTTTCTAAATAGGTGGGCGAATAAAAATACATTCCGCCAGCGCCTTGTACAATCGGCTCTAAAATTAAGGCGGCAATTTCACCGCTCTTTTCTGCAAGTAACGCTTTAAGCGGTTGAATATCCGCTTCTTGCCATTGTCCATCAAAGGGGGTTTTAGGTTGCGGTAAAAAATATTGCACGGGCAAGCCTTTAGCAAACAGGCTGTGCATTCCCGTAACAGGATCACACACTGACATTGCGTGCCAAGTATCGCCGTGATAGCCCGAACGTATCGTGGCAAATTTATATCGTCCAGTTTCACCTTTTGCTTGCTGATATTGCACCGCCATTTTCATCGCGACTTCAACCGCGACAGAGCCACTATCTGCAAAAAAAATTTTATCCAGTCCTTCAGGCAATAATTTCACCAAGCGTTGTGCTAATTCTCCCGCAGGATCGTGAGTCAATCCGCCAAACATAATATGGCTCATTTTGTCTAACTGGGCTTTCGCCGCTTGATTCAATTTGGGGTGATTATAACCGTGTAATGCTGCCCACCAAGAGGACATTCCATCAATCAAGGTATTGCCATTTTTTAATGTGATCTCCACCCCGTCAGCACGTTCCACCGCAAAAATAGGCGCATCGCTATTTATTGATGAATAAGGATGCCAGATATGATTTTTATCAATATTAAGAAGGGATTGTTCTTGCATTTTTATCCTATTATTCCAGCAAATTTTAGGGGGAACGATGTACTCGCCCGTATCTCATATCATCTTTCAGTAGGGACGAACCTATGTGTCCGTCCGTATAATCATTAATGTTTCGGGCAGACACATAGGTCTGCCCCTACACCAATTATAATAGAGGAGGAACATTACTATTTTTAATCTATTATTCCAACCTATTCTAGAAAACGATGTATTCGCCCGCATCTCGTATCATTTTTCTGTAGGGACGGACCTGTGTGTCCGTCCATATAATCATTAATTTTTCGGGCAGACACATAGATCTGCCCCTACACCAATTATAATAGAGGACGAACATTACTATTTTTTAATCTATTATTCCAACCTATGCTAGGGGAATGATGTATTCGCCCGCATCTCATATCATTTTTCACTAGGAACGAACCTATGTGTCCGTCCATATAATCATTAATTTTTCGGGCAGACACATAGATCTGCCCCTACACCAATTATAATAGAGGACGAACATTACTATTTTTTAATCTATTATTCCAACCTATGCTAGGGGAATGATGTATTCGCCCGCATCTCATATCATTTTTCACTAGGAACGAACCTATGTGTCCGTCCGTATAATCATTAATGTTTCGGGCTGACACATAAGTCTCCCCTACACCAATTATAATAGAGGACGAACATTACTATTTTTAATCTATTATTCCAACCTATTTTAGGGGAACGATGTATTCGCCCGTATTTCATATCATTTTTCTGTAGGGACAGATCTGTGTGTCCGTCCGTAATCATTAATGTTTCGGGCAGACACACAGATCTGCCCCTACAGCCATATAATCGAAAATGAACACTACCCCTATTCCCACGAGAAATCAAGGCAAATTCTGCATATCATTGCACAAGTAGGATAAGTTGATATAATCCCCTTTCCATTTTAACAAAGGAAAACTTTATGACAGTAAAAACGCAAATGCCTTTAACTTATTGGCAACGTGTAAAAGTGGCATTTCAATATCTGATGCCGCAGCTTTATTTAACTCAACTTGCGGGTTGGTTTGCTAAACAACGCTGGGGAGTTGTTACCCATTTTGTCATCAAATTATTTGCTAAAAAATATCAAGTCAATATGCAAGAGGCCGCAAAACCTCATTTTAATGATTATGCGACGTTCAATGAATTTTTTATCCGTCCCTTAGCAGAAGGTGCAAGAAAAATTGATGAAAATCCTACCGCACTTTGTTTACCTGCGGACGGCAGAATCAGCCAATTAGGACACATTGACGACAATCGTTTATTACAAGCTAAAGGGCATAATTTTCATTTAGAGGATCTATTAGCGAATGATGACGAATTAGTCCAGACCTTTAAAAATGGTGAATTCGCCACTATCTATCTTTCACCGAGAGATTATCACCGTGTACATATGCCTTGTGATGGTACATTACGCAAAATGATTTATGTTCCGGGTGCGCTTTTTTCAGTAAATCCATTTTTAGCCGAGCATATACCAAATCTATTTGCACGTAATGAGCGTGTCATTTGTCTTTTTGATACAGAATTTGGGCAAATGGTACAAATTTTAGTTGGTGCGACCATCACGGCGAGCATTAGCACGCAATGGGCTGGCATTATTAATCCTCCACGCTCAAATGAAGTGAAAGTTTGGACCTATGAGGGTGAAAATGCGGTAAAACTGCACAAAGGACAAGAAATGGGGGCTTTCCAACTTGGTTCTACGGTAATTAACTTATTCCAACAAAATCAAGTGAAATTAGCCGAGCAATTAGCCGTTGATACACCAGTCCATATGGGTGAAGTCTTAGCCTACAAACAGTAATTTATTTAATAAAAAGGAAAAAACAATGTCAGAACAATTTTTTAATCAAGTCTCTTTAGATGATATCTCAGCAAAAGGTAGCTATGGTATCGGTTTACAAATTGGTCAACAATTAGTAGAAAGTAAATTAGCGGTTAAGCCTGAAGCCGTTGCCAAAGGGATTTTCGATGTGTTAAATCAAAATCCTCCAGCGATTGATTTAAACGAAGTGACTCAAGCCTTACAACAACTTCAACAACAAGCTGCCGAGGCGGCGAAAGCACAATTCAAACAAATTGAAGAAGCAGGTAAAGCCTATCTTGCGGAAAACGCAAAAAAAGAGGGCGTGCAAGTAACAGATTCAGGCTTACAATATGAAATCTTAGTTGAAGGCAATGGCAAGATCCCAAGTAAACAAGATCAAGTACGCGTTCATTACACAGGTACCCTTACTGATGGCACCGTTTTTGACAGCTCTGTACAACGCGGTCAGCCGGCGGAATTCCCTGTAAGTGGTGTGATTGCAGGTTGGGTTGAAGCCCTTTCAATGATGCCAGTAGGCTCAAAATGGAAACTCACTATTCCACATAACCTTGCCTACGGTGAACGCGGTGCTGGTACGTCAATCCCACCATTTAGCACCCTTGTTTTTGAAGTGGAATTGTTAGATATTCTTTAATTGATCTTCTCCGTAAAAAAGACCTAGCTAATGGCTAGGTCTTTTTTCAATTAGAAAAATGCGTGAAAAAACAACCGCACTTTGTTTTTATGCGCTCACTTAAGTCAGGCTAGAATAGTTCTTGTTGCTCAGAGGATTTCACTCCACCGTTTAAACGCTCCAATAATTCAGGCGGTACATAATAACCACGTTCTTTCACATAAGCGCGTTTAGGTTCAGTACCTTTGATGAAGTATTCCTTACGTCCACCACTATTAGAAAGCAAACCAGAACCTGTATCAATACGCTTTTCTATAATATTTTGTGGAAGTGGAAGAATACGCTCGGGTACATCTTTCAAGCTTGTTTTCATATAATCAATCCACGCAGGCATTGCTGTTTGTGCGCCAGCCTCGCCTTTTCCTAAATTACGTTTATTATCATCAAAGCCAACATAGACCGCCGTGGTGATATTTGCCCCAAAACCTGCATACCAAGCCACTTTTGAATTATTGGTAGTCCCTGTTTTTCCGCCAATATCCGAACGCTTAATTTGATTTGCCATTCGCCAGCTGGTTCCTTTCCAACCTAAGCCTTGTTCGCCATAAATTGCGGTGTTCAACGCACTGCGAATTAAGAACGCCAGTTCACCACTAATGACACGAGGGGCATACTGCACTTGGGCATTGGCTTTTTTATCTTGTGCCATAAAATCCAGTGCATTTTCATCTAACTTTTTATTTTGACGATCAAGTTCTGGAATATCGTTAGGCTGTTCATCTTGATCTAGCTCCTCACCATTGGTGCTGCTATCCGTGGCGGCTAAATTATCTGGTTTTTCTAAATCAAGGTTTTTAAAGCCATCTAATTTTTCAGTTTCCCCATAAATCACAGGAATGTTATCACAGCTTACACACGCAATTTGTGGGTTCGCAACAAACAGTTCTTTGCCGCTATTATCTAGGATTTTTTCGATAAGGTAAGGATTTACCAAGAACCCCCCATTATCAAACACGGCATAAGCACGCGCCATTTCAAGTGGGGTGAATGACGCTGCACCTAAAGCCAAGGCTTCACTGGCAAAATATTGATCGCGTTGGAAACCAAAGCGTTGTAGGAAATCCGCAGTAAACTCAATGCCTGCCATTTGGATTGCTCGGATCGCAATCATATTTTTGGATTGCCCTAGCCCCACGCGCAAGCGCATTGGCCCATCATAGCGGTTTGGTGAATTCTTCGGTGTCCACACGTTTTGCCCCGGTTTTTTGATCACAATCGGGGAATCTTGTAGCACACTTGATAAGGTTAGCCCTTTTTCTAAGGCGGCTGCATAGATAAAAGGTTTGATAGATGATCCCACTTGCACTAAAGATTGAGTGGCACGGTTAAATTTGCTTTGTTCAAAGCTAAAGCCACCGACTAATGCTTCAATCGCGCCATTATCACTATTGAGAGAAACCAACGCGGAATTGACTTCAGGGAGTTGGGAAAGTTGCCACTCTCCATTACCACGTTGGCGCAACCAAATTTGTTCACCTGCTTTTGGCTGTTTTTTACCCGCCCAGCGCATTGCGTTTGGCGAAAGGGTTAGGCTGCTGCCATCATCTAATAATACTTTTGTGCCAGCTTTACTATTTTCTAATACCGCAGCAGGTACGAGAGGGGCTGAATTAGGTAGTTTTTTTAGGGCGTCGATAATTTTATCTTCGTCCCACGCGCTTTCCTCTTTTTTCCATAACACCGTTGCACCACGATAACCGTGACGCATATCATAGGCAAGCAAATTATCACGCACTGCTTTTTGTGCTTCTGCCTGATCAGCAGAAAGCACCGTCGTATAAACTTTATAGCCGCTGGTATAGGCATTTTCTTCACCAAAACGTTTCACCATTTCTTGGCGAACCATTTCAGTAACATAATCCGCTTTAAAATCTAATTGTGCGCCGTGATAGCTTGCCACAATCGGTTCGTTAATCGCTTCATCATATTCTGCTTGGTTGATATATTTCATTTCTAACATTCGTCCAAGCACCACGTTTCGGCGTGCGGTGGCTCGTTTAAGCGAATAGAGAGGGTTCATTGTGGAGGGCGCTTTTGGTAATCCTGCAATGACCGCCATTTCTGATAAAGTAAGTTGATCGAGCGATTTGCCGAAATAGGTTTTTGCCGCTGCAGCAACACCATAAGCACGGTAGCCAAGATAAATCTTATTCAGATAAAGCGCTAAAATTTCATCTTTGCTTAGGGTGTTTTCAATTTCGATCGCCAAAATGGCTTCTTTTGCTTTACGCACGATGTTTTTTTCTGGCGTTAAAAAGAAATTTCGTGCAAGCTGCTGAGTAATAGTACTTGCCCCTTGAGATGCCCCCCCTTTCATTACCGCGACACTAATTGCACGCGCAATCCCCACAGGGTCTAAACCGTGATGTTCATAAAAACGGCTATCTTCTGTTGCCAATACGGCATCAATTAATTTTTTTGGCACTTCATTCAGTTTTACAGGAATACGGCGCTGTTCTCCCACTTCACCAATGAGCTTGCCATCAGCCGTATAAATCTGCATCGGCTGTTGTAATTCCACCGTTTTTAGGGAATCTACACTTGGCAAGCTTGATTTTAATTGAACATAAAAAATTCCTGCGACAACACAGCCTAAAATAATGATTGTCAGCAAGCTACTTAAAATTAATTTTGCGATCCGCATCGTAAAATTCTCTCTTCATTCGTGCAAAATTGAAAAAAATCAGAAAAACTAAAACCCAAAATTTTAGCTTAACTACTTCCTTAAAACGTAAGTATAAAGTTTAGTCAAAGAAATCCAAAGCTAAAAGTGCATTTAAAATGAATATTAGGTAGAAAGAATGAGGAAAATAACGCATTGCGCCACACAAAAACAACAAGTGGGTGTATGGAAAAAGGGCGAAAATTACCAATGTGTTTGGTTTGATGAAACCAATCAAGTGCAGTGTTGCACGCTATCCTCACCAATTTCGTTACCACAGCTTGCACGACATATGCCATCATCAAGTTGCCATTCCTTGAAAACAATGAGGTTTATTACCTCAATCTCACCACAATACACGTGGATACAAACTCTGTTATTACCACAAATTTTAACGGCCGCAGAATGTGAGCAACAATGCCGATTTTTATTCTCACAAGCCTTGCCTCTTCCTCTTGAAGAAATTTGGTTTGATTATCAATTAGAAACGCTCAAACAGGGCGCAAAACTGAGTATTGTTGCGATAAAAAGACAAACCGCCTTGGATTATCTAAACGCTTACGCCCCTTTGCCCATTCAAGTGCTGGATTGCTGTATTCACGCTATTATCCGAGCATTTCACTACCTGACGGGGATTGGCACGGAAAGTCAGGTACTTTTTCTTTACCAAGATGAGCAATACACCTTTACCATTCAGCCCAACGCACCCACGATGCAATTTATACAACATATTGATAAAAATCTCCCCGCACTTGCTGAAATGTTCTGCCAACGTTATTCCTTTCAGCCTGAACAAATTTATGTCTATTGCGGTGATGTACAAGCCCAACCCTTGCCTAGCCAATGGCAGACCGTAGAAACCCATTTGCCTTTTATCGCGTTAGGTAATGCGTTATGGCGACAAGAAGGGGCAGGGAATGGCGATTAATTTACTACCGTGGCGATTGGCGACTCATCATAAGAATGTAAAAAAATTGCTGATTCGGGCAGGCATTTGCTTAGTCATTAGCCTTGCTGGTCAGATTATGATGCGTCACGTTTTGCACGCAGAGCAAGCCATCGCACCACAAAAAAATGAGCAATATGAAAGCCTCTCACAGCGTTTAGCCGAAACCATTGAACAAATTAATGCGTTAAGGCAAAACTATGTTTCTCAACAAGAACAACAACCTTTACCAGCACAAAGCATTGTTCAATTTTTAAACTGGCTTGCGGCGCTTCCTTTGCAACAAGGGGAATTAAATGAAGTGGCGCTGACACAACAAAAATTATTACTCAGCGGTTTTACGGAAAATCAGCAAGAATTTGAACGATTACAGCAACGTATTACGCAATTAGAACAATTTAACCACTCACAACTTACTCAATTTCAGCCCACGGGTTCACAACTGACGTTTGAATTTCAATTAAGCAATGAACAAGATGATGATGCTACTTTTTAACAATCCGCATAATTTACTTGGCAAGTTCGCCCAACTTTCCACCTTCAAGCAATATGCCATATTGCTCATTTGCACCTTTTTGCCGTTGTTTTTCTTGGTGATCGAATATCAGCAAGCCCAACAGCAAAATGCGCAAACTGCGCGTCAAATTGTGCAATTAACGCAAGATTTGGATCATCAAAAACAAATTTTAAGTTCATTACAGCAAAGTAAACAACGCTCCTTTACCCCCGAACTCACACGCGATATCGCTGAAATAAACCAAGCACTACGCCCACAGGATTTTCAATTACAAGTCAAAAATAGCCAGTGGCATTTTTACCAAGCCCCTTATTTAACAATGCAGTTAGCTGGCAAATTTGAGCATTTACGCCAATTTTTGACCGCACTTTTAGATCGCACGCCACAGCTCAATGTATTACAACTTCACATTTACAAAACACAAGAAAATCCACTCTCACAACGCTCACTCATCACTGAGGTTCGCTTTAAACTTTCTTTATATAAGGATAAGCAATGAAAAAATCGTTTCTTTTTTTGATCCTGTTCAATGCCTTTTTTTCTGCGCAAGCACAGGATCCCTTTGATCATACTCAACGTACAACACAAACGAAAGTTATCAATCAAGCAAATTCTGCACACTGCCCTAGTCATCAAAAAGTCTTGGCGGAAAATTCCTCTTTCCAGCAACTTAAGTTAGTCGGCATTATTCAGTTACCAGAACATTTCAACGCCATTTTTAGTCATCAACATCAACAAATTATCTTTGTTAAAAACCAAGATGTGATCGCTCAAGAAAGATTACAGATTACGGAAATCTCACCACAGCAAATTACACTTTTTGACTGTGCGCAATCACAAGTTGTTTATCTAACCTTTTAGGAGAGAAAAATGCGATTATTAAAGTGCGGTGCATTTTTTCTGAGTTTTTCATTGCTTGCCTCAGCAAGCGAAAAAACCGATGAAACCTTTTCAATTCGCTTACAGCAAGCCCCTTTGGTACATACCGTGCAACAACTCGCGGCACAACAAAACGTGAATTTAGTGATCGATGATGAATTGCAAGGCTCAATTTCGTTACAACTGCAACAAACAACGCTTGCGCAATTTCTGCAAGTGGTGGCTAAAATTAAACAACTCCAATTTTGGCAGGAAAATGGCATTTATTATTTGAGCAAAGCCACGCCACATTCTTCATCAGAAAGTGCCAATCCCCTTCCCATTGAATTTGTCGATACATTGCCCGAAATGAGCGCCCCCGTGTTGCCCACGCTATCCACAATGACGATAAAATTACACTATGCTAAAGCCTCTGAAATGATGAAAACACTGACTTCAGGCAGTGGTTCATTGCTTTCTGGAAATGGCAGTATAAGCTTTGACGATCGTAGCAACCTCTTGATCATTAAAGATGAAAAAGCAATATTGAAACAAATTAAAGGGATAGTAATGGAAATGGATAAACCCATTGAGCAAATCGCTATTGAAGCGCGTATTGTTACCATTAGTGATGAAAGCCTGAAAGAACTTGGCGTGCGTTGGGGGATTTTCACGCCGACAGAGGCAAGCCATAAAGTGAGTGGCAGTCTGAATGCGAATGGCTTTGCCAATATTACCGATAATCTTAATGTGAATTTTGCCACCACGAATACGCCCGCCGGCTCAGTGGCACTGCAAATTGCCAAAATTAATGGACGATTGCTTGATTTAGAATTAACTGCGTTGGAGCGCGAAAATAGCGTGGAAATCATCGCTAGCCCAAGTTTGCTTACAACGAATAAGAAAAGCGCTAGCATCAAGCAAGGGACGGAAATCCCTTATGTGGTGAATAATAGTAAAAATGATAGCCAGACCATTGAGTTTCGCGAAGCCGTGCTAGGATTAGACGTTACCCCTCATTTATCAAAAAATAACGGCATTTTACTGGATTTAGTCGTCAGCCAAAATGCGCCGGGGCGACGTGTTGCTTACGGTGAAAACGAAGTGATTGCCATTGATAAGCAAGAAATTAACACGCAAGTCTTTGCCCAAGATGGGGAAACCATTGTGCTAGGGGGTATTTTCCACGACACCATTACCAAAGCCTTAGATAAAGTGCCGGTGCTAGGTGATATTCCCGTGATTAAACGTTTATTCAGTAAAGAAGTGGAACGTCATCAAAAACGGGAACTGGTTATTTTCGTTACACCACATTTGATCAAAAAAGGGCAACGCGCAGAAAAACCAAGTGCGGTGAAAAATCCACCAAAAAATCACCGCACTTCGCCATCTTCTTTGAAAATTTCGTCCAAATCTCGCAAATAAATTTATTTTGACGGTTGAAAAAGGTAGGCATTTATTGCGATAATCGCACTTATTTTTTGGGTGATCTTTTCCAACCATATTTATTTTTATGGTTGTCTTTTTATTTGTCGTTAAGATCAATTATTTTAAATTTTATTAAAGAAGAACAACGAGAAATGGCAGAAAAACGTAATATTTTCTTAGTAGGTCCAATGGGCGCGGGAAAAAGCACTATTGGTCGTCAATTAGCGCAAATGTTAGGAATGGATTTTATTGATACCGATGCGGAAATTGAACAACGTGCCGGTGCTGACATTAGCTGGATTTTTGATGTTGAAGGCGAAGAAGGTTTCCGCAAGCGCGAAGAACGTATTATTAATGAATTAACACAAAAACAAGGCATTGTGCTTTCCACGGGTGGCGGAGCGGTAATGTCAAAAGAAAACCGCAACCATCTTTCTGCGCGTGGCATTGTGATCTATTTAGAAACCACCGTAGAAAAACAATTTCAACGTACGCAACGCGATAAAAAACGCCCGTTACTACAAGATGTAGAAGATCCACGTCAAGTGCTTGAGGAACTTTCAAAAATTCGTAATCCGCTGTATCAAGAAGTAGCGGATATTACCTTACCCACTGATGATCAAAGTGCCAAAGTAATGGCAAATCAAATCGTTGATTTAATTGAAAATATCAACGGCTAATTAAGCAAAAGGAAAAAATGATGTTGTGCGTAAATGTTGAATTAAAAGAACGTCGTTATCCTATTTATATCGGCGCAGGTTTGCTCTCCGAGCCTAGTGTTTATCCCCTAAAAGCAGGCGATAAAGTGATGCTTGTGAGTAATCCAACCATTGCACAACATTATCTTGTTCCAGTCACCGAAACATTAACTCAGCTTGGTTGCCAAGTTGATCACGTATTGTTACCCGATGGTGAGCAATATAAAAATCTTGAGTCGCTCAATCTGATCTTCACTGCATTATTAGAAAAAAATCACGGTCGCGACACGACTTTGATTGCGTTAGGTGGCGGGGTGATTGGCGATGTCGTGGGCTATGCTGCAGCCAGTTATCAACGTGGTGTACGTTTTATCCAAATTCCAACCACGCTACTTGCTCAAGTCGATTCTTCTGTTGGTGGAAAAACCGCCGTGAATCACCCACTCGGTAAAAATATGATTGGGGCGTTTTATCAACCTTGTGCGGTGATTGTAGATACCCTCACCCTTCATACCTTACCGAAACGCGAAGTCAATGCAGGTTTAGCGGAAGTGATTAAATACGGCGCTATTTTAGATTACCCATTCTTTGAATGGTTAGAACAACATATTGATGAATTGGTTGCCCTTGAACAAGCCCCGTTACAGCACTGTATTGCCCGTTGTTGCCAAATTAAGGCCGATGTGGTGGCAAGAGATGAAACCGAAAAAGGCGACCGAGCCTTACTCAATTTAGGTCATACTTTTGGTCACGCCATTGAAACCCATTTAGGCTATGGGCAATGGTTACACGGTGAAGCCGTCGCCGCTGGCTCAATGATGGCAGCAGCCCTTTCTGAAATGTTAGGCGATTTATCCGTACAAGATGTGGGGCGTTTAGAAAAACTTTTTGCGCGCGCAAACTTACCTACGGTTTCGCCAGATACAATGCAACCTGAAGATTACCTACCACATATGATGCGTGATAAAAAAGTATTAGCCGGAAAATTACGCCTCGTATTGCTGAAATCACTTGGACAGGCTTATGTTGCTACCGATAGCGACAAAGATCTTGTTCTTGCAGCCATTGCCCGTTGCACACAAACTGACTAACTTCAATGTATCCTAATGCGACAATTTTCCCACAACAAAAATACCGCCCTTTTCTAAAATGGGCAGGCGGAAAATTTCGTCTTACCGATCAAATTAATAAATTATTTCCTAAGAAAAAACAATGCCTTATTGAACCTTTCGTCGGCGCTGGGGCAGTTTTTTTGAATAGCCAATTTGAACGCTATATTTTGGTAGATATTAATGCGGATTTAATTAATCTGTTTAATACGGTTAAGCAAGATGTAAATTTGTATATTGAGGCAGTGAAAACGGTCTTTTTCCACCCTGATGCCAATACACCTGAGTATTATTACGCACAGCGCAGCCAATTTAATCAATCCAGCAATCACTTTGAACGTTCCGTTTTGTTTTTGTATCTCAACCGTTTTGGTTTCAATGGGTTATGCCGTTATAACAGCAAGCAGGAATTTAACGTGCCTTTCGGAAGTTATAAAACCCATTATTTCCCGGAACTTGAGCTACGTTATTTTGCCCACAAAGCACAAAGTGCGGTGTTTATTTGCGCCGATTTTCACGAAGCGTTTAAATTTGCGGATGAAAATTCCGTTATTTATTGTGATCCGCCTTATGCGCCGATTAAGCAAGAAAGCAATTTCACCAGTTATGCGGGGAATGATTTTTCTTTAGCGCATCAACAAGCCTTGGCAAACTTAGCACAACATACCGCCAAGGAACATCAAATTCCTGTCTTGATTTCCAATCACGATACCAAATTTACACGTCAAATTTATCAAGGGGCGAAAATCAAACGTTTAAAAGTGCAACGTTCAATCAGCCAAGCCTCTCATAAACGGATTAAAGTCAATGAGTTAATCGCGACTTTTCACGGCAACCAAACTCAACGAGGCTGACTGAGCAAGGCAGGATTGACGTTAAATTGAAGTTGCTGAATTTGCGGATTTAACTCCTTTACTTTTGCTAATAGCTCTTTTTCTCTGAATAACAAACCTTGGCGCACCATCGCATTTGCCACTTCAATCACCAATACCGTTTCAGAAAAATTCGCCACACGATAAAAACCGTTAAATTGACTTGGAAATAACCGCGCTAATTGCTCGTTTAATTGTTGTAACAAAATGCCTTTTTGCATAATTTTGCCAAGGCGAGAATTTTCTAACACATCTTGTACATTGGTGGGTTTACTGTATCGCATTACTTGTTTTCTACTTTTTTGACCTAATATTACACATCAAAGTAAGACATTGTAGTGATTTTCCGCTACAATGACAGCGATTTTTTGATTAAAAATAAGTTACCGAATGATTTCATCTAAAAGCACACAGAATTTTTGGTCGCAATTCCTACTCAGTATGATTGCGATCTTTGCCTTGCCTAATGCACAAGGTGTAGAAAATGCGGGGCTTACTTGTGAAAATTATTCTCGGGAACAACGCCAAACGCAACAGCTTGCTTGTCATCAGCTTGTTGCGCACAAACAAATTATTCAACAGCAACACAAACCAACGAAAAACCATTTTGTTGCCCCAAAAATTCTCCATCAAAAAGCACCGCACTTTATTTTTCCTGTATTGCGTGCGGCTACACCAATCCGCGCAGGCCCTGCCGCTTAGCCTTTTTCCGCCAAATATATATCCTTTGAATGATTTCAGCGCCTTGCTGAAGTTTAATTTAACCTATTGATATAAAAGAAATAAGATTATGTTTAGAACTATTTTTACAAAAATTTTTGGCAGTCGTAATGACCGCATTCTACGTCGCTTAAACAAACAAGTGGCAAAAATCAACAAAATGGAACCGGAATTTGAAGCGTTAAGCGATGAACAATTACAAGGCAAAACCGCAGAATTTCGTGAACGCCTAAAAAACGGTGAAACCTTACAAAGTCTATTACCTGAAGCTTTTGCTACGGTGCGTGAGGCAAGCAAACGTGTACTTGGTATGCGTCATTTTGATGTGCAATTAATTGGTGGTATGGTGCTGAATGATCGCTGCATTGCAGAAATGCGTACTGGGGAAGGGAAAACGCTGACCGCTACCTTACCTTGCTATCTTAATGCCTTAACTGGGAAAGGGGTACACGTTGTAACGGTAAACGATTATCTTGCTCGCCGAGATGCAGAAACTAACCGTCCTTTATTTGAATTTTTAGGTATGACTGTGGGCGTAAATATTCCGGGATTACCTGCTGAGGAAAAACGTGCAGCTTATGCCGCAGATATTACTTATGCAACAAATAGCGAATTAGGCTTTGATTATTTACGCGATAACCTTGCTCATTCTGCTCAAGAACGTTTCCAGAAAGAACTCTACTACGCCTTAGTGGATGAAGTGGATTCTATTTTGATTGACGAAGCTCGTACTCCGCTGATTATTTCAGGGCCTGCGGAAGATAGTTCGGAACTTTATATTGCCATTGATAAGTTAATCCCACATTTAATTAAACAAGATAAAGAAGACACCGAAGACTATCAAGGTGATGGGGACTACACCTTAGATTTAAAAACAAAACAAGCCTATCTGACTGAACGTGGGCAAGAAAAAATCGAAACCTGGCTGATTGAACAAGGATTAATGCAAGAGTCAGAATCCCTTTATTCCCCAGCCAAAGTCGCACTATTACACCACGTTTATGCTGCATTGCGTGCGCATACCCTCTTTGAGCGTGATGTTGATTACATCGTAAAAGATGGTGAAATTATCATTGTTGATGAACATACAGGGCGTACAATGGCAGGGCGTCGTTGGTCAGAAGGTTTACACCAAGCCATTGAAGCCAAAGAAGGGGTGCCAATCCAAAATGAAAACCAAACGGTGGCATCCATTACTTACCAAAATTATTTCCGTCTTTATGAAAAATTAGCCGGAATGACCGGAACAGCAGATACGGAAGCCTTTGAATTTCAACAAATTTATGGCTTGGAAACCATTGTGATCCCAACCAATCGACCAATGATTCGTGATGATCGTACTGATTTAATGTTTGAAAATGAACAATACAAATTTGCGGCGATTATCGAAGAAATCAAAGACTGCATTGCCCGTAACCAACCTGTATTAGTAGGGACAGCATCGATTGAAAAATCAGAATTATTATCTGATGCGTTAACCAAAGCGGGAATTAAGCACAGTGTGTTAAATGCCAAATTCCACGCACAAGAAGCTGAAATCATTGCTAATGCTGGTTATCCCGCTGCCGTGACTATTGCCACCAATATGGCAGGACGCGGTACAGATATTGTACTTGGCGGGAATTGGAAAGCAGAAGTGGCGAAATTAGATAATCCAACTGACGCACAAATCGACGCGATCAAAGCCAACTGGCAAACACGCCACGACATTGTAAAACAAGCTGGCGGTTTGCATATTATCGGCACAGAACGCCACGAATCACGCCGTATCGATAACCAATTGCGTGGACGTTCAGGACGTCAAGGCGATCCCGGTTCATCACGTTTCTACTTATCCTTAGATGATGCCTTAATGCGAATTTACCTGAACGAAGGTAAATTGAATATGATGCGTAAAGCCTTCAGCACACCGGGGGAAGCAATGGAATCTAAGTTGCTCACCAAAGTAATTGCCTCAGCGCAAGCGAAAGTGGAAGCACATAACTTTGACGGGCGTAAAAACTTATTAGAATTTGATGACGTTGCGAACGATCAACGCCACGCGATTTATCAGCAACGTAATGAATTACTGGATAATGAAAACATCGCTGACACCATTGAAGTGATCCGCCAAGATGTGTTTAACACGGTTATTGATCAATATATTCCACCAAATTCTCTGGAAGAAATGTGGGATATTCCCGCGTTAGAACAACGTTTAAAACAAGATTTTGCGTTAGATTTACCTATCGCACAATGGTTAGAAGAAAATAATGCCTTACACGAAGAAACCTTGCGTGAACGCATTATTGAAGCGGCTGTTGCGGAATATAAACGTAAAGAAGAACTAGTTGGTTCGGAATCAATGCGCCATTTTGAAAAAGGCATTATGTTACAAACCCTTGATGAACTTTGGAAAGAGCATTTATCGGCAATGGATCACCTGCGCCGTGGCATTCACTTGCGTGGTTATGCACAAAAAGATCCAAAACAAGAGTATAAGAAAGAATCTTTCCAAATGTTCACAGATATGCTTGACGCATTAAAGCTCAGCGTTATCACGACACTAAGCCGTGTACAAATCCGTACGCAAGAAGAAATTGAACAAGCAGAAAGATTACAACAAGAAATGGCTGCCCGTGAACAGGCGCAAATGCAATATAACACTGACGATGAACAGGCGGAACAAACGCCATTGCCGCCTTCAGATCGTAAGATTGGGCGTAATGAGCCTTGCCCGTGCGGTTCAGGGAAAAAATACAAACATTGCCACGGCAATCGTGCGGCGAACTATCGTTAATTGATAAAATATAAAAGTGCGGTAAAAATTTCTGATTTTTTTACCGCACTTTATAGAGGGTCTGTTGATCATTCATTTTACATTTGAGTTATCCACAAACCCTAAGGAGAAAAAATGGCAAAACCGATTATCCAAGTTGCAGCCGGGATCATTCGTAATGAATTTGGGCAAATTTATCTTACTCAACGCCTTGAAGGGCAGGATTTTGCGCAATCTTTAGAATTCCCCGGCGGGAAAGTCGATAAAGGTGAAACGCCCGAGCAAGCCCTTGCCAGAGAACTTGAAGAAGAAATCGGTATTCATATTCTCAACGCCGAGTTATTTGAGCGTTTTACCTTTGAATATCCCAGCAAGGTCATTCAATTTTATTTTTACCTTGTGGAACAATGGGTGGGCGAACCTTTTGGTCGAGAAGGGCAGGAAGGAATGTGGATTGCACAATCTGAACTCGATGCCAGTCAATTTCCGCCCGCTAACAGCAAGCTTATTCAACGTTTACTAGCTGAAAATCAATAAGTTATCACCAATAAAAAAGCATTATATGAAAAATATAATGCTTTTCTTTTTTCAACGAATTAGGTGCTATGCCCATTTAGCACGCCAACGACGTGGTGATCTCACCCAAAAAATCTTATAAAACGTGGTTAAATTGCTTGAGAAAATTCCTCTATGCTCTACAACACGTTGTCTTGTGTTGTGTGCGATTTTGGCTATTTTTAGTCCCGTTACCCAAATAGCGCCTTAGCAACAAATATCCTGTATCACAAATTGCAATGAATGACGTTCGTGTAAGCGGAATTTTCTTTGCTTCAAACGTTTTAGTCTTAACGCTCGTACCTGAGATAAACGGAATAATTTCGTGTTATTTTTCTTCAAAAATGTTTTTCTTTTTATTGCCATAATGTCCTTCTCTTTTCTATTCACAGCCTAAGGAAAATCCTCTAAATGATTTTCTATGTTAGGGTAAACCTTAGTGTGGTGCTTCTTGGTTTTGCTGTATGCGGTGATAATTCACAATGCTGTTCATATAGCGACGAATATTTTCAACATATTGATAAGCCTCATAACCTCGTGCATAGCCATATTTTAAATTAGTGTAATAACGTTTTTCCGCCAATAAAGGCAGATTTTTCTTCACATCAAGCCAGTTATCGGGATCGCCACCAAGGCTCTTTGTTAAGCGGCGTACATCAAGCAAATGACCAAGCCCCATATTATACGCACACAAAGCAAACCAAATACGATCTTCTTGGCGGATGGTATTTGGCATTTGCGCCAGTAATAAATGCAAATATTCCGATCCCGCTTTAATGCTTTGTTCCGCATCTAAACGATTGTTGATTTTCATTCGTTCCGCTGTTGCCTTAGTCAGCATCATCATTCCGCGTACGCCTGTTGGCGAGGTGGCTTCTGGATTCCAATGGGATTCTTGATAGGCAATCGCAGCCAATAAACGCCAATCTAACTCCCCTTTATACTTATCAAAAAGATCCGCATATTTCGGTAAAATCGTTTCAATTGCATTTAAATAAGAACGGGTATCCACATAGTCAAATTGGGCTAAATGGTTAAAATATTTTTCCTCAATGCGTGCAATAAGCCCTGTTTCAATGGCATTATTCATAAAATCGAGCAATGCGGCTTGAAGTTCATTATAGGTATTATTCGCGAAATACCAATGAATGGTCGCTTCGTCAGTAACATCAAAGGCAACCGCCAGCTGTGGCTTAATTTGTTGCGTAATAGAAATATCTATTGAATTGGCAATGGTGTAATCCAGTTTACCTTCTGCGACTTGCAGTAATAATTCTTCTTGGCTTTGATCCACGGTTGTCCATTGCAAATCAGGATATTGTTCTTTAAAACGATTAAGTAACAGATTGAGTTCAGAGCCTTTCGCCACCACTAAGCGTCCATTTAATTTTTCTAACGAAGTAGGGCGATTTTCTCCTTTACGGTAAACCAGTTGCCACGAGGCAGAAGAATACGCAGGACCAAGCTGAAATTGTTCTAACTTTTCGGGTTGATAAAGCAAATTCGCTGCCGCTAAATCAATTTGATGCGCGGATAAGGCAGAAAACAGTGCTTGAACACTCTCCATTGGGCGAATATCCAATTCCACATCTAAATAATCTGCAAAGGCTTTCGTGAGTTCATATTCAAACCCCGTTGCGCCTTCTGAACCAATAAAATAAGAAATGGGATTATTCAGTGTGCCAACAATCAATTTACCTTTGGTTTGCACCATTGCATAAGGATTATCTTCCGATTGCATTATGCGTTGCCACGGGAACACCATATCAATGGCCCACAATAATAAGGCAACGGCACTCACTATACGTAAAAATAAACCTTTCAATCTTGCTCTACTCTATCATCACAACACATTGTCTGTGTTTAGTTAAAGTTAAAAGTGCGGTAAAAAATCATTTAATTTTGTACCGCACTTATCAAATAAATGAAAGCGAAATTATGCTGCTTTCGCCATTTCAAATTCAATCAACATCATTAAAATATGGATCACTTTGATATGAATTTCTTGAATGCGATCGGCATAACGGAAATGTGGCACGCGAATTTCGACATCGGCAAGCCCCGCCATTTGTCCCCCATCTTTACCTGTCATGGCAATCACTTTCATTCCTTTCTCTTTTGCCGCTTTAATCGCATTCAAAATGTTCTTAGAATTACCTGAAGTGGATAAACCAAAGAGTACATCCCCTTTTTGCCCCACTGCCTCAATATAACGAGAGAACACATAATCATAGCCAAAATCATTACTCACGCAGCTTAAATGGCTGACATCAGAAATCGCAATGGCAGGGTAGCCGGGGCGGTTTTCACGATAACGCCCAGTGAGTTCTTCAGCAAAATGCATTGCATCGCAGTGCGATCCGCCATTTCCGCACGAAAGCACTTTTCCACCTTGTTTAAAACTCTCCGCAATTAACAACGCAGCTTGTTGAATTAATTCAATATTTTTTTCATCATTGACGAATTTATTAAGCACATCTTGTGCTTCGTTAAGCTCGGCTTTAATTTGATCTAAGTACATTTTATTCTCCTTTTGCAAACACGCCTCAAAATTAAAATGGCGTTAATCTATCACGATTTTGCCATTAATTCATTATATTTCCGTTGCTATGCGTTTAATGTTTGGAGTAATTCCGTTACAAAATCCAACCGCACTTTATTCTCTGTTAAATCACGCTGAAATCTAAATTTCGTTGGGCCGTCAAAGCGATATACCGCCGGTGATTGCTGAATAAGTTGCAAGAATTTTGTCGGATCAAGGCTGGCTTTAGGAGAAAACTCAATAAAGCCACCTTGCGCCGTGGCTTCCATACGAATAATCTGTAATGGCTTAGCTTGCAAACGCAACTGGGCAATCTGTAATAAATTTTTTGCAGGTGTCGGCAATAAGCCAAAGCGATCGATTAATTCCACTTTTAATTCATCAAGCTCTTGGGCGTTTTCAGCACCAGCAATGCGTTTATAAAAACCAAGACGCATATTCACATCGCCTAAATAATCATCAGGTAACAAGGCAGGAATGCGTAAATCAATTTCAACTTGACGCTGAGTGAGTTCATCAAGGGAAGGCTCACGTCCCTCTTTCAGCGCATTCACGGCACTTTCTAGCAGATCCATATACAAAGAGAAACCAATGCTTTCAATTTGTCCGCTTTGTTCATCACCAAGTAATTCCCCAGCTCCACGAATTTCTAAATCTTGCGTTGCCAACATAAAACCTGCGCCAAGGTTATCGAGACTTTCTAATGCCTCAAGGCGTTTTACCGCATCTTTTGTCATCGCTTTCGGATGAGGCGTCAATAAATAGGCATAAGCTTGGTGATGAGAACGCCCCACTCGCCCACGCAGTTGGTGTAATTGGGCTAAACCAAAACGATCCGCACGCTCGATGATGATGGTGTTCGCAGTAGGCACATCAATCCCTGTTTCAATAATGGTCGAGCAAACCAGTACGTTGTAGCGCTGATGATAAAAATCTGACATCACACGCTCTAACTCGCGTTCACGCATTTGTCCGTGTCCAATAACAATGCGCGCTTCAGGCACAAGTGCGGTTAAATTTTCGGCACAATTTTCAATACTCGCCACATCATTATGCAAATAATAAACCTGCCCACCACGTAGAATTTCACGCAAAATGGCTTCGCGGATAATTAAATCATCAGCTTGCCGTACAAAGGTTTTAATCGTCAAACGGCGTGCTGGTGGCGTGGAGATAATAGAGAGATCGCGAATACCATTCATTGCCATATTTAGCGTGCGTGGAATCGGCGTTGCCGTAAGGGTGAGAATATCCACATTAGCTCGCAATTGCTTAATTTTTTCTTTTTGACGCACGCCAAAACGGTGTTCCTCATCAATAATCAGCAAGCCTAGATCGTTAAATTTAACTTCTGGCTGAATAAGTTTATGTGTGCCAATCAAAATATCAATTTTCCCCTCTGCTAAAGCTGTAAGCAGCGTTTTTTGCTCTTTTGCTGTTTTAAAGCGGGAAAGCACTTCCACATTCACAGGTAAATTAGCAAAGCGATCTTTGAAATTTTCATAATGTTGTTGTGCAAGGAGCGTGGTCGGCACAAGTACGGCAACCTGCTTATGATTCATCACCGCTAAAAATGCGGCACGCATTGCCACTTCTGTTTTACCGAACCCAACATCACCACACACCAAACGATCCATTGCTTTCGGCTGGCACATATCAGAAATCACCGCATTGATTGCGGTCATTTGGTCTAGGGTTTCCTCAAAAGGGAAAGTAGCTGAAAACTGCCTAAATTCATCGCGATCATAATGAAATGCAAAGCCTTTTTGTGCTTCCCGTCGAGCATACACATCTAATAATTCTGCCGCCACATCACGAATTTTCTCAGCCGCTTTCTGACGGCTTTTCGCCCAAGCATCACTGCCTAATTTATGCAATGGTGCAGTTTCTTCTGAACCACCTACATAACGGCTAATTAAGTGGAGTGAAGTAACAGGCACATAAAGTTTAGAATCATTAGCATATTGCAACAGTAAAAATTCCGATTTTATCCCTGCATTTTCTAGTGTCACCAAGCCTGCATAACGCCCTACACCGTGATCTAAATGCACCACAGGCTGACCAATTTTCAGTTCAGCCAAATGGCGGATTAAAGTATCTGGATTAACCGATTTTTGTCGATCTCGGCTACGCTGTTGCACACGTTCACCAAGTAATTCCGTTTCCGTAATCAATGCAATGGAATCGTTGCCTTTATCAATAATAAAGCCTCGATCTTGGCTACAAATCAGTAAATTTTGCTTCGCTTGTAAATTGGAAAGATGCGTAATTTGCTTTGGTCTTAACTTCAACGAACTAAGCAAATCAAGCAGGGTTTCTCGACGCCCTTCTGTTTCAACACAAAACACAATATCCCCATTAAATTGCGTCATAAACTCACGCAAATTTTGGAGAGGTTCTTTTTGTTGTAGCTTTAAGCTTAAATCCGGCAAGCTTTGCACGGGTAAGTTTTGCTGACGTACAGAAGCGCGTGCCACTTTCTCCGCTTTCAAGGTGATTTTAGGAAAGTGTTTGAGCTGATGATTAATTTGGTCAATCGGCAACCAAAGCTGATCTGGTGGTAATAAAGGGCGCATAGGATCAACACGGCGACTTTCATAACGTTGCTCACAATCTTGATAAAAACGCTCGCCTTGTTGCTGATTGCTAGCAAAATCAACAAATAAAGTCTGTTCAGGCAGGTAATCAAATAAGGTTGCCATTTGCTCAAAAAACAGAGGTTGCCAATATTCAATCCCAGCTGCCAATGTGCCTTTGCTCACTTGCTGATAAATATGCTCTGGATCACGGCGAATTTCACCAAAAGTATCACGAAATTTTGTACGGAAAAACTCAATGCCTTTATGATCCGTAGGAAATTCTTGTGCTGGTAATAAACGGATAGAAGGAATTTCTTCTAATGTTCGCTGGCTATCCACATCAAAGGTGCGAATGCTCTCAATTTCCTCATCAAAAAAATCTAAACGAAAAGGCACCGCACTTCCCATAGGAAAGAGATCGAGTAACGCCCCGCGCAATGCGTATTCCCCGTGTCCCAACACTTGTTCCACAGCACGATATCCTGCATTTTCTAACTGTAAACGGAAATCGTTAATAACAATACGATCACCTTTTTTAACCAGTAAAACATTATGTTGCAAATACGCTGGTGGGCAAATTTTTTGCATTAAGGTACTGATTGGCAAAATAAAAATGCCATTTTTTGCATTTTGTAAATGGAATAACGCACTGAGTCGGGAAGAAATAATATCTTGATGTGGCGAAAAACTGTCATAAGGCAAGGTTTCCCAATCAGGAAAAAAGGTAATCGGCTCAGAGATAATTTCTGCCAAAATTTTAGATAAACGTACCGCACTTCGTGTGTCTGGCGTAACGACAACTGTTAGTCCTTGATGTTGTTGGGCAATTTCAGCAATTGCTAAAACATCACTACCTGCAATGACATTAGCTAAAATTTTGTGATCATTCGCTTTTGTTGGGATATTCAAATCAAAATACATCATAATACTAAGTGCGGTGTTTTTTTCCGTATTTTTTAAGATTAAAAATACGGCTAGTCTAACGGAAATCCACGCATTTGCAAAGAAGAACACTGTTTTTTTACACAGTATAAAAATGCCAAAAATGACCATTCGCATTGACTGTCCCTATTTTAATCAGTTAGGTGATGAAGACAGAAAAACGCTTGACGAAAGCCGATGAAATCTTTATATTCTGCCTCTATTCCCAATGGTGAGATGTCCGAGTGGTTGAAGGAGCACGCCTGGAAAGCGTGTATGTGCGAAAGTGCATCGGGGGTTCGAATCCCCCTCTCACCGCCATAGCTGATATTTTTTCAGTTCTTTTTGTTCGTATTTTTCACTAACTTACTAAAAAACAAGGCTTTTTATAGTTCGTTCTGTTTTTTCTGTTCTTTTTGCGTGTTTTTGTTCTTGGCGAAATGATCCCAAATGATCCCTTTTTTGTTAGCTCTCACTTACAAAAATGGATTTTTTAGATTTTAGGGATCATTTCTTGAAATTTTTTAATTAAATCAAGAGCTAACACTATGACTAAAATTAACCAGACTTTTATCAATAAACTGAAAGCCACAGGCAAAGAAGAACGCTATTCATTAGGGCATAAACTCTTTTTAGTGATGACCCCTAAGGGTAGCAAGTCTTATCGTTATATTTACCGCTTACCCGATACTAAGGCGATTAGAAAAAAGAACCTTGGGCGGGCTGATATTATTTCCCTTGAAGAAGCGTTAAATATGACGATTTCTTACTTAGCTGATTTTATTATTAAAAACTATAACGCCTTAGCATTAATTGAGAACATCAATATGCTAGATTAGCTTTCGTTAGGCTGTAAACTTTGGGCGGTTTTATCACCGCCTTTTTTACTACATCAAGACTTAAAAATCTTTTATAAGATTTTTAATAGTGCTAATATTTGACCGAATTAAACATAATAAGGAATAACATAATGGCAATTCATCAAATCTTAACCCGCCACACCGCAAGCATTAGCGACTTGAAAAAAAATCCAATGGGGATCGTATCAGAAGGTACAGTAGAAGAAGGTGCAATCGCTATTCTAAACCGTAATGAACCCGTTTTTTACTGTATCAATCCCGCACTGTTTGCTGCTATCCAAGAAATGCTAGAAGATAAAGAATTAGGCGAAATTGCCACAAAACGTCTTGCCACCCTTAACCCTGTAGAGGTTAGCCTAGATGACCTATAAACTGCTTTTCGATAAACGGGCATTAAAGGAATGGCAAAAATTAGGCGACACCTTACGCCAGCAATTCAAAGCAAAACTTATTGAACGGTTAGAAAACCCTCACGTTCCAAGTGATAAATTGCACGGTTATCAAACACTCTATAAAATCAAATTGCGATCAGCAGGCTATCGGCTTGTTTATGATGTAAATGACAATAAAATTACGGTGATCGTGCTTTCAGTTGGCAAAAGAAATCGACTAGAAGCCTATAAAAAAGCCCTATTAAGAAAAACCCAGTAACGGGATTTTGTGCTAGCTGAACGGAACAAAATGGGGAAATCGCTTGTAAAAATCCCTAGCCTTGCCGCCTTTTCTATTCCTACTTTATACTCAAGCAAGGGGTTTAGATCCCTGAAGCAGATAAAGAAAATAGAAAACCATAGAAAATACAGTAAGTTAGGCAAAAGAATTGAAATACCCTCTCACCGCCATTCTATCTTTCAAAATTCTCTTTTTTGTCATTAAAAAAGGATTTATTCCGTAAAATAAATCCCTTAGTCTATTCATTGTAAAATGACGATTACCCCTCAATCCCTTCAAACAATGCAGTACTTAAATAACGCTCTGCGGCGGAAGGAAGGATCGCAACGATCAGTTTATCGGCAAATTCAGGCAATTTTGCCAGACGATCGGCTGCTGCGACCGCCGCACCTGATGAAATCCCCGCTAAAATACCTTCTTCCGCCATTAAACGGCGCGCTGTGGCAATAGCGGTTTCACTGTTTACCTGCTCTACGCGATCAATTAAAGAAAGATCAAGGTTTTTCGGGATAAACCCTGCACCAATACCTTGGATTTTATGTGGACCGGGTTTCACTTCTTCGCCATTTAAGGTTTGCGTAATGACTGGACTTTCTTCGGGTTCAACGGCAACAGAAAGAATTTGTTTCCCTTTATCTAGTTTGATCGCACGTGAGATCCCCGTGATTGTCCCCCCTGTTCCCACGCCAGCTACCACAACATCTACCTTGCCTTCTGTGTCATTCCAAATTTCTACGCCCGTAGTTTGACGATGAATATCAGGATTCGCTGGATTTTCAAATTGTTTGAGCATCACATAACGGTTAGGATCACTGGCCACAATTTCTTCTGCGGCAGCAATTGCCCCTTTCATTCCTTTTGCGCCTTCTGTTAGCACTAGATTGACACCTAAACCTCTTAATAAACGTTTACGTTCAGAACTCATTGTTTCAGGCATAGTGAGAGTCAGTTTATAACCTCGCGCTGCTGCCACATAAGCGAGTGCGATGCCTGTATTACCGCTAGTGGCATCAACAATTTCTTTCTCTTTGGTGAGAATGCCATCTTTTTCCGCTTGCCAAATCATATTCGCCCCAATACGGCATTTCACACTAAAACTTGGATTTCGCCCTTCAATTTTTACGACCAGATTTCCATTATTACCAAAATGTTTTAAACGGACTAATGGCGTATTGCCGATTGAATAAGAATTATCACTGTAAATCGTCATTGTGTTCACCTATTTAATTTAATTGAAAGTGCGGTTAGTTTTAGCATAGTTTTTCTGCGATAAAAAATAGCCGTTGGCTATATTTTATAACCAACGGCTATTTACGCACTCATTTCAACTAATTAATAAAACGATTTGACTGATGTTTTAATTGCTCTTGTTGATGATTAACAATTTTGGTGCGGTGATTTTGCGCTGACTGCTTATGTGGTTTAAATGCAAATAAGGCATTATCTCGATATTTTTCCACCCACATTGCTGTTGCACCGCATACTACGACGGGAATAATCACTAAATTAATGACTGGTACAAAGGTACAAAAAGTTACTAAGCTACCAAAGGTTAAGCTGAGCGTACGCGTTTCACCTAATTCATTACGCATAATGCGAAAAGGAATTTTATGGTTATCAAAAGGATAATCACAATATTGAATCGCCATCATCCACGCAGTAAATAAAAAGGTTAGCACAGGCACCACGGATTGCCCTAATATAGGGATAAAACTTAATAAAAACAAGGCAATTATTTTTGGTAGGCTATACCATAATTTTTGCCATTCACGCCCTAACATTCGAGGAATATCTTTGAGGAAATCAATTGTACTCATTTCAATCAGATTTTCCCCCGTGAGCCTTTGCTCCACTTTTTCCGCTAATAAGCCATTAAACGGGGCTGCAATAAAGCCTGAAAGCATAGTAAATGCAAAATAAAACAGGGTTAAAATCATAAAAATGGATAATGCTAACAAAATCCCACTAAGCCATGCTAACCAATCAGGCACATAACTCATCAATTCATCAATTAATCCACCAATATTACTGATAAATAGCCAAAACAAGCCTGAAAGTAATAAGATATTGAGCAAAACCGGCATAATAACAAAACGTCTTAAGCCTTTTTGTGTAATCAAATGCCAGCCCATCACGAAATAATGAAAACCTTCGCTAAGTTCCTTTGCTTGTAACATTTTTTGTTTCCTAATCAAATAAAATGCGATGTAGCATACAAAGTGCGGTAAAAAAAATCAATTTTTACATATCACCGAATTTGCAAAATATGGTAAGCTATCGGCAAATTTATTCCGCCCTTTAATTTAATGTTGGGAGAATGCAAGTAATGGATTTGAATACTATTTTGATTATTTTAGGGGTAATTGCCTTAATTGCCTTAGTAATTCATGGAATATGGTCTAACCGCCGTGAAAAATCGCAAATTTTTGAAAATGGAAATACATTTAGCAAAGATTATCGCGTTCGCCAGCCACAAGAAAATATTAATCAGCACATTCAGAATGAAAATGCTTCACAATCTGTGCCTGAAAACCTTCAGCCAGCCCAACAGCATTTAGATTTTGAGGCTGAACAATATACCTTTGCAACACCTCAACGAGAAGAATCTCAAAATGTAGAGCAGGCAATTAATCAAATTAAAATTAGCTTGCCAAATGAGCCAGAACCCATTCAAGCCAGTGTTGAGCCAGTTGTGAACTATCAAACACCCCAACATTTGGCAACGGCAACTATCTCGGAAATTGAAGCAACCCTCAATACTGATGAAGGGATTCACGCCGAACACAAATTATCTGAGGTGCTAGCTAGCGCATCTGAAACTCACCTTCAAATTGAACGTGAACGTCCAACCATCGAATTTGAGGAAATCACAGAAAACACGCCAACACCACAAGTGGAAGAAAAACAGACAACGCAAGCAGCAGATTTTCTAATGCTCTATGTTGTCTCACCAGAAAATCGTGATTTTAATGGGGCGGAATTAGCCAAAGTGCTTGATGACCTTGGTTTTCTTTTTGGATATCAACAAATTTACCACCGCCATTTGGATCTCAGCGTTGCAAGCCCTGTGCTATTCAGTGCAGCCAATATTCAACAGCCCGGTACGTTTGAGCCAAACAATATGGCAGATTTCTACACAGTGGGCATTGCGTTATTTATGCAACTACCGTCGCACGGTAATGATTTAGTCAATTTGCGAATGATGATCCGTGCTGCCAAAACCATTGCCGAAGAACTGGGTGGTTTTGTACTTACCGATAAACAAGAAATTTTTGATGACAATGCGGAAAAAACTTATTTCGCCAAAGTGAGTGCTTAAAAAGACAGAAAAAAGCACCGCACTTTCTTTTATCGCAAATGGCGGGCCAAAGTGTCCGCCTTAATTATTTGCCTTGTGGTAAAACAACAGTGCGATGATTTTTTAGAAGGAAAGTTACAATGAAAAAAGCAAATTTAGAAAGTATAAGAAGAGAAATCAAACTATTAAAAAAGAAATTGATGCGTGCAGAATACGAATATCATGTACTAGATGCCCCAAGAATATCTGATTATGAATATGACAAAAAATTTAAAAAACTTAAACAATTAGAACAGGAATATCCTGAATTTGCGGATAGCCATTCGCCCACCCAACGCGTGGGGGCAAAACCGCTTTCGGGCTTTGCTCAGGTAACCCACGAAATTCCAATGCTGTCCTTAGATAACGCATTTTCTGATGAGGAATTTACTGCCTTTGTAAAACGTATTCAAGATCGTTTGGGCGTGTTGCCCGATCCATTAACCTTCTGTTGTGAACCCAAATTAGATGGTTTAGCGGTAAGTATTTTGTATGAAAATGGTATCCTCACCCAAGCCGCCACCCGTGGCGATGGAACGACTGGAGAGGACATCACGGCGAATATTCGTACCATTCGCAATATTCCTTTGCAACTTTTAACTGACAATCCCCCCACACGTTTGGAAGTTCGCGGTGAAGTGTTTATGCCACAAGCAGGTTTTGAAAAACTCAATGAAATGGCGTTAGCCAAAGGGGAAAAAACCTTTGCCAATCCTCGCAATGCGGCAGCAGGCTCATTGCGTCAGCTTGATCCCAAAATCACTCGCCAACGCCCATTAATGCTGAATGCTTATGGTATTGGCGTTGCCGAAGGCGTGTCGCTACCTAATACCCATTTTGATCGCCTACAATGGCTAAAATCTATCGGTATTCCTATTAATAAAGAAATTGAACGCTGTAATGGTGTCGAAAATGTGCTGAAATTCTACCGCACTATGGCAGAAAAACGCCCTCATTTAGGCTACGACATTGATGGTACGGTGCTAAAAATTAACGATATTGCATTGCAGGAACAGCTTGGCTTTATTTCCAAAGCACCACGTTGGGCAATTGCTTATAAATTCCCCGCGCAAGAAGAACTCACCGTGCTAAATGATGTGGAATTTCAGGTGGGCAGAACGGGTGCGATCACACCTGTGGCAAAACTTGAACCGGTCTTTGTTGGCGGGGTTACCGTCAGCAATGCCACCTTACATAATGGCGATGAAATCGAACGTTTGAATATCGCTATTGGCGACACAGTCATTATCCGTCGTGCTGGTGATGTGATCCCACAAATTATTGGCGTAGTGGCAGATCGCCGTCCAGCCGATGCTAAACCCATTATTTTTCCAAGCCATTGTCCTGTATGTGGTTCTGTGATCGTGCGTATTGATGGTGAAGCCGTAGCGCGTTGCACCGGTGGTTTATTCTGCGAGGCACAACGTAAAGAAGCACTCAAACACTTCGTTTCTCGTAAAGCAATGGATATTGATGGTGTGGGCGCAAAACTGATTGAGCAACTGGTAGATCGTGAGCTTATTCACACCCCAGCGGATCTGTTTAAATTAGATGAAGTAACCTTAATGCGTTTAGAACGTATGGGGGCAAAATCGGCAGAAAATGCGTTAAATAGCTTAGAAAAAGCCAAAAATACCACGCTTGCACGCTTTATTTTTGCCTTAGGCATTCGAGATGTTGGAGAAGCGACCGCGCAAAATCTCGCTAATCATTTCAAAAATCTGGATGCTATTAAACAGGCAGAGATCGCACAACTCCAAGAAGTTCCAGATGTTGGCGAAGTTGTGGCAAATCGTATTTTTGTCTTCTGGCGTGAACAGCATAATGTAGATGTGGTGAATGATCTTATCAATCAAGGCATACACTGGGACGATGTTCAAGTGCAAGAAGTGGGCGAAAATCCACTGAAAGGTAAAACCGTGGTACTCACTGGCACACTCACCCAAATGGCACGCAATGATGCCAAAGCCTTATTGCAACAACTCGGCAGTAAAGTAACAGGCAGTGTCTCTGCCAAAACAGATTATTTGATCGCAGGCGATAACGCAGGTTCAAAACTCAACAAAGCCCTTGAATTAGGGGTTAAGATTTTAACCGAAGAGGAATTTCTCGCTATGGCGAATTCAATTTAATTATGCCGAAAATAATAAAGAGCGGTAAAAAATCTTGAAATTTTCTACCGCTCTTTATTTCAGCAAATATTTATAAAAGTAAATATAATCAATTAGTTGATCTTATTACTTATTTTCTTGCAGCATTATTATTCTTCAATTTTTTTCGTTCCTCTCTAAGTACAGCTTTTAAAGCGTTACTTATGCGATTAGAAAACAAAATATATAACAGAGGAATTATTATTCCTGACAGGAACATATCAACTTGATCTTTCCTAAAAGAGAAAAGTTTAGCGCTAAGTGCATTTTCATCACAGAGAGAAGGGGTTATAAAAATAACGACAGCTAACGCCAAAATCAAAAGGAAGAATATTGAATAAAAAAGTTTACGCCAGTATTTTATATAAGGCGAAAAAATAGCTATGAAGGACATTAAACAACATATAGCCGTTGAAAGAAAATCATAAAAAATTCCTATAATCGCTCCTACAAACGTGACGAGCATAAAAATATAAATAATAATTGTGTTTTTTTTATTTGTCATCAAGACCTCCATAATTTGTCTTATATTATCAGAGAATAAAACGACTTAAATCTTCATTTTCTACCACTTCGCCTAAGGCTTCTGCAACATAAGCACCATCAATGGTTACCTGTTCACCATTCATATCGCTGGCATTAAACGAGATTTTATCCATTAAGCGTTCCATCACCGTATGTAAGCGACGCGCACCGATGTTTTCCGTTTTTTCGTTTACGCGGAAAGCCGCTTCAGCAATTTTCTTAATTGCATCTTGGGTAAAGGTGATGTTTACGCCTTCTGTTGCCATTAACGCTTTATATTGCTCTGTTAGAGAGGCGTTTGGTTCAGTAAGAATTCGCTCAAAATCCTCTGCACTTAGTGCCGAGAGTTCTACCCGAATTGGCAAACGACCTTGTAATTCAGGAATGAGATCAGAAGGGCGCGCCACTTGGAATGCGCCAGAAGCAATAAATAAAATATGATCGGTTTTTACCATTCCGTGTTTGGTGCTAACCGTTGAGCCTTCAACTAATGGCAATAAATCACGCTGTACGCCTTCACGGGAAACATCTGCACCGCTGTATTCGCCTTTTTTACAGATTTTGTCGATTTCATCAATAAAGACAATACCGTTTTGTTCTACCGCTTCAATTGCTTTTTGTTTGAGATCTTCAGGGTTAATTAATTTCGCCGCTTCATCATCAACAAGGGCTTTGAATGCGTCCTTAATTTTCATTTTGCGAGTTTTGGTTTTGCCACTGGAAAGATTTTGGAACATTGATTGCAACTGGCTTGTCATTTCTTCCATTCCCGGTGGCGCCATAATTTCAACGCCCATTGAAGGGGCAGCAACATCAATATCAATTTCACGATCATCAAGCTGTCCTTCACGTAATTTTTTGCGGAACACTTGACGAGTACTGCTATTGGTATCGTGATTTTCCACTTCGCCCCATTGGTTTTTCGCTGGTGGTAAGAGTGCATCTAAAATGCGATCTTCTGCCGCTTCTTCTGCACGGAAACGATTTTTTTCAATTTCTGTCTGACGGACTAATTTCATCGCACTGTCGGTTAGATCACGAATGATCGAATCCACTTCTTTCCCAACATAGCCCACTTCGGTAAATTTGGTGGCTTCCACTTTAATGAAAGGCGCATTGGCTAATTTTGCTAAACGGCGGGCAATTTCCGTTTTACCCACCCCAGTAGGCCCGATCATTAAAATATTTTTTGGTGTTACTTCGTGGCGTAATGGCTCTTGTAATTGCATTCTACGCCAGCGATTACGCAATGCGATTGCCACGGCTCTTTTAGCATCAGCTTGTCCGATAATATGTTGATCTAATTCAGAAACAATTTCACGAGGGGTCATTTCAGACATAATTTAATCCTTTTTGATAAGCCATTTATAGTATGAATAAATGGAATTAATGTGATGCTAATTTAAGTACAATAACACCACTTACAATCATTATTGCTCCCAATGCTCGCCAAAATGTGAGTGCATCATTGTAACAAAGCACGCCAACGATAAACGCACCAGCAGCACCGATTCCTGTCCATACCGCATAGGCGGTTCCCATTGGGATAGTCCGTTGTGCAAGGTAAAGTAATAATCCACTGCCCACCATAAAAACAACGGCAAGTGATGAACCTAGCACCACTTTATTGGGTTGAGTGGCCATTTTTAGTCCAATTGGCCAGCCAATTTCAAGCAAGCCAGCACAAACTAAATAAAGCCACGCCATTATGGCAATTCTTCAATGGTGAAATTTGTGTTGGTATAAACGCAAATATCGCCAGCAATTTTGAGTGATTTTTCTACGATTTCACGGGCAGAAAGATCGGTGTTTTGTACTAACGCACGTGCCGCAGACATCGCATAATTGCCGCCTGAACCAATCGCCAGAATTTGATCTTCTTCTGGCTGAACCACATCACCAATCCCCGTAATAATTAAACTTTCTTTTTCATCGGCGACAATAAGCATCGCTTCTAACTTGCGTAACGCACGATCTGTCCGCCAATCTTTCGCTAATTCCACCGCACTTTTTAGTAAATGCCCTTGGTGCATTTCTAATTTACGCTCAAATAATTCAAATAAGGTAAAGGCATCTGCTGTTCCTCCAGCAAATCCTGCTAACACTTTGTTATTATATAAACGGCGAACTTTACGGGCATTGCCTTTCATTACCGTATTGCCGAGAGAGACTTGGCCATCGCCACCGACAACAACTTTCCCGTTGCGACGAACACTTACTATTGTGGTCATACTTTTTCCTTTTTTAGCTAAAAGAGATGGCTATAAGGTTAGGGCAAAAATTTAAATTTCAAGATAATAATCTGTATTTCTTTTAGAAAAATGCTGTCCCAGCGATTCCCATAAGAAAAGCAAGAAAAATGCCTAATCCCACATAATTATTATTAAGAAAGGCGTTAAAGCAGTCTTCACGACGACGATGACGGGTGAGTTTACATTGATAAATAAAAAGCAGTGCGGTTAGCGCAAGTACAATAAAATAGCTGTAATGCAAATGAGATTGGTAGCCGATAATAACCAACAGCCCCAAAGCAATAGATTGCAATAATGCAATGATTTTATTGTCATATTGCGCAAATAAGATCGCCGTGGATTTCACCCCAATTCGTAAATCGTCATCACGATCCACCATTGCATATTGGGTGTCATAAGCCACTGTCCAAGCAAGATTGGCAATAAATAATAACCAACATTCCAAAGGAAGTTGTTCAATTAATGCGCCATAAGCCATTGGAATAGACCAGCCGAAAGCTGCCCCTAAGAAAAACTGGGGAAGATGGGTATAACGCTTCATAAAGGGATAAATAAAGGCTAACAAGACGGCAATAAATGACAAACCAATCGCGTAATAATTCAAAAATAGCACCAAAATAAAAGCGCAGAAAATAAGCCCGGCAAAAAGTAATTTCGCCTCTTTCTCGCTGACTTTTCCTGTTGCCAAAGGGCGTTGTGAAGTGCGTTTCACTTTGCCATCAATATGGCGATCGGCATAATCATTGATTACACAACCGGCGGCACGCATAATGATGACGCCAAGGACAAAAACGATTAACACCGAAACAGGCGGAATGCTTTTCTCTGCCAAAAACAATGCCCAAAGTGTTGGCCACAATAACAATAATGTGCCAATGGGTTTGTCAAAACGCATTAATTGTGCGTAAGCAGTCAGTTTTTCCGAAAGTTGTGGCATAGTCCTAAATTAGCTAAATCAAAAGTGCGGTTATTTTACTTGAAAAAAGGGAAAAGGTCTTGAACAAATTGATCTATATCAATAAGATAGCGTTTTATTCTTTTATTCACCGCTAAAAGCAAGGAAAAAAATGACCGCACTTAAAGAAATCACACCACAGCAAGCTTGGCAAATGATGAATGAAGAAAATGCCACGTTGGTGGATATTCGCGATTTCCCTCGTTTTACGCATAGCCACCCAAAAGGGGCTTTTCACTTGACGAATCAAAGCTATGGCGAATTTCAACAAAAAGTAGATTATGATGATCCTATCATCGTGAGCTGTTATCACGGTATTAGCAGCCGCAATGTAGGTGCGTTTCTTATCGAGCAAGGCTACGATAACGTATATAGTATGCAGGGTGGCTTTATGGGGTGGGAACAAGCTGATTTACCGCTAGAAGGCGAAGCTGTACCAGAAAATTAAACAAGAAAAAGGCGGAGATACCGCCTTCTGTTTATTCTGATTTAATCGGAAAAATCACTTTTTCTTTTGATTTAGCTAACAAATATCCTGCCACCAAGCCCACAAATGCAAAAGGTAGCCATTCTATGGAATAAGGCTTAAGTGGAAGTTGGTCGAGCAAATCAATTTTGCCTGAACCTAGCACGGATAAAATCGACACCAATGTCACCAAACCAATCGCTAAGCGGTGAGCCAAGATCGGCATTGGCAAAAATAAATTCAGTAGCAACAGCAAAATCACCGTAATGGTAATAGGGTATAAAATCATCAACACAGGCAAAGAAAGCCCAATCACTTCTTTCAAGCCAAGATTGGCGATCACAAAGCTAATCAGACAAAATAAGATGGCATAAGTGCGGTAAGAAAATCGCGGAAATTGTTGGTGAAAATAACTACTAACCGAAGCACACAGCCCAACCGCGGTAGTCAAACAAGCCAACGATACAATGATATTCAGCACCATTCGCCCTAGCTCACCAAAAGCCATTGTCGTAACCTGATTTAAAATATAAGTGCCAAGATCCTGCTTATTTTGCTGTAACTGTGCCAGCACGTCAGGGCTAATCATTAAGTGATTGCCTACCCAGCCAAGGGAAATGTAAATCAATGCTAAGGCAATACCGGCGATTATTGCGGCAAAAATGGTTTGTTTTTGTAATGAAACGGTTTTTACCGCACTGGATTTGATCGCCCCTAACACCATCGTAGAAAATGCGATGGAAGCCAATGCGTCCATCGTTAAATAGCCGTTAATTGCTCCATTGAAAAAATCCGTATGACTTGCGACAGTCGGCATTGGCAAAGGTGTTTTCCCAACCAGCATTATCCCCGCTTTTACCACTAAAGCAATTATCGCAAGCAACAATACTGGCGTGAGAATAGAGCCAATACGTTCCACCATTTTAGACGGATTTAGGCTCAACCATAAGCTGAGCATAAAATATACAAAAGTAAATAATAATTGAGAAAGGCTATCGGCTTCTTTAAGAAAGGGAATCATCACCATTTCATAAGACATTGCGCCGGTTCTTGGTCCGGCAAAAAAAGGCCCAACTGCAAGGGAAATGGAGACCAAAAACAGCACAGAAAACCACGGATGAATTTGTCTTAATGCCACAATATATCCACCACGGTAAAAAGCACTCACAATAATACCAAGCAATGGCAAGCCCACACCAGTTAGCACAAAGCCTGAAATAGAAGGCAAAAATGCCGTTCCTGTTTCAAAGCCTAATTTAGGCGGGAAAATCAGATTTCCCGCACCAAAAAAAATCGCAAAAAGCATAAACCCAATAATAAAGGTATTTTTTGTCATTCAACTTTCCCTTTATTTTTTCCAGTTTTTCAACGCATCGGCAAAGGCGTTACCCATTACACTATTATTTTGTGGTTTACGCTGTGGCTGTGGGCTACGAGGATTTTTTGCCGCTAAAGTGCGGTGATTTTTTTCATTATTTTCTGCTTTATCCCCTGCTTGTTCATCTAAACGCATCGTTAAAGCGATACGCTTGCGGGCCACATCCACTTCTAAGACTTTCACTTTTACAATATCACCGGTTTTCACCACATCGTGCGGATCTTCAACAAATTTATTAGAAAGCGAAGAAATATGCACAAGCCCATCTTGATGAACACCAATATCCACAAACGCCCCAAAATTGGTTACATTGGTTACCGTGCCTTCAAGGATCATTCCTGCTTTCAAATCACTGATTTCTTCCACACCGTCAATAAAGGTGGCGGTTTTAAACTCGCCACGCGGATCACGTCCCGGCTTTTCTAATTCTTTGAAAATATCTTGCACCGTTGGTAAACCAAATTGTTCATCAATAAATTGTTTTGCATCTAACTGACGAATTGCACTGGCGTTGCCCATTAAATCTTGAATGGATTGCTGAGTTGCTTGCAAGATTTTTTCCACCACAGGATAGGTTTCTGGGTGAACACCTGACGCATCAAGAGGATTTTGCCCAGCTGAAATACGCATAAAGCCTGCGCATTGTTCAAAGGCTTTTGGCCCTAAACGAGAAACTTTTTTCAGCTCTTCGCGGTTTTCAAAACGGCCATTTTCATCACGAAATTGCACGATATTTTGTGCGAGCGTTTTGGTCATTCCTGCCACGCGAGAAAGCAACGGTACAGAGGCGGTATTGAGATCCACGCCTACCGCGTTTACACAATCTTCCACCACCGCATCTAATTTACGCGCCAGTTGAGTTTGATTGACATCGTGCTGGTATTGCCCCACGCCAATGGCTTTCGGCTCAATTTTCACTAATTCTGCCAATGGATCTTGCAAACGGCGCGCAATAGACACCGCCCCCCGTAAAGACACATCAAGCTGTGGAAATTCTTGTGCGGCTAATTCTGATGCTGAATACACGGAAGCCCCCGCTTCACTGACTACCACTGTTTGTGGTTTTTGCCCTGAGATTTGTTTTACCACCTCTTTAGCAAAACGCTCCGTTTCTCTTGATGCCGTACCATTACCAATAGCAATCAGTTCCACATTATGGCGTTCGATTAATTGATAAAGGCTTGCCATTGCTGCTGCCGTTTGTCCTGTGTGTGGATAAACCGTATCCGTTGCCAATAATTTACCCGTATTATCCACAACCGCCACTTTTACCCCTGTTCGCAAACCGGGATCTAGCCCCATTGTGTTTTTTGCCCCGGCTGGTGCCGCCATTAAAAGTGCGGTAAGATTTCGAGCAAATACATTGATTGCCTCATCTTCTGCTTTTTCACGCAATTGGCTCATTAATTCCGTTTCTAAATGGAGTGAAACCTTAATCCGCCACGTCCAGCTTATCACCTGCTCACGCCACTTGTCCGCTGGCTGTTGGTTAAAATGTACGCCCAGATGCTGACGAATAATTTCCTCGCAATAACTTTGACGCGCCCCTTCTTCTTGTTCGGGATCCGCATTTAAACTTAACTGTAAAATGCCTTCATTGCGTCCACGGAACATTGCCAAAGCGCGGTGAGAAGGCACATTATGCCAAAGCTCTTGGTGATCAAAATAATCTTGGAATTTTTCGCCTTCTTGTTCTTTGCCCTCTAAAACTTTAGAAATTAATACCGCACTTTTTTGTAAATACTGACGCACTTTCGCCAATAATTGGGCATCTTCCGCAAAGCGTTCCATTAAAATATAACGTGCGCCATCTAACACCGCCTTGCTATCGGCAAAGCCTTTTTCCGCATCAATATAAGCGCTTGCTACGGTTTCAGGATCTTGGCTTGGATCATTCCATAAACGATCAGCCAGCGGTTCAAGCCCAGCTTCAATGGCGATTTGCCCTTTGGTACGGCGTTTCGGCTTGTACGGCAAATATAAATCTTCTAACTCCGTCTTGCTTTGAGTTTGTTGGATTTGGTTGCGTAATTCGTCCGTTAATTTGCCCTGTTCTTCAATAGATTTTAAAATCGTTTGACGGCGATCTTCTAACTCACGCAAATAAATCAAGCGCGTTTCAAAATGGCGTAATTGAGTGTCATCTAAGCCACCAGTGACCTCTTTACGATAACGCGCAATAAAAGGAATGGTATTGCCTTCATCTAATAATTGAATGGCAGCAAGAATTTGCTGTGGTTGCACCGTTAATTCAGCGGCAATGATCTGTGAAATTTGTTGATTTAACATTAGCGTTTATTCATTAGTAAAAGTAAAAATTCGCCATAGGATACTGGTTTTATGGGCTTTGCTCAAATGTTTCTTTGCTCATAAAGTTAGCCTACAATTTTTCTTGTTATTTTTTTACTTTTACACTAAATTGTAGAAACATTGCTACAAGGAGATAAAAATGACGATTATGACTAGCCGAGAATTTAACCAGCATCTCAATCAGGCACAAAAAGCGGCACAAATCGCGCCTGTTATTGTAACAAATCGCGGTGAACCCACTTATGTATTAATGAGCTATGCAGATTACCAGAAAATGTTGCAATCTCATTCTCCTCGTAATGCTTTAGAGGCATTAACGCCACAAGATGAGGCGGATATTGAGTTAGACATTCCACCTCGTTCAATAAAGCAACGCACGCCGCTTGAGTTTGATGAATAAGGGAAAAATGTATTTTATTGACACCAATGTATTAAGTGAAATTCGTAAAATTAAAAGTGGTAAAGCGAACCAAGGGGTCATTAATTGGTTATCTGGAATTAATGAACAACAAATTTATACGAATATTATCGTAATGATGGAATTGGAACGTGGCATTTTAGCCAAAGAACGTAAAGATCCTTGGCAAGGAAAAATACTCCGTCAATGGTTTGAACATACGATAAAGACAGGCTTTTCAAATCGTATCCTTCATCTTGATGATAAAACAGCGAAAATTTGTGCTACCTTACACATTCCCGATCATTGTCCTGAGAATGACGCTTGGATTGCTGCCAGCGCTATTCAATATGGTCTGACGCTGGTTACACGAAATACCGCAGATTTCTCGCGTATGGGCGTAAAATTATTGAATCCATTTGATAAATAAGTTTTATCCATTCAAAGGTAAAGGAATAGCAAAATGCCAAAATCAAACTACATCACACGCAGTGGCTGGAATAAATTAGATCAAGAATTAAAATTTCTATGGAAAGAAGAGCGCCCAAAAGTTACCCAAGCGGTTTCTGATGCCGCTGCGTTAGGCGATCGTAGTGAAAATGCCGAATATATTTATGGTAAACGCCGTTTGCGTGAAATTGATCGCCGTGTGCGTTTTTTGACAAAACGTTTAGAAGTGTTGCAGATTGTAGATTATCACCCAAGACAAGAAGGCAAAATTTTTTTTGGTGCTTGGGTTAGCCTTGAAAATGAAAATGGAGAGGAAAGTCAATACCGTATTGTGGGCTGCGATGAATTTGATCCAGCTAAGAATTGGATTTCCATCGACAGCCCCGTAGCCCGCGCGTTGATTGGCAAAGAAGTCGATGATGAAGTGAAAGTCCATACACCATCGGGCTTGGTAACATTATTTGTGAATAAAATTTGGTATGAGATATAGCTTCAAATCCCCTCATCTTCCACGCGAGCCGTTCTTTTTATTTTTTGTTGTGCTGAAAGGGTCGTGATGCCTTGATTTGCACTGGCTAGGGCTTGCGCCACCAATTCTGGAAATGTCAGTTCATCCTTTGCCATTATGGTTTCAATCAACATTTGTAAATTCGTGCCAACAATAACTTCCGTGCGCTCAAACTGTTGGGCAATCATTGCACATTGACGAAATGGGGTGCCGCCTAAAATATCACAGCAAAAAAGTACCGCACTTGCATTTTCCGCTGTGAGATATTGTGCGATGTTTTGATGTAGCTGTTCGGGCGTGATTTGCTTATCATCAAAATCAAAAAATGCCACATTGGGATATTGCCCGATAATTTGTTCCAACGCGCTTTGTAGTCCTGTTGCAAAATGTCCGTGTCCACTCACGATCAAGATTGTCATTTTTTCTCCTTATTGATAAAAAATGCCGAGCAAATACTCGGCATTTGTCATCACTCATTTTATAAGATACCCGCAAAACGTCCGCCAATACCAATGACGACGGTGAGAATAATTAAGCGTAATGGCGACCAATTACGTTTCACCAAGTAGTACATCAATAAGGTGTACACCAACGGCAAGAAAGCTGGCATAAGTTTATCAAGCACATCCGCTTGCACTTTCACCACGGCATCGCCTGCGGTGATTTCTGCGGTAGTTTGGAAACGAATGTAAGTGGCAACTAGTGCGCCAATCACAGTCATACCAATCATTGAAGCAGCGTGTGACACTTTCTTCGTGTTAGCTTTAATGGTTGGAATAGCCGCAACTCCCATTTTGTAGGCATAGTGTGCTAAACCAAAACGTAAACCGAAATGCACGATATTGAATACGACAAAGAAGAAAATCGCCCCTAGGATTGAGCCTTGTAAAGCAAGGCTTGCACCGATCCCGCCACAAATGGGTAGCAAGGTAAACCAAAATAAGGCATCCCCAATGCCGCCTAAGGGCGCACCCACTGCAATTTTTGTACTTTGAATGGCGTTTACTTCCTGTTTGGAGCGCTCCATTGCCAGCACAATTCCCATAACGAACGTAACAAGGAATGGATGGGTATTAAAAAAGCCCAAATGCCCTTTCATTGCCTTGCTTAAATCCGCTTTGTTAGTATGAATTTTTTTCAATGCAGGGCTAATTCCATATAACCAACCTGCTGCTTGCATACGCTCATAATTGAAAGAGGCTTGAAGTAATAAAGAACGCCACGCCATCGTATTAATATCAGCTTTAGTCAGTTCTTTTCCCATTGTTTGATCTTCGTACACATTATCATTTTGTACGTTTTGACGTGCTTTAGATTCCATCTTGAAACTCCTCTTTTGGCGTTGCTTTCGTTTCAGTATTCCCCTTACGCATATAATCAATGAGAGCCATTGCAACCGCCGCAGCAGCAATCGCTAACACAGGAAGCTTAAGCCAAGCTGCCCCCACAAAACCGAGAATAAAATAAGGGATATAGGCATTTTTCATCATAATTTTCATCAATACTGCAAACCCGATGGCCGGCATAATGCCTCCAGCGACACCCAAGCCGTCAATCACTTCTTTTGGCAACATTGCAATGATTTTCCCTGCATATTCCGCGCCAAAGTAAGTTGGCAAGAACGCACAGAAGAAATAGAATGTACCTAGCACTAACAAACCAAGATAGTTCACATAATCAATGCCTTTGAGATTCGCTTCTTCCGCCATTTGATCACAACGAGACATCACCGCTGACATAACAGAGAACAGAAAGGTGATTCCCATTTGTACCGCAATAGCAAAAGGCACTGCCACGCCAACCGCAACTTTCGGATCGGTTTTCGTCGTGATGGCAAATGCAGTTCCCACAATAGTGCCGATAATCACATTGGGTGGTTGCGCACCTGCCAATGGTGCAAGCCCCATCCAGACTAATTCGAGGGTACCGCCAACTAAGATCCCTGTTTGTAAATCCCCTAAAATCGCCCCTACAATAGGTCCTAATACAACGGGTCTATGAAAATGTGTTAAACCATTATAGAGGTCAAGACCTGCAAAAAATGCGAGTACACCCAATAAGAGTGCCTGTAAAAGTCCAATTTCCATCGTTTCCTCTCTTCTTTCTTACAATAATTTAAATAAATCTATTGCCTCTTCGGTTGGTACACCTTGGATAAAACACTGCACACCAAGCTGACGTAGCTGTTCAAATGCCGCTCTATCTTTCTCATTTACGGATACGGTTTTATGGATCTGCGTTTTGCCCTCCTCATAATGCATATTGCCTACGTTGATTTTGTCAATGGGTACCCCACCTTGCACTAAGGTTAAAAAATCACTCGGTGTTTTGCACACAAGCAAGATTTTTTGCCTATCCGCTGCGCGATGGATATTATCAATCACCTTTTGTAATGGCCAAAAACGCACATCGATCCCTTCCGCTAATACCATTTCCATTAGGTTTTGTTGCATTGGATCTTCGGCCACTTCATCATTAGCAACCAGCACCAAATTAGCTCCCGCAAAACCAACCCACTGCACCCCAACCTGCCCGTGGATTAAACGCTCATCAATTCGATTTAACACAATATTTGGCATAGTACACTCCTTGATAACTCATTCTGAGTATCTTCTTTTTACGCCTAAAAAATAGGAAATGCAAAGAACAAAATAAGGAAGTGTGATGAAGATCTAAAAATATTTTTATCGTATAGTAAGGAACATTAGCATCATAAAAATCAGCTTATGCGGTCTCATTTTAAAATAGAATAATAAAAAGAAAAAAGACAAGCACATAGATTATACGCAAAATACACATCACTTACCTTTCAAATAAATAAGACAATAAGTTACAACTGATATGAAATAATGATTTCAACTAACGATAATAAGAAAGCAAGGGTATTATTCTTAATTTTGATTAGCGATAAAAAAACCACTTATCCTATAAGTGGTTTCGTAACGGATTGAGGATCAATGCACCTCTTTAATTCGCAGCTCTTTTGGTACTTCAAACACGGTGTTTTCTTCGCAGCCTTGTAGCTCTTCTACTTGCGTTACACCTAGTTCTTTTAAGCGATTTACCACAGATTGCACTAGCACTTCTGGCGCAGAAGCGCCGGCGGTAATGCCTATGGTGGAGACCTCTTTGAGCCAAGCAATGTCAATATCATTAGCATCATCAATCAATTGAGCCGTTACCCCCATTCTTGTGGCAAGTTCTGCTAAGCGGTTGGAATTTGAAGAGTTTTTTGAGCCAACTACGATGACTAAATCCGCCATCTTAGCTAATTCTCTTACCGCTTGTTGGCGATTGGTGGTGGCATAACAAATATCATTTTTACGCGGTCCTTGAATAGCGGGATATTTCTCTTTCAACGCGGCGATCACTTCACTGGTATCATCAATAGAAAGGGTGGTTTGCGTCATAAAAGTGATGTCATCATCCTTTGTTAAGGCTAATTTTGCTATATCTTCCACATCTTCCACCAAATAAATTCCGCCTTCTGCATTATCATATTGCCCCATTGTACCTTCTACTTCTGGGTGGCCTTCGTGTCCGATTAGCACAGCTTTAGTGCCTTTTCGGCTAGCTCGTGCCACTTGCATATGCACTTTGGTTACTAACGGACAAGTCGCATCAAAGACTTTCAATGCACGTCTTTTGGCTTCTTGACGAACAGCTTGAGAAACGCCGTGGGCAGAAAAAATGACGATAGCACCATCTGGCACTTCATCTAATTCTTCTACAAACACGGCGCCACGTTCACGCAATCCATTAACCACAAAGCGGTTATGTACCACTTCGTGGCGCACATAAATCGGCGCACCGTGAATTTCTAAGGCTAATTCGACAATGCTAATTGCACGATCTACCCCAGCACAAAAGCCACGTGGGTTGGCTAAAATAATTTTCACTTGGCTTTCTCCGTTTTTTTCTCATTATTTTTAATCGCATCAATAGCAAGCAATGCCGCGCCAATACAAATAGCAATATCCGCTACATTAAACACGGGATAATGCCATTGTTGCCAGTAGAAATCAAAAAAATCCACCACAAAGCCGCGATAAGCCCGATCAGCCATATTGGCTAATGCCCCACCAATAATCAACGCATAGGCACTATTTTGTAAGCGTTGGCTCGCTTTATTTTTTGCTAAGAAAACCGTGAGTATTACGGAAATCCCAATGGCAAGTAAGATAAAAAAACTTTTCTGCCAGCCTGAATGATCCGCTAAAAAACTAAATGCCGCACCATAATTCCGCACATAGGTGAGGTTAAAAATAGGCAAAATTTGGATACTTTCATATAGCTCAAAATGACTGACCACGAAATATTTAGTCAATAAATCTAAACAAAACGCCACTGCACTTAGCCAGAGAAAAGCAAGTCCTGAGTTTTTTAACATTGGGTTTCCTTATTTTATAAAACGCCTTAAAAAATCACCGCACTTTATGATTTCAGCAAATTAAAGTGCGGTGGAATTTTTATGAATTTTTACGCAAAACGTCTGACTTCGCCTTTGCCATCGACATTTTCAACACAGCGCGAACACAGCGTCGGGTGTGCTGGGTTTGTACCAATGGTATCAGAATAGTGCCAACAGCGTGGGCATTTTTCATTTGCAGAACGCACCACTTTCACCTTAAAGCCTTCTACCTCGCCCCCTTCAACATCGGCTTCAGCCAATGGTTTGACTTGAGCTTTTGACGTGATTAAGACGAAACGCAATTCATTTTCAAGTTGCGATAAGATCTTCGCATATTCATCGTTGGCATAAAGGGTTACTTCTGCTTCCAATGCGGCACCAATGGTTTTATCTGCACGGGCTTGCTCTAACACACGGTTTACTTCATCACGCAATTTCAACACTTGTTGCCAATAGGCATCATTCATTGTTTCTTCTGCGTTTAATGGGAATAAGCCGTTATAGAATTCCTCTGTAAACACAAATTCCGCACGTTCACCTGGGATATATTGCCAGATTTCATCGGCAGTGAAAGATAAAATTGGCGCAATCCAACGAACCAACGCCTCGGCAATATGCCATAAGGCTGTTTGACAGCTACGACGTGCAAGGCTGTCCGCTTTGGTGGTGTATTGACGATCTTTGATAATATCTAAATAAAATGATCCCATTTCAATTGAACAGAATTTCATTAAACGCTGAACAACGGCGTGGAATTGATAATTATCATACGCTTCTTGGATTTCTTTTTGTGCATTTAAAGCACAATCTACCGCCCAGCGATCGAGTACGATCATTTCTTCTGGTTTAACTAAATCACGTTTCGGATCAAAACCATTTAAGTTCGCCAAAAGGAAACGTGCGGTATTACGAATACGGCGATAACTATCGGCTGCACGTTTTAAGATTTCGTCTGAAACAGACATTTCCCCTGTATAATCCGTTGAAGCCACCCATAAACGTAAAATATCGCCACCAAATTTATCCATCACTTCTTGTGGGGTAACAATGTTACCGATAGATTTAGACATTTTACGCCCTTTGCCATCAACGGTGAAACCGTGGGTTAGTACCTGCTTATAAGGGGCTTTGTTATCCGTTGCAGTTGAAAGCATTAATGATGACATAAACCAGCCACGGTGCTGATCCGAGCCTTCTAAATACATATCGGCTTCCTGCCCATTAAATTCTGGACGTGCTTTCACAACCGAAGAATACGTTGATCCTGAATCAAACCAAACATCAAGGGTATCTGGCACTTTTTTATAATGTTCAGCATCTTCACCAAGCAAATCTTTCGGATCCAGATCCCACCACGCTTGAATGCCGGATTGTTCCACGAGTTGCGCAACTTGCTCAATAAGTTCAAGTGTGCGAGGGTGCAATTCTTCTGTGGTTTTATGGATAAATAACGCCATTGGCACGCCCCAAGTACGCTGACGAGAGATACACCAATCTGGGCGGTTTTCCACCATTGTTTCAATGCGTGCTTGCCCCCAATCTGGAATCCAACGTACTTTTTTGATTTCGCTTAGCGCTTGCGGACGTAAGCCATTTGTTTCCATTCCAATAAACCATTGCGGTGTCGCACGGAAAATAATTGGCGTTTTGTGTCGCCAGCAATGCGGATAACTATGACGAATTTTTTCTAATTTCAATAAGTTACCTGTTTCTGTAAGTTTTTCAATAACCAAATCATTGCTTTCAAACACGCCTTTACCCGCAAAAAATGGCGTTTCAGCTTTAAATACGCCTGCATCATTAATTAATGCCGCCATTTCTAAACCATATTTCAAGCCAACCAAATAGTCGTCTTGACCGTGATCTGGTGCGGTATGCACTAAACCTGTACCGCCATCGGTGGTAACGTGATCGCCTAAAATCACTGGCACACTATACTCATAGAACGGGTGGTTAAAACGGAGAAGTTCTAAGTCAGCCCCTTTTGCTTCACCTAGCACCTTCACGTTTTCTTCACCTAAGGCTTTTTGCACGCTTTCGACCAATGCTTTCGCTAAAATTAAACGCTTATTGCCAAATTGTAATAATTGATAAACCAGCTCTGCATTCACTGCAATGGCACGGTTTGATGGCAATGTCCAAGGGGTGGTTGTCCAAATCACTGCCGCTACTTCACCGCTACCTGCTTGGATTAAATTAAATTTATTTAGCACCGCACTTTCATCCGTTGCAGGGAATGTTACATAGATAGACGGGGAAGTCTTATCTTCATATTCCACTTCGGCTTCTGCCAAAGAAGAAGCACAATCCAAACACCAATGCACAGGTTTATAGCCTTTGTAAAGATGCCCGTTTTCGACCACCTTAGCCAGCGTGCGAATGATATTGGCCTCAGTGTCATAATTCATTGTTAAATAAGGATTATCCCAATCGCCCAAGACGCCTAGACGGATAAAATCTTTCTTTTGCCCTTCCACTTGTTCACGGGCATAGTTACGGCATTCTTGGCGGAATTGTGCAGCAGAAATTTTTTCGCCCGGTTTCCCTACCAAACCTTCTACTTTCAATTCAATCGGCAAGCCGTGGCAATCCCATCCCGGGATATAAGGACTGTCAAAACCTGCGGCGGTTTTGGATTTTACAATAATGTCTTTCAGAATTTTATTTACAGCGTGCCCGATATGAATTGAGCCGTTAGCATAAGGAGGCCCATCGTGCAAAATAAAGGATTTTTTTCCTTGAGCAGATTGTCTGATTTTTTCGTAAAGTTTTTTCTCATACCAATTTTTTAGCATTGCTGGCTCACGTTTTGCCAGATCACCACGCATCGGAAAACCTGTTGCTGGCAGGTTTAGCGTATTTTTGTAATCTACGTTTTCATTCGACATTTTGTTTTTTCCACGTTGTATAAAATAAAATCTTGCATTAAATGCACAATAACCTTGGCATTATACGCATAAATAGCCCAATGTTAAAGAATGGGGGCGTGGGAATTGTTATTCAATCCTGAATTATCAACAGTTCCTAAAGTGCGGTGATTTTTTCGCAAATTTTTTACCGCACTTTAAGCTATTTATCTGGTTCTTTTTGCGTGGCTAAAATAATCCTTCGCCACGTCCACATCTTTTGCAATTTGTGCTTTAAGATCGTCAAAAGACGGAAATTTGACTTCATCTCGAATTTTATGACAGAGCGCCACCTGAAGAGCTTGCCCGTAAATATCGCCTTTAAAATCAAAGAGATGAACTTCTAATAGCTGTTTTATACCATTGATAGTTGGGCGGCGACCAATATTTGCTACACCTTCATATTCCGTGCCATCAGGCAATTTGGCTCGAACGGCATAAACGCCTTTCACAGGGTTCACTTGGCGTTGCAGACGAATATTTGCCGTTGGAAAACCGATGGTTCGCCCTAATTTATTGCCTTGCACCACGCGCCCATAAATGCAATAAGGCTTGCCTAAAAGCTGCTCGGCAAGGGCTAAATTATCATCAGCTAAGGCTTGACGGATCGCTGTACTACTGATACGTTGTTCATTTAAACGAAAACTGCAATTATCTTCTACACGGAAGCCGTATTGCTCTCCCGCTTGTTGTAACAGAACAAAATCCCCTGTACGCCCAACCCCAAAACGGAAATCATCACCAATACTTAAAAATTTCACATTGAGTTTCTGTACCAAGTATTGTTGAATAAATTGTTCAGCAGAAAGCTGGGCAAAAGTGCGGTCAAATTTTATGCGAATCACATAATCTACGCCTAATTCAGCCAATGCACTCAATTTATCACGCAACCGCATCAAACGTGGCGGGGCGTTATCTGCCATAAAATATTCGCTTGGTTGCGGTTCAAAAAGCATCACCACCATTGGTAAAGAAAGGCTGGTGGCTTTTTCACGCAAGTGGCGTAACACTGCCTGATGCCCTAAATGCACCCCATCAAAATTACCAATCGTTAAGGCACAGCCTTGCTGTCGCAAAGTGGCTGGTAGTTGTTTTAACCCTTGAATTAATTGCATTAAAAATTCCGTACTCTTTCATTTTTCGCCATACACACCATATGGCGCTGATTTATTCAAGCCCTCTGTGGCTTGTCAGTGAGGAAATACTCGCTCAATTTGTGTTAGCTATCATTTTGTCACTAAGTTACTTCAGCTAAAAAATTGGCAAAATCACACCGCACTTTGATTTTCACTCACTTATTTACCAATACAAAATGAACTGAAAATATTGCCAAGCAGATCATCAGAGGTAAATTGTCCTGTGATTTCGCTCAGGTGATTTTGTACCATTCGCAATTCTTCGGCGAGCAGTTCACCGGCATAAAACTCGGTCAGCTGAATGAGTCCTGCTTGCAAGTGAATATCCGCTTGTTCTAAAGCCTCTAAATGGCGACGGCGTGCAAGAAAACCACCTTCTGTACTGGTGTTATAGCCCATTGATTGTTTGAGATGTTCACGCAGTAAGTCCACACCAACTTGTGTTTTCGCCGAAAGGCTGATTGAGGTTTGTCCATTTTGTTCGCGAATGGTTTCCGCTTCACCACTTAAATCCGCTTTATTACGCACAATGGTCAAAGGGATATTGTTCGGCAATTTTGCTAAAAATTCTGACCGCACTTGGGCGAGATTTTCTTCGCTATCCGTGCTGTCTAACATCAGAATGATGCGATCGGCTTGCTCAATTTCGTCCCATGCACGACGAATCCCAATACGCTCCACTTCATCGGTGGCATCACGCAAACCTGCGGTATCAATAATATGCAATGGCATTCCGTCAATATGAATATGCTCACGCAGCACATCTCGGGTTGTACCAGCAATATCTGTCACAATCGCCGCTTCACGTCCAGCAAGGACATTTAATAGGCTAGATTTGCCCGCATTTGGCCGCCCCGCGATCACCACTTTCATTCCTTCGCGCAAAATCGCCCCTTGCTTGGCTTCCGCTCGCACAGCAACAAGTTGAGCAATAATCTCACGCAATTTGGCTTCAATTTTACCATCAGCTAAGAAATCAATTTCTTCATCAGGGAAATCAATTGCAGCTTCCACATAGGTGCGTAAATAAATGACATCATCAACAAGCTGATTGATTTTATTAGAAAATTCCCCTTGGAGGGATTTCAGCGCAGAACGTGCCGCTTGTTCAGAAGTGGCATCAATCAGATCTGCAATCGCCTCTGCTTGGGTAAGATCCAATTTATCATTCAAAAATGCCTGTTCAGAAAATTCCCCCGGGCGAGCCAAGCGCACGCCTTTAACTTGCAAAATGCGTTTGAGCAAGAGATCTAAAATAATCTGCCCACCGTGGCCTTGTAGCTCTAATACATCTTCACCGGTGAAAGAATTTGGGGCTTTAAAAAATAGCGCGATCCCTTGGTCTAACACCGTGCCATCGCTATCTTTAAAGGGTAAATAATTGGCAATACGAGGCTTAAGGCTTTTGCCTAGCACCGTCTCAGCCACTTGTTGGGCGAGTGGCCCTGATACCCGTAAAATACCGACACCGCCACGTCCAATCGGCGTGGCTTGGGCGACTATGGTTTCTTTTGACATAATTTTTCCTAAAAAACGACCGCACTTTTAAAAATGCTCAAATATTATCTCATACTTGTAAAAGCACAATAAGCCGTGCGGTGAATAATCTTTATTTTATTAGATTTCTTCGACCAATGGTGAACCTGTTTCCTGATTACCGTCCAACCATTGCCATTGTTCATTCAAGCGTTACCATAAGGCAATTTTTCAATTCAATAGCTAGGGCGAACACTTAGGTTCGCCCCTACAGGGAGATAATTGTATTACAGATTAAAAGCAATCACTAACGTTCTTTTCAAACAGCCAGTCATATAACAAAATCAATAAATTAAAGGGATTTTTTGATCTAAAATGGGCGAACACTTAGGTTCGCCCCTACACGGGGATAATTGTATTACAGATTAAAAGTAATCACTAACGTTCTTTTCAAACAGCCAGTTATATAAAAAATCAATGAATTAAAGGGATTTTTTGATCTAAAATGGGCGAACACTTGGGTCGCCCATAAATCAATTATCTACGCTAGCAAGTTATTTTTTACGGGAATGTAATCCTTTTTTCTCTAACCCACGGTAAATCCATTGTTGTTGCGCAATAGTGATAAGGTTAGAGACTAACCAATAGAGTACCAATCCTGCCGGGAAGAATAGGAAGAATACGGTAAAAATCACTGGCATAAAGGTCATTACCTTTTGCTGCATTGGATCAGCCACTGGAGTTGGCGACATTTTTTGTAATAAAAACATCGACACGCCCATTAAAATAGGCAAGATATAATATGGATCTTGTGCTGATAAATCTTGAATCCAACCGAAGAATGGGGCGTGGCGTAATTCAACGGCTTCCATAAACGTCCAATATAAGGCGATGAAAATTGGCATTTGTAATAAAATTGGTAAACAACCACCGAGTGGGTTTACTTTTTCTTCTTTATATAATTTCATCATTTCTTGGCTCATTCGCTGACGATCTTCCCCATAACGCTCACGCATTTCTTGGATTTTCGGTTGCAGCATACGCATTTTTGCCATTGAAGTGTATTGTGCTTTAGTTAATGGGTATAAAAGCCCTTTCACCACTAAGGTTACACAAATAATCGCAAGCCCCCAGTTCTTCACTAAATCGTGAATGTGGGTAAGTAGCCAGAATAAGGGTTTCGCAATAAACCACGCCCAGCCGTAATCAACGGTAAGATCTAAATGGTTTGCCACTTGTCCCATTTCATTTTGTAATTTAGGCCCTGTCCATAATTTGCTGGTGATGGTTTCTGTTGCACCTGATGGAATATCAATAGCTGGTCCACGATAACCGATTGAGCCTAAGTTACGTGCTTTGTCAGTTGTAGAATAAAATTGATGGGTTGCATCTTGATTTGGGATCCAAGCAGAAACGAAATAGTGTTGTAAAATTGCAACCCAGCCCACTTTGGTTTGTAGCGAAAGATCTTTTTCTTCCATATCTTTGAAACTATATTTTTTATAATTTGTTTCAGAAGAAGAATAAGCACCGCCTGTATAGGTTGGCATCGCCATACTACCTGAGCTTTCAACCAATGTATGGGTTAATTGGGCATAAGGTTCAACTTCAATGGCTTGATTGCTTTGGTTAGCAATTTCAAAATTCACTGCCACATCATATTCACCACGTTTTAATACGAAAATTTTGCGATAAGTTACCCCCTCTTTTTCAAACACGAAAGGGACAACAAGTTCATTTTGCCCATCTGCCAATTTGAAGGTATCCCCCTCTACTTGGTAGTTTGCACGACCGGCTTTGGTATCAATCCCGTTTTTACCAACCAGACCACTTTGTGCAATATAAATATGCTCAGGCGTATCTTTTAACAAAATGAATGGCGTATTAGAATGTAACGTTTCATCATATTTTAATAATTCAGAACCGACAACATCTCCACCTAATGTATTAATTTGTAAGCGGAAAACGTCATTTTCTAAAGTAATTACTTTACCTTGTGCAAGGTTAGTTAGATCCGAATTTGAAGCAAATTCACTTTGATTATTCGTTGTCTGAACTTGTTCAGTGGCAACTGGCTTAGGTGAATGATAGTCCACTTGCCATTGCTGATAAACAAGAAAAGAAATAAAGAGTAGTGCGAGCACTAACAGGCTACGTCTTGAATCCATTATTTGTTCTCTTTGTTGTTATTGATCTTTGGTGGAACAGGATCGTATCCACCCGCGTGTAAAGGATGACATTTTAATATACGTTTTAACGTAAGCCAACCACCTTTTAACGCACCGTGCGTTTTTAATGCCTCAATGCCATAGCAAGAACAGGTTGGTGTGAATCGGCAACGTGGGCCAATTAAAGGGCTAATTACCAGTTGATAAAAGCGAATAAGCGCAATTAAGATTTTTGAGCCAAGCGAATGTGGCGTTGCCATAATTTATCCAATAAATTGAATAGTTGTTGATTATCTAACTGACTAATGCCTTGTTTAACAACAATCACAAAATCATAATTTGGCAGTCGGTGTTGCAATAAGCGAAAGCGTTCACGGCATAGACGTTTAATGCGATTACGATCGTGGGCGCGTTTTAAATGCTTCTTGGCAACAGCAAGCCCAAGACGGGGATGATTTTCCTGATTAATGCGAGCAAGTATGGTAATTTGCGCTGAACTGGCACATTGTGGATCTTGGAAAACGTATTTGAATTGAGCGGGAGTTAGCAGACGTAACTCCCTAGAAAAGTTTAGCTTAATCACAGCAAAAGGCTGGATTATTCAGATAAACTCTTACGACCTTTAGCACGACGACGAGCTAAAACTTGACGGCCGTTTTTAGTTGCCATACGCGCACGGAAACCGTGAGTACGACTACGTTTTAATACAGATGGTTGAAATGTACGTTTCATAATTATAATCTACCTAAATCAACATTGTTTAATTATTGCCTTTGACATTTAGATAGCCAAAAACGAATTGAAACAAGGGTTACTAAAATAAGGAACGGAATTGTAATCACAAATGAACCGTTCGTCAAATAAGAATAAGAAAAAATCACAACATAATCTGTATTTTTCTTATTTGAAAGCATAAAAGCGGGGAGAATTATACTTTTTTTGGCAGAAATCTCAAGCAGCCTTTTTCGATTTTTTTTGATCCTTTTATAAAGATCTTTTCTCAACTTTATTGTAGAATTAGCCGAATTCTCACCGCACTTTTCAGCGGACTATTCAGATGTTTAACGGATAAACCAAGATATAATAACAATGAAAACCACGCTCGCATCGCTTTGGCAGGATTGCCTTTCACAATTACAAGATCAAGTTTCACCAACGGATTTCAGCACTTGGTTACGTCCATTGCAAGCTGATATTGTAGGTGAAAACAATATGGTGTTATATGCTTCCAATGTTTTTGTTAAAAACTGGGTGGAGACCCATTATCTTGAACTAATTAGCCGCTTAGCCCAACAATTTTCTGGCAATGCAGATTTTAGTGTAAAAGTGCAGGAAGGCTCAAAACCCGCGACGCGTACCACACCTACGCCTGTTATCGTACCAAATACCGCACCCACGCCAGCGAATGAACAAAAGGCCAATTATCGTTCTAACTTAAATACTAAGCATATTTTTGACAATTTTGTCGAAGGGAAATCAAACCAACTTGCCCGCGCAGTGGCACAAAAAGTGGCAATTAATCCGGGGGAACAAAGCGCCAATCCCCTGTTTCTTTACGGTGGCACTGGGCTTGGCAAAACCCACTTATTACACGCCGTAGGTAATGGCATTTTAACCACAAAACCAGAAGCACGCGTAATTTATATCCACGCAGAACGCTTTATGCAAGAATATGTCCGGGCGCTGCAAGAAGACAAAATGGAAAACTTCAAAAAATTCTACCGCACTTTAGATGCCTTGCTGATTGATGATATTCAATTCTTTGCGGGCAAAGACGGTACGCAAGAAGAATTTTTCCATATTTTTAACTCGTTATTTGAAAGTAGTCGGCAAATTATTTTAACCTCTGACCGCTATCCAAAAGAGATAGAGAAAATTGAAGATCGCTTAAAATCTCGTTTTGGTTGGGGATTAAGCGTAGCCATTGAACCCCCAGAACTTGAAACTCGTGTCGCCATTTTATTGAAAAAAGCAGAAGAAAAAAATATGCGCTTACCCCAAGAAGTGGCGTTGTTTATCGGCGAAAAATTACGCACGAACGTGCGTGAATTAGAAGGCGCGCTCAACCGTGTTCACGCTAATGCAGAATTTACGGGCAAACCGATTACCATTGATTTTGTGCGTGAGACCCTCAAAGATATGCTGGCGTTACAAGAAAAATTAGTGACCGTGGAAAACATCCAAAAAATCGTGGCAGAATATTACCGTATCAAAGTGGCCGATCTTAAATCGAAAAGTCGCGCAAGATCGGTGGCTCGCCCTCGCCAAATTGCAATGGCACTTTCACGCGAACTGACTAATCGCAGTTTCCCTGAAATTGGCAGTAGCTTTGGTGATCGTGATCATACTACTGTTTTGCACGCCTGTCGCAGTGTAGATAAACTCAAGCAACAAGACCCAAGCATTCAAGAAGATTGGTCTAATTTAATCCGAACCTTATCAGTTTAAGGACGAAACTATGCAATTTACTGTATCAAGAGAAAACCTGTTAAAGCCCTTACAACAAGTATGTGGTGTATTGAGTAGTCGCCCTAATATTCCTGTGTTAAACAATGTATTACTACACATTGAAGGGCAATCTTTAACCATTACAGGAACAGATTTAGAAGTGGAACTTTCCACCCAAACACAGTTAAATAGTGCTGAACAAGATGGGCATTTCACCATACCCGCTAAAAAATTCCTTGATATTTGCCGTAGTTTTCCTGATGGTTCAGATATTACGGTAAGTTTTGAAGAAGAACGTGCCTTAGTGCATTGCGGTAGAAGTAAATTTAATCTAACAACCCTTCCAGCTGAGGAATATCCAAATTTAGCTGATTGGCAAGCAGAGGTAGATTTTACCACCACACAAGCCACCTTACGTCGCCTCATTGATGCCACTCAATTTTCTATGGCAAATCAAGATGCGCGTTATTTCTTAAATGGAATGAAATTTGAAACCGAAGGTAACTTATTGCGTACTGTTGCAACAGATGGACATCGCCTTGCGGTTTGTACAATTCCCCTAGAACAAGATTTACAGCTTCATTCTGTCATTGTGCCACGTAAAGGCGTGCTAGAATTAGCCCGTTTATTAGAAAGTAATGATCAGCCAGCTCGTGTACAAATTGGTACAAATAATTTACGCATTGATTTAGGACACATTATTTTTACCTCTAAATTAATTGATGGACGTTTCCCAGATTATCGTCGCGTATTACCACGCAATGCGCAACGTATTATGACAGGCGAATGGGAAAGTTTAAAACAAGCCTTTGCCCGTGCCGCGATTTTATCCAATGATAAAGTAAGAACAGTACGTTTACAGCTTGCAGAAAACCAGCTCACAATCACCGCGACAAATACGGAGCAAGAGCAAGCCGAAGAAATCATTGACATCGACTACAACGGCGAAGAAATGGAAGTCGGCTTTAATGTCAGCTATTTGCTTGATGTACTCAATGCCCTCAAATGCAAACAAGTGCGTATGCGATTGACAGATGCTTCTTCCAGTTGCTTAATTGAAGATGTGGATGACAATAGCGCAGAATATGTGATTATGCCAATGCGTTTATAATTGATATGGCAATTTCACGCTTAACGGTTGAAAATTTTCGTAATTTAAACGCCGTGGATCTAGAATTTGACCACGGCTTTAACTTTTTAGTGGGCAATAACGGCAGCGGTAAAACCAGTTTACTTGAAGCCATTTTTTATCTTGCTCACGGACGTTCTTTTAAAAGTGCGGTAGCAAATCGCATTATTTCTTACGAACAGCCTCACTTCACCCTTTATGGCAAAATTCAAGAGCAACAACATCAGTGGTCAGTGGGGTTGCAAAAACACCGCCAAGGTAACACTCAGGTAAAAATTAACGGTGAAGAAGCAAAGAAAATTGCCGATCTTGCCCATTTGTTACCAATGCAAATGATTACCCCAGAAGGATTGACCTTGCTCAACGGTGGGCCAAGCTATCGCCGTGCTTTTTTAGATTGGGGACTATTCCATCATCATCGTGATTTTCACCCTGTTTGGAGCCAACTTAACCGCTTATTGAAGCAACGCAATGCGGCTTTACAACGAGCCTTGCACTATGAACATATTCAGATTTGGGATAAAGCGCTGGTCAATCTTGCTAACCAAGTCAGCCAATGGCGTGCCGATTATGTCGAAGCCTTACGTCCTGAAATTGAACGCACCTGTCAGCTATTTCTGCCTGAATTAGAAATCAGTGTCAGTTTTCATCAAGGCTGGGATAAAAACAGCGATTACGCCGAATTGTTATGTCAAAATTTTGAACGAGATCGTGCCATTGGTTACACCGTATCTGGCCCGCAAAAGGCGGATTTTCGCTTTAAGGCGAATGGATTACCGGTAGAAGATGTGCTTTCTCGTGGGCAATTAAAACTGCTAATGTGTGCCTTGCGCCTAGCTCAAGGTGAACATTTGATGCAACAAAAAAATCGTCATTGTATTTTTTTAATTGATGATTTCGCTTCTGAATTAGATCAAACAAAACGTGCATTATTAGCTGAACGCCTACAACAAAGCGGCTCACAAGTGTTTGTTACCGCCATTACACACAACCAACTAAAAGAAATGCAACCAGAAAAACACCGTACTTTTAGTGTCAATAACGGTAAACTCAGTGAAAACGTGTTTTGCTCTTCCTAACCTCTCTTGCTAAAACAAGAAACCTCTTATGTTCTCTCATCAAATGGCGGATATACACAAATCATTCCCCATTCCCTCAAAACAAAAATCAACAAAAAAGCACCGCACTTTATAATAGAGAATTTTCTGCACTTATTCCTCAAAATAAATTGAGATATTCCTTGAAATATCAACAAAAATACGTATTATCAGCGATCCTTTGAATAACCTGTATGTCGAACATCAGCTGTTCAAAGATTACGCAATTTTTCCACTTAATTTGGGTTCCCTCACCCCAATATTTTCAACAAAAAGGTATAAAAGATGAAAGTAACTTCTCCGATCTTTAATGTTCACCAAAAACGTAACGCATTAATTATTTTAACTTTTTTCCACATTTTTATTATTGCCGCAAGTAACTATTTAGTACAAATCCCGTTTGAGATACACTTGCCATTTCATCTACTCGGACTAGCAGATTTCTCGTTCCACAGCACTTGGGGAACGCTTACTTTCCCATTTATTTTCCTTGCAACGGATCTAACTGTGCGAATTTTTGGAGCAACCGCCGCAAGATGGATCATCTTTGCCGTGATGTTTCCCGCATTAATTATCAGTTATGTGATTTCCACGCTCTTTTTGGACACGCAATATCAAGGGATCGAAGCCTTATTTGATTTCAACTTATTCGTTTTTCGCATTGCTATTGCCAGTTTTGTCGCCTATGTTTTCGGTCAATTACTTGATGTACTTGTATTTAATCGATTACGCCAGTTAAAAACCTGGTGGATTGCGCCGAGTAGCTCAATGATTTTCGGTTCAATGGCAGATACCTTCTTATTCTTTTCCGTCGCATTTTTCGCAAGCAGTGATCCTTTTATGGCGGAACATTGGTTTGAACTTGGTTTTGTAGATTATCTTTTCAAACTTTTTGTCGGCATCGTGCTATTTGTTCCTGCCTATGGCGTCGCACTAAATATTATTTTGCGTAAGCTTCAACAACTCACAAGAGAATAAAAGGATTTATTCATCAACATATCATAAGGAAACACAATGAATATACGAAGTACAGGTGCTGGCTGGTCAATCAGCATAGGACGCATTGGCGCAATCCTTGCTCCAATAATCGCAGGTATTTTATTAGATAGCGGATGAGAAAAACAAAATCTTTATATCGGCGCAGCATTCGTGCTATTAATCTCAACCTTTGCTTTACTCTTACTGAAGCGGAATAATACATAAGCAAGTTATAGCAAAAAAGCTGATAGCCATAACCTATCAGCTTTTATCAACAAAAGTGCGGTGGTTTTTAACAAGATTTTTCTTTACGAATGTGTGCTAACAAGGCATCACAACATTGATCTAATAATTCGTAAGTTTGGGTAAAATTCTTGGTGTACCAAGGATCAGGGATATGATCGATACCTAAATCAGGACAAAGCTGAGTGATTTGAAATAATTTTTCAGGGTGATGTCCAAATAATTTTTCTAAATCGGCTAAATTTTGGTTATCCATAGCAATAATATAATCAAAATCTTGCCAATCTTTTAACCGCACTTTTCGGCTAGTAAAACCTTTATTATCAATATGATGTAATTCAAGAGTTTCTGCTGTACCGCAGTGCATATCCTCGCCATCGTGCCAGCCAGATGTGCCAGCACTATCACTCATCATTTTATTGGCTAAGCCTGCTTGTTTCACTTTTTCACGGAAAAGATATTCCGCCATTGGGGAACGGCAAATGTTCCCCAAACAGACAAATAACACGTTCACTGGCGCTGCCATTAGCAGGTTCCCCATAAATCATATTCATCGGCTTGTGTGATCGTTACGTTAATCACTTGTCCTACGCTCACAGCTTGGTGAGATAAGTTATCTACATAAACCACACCATCAATTTCTGGGGCATCCGCCATTGAGCGTCCGATAATCCCTTCTTCATCTATTTCGTCCACAATGACAGGCAGGGTTTTGCCAATTTTTTGCTGTAAGCGTTGTGCTGAAATAGCTTGTTGCACTTGCATAAAACGGTGGAAACGCGCTTCTTTTACGTCTTCTGGTATTTGATCTGGCATATCTGTGGCTGGCGCACCTTCAACAGGGCTAAATTTGAAACAGCCAACTCGATCAAGCTGGGCTTCCTGTAAGAAATCTAATAGTTGTTGAAAATCTTCCTCCGTTTCACCCGGGAAGCCAACAATAAAAGTGGAACGTAAGGTTAATTCAGGGCAAATTTCACGCCATTTTTTTATACGTTCTAACGTGCGATCAATAGACCCCGGACGCTTCATTGCTTTCAAAATTTTTGGGCTTGCGTGTTGTAATGGAATATCTAAATAAGGCAAAATTTTGCCTTGCGCCATAAGTGGAATTAAATTATCCACGTGCGGATAAGGATATACATAATGCAAACGCACCCAAATGCCTAAGGTCGCCAACTGCTCGCACAGGCTGATCAGATTATTTTTGATTGGCTTACCGTTCCAGAAAACCGTTTTATTTTGATTTTCTTTACCTTGATCTAAGGCATACGCTGAAGTATCTTGCGACACGATAAGTAGCTCTTTCACCCCAGCATCAGCAAGGCGTTTGGCTTCATCTAAGACTTGCGTAATCGGACGGCTATCTAAATCACCGCGCATTGAAGGAATAATACAGAAAGTACAACGATGATCGCAGCCTTCTGAAATTTTCAAATAGGCATAATGTTTTGGGGTTAATTTCACTCCTTGCGCTGGCACAAGACTGATATAAGGGTTGTGTGCGGGTTTTGGTACATATTTATGCACTTGTGTCATCACCGCTTCATAACTATGTGGGCCTGTAACTTCTAATACCTTTGGATGTACTTCACGGATACGATCTTCTTTCGCCCCCAAACAGCCTGTAACAATCACTTTACCATTTTCTTCTAACGCTTCACCAATGGCTTCTAACGACTCTTGCACTGCGCTGTCAATAAATCCGCAGGTATTAACGATCACTAAATCGGCATTTTCATAACTTGGAATAATGTTATACCCATCAGAACGCAGCTCCGTCAAAATACGTTCTGAATCCACTAAATTTTTAGGACAACCTAAACTAATAAAACCAATATTTGGTGCTGAACTCATAAAATAATCTCAATAATCACTCAAAACGGTGCATTGTACAAAATTCGTATGCAAAAGGCGATAAGTGAGGGGAAATTTACAGAAAAAAGCACCGCACTTTATGCGAAGAAAGTCAGATGGCTTTTTTAGACAGAAGGAATAATAAAGTGCGGTGGGAATGTGTTAAATTTTCCCACCGTGAAAAAATTAAAGCATAAATAATGCCAAGAATAGTACAGCAAGCACCATTCCTAAACCTGTACGTTTAACAATATCCACAGGGCTAACCATCGCTAATCCTGCACAAACAATCGTTACGCCTGCGATTGGCGAGGCAGTGCGTCCAATAGCCCCTGCAATAGCGGCCGCCATACCAAGGTTTAAGTGTGTGTAGCCTAATTCGACTGCGTGTGGTGTTACTGCTGTGTTAAAGGCGATTGCTGCCGCATCGCCAGAACCTGTGAGCAAGCCCATTAAGAATGGACCAATCGTTGCTCCCCAACGGACAAATTCGTTTGAATGCTTAAGAAATTCAATGGCGCTGTCAATGGCACCAGTCGATTTTAGCCCTGCCACAAAAACACTCGCTGAAATAATAATGCCTAACACATTTGCATAAGCGCTCCCCATTCCATTAAAAAATTCTTCTGTAATTTTAGCCGGAGAAATGCGTGTAACGAAAATGGCATAAATTGCCCCAATTAACATTGCTTGCGGTACCCCCATTTTCGTCCAAGCAAGTGCCGGGATTTCTTGTAAAGCGGTTCCACCAATTACTAAAATAACCAATGGTAATAAAGGTGCAATGGCAAAGAAAATGTTTGATTTTTGGAAAGATTGTTCAGATTCTTTAGCTTCTGCTAAATAGGCTTGACGATGTTCTTCGCCATAATCTTTTAGCATTAATGCGACTAAAGTTAGCGAAACCGCTGCAATCGCACCAGCGATAATCGTATAAGGTGCATGAGATAAATTGACTTGCGTAATCGTTAAATTTGACATTTCGGCAATCATAGCAGAATGAGAAGAGCCGGGACTCATCATTGAACCAAATGTGCCAGCCAAAATGGCTGCCCCAGCCGTAGCAGGTCGCACACCTGCACTTTTTAATACGGGGATTAATGTTGCGCCAACGGCGGCAGCGCAACCGGCTGCTGAAGGAATCGCAATATTAATAAAAAAAGTAATCATTGTGGCAAAAGGAATTAAGAAAAATCTTAGTCCTGATAAGGGCCGAGTCATTAAATGCACAAGATGTGTATCACATTTTGTGTATTTCATCACATAAGCAAAGCCCATACTGGAACAGATTGCCATAATTAATCCACTGCTGGTCATTGATTTAGCAAAGGCATCTAACGCCCCCATTGGGTTGAGCGTTAATAAAGACATTAATAAGCCTAAACCAATTAATACGGTACGCGTTTCATATTTTTTTACCAATAAATAAACCGCAGCAACAACACCCAAAATTGCCACGAAAGATTTAAGTTCAAGCATATTATTCTCCTTAATAATTAAAAATCGATCCAGCGAGGTAAGACTGACAAGCCCCATTTTTGCTCAATTTTAACACCGCACTTTGCTGTGCTTGGCTAATATCTAGTACACTTGCTTGTTGCCCCTGAATATGCAATGCCGTGCCTTCAGGCAATGCGTAAACCTGTGATTCAGGATTAATCATTAAAAACTCCGCTAAACGCTCTTCACGACTTTCACCATTATGTCCTGCTATTTTACCTGAAATAAAGTGTGGATTAATTTGGTGAGGAAATAGATTTAAAGCATCAAAGGAAGGGGGATAAAGAATTGGCATATCATTGGTTGTCATAATACTTTTACCAGCCACATTGGCACCAGCGCTCCAACCAAAATAAGGCGTGCCTTGTTGTACTTTCTGGCGAATCGCATCCAATAAATGATGCTCATACAATCCATTAAGCAAGCAGAACGTGTTACCGCCACCAATTGCGATCACATCAGCTTGTTCGATAATATCGAGGTGTGTTTTTCCTCGATGAACAGAAATAATATCCATCTCTAATTCAGCAAGTGCTTGTTTTACTCCATTTTCATATTCATCATAGCTACGGCTGACACCGGCATAAGGGACAAATCCAATGGTTTTTCCTCGGTATTCAGAAAGAAAAGTTTTTAGCCACGGCATACAATGTACCAAATAACCTGTATCTTTATATTTTGAGCCACTCATTAATAACATCTTTTTCATGTTTTTCTCCTTATAAAAGTGTTCAATTAATACCTAATATTAGGTGATTCGTATTTCTCTATTATGCGTAGTCAGAATAAAAAAGAAATAAAATCAAGAATGAAAAATAAGATTTCTTGAGAAAGATCATAAAAAAACCACGCGATTTGCGTGGTTCAACATAATTCTCTAGCCTTAATGCTTACAGCCGCCATTTCCGCAGCAACCTTCACCATCGTGATGATGGTGGTGATCGTGGTTATGATGATGGTGATGACCGCCACAACCACAGCCGTGTCCTTCTTCATCGCTATCACCATGTCCACCACAGCAACCGCCCTCTTGGTGGATATGACCGTGTGCGATTTCCTCTAAGGTTGCTTCACGTGTTGCAACAACTTCTACATCAAATAATAATTCTTGTCCTGCGAGCATATGATTACCATCGACAACCACATCATTCTCACCTACTTCCGTGATCACAACAGGTAATGGCCCTACATCGGTATCGGCGATAAAACGCATTCCAGCGACAAGCTCATCGACACCAACAAACACATCTTTTGGTACACGTTGAACAAGATTTTCATTATATTCCCCGTAACCTTCCTCTGGTTTTACGCGAACTTCAAATTTATCACCAACAGATTTACCTTCTAGGGCTTTCTCTAAGCCAATGACTAAATTATTATGCCCTTGTAAATATTCTAAAGGCTGATTGACTGGAGCTTCATCAACTAATACTCCATCTTCAGTACGAACTTGGTAAGCAATGCTCACCACCACATTTTTTGCAACTTTCATTGATAACCTCGTTGGCTTGTTAAAATCGCCTCATTGTATAAGAAATGGGGCTGGCTGTCATTATTCCTGAACTAGCTGAATTTTTGCCTCAATGCTTGCTCTTACGTTAGCTTTGCCGTTGCCTAATTGCACCTCATCATTCGACATTGAACTTGCCATTTTCGCCATAGCATAAGGGCGAGCCACAAAGCGTCCGCTTTCCATTGGGGTGCGAATATTTAATTCCACAATTTTATAACCTTTCGCGCCAAGTGATTGTTGAATTAAGTTTGCCTTGCGGTTTAATTGTTCAAGCGCCTGTTTTGTCATTTCATCTTCAACTCGATTAATTGCAGCAGAAGACACTTGAGAGTTTACATATTCAATTGCCAAAATACCATTAAGTTTCGTCATTGCATTAGATAAGGCTTCATTATTTTTACTTTGCAATATTAGCTGGGCGCGCGCAATCCAGCCATTTTGCTTGCCATCACTGTTATAACGGACTTGTGTACTACGTGAATTATCACTTAATTCAACGTCCGGATAGGATTTTAATATCTCAAAGGCTTGATTAATTTTATTGCTCACTTCTTTATTCGCCAACGCAAGATCTTTGTTTTCCGCTTGGGTAAACAAGGTGGCTTGGAGTAAATCATGCGAAAGTTCTTTTTCAACATCAACAGAAAAACTCACTATATTATGAGTATTCTCTGCAGCATAGGTAGATAACGATAATGGTAATGCCATTAAGGCAAAAGTAAGTTGTTTTAAACGCATAAAATTCCTTATAAATTAATTGATTTATTGCTATATCGACAGAAAAAAATGCAAATAGTTCCGAAGATAAAAAAATCCATAAAAAAGCACCGCACTTATATTTTGCTGAAAATAAAGTGCGGTGTGATTTTTAAAAATTTTGCGCAATCTTATTCTTCATCATCAAAAAATTCACCATCTTCGCCATATTCATCGTCTTCAGCATTAGGATCTTCAAAATATGTTCCCCAGCCGTCATAAATGCCATTGAATTTAGCGATAAGTGGAAATAATTCTTTTTGTTGTGCATCAATTAATTCAGCCTTTAATTCAATTTCGCTAATAGCATCAAAGGAATAAAAGATCTTGCCAGTTTCTTCCTCTTCCCACTCTTCTGCATCAGACACTTCATAGCCAGCCTTAAATACATCAACAGCAATTTTTTCTAATTGTTCAAAATCATTATGAGAAATATGATGCTCAATAATATAAAGTGCTTCAGGATCGCTACCGTCATTGAGTAAATTCTGAATAATTTCACGCGTTTCTGTTTGCGCATCTTCAATATGCGGAATGTTAGTCATTGGATTTCTCCTTTTGTGTGTAAAGTAAATATATGCCCTTATTTTACTACGTTATCCAAATTTAGGATAAAAAAAATCTTCCTATTTATAAGGAAGATTTTTTCTATTCAGCGAATTATTTTTTTAATAAATCACGGATTTCAGTTAATAATTTTTCTTCATTTGAAGGCTCAGCAGGTGCTGCTTCTGGCTCTTCTGCTGGTTTCTTCATTTTGTTCATTCCTTTCACAACTAAGAAAATTGCAAATGCAATGATCACGAAGTCAACGATATTTTGTACGAATACACCGTAGTTTAACGTTACTGCTGGCACATCGCCCACAGCTTCTTTTAGTACAAGGTGTAAATTTTTGAAATCTACGCCACCAGTGAATAAGCCTAATACTGGCATAATCACATCGCCCACGAATGAACTTACAATTTTACCAAATGCTCCACCGATAACCACACCGACTGCCATATCCACCACATTTCCACGCATTGCAAATTCGCGGAACTCTTTCATAAAACTCATAAAATACTCCTAAATAAAGGCTGAAAGGATTAATCAGCGGCGGCTATTATATGAACTAAAAACAATAAGTACAGCACTTTTTTTCATTTTTAGATAAAAAATGCACTAGGTTGGAATAATTTTTCTACCTCTGGAATATGTTTTTTATCACTCACATATACTATAATGTGATCGTTTTCCTCAATCACTAACCCTTTTCTCGCAACCATCACATCTTCACCACGTAATATTGCACCAATAATCGCGCCTGCAGGAAGTTTAATTTCAGATATTTTGCGTCCAATTACATTAGAAGAGCTAGCCTCCCCATGCACAATAATCTCTAAGACCTCCGCAACACCATGACGTAAAGAAACAACATTCCCTATATCCCCTTTACGAATATGCCCCAATAAGGCAGAAATCGTGGCTTGTTGAGGAGAAACCACAATGTCTAACGTGCCTCCTTGCAATAAATTAATGTATGCCATTCGTTGAATCAGTACCATTGCCTTTTTCGCACCAAGCCGTTTTGCCAATAATGCAGACATAATGTTAGCCTCATCATCACTGGTGAGCGAAAGAAAAACATCAATATTTTCTATGTGCTCTTCAAATAAAAGCGACTGATCTGAAGCATCTCCATGAAAAACTAATGTTTTTGATAGCCTTTCTGCCAAAATAGTTGCACGCTCCTGATTTCGCTCAATTAATTTTACTGAGCATTGTTCTTCCAAACGTTTTGCAACCCCACTTCCAACATTCCCACCACCAATAATCATAATGCGTTTATAAGGTTTTTCTAGACGCTGTAATTCACTCATAATGGCTTTAATATGAATTGTGGCACAAATAAAGGTAACTTCATCCCCCGCTTCAATAATGGTTGATCCTTGTGGGCGAATCACTTTATCCTGTCGCAAAATAGACACGACACGGCAATCAATATGTGGCAAATGCTCTTTTAACATTGATAGGGCATATCCTACCAATGGCCCCCCATAATAGGCTTTCACCACCACGATACTAATCCGCCCTTCGGCAAAATGAGAAACTTGTAGCGCCCCCGGATAGTCAATCAAGCGAACGATTTCATCAGTCACTAATTTTTCAGGGGATATAATATGATCGATCGGGATAACATCTGATTGAAATAATTTATTTTTTTCACGTAAATAGTCTGTACTCCGAATACGTGCAATTTTCGTTGGTGTATTAAACAAAGTATAAGCCACTTGGCACGCAATCATATTGGTTTCGTCTGAATTAGTTACTGCCACGACTAAATCTGCATCCGCTGCACCTGCTTCACGCAAGACTCTCGGTGATGACGCAATCCCATTCACGACACGCAAGTCGTGCTTATCTTGTAACGCAAGTAAACGTTCTGCTTCATTATCGACAAGCGTAATATCGTTATCTTCACTGACCAAATTGGCTGCCAATGTTGTCCCTACCTGCCCTGCGCCTAAAATAATGATTTTCATTGTTGTGATCTCTGTATTGCACTAAGTTCAAGTTATTTAATGCGGATTTAATCCATTGCTTGTTATAATAGCGAATATACTCGTGTAGCGCTACCTCCATCTCTGACACATTGGCAAAGCAATTCAGGTAAAAACATTCGAACTTCACCATACTAAAAACTCTCTACCATCTTATTATACCAATTCCCCTTATGGCTTATGCTATGAACTGACTTTAAGGTATTTTTCACTACGAGTATTTCGTGCCACACTGCCACCTGATAGCGCCAACCTTAGTCGCTATGAATCAGTGTGCAAGAGAAACGAATTTATAACGCTTCCTTGAATATCTTCAATACGAACCCCCAAATAGTTAAAAGGTATGGTGAGACAGATTTGTCATCTTCAGTAATATGGAAAAGAGAGATTGCTTCCTTCGTTCTCGAACGATGGTATATTTTTCCGCTTGAGCTTGATACTTCTGAGTTCAAAGAACTTTTTTAAATAGATATTCTTCTGGTAAGAGTATTCAATCTCTTGTAAAAAAGGTTTTTTATCGGCTTTGACAGGCGGTTTGGTTTGAGGAATCACATCTTATTTCTCCGATTAGGCTAGCGAATAAGCCAATCAATATCACTTTTCTAATGCGTTACAACTAAACCATAATTTAGCGAAAGTAAGAGAGACCGTAATAGTTTGTCGTCTGATTCAGATTCATACCTTGAACAGAGACTAACGAAATCGCGCGTAATGCAAATGCTGTTGAATAATGTTTTGCCATAAAAAATCTGCTCCTTAATTATTGGATGTGGTCCAACTTTTGGGGAGCAGATCAGTGTCATTTTATTTAAAACCTGAAATTATCAGCCCATACCGTATTTTTTTAATTTTTTACGTAATGTACCACGGTTGATACCTAACATTGTGGCGGCACGAGTTTGATTACCACGGGTATATTGCATAATCATATCAAGCATAGGGTGTTCAACCTCTGACAACACTAACTCATAAAGATCGTCCACATCTTGACCATCTAATTGTGCTAAATAATTTCTAATTGCTTGTTTCACAGAATCACGAAGTGGCTTATTTGTTACTTGTGATTGTGAGTTTAATACTGAAACAGTGAGTGCTTCGGCTGGATTACGTTGTTGTTCTAACATTGTTGTTCTTATCCAATAAAATCAAATTAAAAAATTCTTTCAATGCTGTTATTTGCTCTTTTGCATTCGTAATGGCATTAAAAGTCTGTCTAAAACTGGAATTAGGTTGAATTCCCTGTAAATACCAAGCTACGTGCTTGCGTGCAATGCGATACCCCTTTTCTTCACCATAAAACTGATGAAGTGCCTGAATATGTCGCAAAATAACACCGCACTTTTCTTCTAAGCTTGGTTCTGAAGTTATTGAGCTGTTTTCTATTAAATCTGCCACAGACTGAAATAGCCAAGGCTGACCTAATGCACCACGCCCAATCATTATTGCATCAGCGCCTGTGTAATTGAGTACATCTTGGGCTTTTTGTGCTGATGTAATATCGCCATTGGCAATCACGGGGATGGAAACCTGTTGTTTCACCGCTTTAATATTGTCGTATTCCGCTTCGCCCTCAAATAAACATTCACGCGTACGCCCGTGAATAGTCAGTGCTTGAATGCCAGCTTGTTCGGCAATTTTAGCGATTTCCACACAGTTTCGATTTTGTCGATCCCAGCCTGTTCTAATTTTTAGTGTTACAGGCACATCCACAGCACGAACCACGGCTTCAAGAATCTGTTGGACTAAATCAGGATATTGTAAAAGCGCAGAACCTGCCAATTTACGATTCACCTTCTTTGCAGGACAGCCCATATTGATGTCAATAATTTCTGCCCCATAGCCCACATTCACTTGTGCAGCTTGTGCCATTTCCTGCGGATCGGATCCCGCAATTTGCACGGCGTTGATGCCGACATCTTGATGATACGCAAGACGTTGTTTCGATTTTTCTGTATGCCAGACACGAGGATTACTTGCCATCATTTCTGAAAACGTTAATCCTGCCCCATAATTCGCACAAAGGCGCCTAAAAGGTTGGTCAGTAATACCTGCCATCGGTGCAAGCAAAATACGGTTTTTTAATTGATAATGACCAATTCGCATTGTTGCCTTCCTTTAACACATTACTACCTTTGACATACAACTCATCGCCCGCCCCTACGGGCAAGGCGTGCTATGATACGCACTTTTGCCCCATTTGCAAAGCATAATTTTTATACAAAATTCATTTTTTTCAATTGATTTGATTTAGGTCTATTAATTGCTCAGAAAAATGAAAAAACATCCCCTCCGGTAATAACCATTAATCATAACTAGCAGAGTTATACTCATTTATAAGTATTCAGTTGTATTTTCGAGAATTATTTTTTATCATTAAATTGATAATGATTATCATTTTAATAAAAGGGGATTAATAATGAAATTTAAAAAGTGTTATTTATCATTCATATTTTGTTTAAATACTATAGTAAATGCAGAGGAATTAGAAACGATTGTAATCAAAAGTAAAGCGGAAACTCAAACGGAGCAGAAAAAAGACGAAATCTATTTACGTAATATCACCAATATGTATTCTGATAAAGAAACCGTGGAACGCTATAAAGGGGCGGCCCCTGCGGATCTGTTTCAAGCCTTTAATGGGGTGTACAGTGGTGATGCGCGCAATAGTGGTGCCGTTGATCCAAATATTCGTGGCGTGCAAGGACAGGGGCGTATTCCTGTAACAATTGATGGCACAGAGCAGGCAATTACAACTTGGCGCGGTTACAACGGGGCAAATAATCGAAATTATCTTGATCCGAATTTAATTGGTGGCATCACCATTGAAAAAGGGCCAGCGTTAGCGGCAGGAACGGCAAGTGGCATTGGTGGGACGGTTAAAATGCGTACCATTGATGTTGATGATATTGTGGCTCCCAATCAAAAAGTCGGTGTGGAATTAAAACTTGAAGCGAGTAATAACTCAGTCAAAGAACATCCTAATAACCTGCACTTAGGTGAAGATTCTCGTATGTATGATCCTTTCCCAGGTGATTTCCTTCCTACTACCTTGGTCAAGCCTAAAACTAAAGGAGAATGGGGCAAAGATAATGCAATGCGTTTAGCCGTTGGATTGCGTGAAGAAAAATTTGATCTGCTAGCCGCTTATAGTTATCGCAGTAAGGGCAATTATCTATCCGGGCAAGGTAGTTCTCATCGTTACGAAGGGAGCCTTGATGAAAAATCGGGACGTGAGTTAAAACAAATGGAGCCGAATTTACCTTTTGCTGCCTCAATTTATCGCCCCCATACCGAAATCCCGAATACCTCAAGTACAATGGAGTCTTATTTATTAAAGAATACTTGGCGATTCACTGATAAACAAGAACTCAAACTGGGCTACCGTCATACTAAAATGACTTATGGCGAGATTATGCCTTCTCGTCTAGATTTTTCAAAATTTTATGACCGCGTGCCTCAATGGCCTTTAGCCACGGTAACTCAGCACGCTTTTAACGCTGATTATCATTATAACCCCGATAACCCATTGATTAATTTAAAAGCGGGGATATGGTACACACGCACTATTAGCGATACCAATACCTCTGGCGGTAATCCTCGAGAGCCAAATGAGCTAGATAATGAATTTATGGGGATTGCAATGCAAAAATGCTATAGACCAATGAATGAGGAGGATCTTGCTAACTCCACGCCAGATGAGTTTATGAATCAATTTGATTTAAATTGTATGAAAGCCGAACAGGCAGAATGGAGCAAAACGCACCCGAATACCAATGGCAAATATAATTTTGTCAATGCTGCACAATCTAATGCTTATAACACCCGAAAAGGATTTAACCTCAGCAATCAAATGCATTTGACAGATAAATTGGATTTAACCCTTTCTGGCTCATTTCAAAAAGAACGCCTCACTAGTGATCACCTAAAATCACAACCAAACCCAAATAGCATCTATGAAAGCCCTGCAAGAATGGGGCGTCGACAAGAGTGGGATATTGCCTTTAATTTTAACTATCGCCCAACTAATTGGTTAATGCTGACTGCTGGGGCTCGTTATAATGAATATTGGTCTTATGATGATTATTTAGATAGATTGGTTAAATCAGGGGTACTTTATAAACCTTATGAAGATAATCCAACTCGCCCTAGACAAATTTCTATTGGTAAAACACTATCTTTTGATGAAATTGTTTCACAAGATATTTGGAATCAATACCAACAATTAATGACAGAAAAAGATAACTTAAGAGATGAGTATAAAAACAGATTAGGTAACAGATATCGTAGAGATCCAGAGTACAGAAAGAAAGATAGAGAAATCGTTGATAAACTTGATGCACTTTTAGGGGAAAGCGGAGATTGGACCACTTTAAAAGAGGATGGCATTATTAGAAAACATTCTGTAGATATAGATTTCCATAGTGATGGTCGTTTACATAAAGAAGATAATCCTTTTTATAATGGCACACTAAAAAATGAAACAGTGATTAATCCAGTCACAGGAAAAGTAACTGACAAATATGTTAACAGCTCTTTAGGAGAGCATTATCAACCTTTAAAAGAAAGCGATAAATTAAAAAAAGTGGAAAAACATCGTGCTCACGCTTTTGCACCTGCATTTTCGGCAACGGCATTTTTAACGGATAATTCCAGGGTATATCTTCGTTATACACAATATGCCCGTATGCCAAGTATTTTTGAAGATACCGTTGGCTTTTCCGCCAGTGCAGATACTAATGCGCGTTTCAAAGATGCCCGCTTAAAGCCTGAACGTGCTAAAAATATTGAGGTAGGCTATGCCTATGATTTTAGTTCCTTATTTAGCACACCTACCAAAGCAGATGTAAAATTCAGCTATTACCACAATGTCACTAAAAATGTCATCGACCGTAATACAGATTTCCGTTTTGTTCAATTAGATAAACGGGTTGTTGATGGCATAGAACTTCAAGCCCGCTATGATAACGGCGACTATTTTGCTGATTTTGGCGTGTCTTATAACCTTAAAAATAAAGTTTGTGATGCGGATATGGCAGTGGAAATGGATCCCGTTGCAATGCGCGTACCACATTGTATGACGGGCGGCTTCCCTTGGGGGTATTTACGCACCCAATTACAACCAAAATATTCCATTACGGCGAATCTAGGTGGACGTTTCTTTGATCGTAAATTAGAAATTGGTAGCCGCTGGCTTTATCACAGCAAAGCTGTCAATAAAGAAGAAGCAAGATTATTTGAACTCAATGAAAACCTCTCTACAAATGAAAAAATTGACTTAGGTTGGAATAGACCAATGTATTGGCAACCTGTGTTAGTAGTCGATGCTTATATTAAATATCAATTTTCACCAAATCTAACCGTTGAGTTCACAGGTACTAATTTAACTGATCGCTATTATCTTGATCCAATGACACGTTCAATGATCCCCGCACCAGGGAGAACATTTAAATTGGGATTAACTGCGAAATTTTAATTTCAGCTTTGGCTGGGGTTAAAAAAGCGGTCATTTCCCTTCGCTCTCACACAACAGGGAAATGACCAAAACGCATCAGAATGATGCCAATAAAACGGGGAACATCCCCATTCTCAAAAAGGAAAAGAGTATGAAAAATATTTCTTTAAAAATGACCGCACTTAGTGTAACCCTATTTGCTTGCCTATCCGCTCAAGGGGCTGTTACTTCAGGTATTTCTAACGGCAGTGCTAATTTATCTGTAGCAAATCCATCCGCAGCACATAATGGTTGGTTTCATTCTGATGAAGGTGGTTTACCCGGTGTAAAAGTTAAAGGTGTCACCTCTAAAGTGACGAGCTTTAAATCCTTAACGAAAATTACCAAAAACACTCAATGGATGCGTGCTTTTGGTGGTGTCGATAATGATAATGTGGTCGTACTTAAAATGAACAATATGCCAAGCTGGGTACCTGGATTCCATAATAAACTCGGCAACTTTGCGTTCAAAAAAGTGGGCGAGCAAGAGCTGTATTATGGCGAATGGGTGGCGCGTGATGCCGATGCGACAAAAGAGCGCGTGGTGTATTATGCAGGAAATGAGAAAACCGTCGCCTTACCAAAAGGCGGTAAAGCCACTTATACTGTAACAGGTATCAATAACAACAATGATCTTAATAAAGGGGTATTGAAAGGGCAATTTAATGCTGACTTTGAGAAAGGTACGCTAGAAGGAACTATGGCAAGAAGAGATCTTGAAATTGAAATTGATGCAAAAATTAATAAGCAAAATGCAAGTTTCAAGGGAGATGCCTTTGCAAATGGTGTAGTCGATGGTACGACCAGCGGACAATTCTTTGGTAAAGACGCCGCTGCATTAGCGGGGTACGCTAAATTTGCCGATAACCAATATGACACTGCCTTTGGTGGTAGCAAAAATAAATAAATTCATAGGGGGAGCCTTCCCCCTTTTTCCTATTTTTATTAGATGTTAAAGCCTATGAAAAACTATTTTTTAATTTTGTTGGGCGTTGCCTTTCTCAGGGCTTTGCCAAGCTATGCAAATGAAAATACAGAACAAGGTCTGCAACTATGGCAAAACTCCCAACAAAAAATCAATCAACAACAAAAAGAAGCAGCGTTATTCCCATTTCCAAATAACCAGAAAGAAAATGAAATCACCTTAGATGGACAATCTTTTTCTGTAGCGAATACTGAAGCCGATGTAGGACAAGCTCTTTATATTGCGGTAAATCAACAACTTTGGCATTATGCAGAAAAATTTTTACAGCAATATCGCCAATTTCCCCAGCATAGAAAAGAACTGGTATGGTTCGCCCAAGGGGCGCTCGCCCGCCAGCGGGGTGAATTAATTAAAGCGGAAGCAGAATATCAAAAATTATTAGAATCTGAACCTACTTTTTTACGGGGGCAATTAGATTTAGCACGCATTCTATTTGAAAATAAAAAGAATAAAGAAGCCAGTAAGCTGTTTTCTCAGCTCGTTCAAATGCCCTTACCTAATGAAGTGAACGCATTATTAAAGGAATATTTACAAGTTTTAAAAGAACGGGAGCAATGGCACGGTGAATTACGTGTTGGTTATCGCTATCAAAAAAATATCAATCAATCCCCAGAACATTATCGCTGTCTATTATTTTCTGGCTCCACTTGCATCGTTCAACGAGCCACCCCTAAAGTAATTAACGCAAAAGGTTGGGGATATGAGCTTAACCTAAATAGACATTTTAATTTAATAGGGAATCACGGAATAAATATTTATTTCAATAGCGAAGGACAATATTATCCAATGGCTCAAGAATATAATGATACCACATTTAAAACACATATTGGATATACTTTTCAAGATGCGAAAAGAGAGCTTATTATTTCCCCTCTTTTTGAATATGAATTGTTTGCTAATAAGCGTTATTACCACGCTTTTGGAGGACATTTAGGATGGATGCAATCTCTTTTAAAAAAACATTTTCTCAATGTACAACTTGAGTACAAACATTTATCTTATAATTCAAATTATAGTGCGGTAGAAAATGCAGGTATTTCATCTTTATATACAACTTGGTATTACACGCCTCATTATAATACCACGCTCTTTATAGGAGGTGATGGGAAATACCGCAATGTTACAGACAAAACAAATGCCTATAAAATGCTTGGCACAAGATTTGGTCTTTATCACCAATTTAATGAAAAACTAAACCTGACATTACTGGCTTCAATAAAGCGAACTAATTATTTACGATACAATGCCATTTTAGAAACCAAAAGAAAAGATAACCAATTAATTTATCAAGCTATCTTAGCGTTCCCTAACATCTTTTATGAAAAACTCACACCAAATTTAATCATAAAAAGAACAATTAATCGTAGTAATGTAGATTGGCTTTATTCTTATAAACAAACTGAATTACAATTTAATTTGCATTTCATTTTTTAAATTTATAGTGCTGAAAATAAATTTCAGCACTTACATCTTACTTACCAGCCTTTCCCGTAATTCTGCACCATTCTTCGCGGATTGCCACTGGCTCTAGGATAAATTGATTTTCGTAAGCTTGGCAAACTGATTGAGCTTGCGTTTCTAAAATGCCCGATAAACCAAGTAAACCTTGTGGTTTGACTAATTGAGTGATAGCCGGCGCAAGTTCTTTTAATGGACCAGCCAAAATGTTAGCGACAACAACATCAGCTTGCAAATCCGCTGGTGCATCTTTAGCTAAAAAGAGTTGTAGGCGGTCGCTCACGCCATTTTGTTCTGCATTATTGCGACTGGCTAAAATCGCTTGTGGGTCAATATCAATACCAATCGCATTTTTCGCCCCTAATTTTAGGGCGGCAATGGCTAAAATCCCGGAACCGCAGCCAAAATCAATGACGGTTTTATTGCTTAAATCTAAGCTATCTAGCCATTCTAAGCAAAGCGCCGTCGTTGGGTGCGTGCCTGTTCCAAAGGCTAGTCCCGGATCAAGCATAACATTTACCGCATTTTGATCGGGAACGTCTCGCCAGCTTGGGCAAATCCATAAACGTTTACCAAACTGCATTGGGTGGAAATTGTCCATCCATTCACGTTCCCAATCTTTATCTTCAATTTGTTCGATTTTATAGGCAGTTTCTTTACTTAAATGCCCCGCACTTTTGAGTAAAGCAACAATCTGTTGCATATCGGTTTCGGCATCAAATAAGGCGATCACATCGGTGTTCCCCCACAAACGCGTTTCACCGGGAAGTGGTTCAAAAATCGGGGTATCTTGGCTATCCATAAAGGTTACCGAAACTGAACCAATTTCTTCTAAATAATCACTAATTGTTTCCGCTTGTTGATTGGTACTATTAATGCGGATTTGAACCCAAGCCATAATTTTTCCTTACTAAAATAAAAAGGTTAATAAATAAGAGCCGTTTAAATTGGAAATCAAATAAGATAGCTCGCGGCGTACTATTCAGCGCGTATGCGGCGAGCCTATCCGGTATTATTGTCAACTCAAATGACGATATTATTGAGATTTTTCACCAAACTTGTTACCGATCAGAAAAGCGATTAAGCCAAATAATAAAGACGGCACAATGGCGTGAAAATCAAATAGTTTAATACTTGCGGCGGTTAAGCCTACATAAGTGGTTAAGCCCACTACCATTGAGCAAATTGCACCAACGGCATTGGCTTTCTGCCAATATAATCCCAACACGATCACCCATAAAAAAGCGGCTTCCAAACCACCAAAGGCGAAAAGGTTTAACCAAATAATCATTTTTGGCGGATTTAACGCCGCCAAGATCAAAAGTGCGGTTAAAATTAACGTAATAATTGAAGAAAACCAGCTAATCTTTTTTTGATTTTGTGCCATTTCAGGCTTGGTGCTGAGATATAAATCCTTAACAAAAATAGATGAGGATTGAATGAGCTGCGCATCAATCGTGGACATAATGGCAGACATTGGTGCAGCAAGGAAAATACCCGCGACAATTGGCGGAAGCACTTGTAACATTAACGTTGGGATCACCTGATCCGGCACGTCTAACGCGGGTAAAATTGCGCGCCCTAATGCACCAGAAAGATGCATACCCAACATCACTAACGCTAAAACAATCGTGCCAATTAACATTCCATTGTGCAAAGCTTTACTGTCTTTAAACGCCATACAACGCACCGCCGTATGAGGCAAGCCGACTACGCCAAAACATACCAAAACCCAGAAAGAGGCCATAAATTGAAAGCCTAACATCTCATTTGGCCCATAAGGACTGGTTAAGTGCGGGTCAATTTCATTGAGTTTTTGCACCGCACTTTCAATTCCCCCCGCGGCATAGATCGTTGCCCCAAGTAAAATAATCGTGCCAAGAATCATTACCGTTCCTTGAATGGTATCCGTCAGTACCACCGCACGAAATCCACCAATAAAGGTATAAAGCCCCACTGTAACGGCAAAAATCAGTAACGCATTGGTATAACTAATGCCAATAGTGGTTTCCAGCAAGCGCGCACCGCCAATAAATTGCACGGTCATTGCGGCAAAGAAAGCAATTAATAATGCAATACAAGAAATCCAGACTAAATATTTATTTTTATAACGATAAAGTAATAAGTCATTGATTGTTAAGGCTTTACTTTCACGAGAAAGTAAGGCGAACTTTTTCCCCAACGCACCAAGCGCCAGCCATACTGCGGGTACTTGAATCATTGCCAGTAATACCCAACCTAGACCAAATTTATACGCCGCGCCCGGTCCTCCGACAAAAGAGCTGGCGCTGGCATAGGTGGATGCGGTGGTCATCGCAAGTACAAAGCCTGTCATAGAGCGGTTGCCAACATAATATTCAGTTAAGAAATCGCCTTTAGAACGTTTCGTATAAGCATAAATTGCTGCACCAAACACAAAAGCAAGGTAAATACCTAAAGGGAAAATAATACCGAGATTCATTATTCAACATCCTTGTTTTCGAGTTTAATATTTTCTAAATCAATCTCTTGATACACAATTTTTATCACCCAATAAGCCACCACGATAAATAGCACTGGCAAATAAATGCAAGCCAATTCAAACCAGAGTGGAAAACCGAGCGGTCCTTGAGAATCTTTGGGTAAATAAGCACATAAACACCAACCCACGACATAAAGCAAGGTCAGCCCAAACGCCCAACGCGCTTCTTTTGTGGCTTGCTGATAACGAGAATGTTGTTTCATCGCTTTTGTTGTTCTCCTAATTTGTTATGTTTATCGCTAAATTTTCATACGGCAACACGCGAGCAAAATTTCAGACGAATTGAGTTATTTGCTCAGTGCCTAATCTTAGCAAAATATATTGACAAAAATCACGTTAAATAGCGTGAAAATTGTCGATTAAATGATTGAAATCAGGCAAGGCAATGTTGTGTTATTTCAAATTAAACAACAAAATTTTGTAAATTTTGCTCCGCACTTTTTTTACGCGTAATAATAAAGAAAGTGATTACCCCCCCCCAAAATTCTGTAATAAAAAAGGCGTTATTTAAAACGCCTTGTGGATTGAATGATGGAATTAATCGTGCATTCCTAATTTCTTCTCTAGATAGTGGATATTTGTACCACCTTTTTGGAAGTTTTCATCCGATAAAATCAGATCGTGGAGTGGAATATTGGTTTTAATGCCATTAATGATTGTTTCACCTAAGGCATTTTGCATACGACGGATGGCCACTTCTCGGTTATCGCCATAAGTGATCAATTTTGCGATCATTGAATCATAATGTGGCGGAACGGTATAGCCCGTATAAATATGCGAATCCCAACGTACCCCTAAACCACCGGGAGCGTGTAAATGGCTAATTTTCCCTGGAGAAGGTAAGAAGCTTTTTGGATCTTCGGCATTGATACGGCATTCAATAGCGTGTCCACGCACTTTAATCTCTTCTTGTTTGATAGAAAGTGGTAAGCCTGAGGCAATTAATAATTGCTCTTTCACCAAATCCACGCCCGTAATCATTTCTGTAACGGGGTGTTCAACTTGAATACGAGTGTTCATTTCGATGAAATAGAATTCGCCATTTTCATATAAGAATTCAAACGTCCCCGCACCACGGTAGCCAATTTCTACACAGGCTTTTGCACAACGTGAACCAATATCACGGCGCATTTCTTCAGTAATCCCCGGCGCTGGCGCTTCTTCCACTACTTTTTGGTGGCGACGTTGCATTGAGCAATCACGTTCTGCTAAATAAACCGCATTGCCGTGCGTATCTGCCAGCACTTGAATTTCAATATGGCGTGGATTTTCTAAATATTTCTCCATATATACCATATCGTTGTTGAACGCGGCTTTTGCTTCGGCTTTAGTCATTGCAATAGATTCTTCCAAAGAATGTTCATCACGCACCACACGCATACCACGACCGCCACCGCCACCAGAGGCTTTAATAATCACAGGATAACCAATGCGTTTGGCAATTTCTTTGTTTTTCTTCATATCACTGCCAACAGGGCCATCAGAACCCGGTACGCAAGGCACGCCCGCTTTTTTCATTGCGTTAATGGCAGAAACTTTATCCCCCATTAGACGAATGACATCGGCAGTTGGGCCAATAAAGGTGAACCCCGAACGCTCTACTTGTTCAGCAAAATCGGCATTTTCAGATAAAAAACCATATCCCGGGTGAATAGCATCTGCGCCCGTAACTTCTGCAGCCGCAATCAGCGCAGGGATATTTAAATAACTTTTGGTTGAAGGCGCAGGCCCGATGCAGACGGTTTCATCTGCTAATAAGACGTGTTTTAATTCACGATCTGCGGTGGAGTGAACCGCAACGGTTCGGATACCCAGCTCTTTACAAGCACGTAAAATGCGTAGGGCAATTTCTCCACGGTTGGCTATTACAACTTTTTCTAACATAAGAATGATCTCTTAGAATTGTTAGGCAGAATGTTGTTCCGCCTAAATAGAAATGATTTATTCGATAACAATTAATGGTTCATCAAATTCAACCGGTTCACCGTCATTAATTAGGATTGCTTTTACCACACCGGCTTTATCTGCTTCAATACGGTTCATCATTTTCATTGCTTCAACAATACACAAGGCATCACCGACTTTCACGCTTTGTCCCACTTCTACAAACGGTTTCGCATCAGGGCTTGGGCTACGGTAAAAGGTTCCAACCATTGGTGAACGAACTTGATGACCTGAAACCTCGGTGCTTGCCTGAGGCTCAACAGTAGCTGTTGGCGCTGCAACAGGCGCTGGTGCAACTTGAGGCGCTGCAGCAGGAAGCGTATATTGCACTGCTGTTGAGGAAGGAGAGCCACGATTAATACGAACAGACTCTTCACCTTCTGAAATCTCAAGCTCCATAATGCCTGATTCTTCAACTAATTCGATAAGTTTTTTAATTTTACGAATATCCATAATTTTTTCCTAAAATGTTAATATTTTTCACCGCACTTTAATGACGTTATGAAAAACAAAGTGCGGTGTTTTTTTAACTTAAATTGCCGCCACAAAGATTACCTTAAAATAATCTTTTTGGCGATAAAATTCTGTTAATTTCGTTAAAATTTCCGTAATTTATGCCTTATTTTGCAAATATTGCAACGCATAATGGAAGGCAAATTCATAGCCTTTTGCCCCTAAACCACAAATCACCCCTTCAGCCACATCGCTAAAATAAGAATGATGGCGGAATGGTTCGCGTTTATGAATATTCGATAAATGGACTTCAACAAACGGAATGGCGACGGCTAATAAGGCATCGCGTAGTGCGACACTGGTGTGGGTATAAGCAGCAGGATTAATAATAATAAAATCAATTTGTTGAAAACTTTGATGAATTTTATCTATCAGTTTTTCTTCGCTATTTGCTTGAAAGCAGGTTAATGCTAAGCCGTGCTGTTGTGCAAGCTGTTGCATTTGTTGTTCAATAGCAGATAAAGAAAGCGTGCCATAATGTTTAGGTTCTCGCTTGCCTAACATATTTAGATTTGGGCCATTCAGTAACAAAATTCGTGCAGATGCTGACATAATTAATCCTTTTTCCCTTAACTTGTTGCATTATAATGATTTTTATAAAAATCGCAGTAGCCTTCTCGGTGGTCTAACCAATAAGGGCTTATTGTATCGTTATTGGCGTGATCTGTTCACTATTGAGATCTAAGACCGGTAAGGTTGAACCTTGCCATTGGCGAATTAATTGGTATTGCATTAGATCTAATGTATCTAAGCCCGGTGTTGTATTGGGCGTATAACGCTGTGCGATACGGGCTAATTGGGTTAAACCAAAACTACTTTCTAATGCGGAACTGATTACCGCCATAATGCCTTGTTGATGGGCTTGTTGAATTAACCTAATACAGCGCTCTAAACTGCCAACAAGGGTTGGTTTGATAATAATGGCAGCTAAGTGCGGTTCTTTTTCTACAACAAAATTGGCTTCTCGTACACTTTCATCCCACGCAATCGCAATGCCTGTTTGTTGGGCAAATTGACGGCTTTCTTCACGAGAGCGACAAGGTTCTTCTACAAACTGAATACGGGAGCGGTGTGCTGGCTTAATATATTTGGCGAAAAGTTGTGCTTTGGCGGGTGTCCAAGCGCGGTTTGCATCTAAACGTAATTGCAATTCAGGAATGGCTTCTAAAAACATATCGGCTATTAATCCATCACGATTCGCTTCATATAAGCCCACTTTGATTTTTGCGACTTTTTCCCCTTCAAGTTGCATTAATTCAGCATAAAGTTCATCGGGATCACCATAACAAAGCGGGGCAGTGCGATAATTCCCCTCTGTCGGTAATTCCCCTTTCATTTCGGCTAAGGCACAACTTAGCCCAAATGCCACGGAAGGAAATAATCCTTCTAAGGACAATTTCTGATTTTGACTCCGTGCCTTATCCCAGTCTTTCAACCATTGAATCGCTTGCGCTTCCGCCTGTGCTAAGGTTTCTTGGCTAAATTCGGGTAAAGGTGCGATTTCTCCCCACCCTTCGTGTTCACCACAGCGAATTTTTACAAGCAACCCTTCTCGTAATTTTAAAAAACGGTTGCGTAATACCACTTGGGAATCCATAGGGATTTGATAACGATAGAGTTGATAGGAACGCATATTTTCTCCTTTTATTGATTGAGCTGTTTTGTTGGCTTAGCCAGAAAAAAGCAAATGACACAGAGGATAGCAAGAATGACAGACAGAAATAACCCTGTGAGTAAGGTGGCAAGGAAACTATGTAAAAATAATGGTAAGGAACTGCCAAATAACACTTCCAATAACGCTAATGCGAGAAAGCCACACCAAAATTCAATGGAAACGTGTAATAAAACAGCAATTTGCAAGCCCCCTCTGATCAAAGCACTTCTTCGTAATGCTTTATGCCAACGTAATTTTTGCTTAATCAGTAAGTGGTAATCGACAAAGGTATAAAAAGCAATAAAGCAGAGAACACCGATACACATTCCTAGTATAGACATCGGGTGGGAAGAGATCAGCAAGCCAAAGAAAAAACACACAGCGGTGTTAAATAACACAACGGCTGTCCAAAAGAAAAGCAGTTTTTTAAGTGAAATTGAGGTCATCATTCTGTATTCGGGATAAAATAAAAGTGCGGTAAAAAATGATGAAAATTTTTACCGCACTAGTCAATTATGGGTTACGCTTAAATTTACTGAAATCAGGCGCGCGTTTCTCATTGAATGCGTTACGCCCCTCTTGCCCTTCTTCAGTCATATAAAATAACATCGTTGCGTTCCCCGCCAATTCTTGTAAACCCGCTTGACCATCACAATCTGCGTTTAATGCGGCTTTTAGACAACGTAATGCAATTGGGCTATTGCGAAGCATTTCGCGACACCAGCGCACGGTTTCTTTTTCTAAATCAGCGTACGGCACAACGGTATTGACTAAGCCCATTTCTAAGGCTTCTTGCGCATTGTATTGACGGCATAAGAACCAAATTTCACGGGCTTTTTTCTGTCCGACAATTCGTGCCATATAACTTGCCCCCCAGCCACCATCAAAGGATCCGACTTTCGGGCCTGTTTGACCAAAAATTGCGTTTTCGGCAGCGATGGTAAGATCGCAAAGCATATGTAACACGTGTCCACCACCAATCGCATAGCCTGCCACCATTGCCACAACGGGTTTCGGACAGCTGCGAATATCACGTTGAAAATCCAAAACATTAAGATGATGCACGCCTGCGTCGTCTTTATAACCACCGTAATCACCACGGACTTTTTGATCTCCGCCAGAGCAAAAGGCTTTTTCTCCTTGTCCTGTTAGCACGATTACCCCAACATTTTCATCAAAGCGTGCATCAGAAAAAGCGTGGATCATTTCTTTTACCGTTTGAGGACGAAAGGCATTGCGAACCTCGGGGCGATTAATCGTAATTTTGGCGATCCCGTCAGTGGATTTATGATACAAAATATCACTATACCCTGCGCTGTGGTCTGCCCATTCTACGGGGGCGTAAAGTACATCATCTTTTGGATTTTGCATAATTAATTCCTTTGCTAAATAAATCGGTAAGCATTATAGCTTAATCTAGAAATGACGAAAAGCCAGCGAATGCTCAAAAAAGCCCCGCATTTGCGAGGCTTGGTTTACCGCAAAAGTGCGGTGTTTTTTTAGCAACAATTAGGATTGGGTTGCAATCACGTTACCATCGACATAATCAATCGTAACTGTTTTTCCCGGTAAAAGCTCACCAGAAAGAATTTGTTGGGCAAGCGGATTTTCCACTTCTTGCTGGATTGCACGTTTCAGTGGTCTTGCACCATAAATTGGGTCATAACCAATTTCCCCAATGAAATCTAATGCCGCATCGGTAAAACTTAGATGATAACCATGTGATTCCATCCGTTTTTCTAAACGTTGTAATTGAATTTTTGCAATCGTGCGAATATTGGCTTTATCCAATGGGTGGAAGACCACCGTTTCGTCAATCCGATTGATAAATTCTGGACGGAAGTGTTGGCTTACCACCGACATCACGACCTCTTTCATACCTGCATAATCAAGATCTTGGTTACCTTGAATCAGATCAGAACCGAGGTTTGAGGTCATAATCACAACGGTGTTACGGAAATCAACCGTGCGACCTTGTCCATCAGTTAAGCGTCCATCATCAAGCACTTGTAATAAGATATTGAAAACATCAGGGTGCGCTTTTTCTACTTCATCTAATAACACCACAGAATAAGGGCGACGGCGTACTGCTTCGGTTAAATAGCCCCCTTCTTCATAGCCCACATATCCCGGTGGGGCGCCGACTAAACGCGAGACACTGTGTTTTTCCATAAATTCTGACATATCAATACGAACCATCGCATTTTCATCATCAAATAAGAAACTTGCCAATGTTTTGCACAATTCCGTTTTACCCACACCTGTTGGCCCTAAGAATAAGAATGAACCAATCGGGCGATTTGGATCGGATAATCCGGCACGGCTACGGCGAATCGCATTGGCAACTGCCACAACGGCTTCATTTTGTCCAACAACGCGTTTATGAAGTACATTTTCCATACGTAATAATTTTTCTTTTTCCCCTTCCATCATTTTGGATACTGGGATACCCGTGGCACGGGAAAGCACTTCGGCAATTTCTTCATCGGTTACACGATAGCGTAATAAGTGCATTTCTTTACCCTCTGCACTTTCAGCTTGGGCAAGTTGGCGCTCTAATTCAGGGATACGTCCATATTGTAATTCAGACATTTTACTCAAATCACCAACACGGCGCGCTTGTTCCATTTGCGTACGGGAATTTTCTAATTCGGCTTTAATATGTTGCGTGCCAGATAGGGCTGCTTTTTCGCTTTTCCAAACGTCTTCTAATTCCGCATATTCACGTTCTTTTTCTGCCAGTTCTTTTTCAAGCATTTCTAAACGTTTACGGCTTGCGCTATCGTCTTCTTTTTGTAACGCTTGTTGTTCTAACTTGAGCTGGATAATACGGCGTTCCAAGCGATCAAGTTGTTCCGGTTTAGAATCAATTTCCATACGAATACTAGAGGCAGCTTCATCAATTAAATCGATCGCTTTATCAGGTAATTGGCGATCGGAGATATAACGATGTGAAAGTGTTGCCGCCGCGACAATCGCTGGGTCTGTAATTTGAACGTGATGATGAATCTCATAACGTTCTTTCAAACCACGTAAAATGGCAATGGTATCTTCAACCGTTGGCTCATCGACAAAAACTTTTTGGAAACGACGCTCAAGTGCGGCATCTTTTTCAATATATTGACGATATTCATCTAAGGTTGTTGCACCGACACAGTGCAATTCACCACGAGCAAGAGACGGTTTTAATAAATTTCCTGCATCCATTGCCCCATCAGTTTTACCTGCACCAACCATAGTGTGAATTTCATCAATAAATAAAATCACACGGCCTTCTTCTTTTGCAATTTCATTCAGTACAGCTTTTAAACGTTCTTCAAATTCACCACGGTATTTTGCGCCCGCAATTAATGCGCCCATATCAAGGGAAAGAACGCGTTTATTTTTTAATCCTTCTGGCACTTCACCATTAACGATACGTTGTGCCAATCCTTCCACAATGGCGGTTTTTCCCACACCCGGTTCACCAATCAGGACAGGGTTATTCTTAGTTCGGCGTTGTAACACTTGGATTGTGCGACGAATTTCTTCATCTCGCCCAATGACGGGATCTAACTTACCGCTTTCCGCACGTGCGGTTAAATCAATCGTATATTTTTCTAAGGCCTGACGGCTTTCTTCTGCATTTTGGTCATTCACGGATTGACCTCCTCTAATTTGTTCTATTGCTTGTTGTAAACGATCTTTTTTTGCACCGCACTTATGTAATAACTCACTTAGGCTACTTTTTTCTTCTAATGCGGCTAACAGAAAAAGTTCTGATGAAATATATTTATCTTGTTTTTGTTGTGCGAGCTTATCGCATAGATTTAATAAATTAACCAAGTTACGTGAAATTTGCACATCACCGCCATTCCCTGAAACCTGTGGTAAGCGATTCAGTTCCGCATTTAATTCATTACGTAACATTGCAACATTCACCCCACTTGCGGTTAAAATTGGGGCAACAGATCCGCCTTCTTGGTTTAACAAGGCTGTCATTAAATGTACGGGTTCAATAAATTGGTTATCTTTTCCTAAGGCTAAAGATTGGGCTTCAGCCAAGGCTTGTTGAAATTTAGTGGTAAATTTTTCTATATTCATTCTCTCTTCTTCCTATCTTTTGTTGCTTAAGTTTGAAAAGCAAGGCAATGCCATCGTATTTCAAAATCAAGCAATGATCATTATGCTATCTCGCATTTTGGCGAGTTTCTCTTGTTCAAGTAAGTAAGGACTAATTTGTAAATTTCAAGCATAAAATAAAAAAAATTTAAGCAAAATCTATTAATACCGTTAGAACAATAGGTTGCATAAATGAGTAGTTTACTCAATTGTTCTTCACCTTTATAATTGCGCTTAATTAATGATTTTCAATAAGGATGGAAAAATGCAATTTTCCAAAATGCACGGATTAGGCAATGATTTTGTTGTGGTTGATGCGGTAACGCAAAATGCTTATTTTCCCACTGAAATGATAAAAAAACTGGCCGATCGCCATACAGGCATTGGCTTTGATCAACTCCTTGTCGTTGAACCACCTTATGATCCCGAGCTAGATTTTCACTATCGTATCTTTAATGCAGATGGCAGTGAAGTGGCTCAATGTGGCAATGGCGCACGTTGTTTTGCCCGTTTTGTTACAATGAAAGGGCTAACCAATAAAAAAGACATTGCGGTCAGTACGGCAAAAGGCAAAATGATCTTAAGCGTACAAGATGATGGAATGATCCGTGTGAATATGGGTGAACCGATTTGGGAACCAAGCAAAATTCCATTTATCGCCAATAAATTTGAGAAAAATTACATTCTACGTACGGAAATTCAAACGGTATTATGTGGTGCAGTGTCAATGGGAAATCCTCATTGCGTTGTACAAGTGGAAGATATTGCCAGCGCCAATGTTGCCCAACTAGGCCCTTTACTTGAAAGCCACGAACGCTTTCCTGAACGAGTAAACGCAGGGTTTATGCAAATCATTAACCGTAATCATATTAAATTACGTGTTTACGAACGAGGCGCAGGAGAAACCCAAGCCTGTGGAAGTGGTGCCTGTGCCGCAGCAGCAGTAGGCATAATGCAAGGTTTACTTGATAATAAAGTGCAAGTTGATCTGCCCGGAGGTAGCCTCACCATTGAATGGCAAGGCGAAGGCCACCCACTTTATATGACAGGCGATGCGACACATATTTATGATGGGGTGATTAGACTGTAATTTTTCGTTATTTTACACCGCACTTTATGATAGGACAAAGTTAATGCAACAACACCTCAACACCTACTGGAACTACCTGCGTATTGAACGGCAGGTGAGTCCACATACATTGAGTAATTACCAGCGTCAGCTTGAGGCGGTGGTGGCGATGTTGCAGGAAAATGGGATAACACAATGGCAAGATATTACACCAAGTATAGTGCGGTTTGTCTTGGCGCAGAGTAAAAAGGCAGGCTTACACGAAAAAAGTTTGGCTTTACGATTATCTGCATTGCGTCAGTTTTTGAGTTATTTAGTTCAGCAAGGCGTGCTTGCTGTCAATCCTGTGGTTGGCGTTTCTGCGCCTAAACAAGGGAAACATTTACCAAAAAATTTGGATAATGAACAGGTTCAGCAATTATTAGCTAACGACAGTAAAGAGCCAATAGATTTACGCGATAAAGCGATGTTGGAATTAATGTATAGCTCAGGTTTACGTTTATCCGAATTGCAAGGATTGAATCTAAATAGCATTAACACGCGTGCGCGGGAGGTGCGTGTCATTGGGAAAGGGAATAAAGAACGTATTTTGCCTTTCGGCCGTTATGCCTCTCACGCGTTACAACAATGGTTAAAAGTGCGGTTGTTATTTAATCCAAAAGATGATGCTTTATTTGTGAGTCAATTAGGTAATCGAATGAGCCATCGTTCTATTCAAAAGCGAATGGAAGTGTGGGGAATTAAGCAAGGGCTATCTAGCCATTTGAACCCTCATAAATTGCGCCATTCTTTTGCCACACATATGCTTGAAAGTAGTTCCAATTTACGCGTGGTACAAGAATTGCTTGGACACAGTAATCTCTCTACCACGCAAATCTATACTCACCTTGATTTCCAACATTTAGCACAGGTTTACGATTCCGCACACCCAAGAGCGAAACGAAAAAAATCGTAAACGTTGCACCGTTTTTAGGGGGAACCCTATCCACTTATCACCCCACAAACACCCCAAACAAGGGGATATCCCAACTTTCTATGGGTAATGCGTCCACTTGTTGGCATTGGTGAGCTAAACCGATAGGAAGGAAGTTTTTTTGTTGCCAGTTTTGTAATGTTCTGTCATAAAAGCCACCGCCCATTCCAAGACGGTTGCCTTGTTTATCAAAGGCAACAAGTGGGGTGAAAAGAATATCAAGAGCATTGGTTGGAAGCACATTTCGTACATCTAATTTAGGTTCTAAAATACCAAATTTGTTTTTTTGTAATGGACTATCTGATTGATAGCGGAGAAATAACAAATGATTCGCTGCAAAAGGATGTAACACGGGGAGATAAACAGAGAGATTTTGTTGCCACAATTTTTGAATAAGCAGTTTGGTTGAGATTTCTCCGTCAAAAGAAAGGTATAATCCAATATGTTTAGCCTGTTTTTGCGTGATAAAATCAAGCGCTTGTTGGGTAATATTTTGTTCAGCAAGGCTTTGTTGAGCAGGGCTAAGAGATTGTCTTAATTGACGAATGTGTTGGCGAATAATTTGACGCTGTTGATTGCAGGTTGTAAGGTTCATTGCATTGACGGAAGAACCCGAGATGCCGTTGTGGATGGTCGGTCCTTGAACCCTACGGTTCAAGGGAATCAGTCATTATCGTTTTTAGGCTTCTTACATCAGGGCTTGCGCCAAGGTAAGCTTGCACACCAACAATAGGAAACCAATTCATAAGATGTTAAGTATCGGCTCAGGGACGTAACCCACTGGCGAACATCTCAGGTAATCTTTAAATTTGTGGTAATACTAACGCAATTTAGTCGTATTGACTAGCTTAATTTTTCCAATTCTTGGTTAAGATCATATTATTTCATCAAGTATTGGTTTTTTGTGCCAAAATGCCTTCTAAAGAATTATCCAGTTGTCTGATTTGTGTGCTAACGACTTGTTCAATTTTCTGCGTAACTTGCTGCTGTTGGATAAGTTCATAACTTAGGTTTAATGCCACGATAGAAAGCACTTTCTCTAATTGCAATATCCCTGTGCGTTCCTTCATTTCAGATACTCGTTGATCTAATGCGCGAGCAGCTTGGCGTAAGGCATCGTGTTGATCTTCTTGACAATTTAAACGTAACACCTGTCCTAATACAGATAATTCAATGCTTTGCGATGACATACTTATCCTCAGTGAAAATAAATTTTTTGCTATTATGCCATAGCAAATATTTTTCGTCATAAAAATCCGCCTGATTGTGGTTAGCTTAATCTAACAGTGCTAAACTACGCCTATCTTTAGCAAAAGGAAAAAATTATGTCTGATATTCTCTCTTATGACGAATTAGCCCAAAAACTCCGCCAAGCCACAATTCCTGTTACTGCTGCCGAATTACACGGCTTGCTTACTGGCTTAATTTGTGGCGCGGCAAGTGAGCAAAAATGGCCAGTTTTTATGAATGAATTTACCAATAATGGTGAAGCCTACCCTACCGCTTTATTAAAAGACATATCGGCACTTTACCACGATATTCAGCATCACCTAGAAGATATTGATAGCTTCAATTTCCAACTTTTCTTGCCAGAAAACGGCGATGTGTTTAACGAAATTGATGCCCTTTCAGAATGGACAAGCCACTTTTTGCTCGGTTTAGGGCTAGTGCAAGCTCAAATGGATAAAGAAACAGGGGAAATTGGTGAAGCGTTAGATGATCTGCAACATATTGCGGTGTTAGCTTATGAAGAAGACGACGATCCTGAAGAACTGGCGGAATCCTTAGAACAAGTGGCGGAATATGTCCGCACCTTGGTGGCGGTGCTTTATGCCCATTATCGCCCTTATCAGGCTCAACCAAAAACCGTATTACACTAAGGAGAAAGACAATGGATCTTGCTTATTTAGCCCAAATCCCTGCCAACGAATTTGTCCAACGGCGTGAAAAATTGCTGGCACAAATGGCGGATAATTCCTTAGCCATTATTTTCTCGGCACAAGAACAGGTGCGTAACAACGACAACCATTATCCCTTCCGCCAAGACAGCTATTTTTGGTATTTCACCGGCTTTAATGAACCTGATGCGATTTTGGTATTAGCCAAAACGGCACAACACGCTCGTACCCTATTGTTTTTACGTCCTTCTGATCCTCTAATGGAAACCTGGAACGGACGTCGCTTGGGCGTGGAAAGTGCCGCGGCTAAATTAAATCTAGACGAAGCCTATTGTATTGAAGATTTTGCGCCACAATGGCAAAAAATCAGCCAGAATTTCACCGCACTTTACCATAACCCCGCCCCCCAGCCTTGGGGTAATCAGCGGCTTAAAGAAAGTGCGGTGCAATTTTCGCAAGTTTTGAATTGGGCAGACTATGTAGATGAAATGCGTTTAATCAAATCAGCGAATGAAATTGCCTTATTACAACAAGCAGGGCAAATTAGCGCCCTTGGGCATTTACGCGCAATGAAACAAACGCGTCCAAACCGCTTAGAATTTGAAATTGAAGGGGAATTGCTATACGAATTTAACCGTTTTGGCGCACGTTTCCCTTCTTTTAACTGTATTGTTGCTGGAGGCGATAACGCTTGTATTCTGCATTACAATGAAAATGATCAGCCTTTGAAAGAGGGCGAATTAGTGCTAGTCGATGCAGGCTGTGAATTTGCCTACTATGCTGGCGATATTACGCGTACTTATCCCGTTAATGGCAAATTCAGCCAAGCCCAGCGAGATATTTATGAAATCGTGCTAAATGCACAAAAACACGCCATAAAATCTTTGGTAGCAGGCAATAATATTCAGCAAGTGAATCAAGACGTTATCCACATTAAAGTGGAAGGCTTGGTACGTTTGGGTATTTTGCAAGGCGAGGTGGAACAACTAATTGCAGAGGAAGCCTACAAAGCCTTTTATATGCACGGTTTAGGCCATTGGCTTGGTATTGATGTCCACGATGTGGGGCGTTATAGCCTTAAAACAGACAGCAAATTACGCGATCGACCATTAGAAGTAGGTATGGTGCTAACGGTGGAACCCGGTTTGTATATTCCAACCAATGCCGATGTGCCTGAGCAATATAAAGGTATTGGCGTTCGTATTGAAGATGATATTGTGATCACAGAATATGGCAACAAAGTGCTAACCAGTGCCGTACCAAAAGAAATTGATGAAATCGAACAAGTGATGGCACAGAACGCGTAAAATTAAAATGGGGCAGAAATGGAACAAATTGAGCATTATGATGTGATTATCGTAGGCGGCGCAATGGCAGGTTGCACCCTCGCTTTAGCCTTAAGTGCGCAAACACAAGGCACAATGCGCATTGCGTTACTAGAAAAACAAGCCCCTCAACAGCATCAGCAAAGCGGTTTTGATGCCCGTTGCATTGCCCTTTCGGCGGGAACTTGCCAACAACTTGCTCGGCTCACTTTACCTAATACGCAATCATTATGGCAACAAATTTCTCCCCTTGCCTGCCCTATTGAGCATATTCACGTTTCTGATAAAGGACACAGTGGCTTAGTGGAATTTCACGCCGATGAATTTCAGTTAAAACAACTGGGTGCAGTGGTTGCATTGCAGCCGATAGGCGAAATATTGCTTGCGGCAATCAAACACTATGACAACATTGACTATTTTTCCCCGATGGATATTGCACAAATTCAGTTTGATAAAGAGCGGGTGAAAATTTCGCTAAAAAACCACCGCACTTTATCTTGTCAGCTTATTATCGGCGCGGATGGCACACAATCTTTGGTGGCAAAATCAGCCAACATTGCCATCAACAAGGTGCGTGATTATCAACAAACGGCAATTATCACCAATCTTCAAGTGCAACAGCCTCATCAACAGCGTGCGTTTGAACGTTTCACTGCGGAAGGTCCGCTCGCATTATTACCGATGACGGATAATTTGATGTCCTTAGTCTGGTGCGTGAAAGATCCTCAATATTTAATGGGGCTAACAGACAACGCCTTTCTTGCTCGTTTGCAACAACACTTCGGCTGGCGGCTCGGCAAATTGCAGCAATGCGGCAAGCGTTTTGCGTATCCTTTGGCGTTATATCAAGCCAGCCAGCATATTCATCACCGCACTGCGCTGATCGGTAATGCTGCACAAACCTTGCATCCCATTGCGGGACAAGGCTTTAATCTGGGGATGCGTGATGTCATTTGCCTTGCCAAGTTATTAAGCCAAGCCTTTATGCAAGGGCAAGATCTCGGCACATACGCCTTATTAAAGCAATATGAAAAAGCACGCCAAGCGGATCAAACGCAGTTAATGAACTTAACGGACGGCTTGGTTTCGCTCTTTGCCAATACATTATTGCCATTACAAATTGGACGAAATTTGGGGCTAATGGCAATGGCGCAATCTCACTTACTCAAACAACACTTTATCAAACCAACATTAGGGTGGTTAGCACAATGAAAAATTTTGATCTCATTATTATCGGTGGTGGAATGGTGGGGCTGGCACTTGCCGCCAAATTAAAACATACCGCAATACGCATCGCCCTAATCGAATCTCATCCGCCGCATTTTTCTTCCACGCATATCGCTTATCGTGTGAGCGCCTTGAACCTTGCCAGTGAGCATTTTCTGCAAGAACTCAATGCGTGGCAAACCATTCAAACGACGCGCGCAACGGCTTACGATAAAATGTCTGTGTGGGAAAAAGATAGCTTTGCCAAAATTGAATTTGATACCAAAGGGTTAGGTATTTCTCACCTTGGGCATATTGTGGAAAATCCGATCATTCAGCATAGCCTTTGGCAACAAGTGGACGCACAAGAGAATATCGAGATTTTCACCGAGACGGCTCAGAATATCGGTATTAACGAAAGCAGCGCGATTCTTACCTTAACTGATGGGCAAATGTTAGTGGGAAAATTAGTTGTGGGCGCAGATGGAGCAAATTCTTGGCTGCGGCAAAAAGCCAATATTCCGCTTATTTTCCGTGATTACGGGCAATATGCGTTAGTCTGCAACGTCAAAACCGCAGAGCCACACCAACATTGCGCAAGACAAATTTTTGCCCCCGACAGCATTTTAGCATTCTTACCGTTACATCAAGAAAATCTCTGTTCTATTGTGTGGTCCCTTCCGCCAGAGCAAGCTAAACAACTTCGTGATTGCGATCCTGCACAATTCAACAAACAGCTAAGCATTGCTTTTGATAATCAGCTTGGGCTATGCGAATGTCAAAGCGAACGCCAAGCGATTCCACTCACCGCGCGCTATGCACGCAACTTCGCGCAGCCGCGTATCGCTTTAATTGGCGATGCGGCTCACACCATTCATCCACTGGCAGGACAAGGGGTAAACCTAGGCTTGCAAGATGCGTTACTGCTTGCCCAAGAAATTGAAAAACACGTTGCATTAGGTTTAGACATCGGTGAATATCGCAACCTGCGTTATTACGAACGTACACGTAAGACAGAAGCAGTAAAAATGCTCATCGCAATGCAAGGCTTAAAAGATCTCTTTGCCGGCAACAATCCACTAAAAAAACTCGCCCGCGGTATCGGCCTTCGCGCCACAAATCAGTTTGGATTATTAAAAGAACAGCTTATTCGTCAAGGATTAGGGATTTGATTTCAAAAATGTTCATTCTTGTTTCTTTTCCAATATGACCACTAGATTGTTCCTTTAAGAGAATGATGATTAATAAGTGGAAGAAATAAGTACCAACGTTATAGAAAATATAAGCAAACATACAAAACGTTAGGGGCTATACCAGATAAGCCCTAAATCCTACACCATTTCCACAACGTTTTAAGTTGGTCTTTTGCTGTCTAAAAGTTAAACTGAAAATCCCATTCTTTCAAGAAGAATGGGAACTTTTTGGGATCAGATCACTGCTCCTAGCATTGATTATTTTTTCAACTTCTAGGAGCAGAGTGAGCAAGGTTGCTTTTATTGATGAGGGATTATGCCCAACCTAATGCTTTCTTAATACCTGCGCCATAGGCTGGCTCACACTTGGTGCAGTTGTCGATATGACGCTGTTTGATGAAATCTGGCGCATCACCTAAGGCACGTGCAGTGTTTTCAAATAGCACTTGTTTTTGTTCGGCAGTCATTAATTGGAACAATGCACGTGGTTGGCTGAAGTAATCTGCATCATCTTCACGATAATTCCAAAAGTCTGCATCCCCTGTGATTTTCAACGGCGGTTCTTTGTATTGTGGTTGCTCTTGCCATTGACTAAAGCTATTTGGTTCATAATGTGGCAAACTACCATAGTTTGCATCTACACGTCCTTGCCCATCACGATGGTTGCTATGTACTGGACAACGCGCACGATTAACAGGGATTTGCTGATAGTTTACCCCTAAACGATAACGTTGTGCATCGGCATAGTTGAATAAACGCGCTTGTAGCATACGGTCTGGTGATACACTAATTCCCGGCACTAAATTACTTGGTGCAAACGCTGATTGTTCTACATCTAAAAAGAAGTTTTCTGGATTACGATTAAGTTCAAATTCCCCCACCTCAATTAATGGATAATCTTTTTTGGGCCATACTTTGGTAAGATCAAAAGGGTGATAAGGCACTTTTTCCGCATCTTGCTCTGGCATAATTTGTACAAACATTGTCCATTTTGGAAAATCACCACGCTCAATCGCTTCATATAAATCGCGTTGGTGGCTTTCTCGATCTTTACCGATAATGGCTTCCGCTTCGGCATCAGTAAGATTTTTAATGCCCTGCTGTGTGCGGAAGTGGAATTTCACCCAAAAGCGCTCATTTTCAGCATTAATAAAGCTATAAGTGTGTGAACCATAACCGTGCATATGGCGATAGCTGGCAGGGATACCTCGATCGCTCATAACAATGGTGACTTGATGAAGTGCTTCTGGTAACAATGTCCAGAAATCCCAGTTATACGTTGCTGAACGCATATTAGTACGAGGATCGCGTTTTACTGCTTTATTCAGATCTGGGAATTTGCGCGGATCGCGTAAGAAGAAGACAGGCGTATTGTTGCCTACCATATCCCAATTTCCTTCTTCGGTATAAAATTTCAGCGCAAAACCACGAATATCACGTTCTGCATCTGCCGCCCCACGCTCACCCGCTACGGTTGTGAAGCGTGCAAACATTTCAGTTTTCTTACCAATTTCACTAAAAATTTTTGCACGGGTATATTGAGTAATATCGTGGGTGACCGTGAATGTACCGAATGCGCCAGAACCTTTGGCGTGCATACGACGTTCTGGGATCACTTCACGTACGAAGTTCGCCAATTTTTCTTGTAACCATATATCTTGAGCTAAAAGTGGACCACGTGGTCCTGCCGTTAAACTATTTTGGTTATCCACCACTGGCGCCCCAAAGTCTGTCGTTAAATGGGTAACTGGGCATTTTTTGATTGAATTGTCAGTCATTTTTTTTCCTTAATGAGTGATATAGGAGATTAATTTCCCCAAATCATAGCAGTATTGAGGCAAATTTGGCTAAACGATAATTTTTATTGATTTAATAGGGATAAAGAGGTGTTAAAAATAGAGCTAAACAAAAGTGCGGTGTAAAAATGGTAAATTTTGATCTGCTTCCCAAATTTACACTACACTTAGTTTCAAGAAGATATCTTTTCTATTTAGAAAATTTATCTGCATATTCCTGGCTATTGATCCATTGGTGATCTGTTTCCCAAGTAAACCGCCATTTACGAACAGGGCCTGCCATAACATTGAGATAATAATTGTTATAACCCGCAATGGTCGCAACAGGATGATAACCTTTTGGAACTTGCACAACATCGCCATCATAAACAGCCATACATTCATCTAAGCTACGATCATCAGTATAAACTCGTTGCAAACAAAATCCTTGAGCTGGTTCAAAACGGTGGTAATAGGTTTCTTCTAGGTAAGTTTCGGCTTCACTATCTTTTTGATCGTGTTTATGGCTCGGGAATGAACTCGTGTTTCCTTCGTCGGTAAATACTTCTACAACTAATAAGGCATCAGCGGATTCCGTTTCTGGCAGAATATTATGCACAAGGCGTTTATTATTACCAAATCCTCGTTGCTCAACACCAACGTCTTCAGGTGTGATTAAACGTACAGATAAATTACCTTCACTTGGTGCGCGGCAAACGGCTAATTCTAAATAACTTTCAGCTTCGATTTCAACTTGATGATGATGAGGGACATAAAGAGAATAAGGTGGAATACGCTCGAAAGGGGATTGGCGCTTACCAATATGTTTAAAGACTTGTCCTGCTGTCGAAATCGTGCATTTCCCCGCTAAAACTACAAAACATACTTCAGTATTTTCTGTATCAAAGCTCAAACTTTGATTAGGTTGCAGGTGATAACATTCAAACCCAACATATTCCCAATTAGCACTCTTAGGTGTTATTTTTTGTACTAGACCATTAGGCGCAGGATTTTGTTTGGCTGATTTTGATAATAGATAGCTCATATTAACCTCTCATCTTAGACTATTAGGTAGATTTTGCCCAAATCATAGATCAGATGGTGAAATACTGTTAGAAAAAATTGTCAAATATCCAACGTAGATCACAAAAATGAAATAATTATTTCATTTTTACGCAAGATGAATTGAAAAATTTGTTTCATTATTCTAATCTAATTCTCACTTGACTTTGTGCCAAGCATAATCAGATGAATCATTCATTTCACTTTTAGATTAAGGAGCAAAGAATGGAAACCGTTTTAAACTTTATTAATGGAAAACAGGTTGAAAGTAAGGGCGAAAAAGTATGGCCAATTTTTAACCCTGCAACAGGAAAACAAATTCGACAAGTGCATATGAGTACGGAAGCAGAAGTATTGGAGGCTGTTGAGGTGGCACAAAAAGCTTTCCCTGAATGGGCAGCGACTTCGCCACTACGTCGAGCGAGAGTGTTATTTAAGTTTAAAGAACTATTACAGCGTGATTGGGATTCTCTAGCTCGTTTAATTACTGAAGAGCATGGTAAAGTTTATTCTGATTCTTGTGGTGAATTAACTCGTGGTTTAGAAGTCGTCGAATTTGCCTGTGGTATCCCACATTTACTAAAAGGTGAGTTTTCAGAGCAAGCAGGACGAGGTATTGATATTCATTCCACAATGCAACCTTTAGGCGTTTGTATTGGTATTACCCCATTTAACTTTCCTGCAATGGTGCCAATGTGGATGTTTCCCGTGGCATTAGCTTGTGGTAATACCTTTATTTTGAAACCAGCGAAAACTGATCCTTCACTTTCTATTCGTCTTGCTGAATTATTAAAAGAAGCAGGTTTGCCAGATGGTGTGTTTAATGTCGTTCACGGGAATCGCCACGATAATGAAATTTTATTGCGAGATCCACGTGTTAAAGCAGTGAGTTTTGTTGGATCGACAACAGCAGCAGAATATGTCCATAAAGTGGGTTCTGAACACGGTAAACGTGTACAAGCACTTGGCGCTGCGAAAAATCACGGTTTAGTGATGCCTGATGTGGATATTAATGCTACTGCAGATGCCTTACTAGGCGCCGCTTTTGGTGCGGCTGGTGAACGCTGTATGGCACTACCAATTGCAGTAACCATTGACGATGACACTGCGGATAAATTAGTGGCAGCACTCAAACCAAAAGTAGAAGCCTTACGCTATGGACCAGGTATTCCAACAGAGGGCGAAAAAGAAATGGATTTTGGCCCCCTTATTACACAGCAACATCTCAACAATGTAACGAAATACATTGATAAAGGTGTGGAAGAAGGTGCTACTTTAGTCGTAGATGGACGTAATAAAAAACCAGCAGGTTATGAAGATGGTTTCTTTATTGGAGGTACATTATTCGATCACGTTACTGAGAATATGGTTATTTACAAAGAAGAAATTTTTGGCCCTGTGCTAGGTATTGTTCGAGCGAAAAACTTTGAAGATGCAATGCGTTTAATCAATGATCACCAGTTTGGTAATGGCGCTGCTATTTTCACCAATAGCGGTGCAGCGGCTCGAGAATTCTCATATCGTGTTCAAGCTGGAATGATTGGAGTGAATATCCCAATTCCAGTTCCGATGGCGTTCCATTGTTTTGGTGGTTGGAAAGGTTCAGCTTTTGGCGCATTAAATGTATATGGTCCAGATGGCGTGCGTTTCTATACTAAGATGAAAACTGTGACGACACGTTGGCCAGAACAAAATATGGACTCTCAAGCGGCATTTAGTATGCCAACCTTATAATAAAAACATAAAAGAGATTTCTGTGATGGGAATCTCTTTTTTTCTTGCATAAGGAAAAAGAAATGAAAAAAGTAAGAATTGGATTAATTGGTACAGGATATATTGGGCGTTGTCATGCGATTGCTTATGCGCAAGCGCCAACGGTTTTCCCGCTAGATGCTGAATTAGAATGTGATTATCTAGCTGAAATAACGCCTGAGTTAGCCGCCGAAAAAGCCAAAGCCTTTGGCTTTAAACGATCTACAGGAAATTGGCGTGATGTGGTGCAAGATCCTGATATTGATGTGGTAGATATTTGTACCCCCAACTTTCTACATAAAGAAATTGCCTTAGCAGCGATTGAGCAAGGTAAACATATTTATTCAGAAAAACCTCTTGCGTTAACTGCGGAAGATGCCAAATTAATGTATCAAGCTGCAAAAAAAGCAGGGGTAAAAACCCTTGTGGGATTTAATTATATTAAGAATCCAACCACTCAGCTTGCGAAAGAAATCATAGCGCGAGGAGAAATTGGGGACATTATTCATTTTTATGGAACACATAATGAAGATTATCTCGCCGATCCCAATACACCAAGAGATTGGCATTGTATTCGAGAAAAAGCAGGACTGGGTGCGCTAGGTGATCTCGCGGCACATATTATACAAATGTCACAGTATCTTGTAGGTAGCCAAATTCAACGTGTAGTTGGAGATATGGATACTGTAATCAAAATGCGTCCAAATCCACAAAATTTGAATGAACAGCTTCCAGTAGAAAATGAAGATCAAGCAGCAGCAATCGTACGTTTTGCTAACGGTTGTATGGGAACGATTGAAACTTCTCGCATTGCTTGTGGACGTAAAATGGGACTAAGTTATGTTATAACCGGAACTAAGGGGACTATCAGCTACACGCAAGAAAGAATGGCTGAACTAAAATTGTATCTTCACTCAGATGATCCAGCACGACAAGGTTTTAAAACTTTACTTACCGGCCCACTTCACCCTGATTATAAGCATTTCTGTGTAAGTGCTGGGCATGGTATTGGTTTTAATGATCAAAAAACAGTGGAAATTCGAGATCTTATCAATGGTATAGCAAATAATAAGCCAATGTATCCTGATTTTAAAGAAGGCTTTAAGGTTTCTCGTGTTCTTGATGCAATAGCAGAGTCTTATCGTGAAAAACGTTGGGTTAATGTAGAAGAAATTGCCTAACCATCTTAAATACATAAAAAAACTTGGCTATTATGCCAAGTTTTTCGTTTTTAAGTTAAGTGCAGTCTTTTTTAGGCATTTTTTGCAAGTTTCGACCAGTTGTAATAGCCATATAATGAATTAAGCAAGTAAGCACCGTACATTAAATACATAGCGGGGGTTTCTGCCCATAGTATGACAGAGAGAATGTTGATAATAATCCATAAAATCCACTGTTCGCTATAACGCAAAACCATCAATAATTGTGCGGCAATAACAAGTACAGTGGTGACACCATCTAAGCCGACTGAATTACCATCAGTGGTTTTTAAAATACTAATAAAGGTAGCAGAACCTAGTACCACAAGGGTGATGAGGGTTGTCCAGCCTTTTAAGGTGAGAAATTTAGCAATTACCGTTTCACTTTGTTCTGCGTTATTACGCATATTTTCTTTCCATAAGAAATAACCGATAAATTGCGCAGGAATATAAACATAAAGCGTGGTGGTCATTTCGCCATAAAACTTATTGTCTAAAGACACATAGAAATAGCTATAAGCAAAAATCAAGCCGAAGAAATAGTTACTGATTTTCCCTTTCCCGACAAAGACCACGCATAAAATCCCTGAAATACCCGCGAGCGCTTCTAACCACGAAACAGGGGATTGCACATAGGCATAAACCTGTGCCGCAATAAACAAGAAAAGCCAGACAACTTCAAAGGGTTTCCAGCCACCAAAAAATTCATTTTTGAGCGTTTGAGATAAGCGCATTGTATTATCCTCAATAAGTGAAATAAAAACCTTGCGATTTTTACACCGCACTTTTTTAAAGTCAAGGATAAGCTACATTTTCATTTGCTTTACGTGATTTTAATCACATTTTTGTTGTATATATTTTCATTTCTTTTTTGTGGCAAGATCGTTAAAATAGCCGCCCTTTTTGATGGTTGAATATTCGCGAAATGCTTTACCTATAAAGCGTTAGCAATTAAGTAAGAGTAATAATAAGAGAAAATTTTATGTCCTTTGTAGTTGGTCAGCGTTGGATTAGTGAAAGTGAAAATGATCTGGGCTTGGGTGTGGTTGCAGAAGTTAATCATCGTACCGTAACGGTCAATTTTCCTGCCGCCGAAGAAATTCGCATTTATGCCTTAGATAATGCCCCATTAGTACGGGTGGTTTTTAACGTAGGCGATGAAATTCGCCATAAAGAGGGTTGGCAGGGAAAAGTACTTGAAGTGTTAGATCATAATGGACTGGCATTTTATTTGGTACAAAAAGAAGACGGGCAAGAAACGCTATTGCAAGAAGCCGATCTCAGTGCGCAAATTACCTTTAGCAAGCCTCAAGAACGTTTATTTGCTGGGCAGATTGATCGTGTTTCGCATTTTGTGTTGCGTTATCGTGCCTTGCAACAACGTCAAGCACAATATCAATCGCCATTGCGTGGTTTGCGAGGGATTCGTGGTGGATTAATTCCACATCAACTTCATATTGCGCAAGAAGTCGGGCAACGTATTGCACCACGCGTATTACTTGCTGATGAAGTGGGGTTAGGGAAAACCATTGAAGCAGGAATGATTTTACAACAGCAACTTTTTGCGGAAAGAGCAGAAAGAGTACTTATCATTGTGCCAGAAACCTTACAACATCAATGGCTAGTAGAAATGCTACGCCGTTTTAACTTACATTTTTCACTTTTTGATGAAGAACGTTGTGCGGATTTTGATGGGCTTGACGGTGGTGTGGCAACCAATCCGTTTAAAACAGAATCCTTGATTATTTGTGCGCTAGATTGGCTCATTCAAAAGCCCAAACGTGCTGAGCAGCTTGTGAAGGCAGAATTTGATTTGCTTATTGTGGATGAAGCTCATCATCTTGAATGGTCGGAACACGCTCCTAGTTTGGCATATCAAATGGTGGAACAGCTGGCAAACCATATTCCAGCCGTGTTATTGCTGACCGCAACGCCTGAACAGCTAGGGCAAGCAAGTCATTTTGCACGCTTAAAACTGCTCGATTCTGATCGCTTTTATGATTATGACGCCTTTGTGCAAGAACAGCAGCGTTATCAACCGGTGGCTGAAGCGGTGAAAGGATTACTGAGTGAACAGCCATTAAGCACGCAAGAAGAAAAACATTTAGCCGAATTGCTTTCCGATCAGGACATAGACCCATTATTGGCAGATCTTCAACATTGCGAGAAAAAAGGACAAGCACGCCAAACGCTGATAGAAAATTTACTCGATCGCCACGGTACAAGCCGTGTGTTATTTCGTAATACGCGTCAAGGGGTGAAAGGCTTTCCATTGCGTCATTATCACGAAATCACTTTGCCAATGCCAAAACAATATCGTAATGCGATTGGTGTGTTGAAAATGCTAGGTGAGGTAAAAACCAGTGATTTATTTTATCCCGAGCAGATCTTCCAAAAAATGAATCCAGATGCCGCGTGGTGGGATTTTGATCCTCGTGTGGAATGGTTGATTGATTTTTTACAATCTTATCGTGAAGAAAAAGTGTTGGTGATTTGTCATCAAGCCAATACAGCTATTCAGTTAGAAAAAGCATTACGCGAAAAAGAGGCAATTCGCAGTGCGGTATTTCATCAAAATATGTCGATTGTGGAACGGGATAAAGCTGCCGCCTATTTTGCTCAGCAGGAAGAAGGAGCGCAAGTGTTGCTGACTTCCAGCATTGGATCAGAAGGGCGAAATTTCCAGTTTGCTCATCATCTCGTGCTGTTTAATTTGCCGGATAATCCTGATTTGTTGGAACAATGCATTGGACGCTTAGATCGTATCGGACAAACTCAAGATATTGAGATTTATGCGCCTTGTTTTGCCGATAGCCCGCAGGTTCTACTGGCGAAATGGTATCATCAAGGGTTAAATGCGTTTGAAGAAACCTGTCCGATGGGGGCAACGTTATTTGAAAAGTGCGGTGTAAAATTACAAGCGTTTTTACAGCATAATGAACAAAATGCGGACTTTGAGGAATTTGTTGCACAAACTCGCCTTGAACGTGATGTACTGAAAGCCCAGCTTGATCAAGGACGCGATCGCCTATTGGAAATCAACTCTAATGGGGGCGAACAAGCCCAAGCCTTGGCAGATGCCATTGGCGCGCAAGATGGATCAAGCGAATTAATTAATTTCACCTTGAATTTGTTCGATATTATTGGCGTGGAACAGGAAGATTTAGGTGAAAAAAGCATTGTCATTCATCCAACAGGCACAATGCTCGTACCAGATTTTCCGGGCTTAAAAGAAGAGGGGGTAACTGTTACCTTTGATCGTCATTTAGCGGTAGCACGCGAAGAAGTTGAATTTCTCACGTGGGATCACCCGATGATTCGCAATGGCATAGATTTGATTACTGATGGCGAGATTGGTAAAACTGCCGTATCATTGTTCATCAATAATGAATTGCCAGTGGGATCGATGTGGTTGGAACTTATCTATATTGTGGAAGCACAAGCACCAAGAGGATTACAGCTCACACGTTTCTTGCCACCAACGCCAGTACGCTTATTAATTGATGGTAAAGGAAATAATCTCGCGGAAAAAGTGGGCTTTGAGTTGTTACAAAAACAACTTAAACCTATGGCAAAACAAATGGCGAGCAAGGTGATCAAAATGTTGCGCGCCAATATTGAACAATTATTGAAAGCAGGCGATCGGAAAATGGCTCAACAAGCTGAGGAATTTATTCAGCAAGCTGAGCAGAAAGCCACACAACGTTTGGATAGCGAATTAACCCGTTTGCAAGCGTTAAAGCAAGTGAATAAAACGATTCGCCAAAATGAAATTGACGCACTCAGCGCAGAGCGAGAGCAAATTGTGCAGTATTTGCAAAAAGCAACTTGGCGCTTGGATAGCCTGCGTGTGATTATCAGTAATAAGAGTAAATAATGGCATTAATTGACTACCGTCCCCCACGTGAACCTTGGTTAGAGGTGATTTATCACGATAACCATATTTTATTGCTCAATAAGCCGAGCGGTTTGCTTTCCGTACCGGGAAATCAACCGCAATATTACGACAGTGCAATGTCGCGGGTGAAAGAAAAATATGGTTTCTGCGAGCCTGCGCATCGTCTTGATATGGCAACCAGTGGGATTTTGTTGTTTGCGATGAGTAAACTTGCGGACAAAGAACTCAAACGCCAGTTTCGTGAGCGTGAGCCGAAGAAATCTTACCAAGCCTTAGTATGGGGACATTTACAGCAGGAAAGTGGCACGGTGAATTTGCCACTGATTTGCGATTGGGAAAATCGTCCAAGACAGAAGATTTGTTTTGAGCTAGGTAAAAGTGCGGTAACAAATTTTGAGGTTTTAGCACGCTTACCCAATAACAGCACAAGGGTGCAACTTACCCCCATTACAGGGCGTTCGCACCAATTAAGGTTACATATGCTCGCTCTTGGTCATCCCATTTTAGGCGATAAGTTTTATGCGCATCCACAAGCGAAAGCAATGTCGCCACGTTTATGCTTGCACGCGCAATCTTTACAAATTCGCCATCCTTTAACAGGCGAAATAATGAATTTTACCGCAGAAGTGCCATTTTAATTGATTATGACCAATCACAGAAATAATGCGGAGAATTGGTGATTTAATGCTACAATTCTCCCTTATTCATTTTTATTTGAGATAAATTATGTCCCGTCAAAAGAAAACACGCCGTATTACGGATATTATGCCAACACGCAAGGCGGATAAACCAACACAAAACGTCCCAACTGGACGTGGACGCAAACTAACACGTTATGAATTAGATGCCAAAGCGCGTGAGGAAAAAAGAAAGAAAAAACATAAAGGCTTAGCCGCGGGTTCTCGCCATAGCCGCCAAGAAGAAAATAACGCCTTGCAACAACAAGTGAAGTTAGATCCTCGTGTAGGCAGCCGCAAGAAAATTCCACTCGTGGTAGAGTTCGTCAATAAACCTGAAAAAGGGATGACCATTCCGCCCGTTGCGGTAGAAAAACAGAAAGTCCTTGATCCAATGGTGGAACTTGAACAGCTTGAAAATAATGAATGCTTGAATGACTTATTAGATGAGCTTGAAGCAGGTAAAACCTTAAGCCGTCAAGATCAGGCCTTTGTGGATGAATGTTTAGATCGCATTGCACAGCTTATGGATCAACTTGGCATCCGCGACGATGAAGAAAATGCGGAAAATTTATACCGCACTTTTGAAACCATTGATATTAATCAGTTTAAATAATTTATGTGGATTTACCTTTTAGTTGCCCTCGGGCTTTTGATTATTGTGGGATTAACCGCTTATGCGGTGAAATTGTTGCGTGCCTTAAAGCAACAAAAACAGCAGTTAGAGAATGCGCGTTTGGCTCGTGTAAAACGCCTCAAAGAGAGTATTGAGATTATCGCTCGGGCAATGCAAAATGGTGATTGCAATTTGTCTGAAGGGGCGATTCGGCTAAAAATGTTACTCGATCCTTTGGGGCTAAAAATCACCGCTTACCCTGCTATGGCAGAACTTTATGAGGTGGTGAAGGAAATGCCAACGCATCAAGCACGGAAAGCGTTAAAAAAGAACGAGCGTATGCGTTTAGATCTCACACGTGAAAGTGCTGAGGCAAAGTTAGAGCCAAAAATTTTGTTGGAATTAAATCAATTATTGCTTGATATTGAAAATATTTAGGGGGAAATTAATGTCTGGAACTATGTGGGATTCCGCGTTAATTCAAAAATATAACTATTCTGGGCCACGTTACACCTCTTACCCAACGGCGCTAGAATTTAATGAACATTATAATGAACAGGATTTTCAAGCGGCAGCAGGGCGTTACCCAGATCGTCCGCTTTCCCTTTATGTGCATATCCCGTTTTGCCATAAATTATGCTATTTCTGTGCTTGTAACAAAATCATTACGCGTCATCAGCACAAAGCGGATATTTATCTCGATTATTTAGAAAAAGAAATTAAAAATCGTGCCGCACTTTTTCGCAACCGCAAGGTTACCCAAGTCCATTGGGGTGGTGGCACACCAACCTATCTCACTGAGCAACAATCCAGCCGTTTAATGGCAATGTTGCGAGAACATTTCGAGATTTGTGATAACGCAGAAATTAGTATCGAAATGGATCCACGCAAAATTGAATTGGAAACCCTTGATCACTTACGCAAAATCGGTTTTAACCGAATTAGTATGGGTGTACAGGATTTCAATAAAGCAGTGCAAAAAGCAGTAAACCGTGAACAAGATGAAGACTTTATTCACGCTTTGTTAGAACGCGCACGCGCTTTAGGCTTTCAGTCCACCAATCTAGATTTGATTTATGGCCTACCATTGCAGAACGTTGAAAGTTTTATGTTTACCTTGCAAAAAGTGATCGAACTGAATCCCGATCGTTTGAGCGTGTTTAACTATGCGCACTTACCAAGTCGCTTTGCAGGGCAGGCAAAAATCAAAGAGGATCAACTACCTGCACCAGAGACCAAACTCACTATTTTGCAAAAGACCATTGAAACCTTAGGTCAGGCGGGTTATCGCTTTATTGGAATGGATCATTTTGCCAAACCAGATGATGAGCTAGCGATTGCCCAACAAAATGGCGTGCTACACCGAAATTTCCAAGGTTACACCACACAAGAAGAATGTGATTTGCTTGGGCTTGGCGTTTCTGCAATTAGCCTGCTGGGTGATACTTATGCACAAAACCAAAAAGAGCTAAAACATTATTACGCAGATATTGAACAAAAAAGCACCGCACTTCACAAAGGCTTTGTTATGAGCCAAGAAGATTGCTTACGCCGTGATGTGATCAAACAACTGATTTGTAATTTCAAACTGGATTATGCCCCTTTTGAACAGCAATATGGCATTGATTTCAAAACTCATTTTGCAGAAGATCTGGAATTGCTTGCCCCTCTGGCGGAAGATGGGCTCATTGAAATAGGCAATCAAGGCTTACAGGTTTCGCCAGTGGGACATTTGCTCATTCGTAATATTTGCTTATGTTTTGATACCTATTCACGACAACAAGCCAGACGTCAGCAGTTCTCACGAATTATTTAATCTCAATGATCCGCTCAAAGCGATTGCATTGAGCGGGTAAACTGTGAGCTTAGAAGTACGAAGCGAGTTAAAGAAATTCAGTATATTTAACTTTTTTATAACATATTCCTTTAAGTTATTTGTAAATCACGCTGTTTCTTTTACAATGCCTAGCACTTAACGAAATCTACTCAAAGGAGACTATTATGTTGAAAAAATTAGCCTTTTTTTCTACCGCACTTTTCGCTATCACAACTGCAACTCAAGCTGTTGCAGCAGAAAGTTTGATTGAACGTATCAACAATAAAGGGACAATTACAGTTGGTACAGAAGGCACTTACGCCCCTTTCACTTATCACGATGCGAGCGGAAAATTAACCGGCTATGATGTGGAAGTTACCCGTGCCGTGGCAGAAAAATTGGGAGTAACCGTAGAATTTAAAGAAACCCAATGGGACGCAATGCTTGCAGGCCTAAAAGGTGGACGCTTTGATTTAGTGGCAAACCAAGTAGCATTAACCACACCAGAACGTCAGGCCACCTTTGATAAATCAGAACCTTATAGCTGGTCTGGGGCAATGCTATTAGCGCGTCAGGATGAAAATCGTCTTCAAAAAGTTGAAGATGTAAAAGGCTTAAAAGCGGCACAAACACTTAGCTCAAACTATGGTGAGCTAGCGGTGAAATATGGTGCGCAAATTGTACCTATTGATGGTATGGCACAAGGACTATTATTAATTCAGCAAAAACGCGCAGATGTTACCTTTAATGATTCCTTAGCCCTGTTGGATTATTTAAAGAAAAATCCAAATTCAGGTTTAAAACCATTCTGGGAATCAGAAGATAAAGTGGGTGCCGGGTTTGTGGCTAATAAAGGCAATAATGATGCCTTAGATAAAATCAATGCCGCAATTGTTGAGTTACGCAATGACGGCACATTGAAAAAATTAGGTGAACAATTCTTTGGAAAGGATATCAGTGTTAAATAATTTCTTAGCTTCCTTACCCTTTATGACCGATGCGCGTGCTGAGCTGGTGATAAATGGGTTTCTCCCAATGGTTAAAGCAGCGGTATTGGTTTCAATACCGCTTGCTGTCGTTTCTTTCTTTTTGGGAATGATCATTGCAATTGGCGTGGCATTGCTACGAGTAACACCGGTTAATGGGTGTTTACATCGTATTCTACTTGCCATTGCCAAAGTGTATATTTCAATTATTCGCGGTACGCCAATGTTGGTGCAAATTTCAGTCGTATTTTATGGCTTACCTGCATTGGGGGTGTTTATCGATCCGATTCCTGCCGCAATTATTGGGTTTTCCCTTAATGTTGGCGCTTATGGTTCAGAAACCGTGCGTGCAGCGATTCAATCCGTGCCGAAAGGACAATGGGAAGCAGGCTATACTATTGGTATGACCTATATGCAGACTTTCCGTCGAATTATTGCCCCGCAAGCGTTTCGTGTTGCCGTTCCGCCGTTGAGTAACAGTTTTATTGGCTTGTTTAAAGATACATCGCTTGCTTCAGTTGTTACTGTAACAGAGATGTTCCGTGTAGCACAGCAAATCGCCAATTCCTCTTACGATTTCTTACCGGTGTATATTGAGGCTGGGTTGGTATATTGGTGTTTCTGTTTTGTGCTGTTCATCATTCAAGCGCGGGTAGAAAAACGTTTAGATCGCTATGTGGCAAGATAGGGGAAGGCGATGATTAAAGTACGCAATATTCATAAAACCTTTGGTCATAATCCTGTACTAAAAGGGATTGATCTTGATATTCACAAAGGCGAAGTGGTGGTCATTCTAGGGCCTTCAGGTTCAGGCAAAACGACTTTCTTACGTTGTTTGAATGCCTTAGAATTACCAGAGCAAGGCACGATTGAATTTACCCAAGAAAATCCACTCACCGTCGATTTTGCAAGTAACAATATCAATAAGCAGATTTTACCTTTGCGCCGTAAATCAGGAATGGTGTTCCAACAATATAACCTATTCCCGCACAAAACCGCCTTGGAAAACATTATGGAAGGCCCTGTGCAAGTGCAAAAACGCGATCCCAAAATCGTTCGTCAAGAAGCTGAAACCTTATTGGAAAAAGTGGGATTATTAGACAAAAAAGATCTTTATCCTTACCAACTTTCAGGCGGTCAGCAACAACGTGTTGGGATTGCTCGCGCACTGGCGATTCAACCTGAATTAATGCTCTTTGATGAACCCACTTCCGCACTCGATCCGGAGTTAGTACAAGATGTGCTAAACACAATGAAAGCACTCGCTAACGAAGGTTGGACAATGGTCGTGGTAACGCACGAAATCAAATTTGCCCTAGATGTGGCGGATGTGGTTGTGGTAATGGACGGTGGCGTCATTGTTGAACAAGGTTCGCCACAAGCATTATTTGCCAATCCAAAACACGAACGCACAAAAGCCTTTTTACATCGTTTAAAGGCAGAATGACAACAATAAAGCGTGATAAAAAAACGAAACCGATGAGAAATCATCGGTTTTTTCTTACCGTTTTATCAGCTAAAAGTCGGCGCTGTGAGGAGAAAAAATGGCGTAAAAAACACCGCACTTTTTATTTTCGTATCATAACCACGTTGTAAAATTTAATCCGCTTTTTTCACTAATTTTGCGTAATAAAAGCCATCACCACCATTTTCTTGTGGAAAAAATTGATGACCAGCTTGTGTTTGCTCAGGGAATGGCAATGGCATTAATTCCGCCTCAGGGTGGTGTTGTAAAAAGTCAGTAATTTGCGCGCTGTTTTCCTCTGGCAATAATGAACAAGTGGCATAAAGCAACACACCGTTAGGTTTCAAACGTTGCCATAAGGCAGTTAAAATGGCTTTTTGTAAGGCGACCAAAGGGGCGATATCACTTTCTTTACGTAACCATTTTATATCAGGGTGGCGGCGAATAACCCCTGTTGCAGAGCAAGGGGCATCAAGCAAAATTCGGTCAAATTGCACCGCGCTTTCTCCGAATTGCTGCTGAATCTGACTGAGCCACTGTTCTGGCTGGCTTGCATCACCGCAAATCACTAACGCTTTTTGTCCCATTCGCGCTAAATTTTCTTCCACCCGTTGTAAACGATGTCGTTCTACATCCAATGCGATCACATTGGCTTGCGGGGCAAGTTCTAAAATGTGGGTGGTTTTTCCTCCCGGTGCGGCGCAAGCATCTAAAATCACTTCCTCATTTTGTGGGGCAAGTAATCGCGCTGACCATTGAGCGTGCAAATCTTGCACGGTGAGCCAACCTTCCATAAAGTGTGGTAACTGTGCCACATTTTTTGCCTGTATTAAACGAATAGACTGCGGATGCTCTCCCGCCACTGCGTCAATGTCTGCTTTTTGTAATAAAGCGAGATAATCATCAACATTGCTATGTTGCACATTCACTCTTAACCACATTGGCGGTTTTTGATTATTCGCTTCGATAATTTCTCGCCAATTTGGATAGGCTTCTTTCAGCTTATTCACCAACCATTCTGGGTGCAAGGTTTGCCAATGTTTATCTACTTTCTCTAGAATATTCGCCTGTTCGCGTAAGAAACGGCGTAGCACGCCATTCACCAAGCCTTTGAAACTGTCTAATTTCAGGCTTTGCGTTGCCTTTACCATTTCATCGACTACCGCGTGATCGGGAGTGCGTAAATATAAAAGTTGATACAAGCCCACTAGCAATAAACAATGCACAAGGCGAGTTTTGCCTTTCAACGGCTTATCCACTAATTGCTGAATAATTTGCGTTAGACGGGGCAACACACGGCATACACCAAAGCAAATTTCTTGTAATAAGGGAAGATCCTGTTCTTTCAGCACAGGATTTTTTTCCGCAAGTAAGGTAGAAAGCGATTGTCCTTTATCTAACACTTGCAAAAGATATTGTGCCGACACGGCACGCACAGAAAGGGATTTTGCAGCAAGTGCGGTACTTTTTTTAGGCATTTTTGCTTGAGGTTTTGTTTGCTTCATTATGCTAATACCTTACCTACGGGGAACCAATCTGCTCTGCCATTAAGTAAATCTTGTGCCGACATTGGCTTTTTACCCGCTGGTTGAAGCTGAGTAAGATTTAACACGCCATCGACTGTGGCAATTTGAATACCATTTTTATCTGCCTGTAAAATCGTACCAGCTGGTTGATTCTGATGAGGTAACACCGTTGCTTGATAGACCTTTAAGGTCTGTTCATTGCCATCACTATCGGTCGTAACAAAATAACTGATCGGCCAAGGATTAAAGGCTCGAATACAACGCTCAAGCTGTACTGCGGAACATTGCCAATCTAATTTAGCCTCTTGTTTAGACAGTTTATCGGCATAGTTAGCCAAGGCATCATCTTGCACTTCTGGCTGAAATTGTCCCGCCTCTAAACCATTTAATACCTCAAGCAACGCATTTGGGGCAATTTTTTCCAGCTTATGATAAAGGCTCAAAGAGGTTTCTTCAGCGCTAATATCGCAATACACTTTATGCAGCATATCCCCCGTATCTAAGCCTTCATTCATCTGCATAATGGTGATCCCAGTCTGAGCATCGCCTGCCCAAATGGCGCGTTGAATGGGTGCAGCGCCACGCCAACGAGGTAAAATGGAACCGTGTACATTCAAACAGCCTAATCTTGGTGCGTCCAAAACCGCTTTTGGCAAAATTAACCCATACGCCACCACGACCATCACATCGGCATTTAACGCAGCGAGCGCGTGTTGCGCCTCTTCTTTGCGTAAGGATTTAGGTTGATAAACGGGAATCTGATGCTGCTCCGCTAACTGTTTCACCGCACTGGCTTGTAGTTTCTTACCACGTCCTGCAGGCTTATCTGGCTGGGTGTAAACCGCAATTACATTATGTTCTGAATTCAACAAGGCCGCCAAATGTTGTGCCGCAAATTCTGGCGTACCTGCAAAAATGATATTTAAAGGTTTTGTCATCGCATTTCTCTTCGTTATGCTAGTCATTATGCAAATAGTTATAGATGCAAGGTAATTCTTAGCGTTAAGTATAATGTATTTTTAACTTGGGGTGAAAAAAATGCTGAAAGAAAGGTCTATTAAAGAAAATAAAAATAAAGTACGCTGAAAAATTTGTAAAAAACAACCGCACTTAGCCAATGTCTAAAACAAATGAGCAAGCCGTTTGACTTGCTCACAATGTTTATGAAAGCAAACCTAGTGTCGTTAATTTTTACGATTTTTCCATAATCGAATTAATCGTCTATAACGTTCAGATACAGCTTCAACCAATTGCGCATCCGAAAGCTCTCCTGATAGCCATTGGTAAGATGGCTGACCAAAAATCGTACGTCCCACAGCAAAACCTTTGACTAATGGTGTATTAGCAGAGGCTTTAAAGACCTGTCCAAATGTTTCTTCTGGTGCATCCAATCCTAAAATAAGAATACCACGGCAATAAGGATCACTTTGTTCAATGGTATTGCTGATCTCTTGCCAAGCCAGTGAGGATACACCGGGTAATTTCCACCAATCTGGCTTAATGCCAATGGCATAGAAGTGCTTAATCATTTCTGCATAATAATGTTCGTTTTGTTCCATATCTACAGGCAAAATAATTTCTAACAACAACTCATGCCCTGTACGGCAACAAGTTTGATAAACTTGTTTGAGCATTTCGTCTTGCTCTATGCGTAAATCTGCATTATCTGCGGGATGATAGAAAACAAGACATTTAACAACGTGTTCTGCTGGCCAATTGATTAGTTGGCTACCGAGATCACCGTACTCTAAACGTAGCGGGCGAGAAGAGGGTAATTCAATTGGTCGCCCTATCCACCAGCCTTTCCCTGTGATTTCATTGAGTGCAGCTTGCCCAAAGGTTGTGTCTGCGAGGACACCTGCATATCCGTTGGAAATACCTTCTTGTTGAGCTGTTTGTTCAGCAGCTTGCACGAGAAGTTTTTTTAGCACAGGAATTTTATCTAAATTAGCCCCACACTTTTGTGCCATATCAACAAGTTGTTTGCGATGATCAAAAGCAAAAATGCAGAGATCATTCCATTGTTTTTTACGTGAGGTGACACGATGTAAATGATTTAGTTGTAAATCTAGGTCAGGACGTGGCACGCTTTCTGCTCGAGCAAGATAATCATCAAGTTCTGTTTTAGTTGGCATTGCTGGCGCACAACCATGACGTGAAACCACTAATGCACCGCAAGCATTAGCATAACGGCAGCATTGCTCCCAGCTTTCTCCATTGATATAACCACGTAATAAGCCTGACATAAAGGCATCACCTGCACCTAAAACATTCAATACCTCAACCCGAACCCCGTAAACATTAATCCCCCCATCTAAATCATTAGGAATATCACCTTCAAACACGGAGCAACCTAATGCACCACGTTTACATACAAGAGTAGCATCACTCACCTTACGCACATTTTTTAATGCAGTCAGTGTATCTGTTGAGCCACCGGCAATATGGAATTCTTCTTCGGTGCCAACTAACACGTCAAAATGGTGTAACACTTCTTGCAGGGATTTAGTCACGGCTTCAGAATCAATAAAGCGAGTTTCACCATCACCAAGAGAGGTTAATCCCCACAAAACAGGACGATAATCAATATCAAGCAAGCGTTTTGTGCCGTTACGTCCAGCATACTCTAAGGCAGTCAATACTGCTTGGCGGGTGTTAGGATGCGATAAATGTGTTCCTGTAATCGCAAGCGCTTTCGCTGAAGCAATATAAGCTTCATCAAAATCCTTCGCATCAATTGCCATATCCGCACAATTATCGCGATAAAAAATAAGTGGGAAAGTATCTTGATCTTTGATACCTAAAATGACTAAGGCAGTTAAGCGCGCTTTGTCGGTAATAAGATGGCTCGTATCCACCCCAACTCGTTGTAATTCTTCACGTAAGAAACGTCCCATATGTTCATCACCTACACGAGCCAGCATTGAGGATTTAATACCTTGTACCGCTGTACCATAAGCAACATTTCCTGACGATCCGCCTAAATATTTCGCAAAAGAAGTAACGTCTTCCAAACGACAGCCAATTTGTTGAGCATACAAATCTACTGCCACACGTCCAAGACAAATAAGATCTAAGGTTTTTTCAGTCGTTTTCATTGTGCTTTTCCTTAGTGATGATGAAATCACAAAATGCTTAACTCATAAAATTATAGTCAAATTAAAACATATATTTCAAAAATGTCATTTTATGAAATTAATATTTGAGAAGTAGATCACAAAGATTTTCTCTATTTATGATAAAACTGCAACGAAACCTTAAAATTTATCAAAGAACATTTTCTGTTCAGATGAAATGTTTGCTATCATTAATTAAGTTATAAAATGTTTATTTCGTTAGGAAAGTAGAATGCAAAATAACTCTCAATTAGTCCAATTACAAAATGAAATCCGTGCGCGTTATGACAACTTAAGTAAGCGCTTAAAGCAAGTGGCACAATATGTGCTAGATAATAGTAATAGTGTGGTATTTGATACAGTAGCCACCATTTCTGAACGAGCCAATGTACCGCCTTCCACTCTAATTCGCTTTGCTAATGCTTTTGGATTCAGCGGGTTTAATGAAATGAAACAAATCTTCCGTGAAAACCTAATGGAAGAAACAGCAAATTACACTGAGCGCTTACAACTTTTTCGTCAGCTTGAACCAGAACAGGCCAATCGGGAAAGTGGGGTGGATATTTTAAATATTTTTACTCAAGCAAATCATCAAGCTTTACAGCAACTAGCTAACCAAACTTCTGAACAAGAAATACAACGCGCAGTGGAAATTCTAAACAATGCGAATAATATTTTCATTATTGGCTTAAAACGCTCCTTTAGCATAGCAAGCTATTTCGATTATGCCCTACATCACTTAGATTGCCGTTCATTTTTAATTAATGGCTTAGGGGGAATGTTTGATGAACAACTGAATTTAGTTAAAGAGGGTGATGTTGTCATTGCAATCAGTTTCTCTCCTTACGCGAAAGAAACCGTAGATATTATGCATACCACAGCAAATAAAGGCGTAAAGCAGATCGCAATCACGGATAGCCAAATTAGTCCTCTGATCGCTTTTAGTGATGTCTCTTTTGTCATTAAAGAAGCCCAAGTGCGTGGCTTTCGCTCACAATGTGCAACAATGACTTTAGTGCAAACCTTAGCAATTACACTGGCATTGAAAAAAGAATTACCTCTTTAAAAACAAATAATAAACAAAAAGGCTTGAGAATGCCTCTCAAGCCTTTCTTATTTCTGCTTGGAAAATTAATCGCCAAGACGCTCTTTAATACGTGCAGATTTACCTGAACGCTCACGTAAGTAGTAAAGTTTCGCTTTACGAACCGCACCTTTACGTTTAACGGCGATGCTTTCTACAACAGGTGAGTGAGTTTGGAATACACGCTCAACACCTACACCGTTAGACACTTTACGTAAAGTGAATGCGCTGTGCAAGCCACGGTTACGAATTGCAATAACCACGCCTTCGAATGCTTGCAGACGACGTTTGCTACCTTCAACAACCCATACTTTAACTTCTAAAGTATCACCCGGACGGAAGCTAGGTACGTTTTGTTTTAATTGTTCTTGTTCAATTTGTTTAATGATGTTACTCATTGTGTAATCCTTCTAAGATCCTAGTATTAACTGATGATTTCACGAAACTGGACAAAGCCATTTCGCGATCAACTAATCAACTTTATTTGCTTGCTGTTCAAGTTTTACTTGCGCCAGCAATTTTCGTTGTTCGTCAGTCAGAGCTAGGCTTTCCAATAGCTCAGGGCGTCTTAACCACGTTCGTAATAACGATTGTTTTAATCGCCATTTGCGAATTTCTGCGTGGTTACCTGACATCAACACCGCAGGTACTGACATTCCATCGAGTACCTCTGGGCGAGTATAGTGGGGACAGTCAAGCAATCCTTCCGCAAAAGAATCTTCTTGTGCGGAGGCTTGTTTGCCTAATACACCGGGAATAAAGCGTGCAACGGCATCAATTAATGTCATTGCGGGTAATTCACCACCCGTTAAAACGTAATCACCGATTGACCATTCTTCGTCAATCTCCGTTTCAATCACTCGTTCATCAATGCCTTCGTAACGACCACAGACTAAAATCAATTTTTGATTTTTTGCCAATTCTGTTACACCATTTTGATCGAGCTTGCGACCTTGTGGTGAAAGATAAATTACCTTTACCCCTTCTCCTGCGGCCGTTTTAGCGGCGTGGATTGCATCTCGTAATGGTTGCACCATCATCAACATTCCAGGCCCACCGCCGTAAGGGCGGTCATCAACGGTTTGATGTTTATCAGTGGTAAAATCCCGTGGATTCCAACACTGTACTTGCAAGAGATTCTGTTTTACGGCTCGCCCTGTTACCCCATACTCAGTAATCGCTTTAAACATTTCGGGGAACAATGATACAAGACCAATCCACATTGTTATTTTCCTAATTTGTAGGCTCGAAATGCTACAACCTAAAGCTCACTGTATGCCTGAGTTTAGAAACCAGCGTCCCACTCCACATCAATAGTCTTGGTAGTGAGATCTACTCTTTTAACTACTTGTCCATACAAAAACGGAATTAACCGTTCTTGTTTACCAAAAGCATCTTTGCTATTTGCTCGCACAACTAAGACATCATTTGAACCAGTTTCCATCATTTCTGCCACTTTACCCATTTTGTAACCTTGTAAATTTACAACATCACAGCCAATTAAATCGTGCCAATAATAATCCCCTTCTTCTAACTGAGGGAATACACTTAAATCAACACCAATTTCAATATTTGCAAGGGTTTGCGCCATTTCACGATCATTGATACCTTTTAATTTAACAATAAGCTCGTGATTATGATGTTTCCAGCTCTCTAATTCTGTTGCTTGCCATTGACCTTTAATTTTTAAAAACCAAGGCTGATAATCAAAAATGCTTTCAGCTTGTTCTGTTGATGAATAAATACGTAACCAACCACGAATTCCGTATGTTGAACCTAATTTCCCAACTACTTCGATTCTTTGTTGTGTCATTTTATTCACCTATTAATCTGAAAAATCTGCAATTAAGCAGCTTTTTGCGCTTCTTTTACTAAAGAGCTAACGCGATCAGATAATGTCGCCCCTTTTTCAACCCAAGCATTTACACGCTCTAAATTAACGCGTAAACGTTCAGCTTTACCTGCTGCTAATGGGTTAAAAAAGCCAACACGCTCAATAAAACGACCATCACGAGGGCAACGGCTGTCAGCGACAACAATTTGATAAAATGGGCGTTTTTTAGCTCCGCCACGAGATAAACGAATGGTTACCATAACCTTCCTCTAATTTTAATAAACAAAAAGAAAACCCACATCGAAGGAGTGGGAATGCTTACTTTTTTCTCTGTATATATAGACAAAAAGCCTGTGGATTATACTCTTTCTCGCTAAAAAGGCAACAAATATTCGCTGTTGTATAGCCGGCAATGACTAGGATTTCTCTTTTAAGAGAACGCGATAAATTTCAACATACTGCCTTGCCATATTTTGTGCTGAAAAATCATTATGTTGCATATACATCTTGATATTCTCTTTTAGCTCAATAAGTTTTTCTGGAGCATTAAGTAATTCTGTTAAAACGTACTGATAAGATTCTATTGTATTATGTTTGATTAAATAGCCTGTCTTGTTATTTGCAATGATATCAGGTATGCCACCAACAGAATTTGCTAGTGCAGGAACGCCATATTGGTACCCTTCTAATATTACTGCCCCCAAACCTTCAGAATGAGAAGGAATAATTTGCAAATTGATATGCTTAAATACAGAACCAATATAAGGTGTAAAAGGGATAAAAATAATGTTATTTGAATCTTTTGCTTGTTCTTTTAAGGCTTGTTCTAATTCACCTGAACCAACGATATAAAATAATATTTCAGGCAAACTTTTTGCTAGCTCAATCGTTAATTCAAAATTTTTCACTTTTTGTAAATTACCAATATGAGTGATAGATAATTTCCCTTTTTTTTCTGAAAAAAACGTTTGCTCAAATTCATTATTCTCTAATAAAGGCTTTATACAGCCATAAATTGTTTTAACATTATTGTTCAACGCTTTTAAGTTATGGCTGACTTGTTCGCTAACACCGACTAAAACATCAGCATTTTTATAAGATCTTGTGGACGATTTATGTTTAAATGGAAATGCAACATGTCTTGTTATTACAACAGGCTTACCTGAAATCAATTTAAGAAAACCTGCAATGTGCGCACCTCTACCATCTTGAGCATGAATAATCAGTGCTTTTTTACTAAGTACAAGTTTAATAAGCTGAAAAAAATTCAAAATAGTAATATTTTTGTGTGCTCTTAATTTCTGGATAAATTTACCCTTCTTTTTTCCAAAAAAGTAAACTTGGTAGTCAGGCAACATTAACATTAATTGCTCGGTTTGGAATTCCCCGCCGCCAAAGCCTTTTGCCATATTAATAAATAAAATCGCCGGTTTAACATTATTCATATAATCACCTTTAATCATTATTTAGGGAAGAGATATTTTTTGACCATAGTTGAGCATATTTGGAAAAAACAGAAAATGCCGAAAGCACTGCCAATAAAAATCCCTGTTTGCCGTCTAAAAAACCGGCTTTTACGAAATACATTTTGACAAAACACCCGATTGCGTGGGTAATACCTTGAAATAATGTGGCTTTTTTCCCTTGTTTTGCCCGTTGTTCTGCCCACGCGCTGGCATAATTGGCTGATTTAACCAGATAATGATGTAAATTTTTATAAGGATAATGAAGCAAATTTCCCGTTAGTTTTTGCACTGTCGTATTTTCTGGGTAGATCACTTTTTCGTGAACCAAGGCATCGTTATAACCAGCATACTGGGTTTGATACAATCGCACAACATAATCGGGATACCAGCCTGAATGACGAATTAAACGCCCGAAAACTTCGCTGATACGTGGAATATCGTACACCACATTAGGCAAATTTTTCTCCACAGCTTGCTGAATTTGTTGTTTCAGCTCATCTGTAACACGCTCATCAGCATCTAACCATAACACATAATCAGAGGTTACGTATTGCTGTGCCAGTTGGCGTTGTTTGCCGAAGCCTTGCCAATCGCGATTCTCATAGAATTTAGCCCCATATTGCAGCGCGATTTCCTTGCTCTTATCGGTGCTACCTGAGTCTAAAATGACAATCTCATCCACCCAATCTTTCACGCTTTCTAAACATTGTGCAAGATCTTGCTGTTCATTTTTTATAATCATTGCAACGCTGATTGTTGGCATAATTTCATCCTTATTCAATTACTTTTTTGCTAAGTGTAATAGATCTTCTCACAAAAGAAAAAGTATTCAAAAAAGTACCGCACTATTTTTTTAACCTAAGACAATAACCAATGGTATTTAATGTTAATTGCACAATCCAGCCGATACTAAATGCAAAGAGTAACGTTCCAATTCCCACCGTTCCCCCAAGACAAAAGCCGATAGCACAAACAGTAATCTCTATTAGGGTTCTGACTATGCCTACTTTGCAATGCCATCGCTGACATAAGCCAACCATTAGCCCATCACGAGGGCCTGCCCCTTGATGACAAGTGAGATAAAATGCGGAAGCTACGCCAAATAAGAGAATACCTAGTAAGGCATAAGTAAAGCGAAGTAGCATAGAGTGAGGAACGGAAATAAAGTCCACCGTGATACCTAAAGACAAGGCAACCAATAAGGTATTTAACACCGTTCCTAAACCTGCACGAAGTTTAAGTGGAAACCACATCAGCATAACAATGGCACTGATAATAAGTGAGGCCCAACCAACATTAAAGCCCGCTTGTAATGCCACCCCTTGCGAAAGCACAGTCCAAGGGGCTGAACCTAAATTTGCCAGTAAAAGTAAGCCTTCCCCCATACCTAAAATAGTTAAAGAAATAATCAACATTACTAGGGAATGATACTCAATTGACCAATGTTTTTTTGCTGTCCAAGGTGTGTGAGGAAGCACGTTAAATTGATTTTTCATAGATAAATTGATCGTAAATTTGCACCGCACTTTGAGATATGATGATAAAGGAAATTTACCTAAATCCCAACTGCTTAATCTCTATAACATATAGCTAAAACGTTTAAGAAATTGTGCATTTTTACCGCAAAGCAATCGCTTGCCTTCACATTTTTGTACATTTTTGCAAGCATTTCGTTACAAAAAACAGTAAAATGCGTTTGCGTTTTTATCTCAATTTTACATTTAAGGAAATTCTAATATGAGTAGCTTAATAAGTGTGCTGGGCATTGTTGTACTTCTTGCTATTGCCGTTCTGTTATCAAGTAATCGCCGTGCAATTAGTTTGCGCACAGTCGGTGGGGCGTTGTTAATTCAAATTCTGATTGGTGCATTTATTCTTTATGTGCCAGTTGGACGTGATATTTTGCTTGCCTTATCCAATGGCGTAAGCAAAGTGATAAATTACGGGAATGAAGGGGTTAAATTTGTCTTCGGTGGTTTAGCAACTGATGCGTCATTTAAAGCTTTTGGTAATGACGGATTTATTTTTGCTATTCGTGTGTTACCGATTATTGTGTTCTTCTCTGCGTTGATTTCCTTACTTTATTACATTGGCGTAATGCAGTGGATTATTAAAATTATTGGTGGTGGCTTACAAAAAGCATTAGGCACTTCCAAAGCGGAATCAATGTCTGCTGCCGCAAACATCTTTGTTGGACAAACGGAAGCGCCTCTCGTCGTCAAACCCTATATCAGTAAAATGACTGAATCAGAATTATTTGCCGTGATGTGTGGTGGATTGGCGTCTATCGCAGGTTCAGTATTAGCTGGTTATGCCGGCTTAGGCGTACCATTGCCATACTTAATCGCTGCATCCTTTATGGCGGCACCTGCTGGCTTATTGTTTGCAAAATTAATCGTGCCTCAAACAGAAAAATTCAATGATGACATTGAAAAAGTTGATTTAGAACAACCATCAAATATCCTTGATGCTGCCGCAGCAGGGGCGTCATCTGGTATGCAATTAGCAATGAATGTCGGCGCGATGTTAATTGCATTCGTTGCATTAATTGCCTTAGTAAATGGCTTATTAGGTGGCATTGGCGAATGGTTCGGTATGCCAGAACTTTCTCTTGGCTTAATTTTAGGTTGGATTTTCCGCCCATTAGCTTGGGTGATCGGTGTACCTTGGAACGAAGCGGGCATTGCAGGTCAAATGATCGGGATTAAATTAGCGGTGAACGAATTTGTTGGCTACTTAGAATTTGCCCCTTACCTTGCAGCGGATGCAGCGGTACAATTAAGCGATAAAACAAAAGCAATTATTACCTTCGCCCTTTGTGGTTTTGCAAATTTCAGTTCTATCGCGATCTTAATTGGAGGCTTAGGCGGAATGGCACCAAGTCGCCGTGGTGATATTGCACGTCTTGGTATTAAAGCGGTAATTGCAGGTTCATTAGCTAATCTGATGAGTGCAACCATAGCCGGTTTATTTATCGGTTTAAGTGGTGCGGCGCTGTAAAGTGCGGTAAAATTTCATCACATTTTTTCGATAACGCCACGACATTGTTCGTGGTGTTGTCATATTAAGGCAAAGAAAACGTTTGCTATCATTATGTTACAAGGGGATTAGGATCTCTCCAATAAGGAAGCAATGAGCATTTTCCGCTTCCAAATAAAGCAAACATTCTGTCGCCCAAACACAGAGTTCAATGATTAAGGAGCTTAAAATGAAACGCGTATTTATAATGATGTTAGACTCTTTCGGTATCGGTTCAAGTGAAGATGCGGAAAAATTTGGCGATAAAGGCGCAAATACCTTAGGTCATATTGCACAACGCTGCGCCGAAGGGCTGGAAGACAAAAACGGGCGCAAAGGTTCACTTCATTTGCCTAATTTTGAAAAACTGGGCTTAGGCTTAGCCGCCAAAGAATCTTGCGGCGAATTGCCAGCCGGTTTTAATCCAAGCCCCGCGCTGATTGGTGGGTATGCTTATGCGAAAGAAATTTCATCAGGTAAAGACACCCCGTCAGGGCATTGGGAAATCGCAGGTGTGCCAGTATTATTCGATTGGGGCTACTTTCCCGATCACGAAAACAGCTTTCCACAGGTTTTATTAGATCGTATTGTCGAACGTGCGGGCTTAGAAGGTTACCTTGGCAACTGCCATTCATCCGGTACCGTGATTTTAGATCAACTGGGCGAAGAACATATGAAAACAGGTAAACCTATTTTCTACACCTCGGCAGATTCCGTCTTCCAAATTGCCTGCCACGAAGAAACCTACGGCTTAGACAAGCTGTACGAATTATGCGAAATTGTGCGTGAAGAATTAGCCGATTACAACATTGGGCGTGTCATTGCTCGCCCGTTTGTTGGCAATAAAGCTGGCGAATTTTCTCGTACTGGTAACCGTAAAGACTATGCCATTGAGCCACCCGCGAAAACCGTATTACAAAAATTAGTCGAAGAAAAACAAGGGGATGTGATTTCTATCGGCAAAATTGCTGATATTTACGCTCATACAGGTATTACCGAAAAAGTCAAAGCCACAGGCTTGGCAGAATTATTTGATAAAACCCTTGTAGAAGTCAAAAGAGCGGGCGAAAATGCCATTGTTTTCACTAACTTTGTAAACTTTGATTCTGATTTTGGCCACCGCCGTGATGTCGCAGGTTATGCCGCTGCATTAGAATATTTCGACAGCCGTATCCCAGAACTATTAGCCTTAATGAATGAAGGTGATTTGCTTATTTTCACTGCCGACCACGGTTGCGATCCAACTTGGCACGGCACGGATCATACTCGTGAGCATATTCCAGTGTTGCTTTACGGATCACAAGTACCAAAAGCCTTTTTAGGCAAACGTGAAACCTTTGCTGATGTAGGGCAAACTATTGCCGACTATTTTGGCTTATCACCAATGGATTACGGTAAATCAATCCTTAATTTCAACAACCAAGATTAATCAATAGAAGAGGACTTTATTATGACTCCACATATCAACGCCCCAGCAGGTGCTTTTGCTGATGTAGTATTAATGCCCGGCGATCCATTGCGTGCCAAATACATTGCGGAAACCTTCTTGGAAGATGCCAAAGAAGTTACCAATGTGCGTAATATGTTAGGCTACACAGGCACTTACAAAGGGCGAAAAATTTCGGTAATGGGACACGGAATGGGAATTCCCTCTTGTTCCATTTACGCCAAAGAATTAATTACCGATTATGGTGTGAAAAAAATTATCCGCGTCGGGTCGTGCGGTGCAGTACGCGCTGATGTGAAACTACGCGATGTGATTATTGGATTAGGTGCTTGTACCGATTCAAAAGTCAATCGTATTCGTTTTAAAGATAATGACTTTGCTGCCATTGCCGACTTTGAAATGACCCAAGCTGCCGTACAAGCAGCAAAAAATAAAGGTATCAACGTGCGTGTGGGTAACCTTTATTCGGCTGATCTTTTCTATACCCCTGATGTTGAAATGTTTGATGTGATGGAAAAATACGGCATTTTAGGCGTAGAAATGGAAGCAGCGGGCATCTACGGTGTTGCGGCAGAATTTGGCGCAAAAGCCCTAACCATTTGTACGGTATCAGACCATATCCGTACCCACGAGCAAACGAGCGCGGAAGAACGCCAACTGACTTTCAATGAAATGATTGAAATTGCGTTAGAAAGTGTATTGCTTGGTGATCAGGCTTAATTCCGAATGAAATCACACCGCACGAGAAACTAAGTGCGGTGTTTTTTTAGCAATTTTTCATCTTATTGATCCTTGGTATATTTTGCATAAGAAAATATTGCTATAATTTCCCTCAATTCATTTTCATCTCTGCTAGCTAAAATGTTAATGCGATTTACTCAAAAAATTCGTCATTTTATTCATCGAAAATTACGCCAAAGCTATCGCATTTCGCGTAAAACCATTGAATTTTCCTGTCTGTTAATCGGTGCAGCGTTGGTATCCTTATTCTCCCTTGGCTTTGCCAAATTTGCCGATTTAGCCTTACATTGGAATGCCCACTGGAGTGCCAAATATCCTTATGCAGTATGGATTGTGCTGCCTTTAGGACTGGCTTTTTTGGCGTGGTTTACCGCTAAATACACCCCTTATGTTTCGGGCAGTGGCATTCCACAAGTGATCGCTTCAATTGATATGCCGTATAGCGCCAATAAAAGTAAGCTCATTGCCTTTGGACAAACGCTGTGGAAAATCCCGCTCACCTTTTTAGCGATGTTATTTGGTGCATCAGTGGGGCGCGAAGGGCCTTCTGTACAAGTGGGCGCAGCGGTAATGTATGCGTGGGGCAACGTGTGTCGTCGCCACGGTTTGGCATTTAAAGGCTTAAATGCCAATGAATTAATGGCAACGGGTGCAGCAGGTGGACTGGCAGCAGCATTTAATGCCCCTCTGGCTGGGGTGATTTTTGCGATTGAAGAATTAGGGCGTGGCATTTTGCTCCGTTGGGAACGCCGTGTGCTACTTGGGGTACTCACCGCAGGGTTTATTTTGGTCGCCATTGAGGGCAATAACCCCTATTTTCCGAATTATCAAGGTGAAACTTCCGTGCCTTATATGTTCTTATGGGTTGCATTATGTGGCATAGTAAGTGGCATTTTAGGCGGTATTTTTGCTCGCTTATTAGCTAAAGGGGTGGCTGGCACTGCACCAGCTAAAATTCGCGGGTGGATTCGCCGTCACCCTATTTATACCGCCTTTATTTTAGGCTTAATCCTTGCGGGGCTTGGCACATTCACCCACGGACAAACTTATGGCACAGGCTATGAAGTGGTTACTCAAGCATTGAGTGGTGTCGAAATGGGGAGCGAAGTAGGCATAAGTAAACTATTCGCCACCGTTGCAACTTATTGGACAGGCACGGCTGGGGGGATTTTCACCCCATCATTAACCACGGGAGCGGGCATTGGCGCACAAATCTGGTCGCTTACAGGAGGCATTGTAGATCAACGTTTACTGGTTTTATTATGTATGGCGGCGTTCTTAGCTGGAGCAACACAATCCCCTGTTACAGCAAGCGTGGTAGTAATGGAAATGACATCCAGTGAACCCGTGCTATTTTGGCTCTTGATTTGTAGTCTTATCGCTTCTATCATTTCACGCCAGTTTAATGCGAAACCGTTCTATCATTTTGCCGCAGGGCGTTTCCGCCAGCGTATTCAAGAGCAGGCAAAACAAGCTGAGTTAAAGCAACAAGAACAGCCAAAATCCGTACAAGAAGAAAACAAATAATGACCCAACAAAAATCAACAAAAAACACACCGCACTTTTATCGTGGGCGATTTTCTGTTGCCCCAATGCTTGATTGGACAACGCGCCATTGCCGTTATTTCCATCGCCAATTCAGTCAGCACGCATTGCTTTATACGGAAATGATCACCACAGGTGCAATTATTCACGCCAAGTACGATCATTTGGAATTTGATCTGGCAGAAAACCCTGTGGCACTTCAACTTGGCGGGAGTGATCCCGAACAATTACAACATTGTGCAAAACTTGCCGCTGAGCGTGGTTATCAAGAAATTAATTTAAACGTGGGCTGCCCGTCTGATCGCGTGCAAAACGGAATGTTTGGTGCTTGCCTGATGGCGAAAGCAGATTTAGTCGCAGATTGTGTGCAGCGTATGCAGTCTGTGGTGGATATTCCTGTCACGGTAAAAACCCGTATTGGCATTGATGATCTTGATAGCTATGAATTTCTCTGTGATTTCGTGCAGAAAGTGATGCAAGCAGGCTGTCAAGAATTGATCGTCCACGCACGCAAAGCGTGGCTCAATGGATTAAGCCCGAAGGAAAATCGTGAAATTCCGCCCCTTGATTATGAGCGTGTTTATCAGCTAAAACGGGATTTTCCACAACTTTTAATCAGCATTAACGGCGGGATTAAAACCATTGAAGAAATGCAACAACATCTGCGTTATGTGGATGGCGTAATGGTTGGGCGTGAAGCTTATCAAAACCCGAGTTTATTAGGCTATATTGACCACGCCTTGTTTGATCCGCAATGCCCCATTATTCATCCAAAAGAGGCAGTGGAAAAAATGTTCCCCTATATCGAACAACAACTTGCGCAAGGCGTTCATCTTAATCACATCACCCGCCATATGCTTGGCGCATTCCAACATTGCAAAGGCGCTCGTCAATGGCGCAGACATCTCAGCGAAAACGCCCATAAAACAGGGGCAGGCATTGAAATCGTGGAACAGGCTTTAGCTTTTGTGGAAGCCTAATTGTGGGAGAAACTAAAATAGAAAAGTGCGGTGCTTTTTTCGCAACTTTTTATTGTAAAAGAAAGCCCTTTTTACAAAGGGCTTAAGCGTAACGTTCGTTTATTCCACTAATTTGGCAGGCATTTCAGGCGCAATTAAGCGGCGTAAGCGCGTACCTTCCAGATCGATATGTCCAAAACGCGAATGCCCATTATTCCAATCCTCCACAGCTTGACGCAAAGCCGCTTGACTATCTGCGACAAAATTCCACCACACTAAGGTTTTATGTGCGAGCGGTTCTCCCCCGAGTAACATAATATGGCTGCCCGCCTCCCCTTTGATGTTAAATTCGTGGGTTTGGCAATCCGTTAAACTAACCAGTTGATCTTGTTGGTAAATTTGCCCTTCAATCTCCACGTTGCCTTTCAGTACCAGAACGCCATATTCAAAGTTTGGTTGCTGTTCTATACGCACTGTTTGGGACTGTTGAAATTGAATATCTACGCCAACTAATGGGCTATATTGCTGTGTTGGTGCGGTTCTGCCTTGATAGCTACCGGTGGTCAAAATGTAATTTACGCCATTTTCCTGCCATTCAGGCAATTGAGGATAATGTTGAAAATTTGGCTCAATCTCTTGATCCATTGGAAGCGCAATCCAAAGCTGTACCGCGTGAAGTTGATGCACGCCTTCAGGGGTTTGTTCCGTATGGCTAATGCCACGCTGGCTACCAGTGCCAGCAGTCATTAAATTCACTTGTTTGGGCTTAATTAATTGACGATAACCAAGGCTATCTTGATGCCAAACTTCCCCTTCAAGCATCCACGTAAACGTCTGTAAATTGGTGTGTGGATGCGCACCGACTTGCAAGCCCGCATTATTATCGGTAAATTCTGATGGCCCTGCGTGATCAAGAAAACACCACGCCCCAATGGTACGCTTACCCGCTTGTGGTAACAAACGCGCCACAGGAATGCCACCGACATCTTTGGTTATTGCATTTAATTTATCTACGCTCATTTTTGTTCCTTATGTTTTAGTTTATTACCTTATGCTTTTGCCCATTGAATAAAAGTTTGTGCAAACTTACTTAAAAAACCCGCGGTGCGTTCATCTGCTACTTCCCCTTGTTCATTAAGCGCTTGCGTCGCACGGCTAAGAAAAACTTCTGGAGAAATCAGCACATTCGCACCAATACTTTGTAAACTTTGACGAATTTGCAGACCCGCATTAATCCCGCCATAAGCGCTCGGTGAGGCAGTAACAATAGCCACTTTCTTACCTTGCCATAAATTTTGTCCATAAGGACGAGAAGCAATATCAATGATATTTTTCGTGGCTGCAGGTATTGCGCGATTATGTTCAGGGCTAACAATGAGTACTGCATCAGCCATTTTAATTTGCTCACGCACGCGATCATATTCTGCCACGCTTTCCTTATCGCGATCTTGTGTGTAAAGAGGCAAATCATCAATGCGTACTTCCTGCACCTTTACCTCAGCTGGAAACTGAGCAACGATATAATTTGCAATACTTCGATTAATAGATTGTTTGCTTAAACTGCCAATAATCAGCGAAATGTTCATTATTATAACCTCAATACATTAGGGGAAATTTTCGCCAATTATAAATCTCCCCCCTCCTCCAAAACAATCGGCATTTTAGAAATGATCTTTTTCCTGATAAGAAAAAGTGCGGTGAAAAATCACCGCACTTTGTTTTTTCCTATGCTTTCTTATTTTAACGCGACTCTTGCGTTTCTGAATAATCGCATCCACGCACCGTCTTCTGTCCAATCTTCAGGATACCACGAATTGGAAACTGCGCGGTAAACTCGTTCTGGGTGTGGCATCATAATGGCGACACGTCCATTGCGGTTGGTGAGTGCGGTAATACCATCCACGGAACCATTTGGGTTGGCGGGGTATTGGGTGGTTGGGCTGAGATCATTATCAATATATTGTGCAATAATCAAATTTTGTTCACGCAACATAGCAAGTTGCTGATCATTTTTGAACTCTACACGTCCCTCACCGTGAGAAACCGCGATTGGCATATGAGAACCAGCCATTCCGTTAAACCACAGTGAAGCCGTCTCATTGATGCGAACCATTGCGACGCGCGCTTCAAAACGTTCCGATTGGTTACGCACAAAACGTGGCCACGCTTCTGTTCCCGGGATAATTTCAGCTAAGTTAGCGAGCATTTGGCAACCATTACATACCCCGAGTGCAAGGGTATTTTCACGAGCAAAGAAAGTGGCAAATTGATCGCGAAGTGCGGTGTTAAATAGAATAGATTTTGCCCAGCCACCGCCTGCGCCTAACACATCACCGTAAGAGAAGCCACCACAAGCCACAAGCGCTTGGAAGTCTTTCAAATGATGGCGTTGATGTTGCAAATCACTCATATGCACATCAATGGCATCAAAGCCTGCACGGTCAAAGGCGGCGGCCATTTCATAATGGCTGTTTACGCCTTGCTCACGTAAAATGGCAATGCGTGGACGTACACCTTTGGCGATATAAGGTGCCGCAATGTCTTCATTCACATCATAAGTTAAAGACACGGAGAAGCCTTTGTCATTTGGATTTTTCTTCGCGGCAAATTCTTGCTCGGCACATTCTGGATTATCACGCAATGCCTGCATTTTGTGGGTCAATTCTGCCCAAATGCCACGCAATTCAGAACGGGTTTCTTTCAATAACACTTTCGTGCCACGCGTGATTTCAAATTGATTGTTTGCGTTTACCGTGCCAAGTTCTTTCAGTAGATACAGTACACCATTTTGCTCGAAAGCCTGACGAACAGCGGGCAAATCACTGTCTTTCACTTGGATCACCGCGCCTAATTCTTCATTAAACAATACGGCAAGATCGTTATCACCTAACGCGCTAATATCTACGGATACGCCACAATGCCCTGCAAACGCCATTTCGGCAAGGGTGATAATCAAGCCGCCGTCTGAACGATCGTGGTAAGCCAGCAATTTTTGTTCATTCACAAGTTGTTGCATTGCATTGAAGAAGCCTTTCAGGCTTTCCACATTCACCACATCCGCTGGCTTATCACCTAATTGTTTATAAACCTGTGCCAATGCGGTTGCGCCTAAGCGATTTTTCCCTTCGCCTAAATCAATCAAGAATAAACGGCTGCTGCCTTTGTCGGTGCGTAATTGTGGGGTGACGGTTTTGCGTACATCCTCCACCCGAGCAAACGCACTGATCACTAAAGAAAGGGGGGCGGTGACGGATTTTTGTTCACCATTTTCCTGCCAAGTAGTTTTCATTGACATTGAATCTTTCCCCACGGGAATGGTCAAGCCCAATTGCGGGCAAAGTTCTTCCCCTACGGCTTTGACGGCTTCATAAAGCCCTGCATCTTCGCCCGTATGCCCTGCGGCAGACATCCAGTTAGCAGAAAGTTTAATGCGTTTAATATCGCCAATATCCGTTGCGGCAATATTGGTGAGGCTTTCTGCTACGGCTAAACGCGCAGAAGTAGCGAAATCTAACAATGCCACAGGGGCGCGTTCACCCATTGCCATTACTTCACCGTGATAGCTATCTAATGCCGTCGTCGTGACTGCGCAGTCTGCTACGGGGATTTGCCAAGGACCAACCATTTGATCGCGCGCTACCATACCCGTTACGGAGCGATCACCAATGGTAATTAGGAAGGTTTTCTCTGCCACCACAGGCAAACGTAATACGCGGTGTAACGCTTCTTTTAACTCAATATTTGAGTGATCTAGTGGTGGATTATGCACGTGTTTAGAGGCAACATCGCGCGTCATTTTTGGTGTTTTACCAAGCAATACATTCATTGGTAAATCAATCGGCTCATTATGGAAATGATCATCGTGTAAGGTAAGGTGTGCTTGTTCTGTCGCTTCACCAATCACGGCAAATGGCGCACGTTCACGCTGACAAAGTTGCTCAAATAACGCTAATTTATCTGGTGCAACAGCAAGCACATAACGTTCTTGCGATTCGTTACACCAAATTTCCAACGGCGACATTCCTTTTTCATCACATAAAATATCACGCAATTCAAAGCGTCCGCCACGCCCCCCATCGTGAACTAACTCTGGCATTGCGTTAGACAAACCGCCTGCGCCTACATCGTGGATAAACAAAATCGGGTTATCTTTACCCATTTGCCAACAGCGATCGATCACTTCTTGGCAACGGCGTTCCATCTCAGGATTATCACGCTGTACGGAAGCAAAATCTAAATCTTCCTTCGATTTGCCTGATGCCATTGAAGAGGCCGCACCACCGCCTAAGCCAATATTCATTGCTGGCCCGCCAAGTACAATCAATTTTGCGCCCACAGGGATTTCACCTTTTTGCACGTGTTCTGCACGGATATTCCCGATACCGCCTGCGAGCATAATAGGCTTGTGATAGCCACGCACTTCTTCGCCATTAAAGCTGTTTACTTTTTCTTCATAAGTACGGAAATAACCAAGCAAGGCTGGACGACCAAATTCATTATTAAATGCCGCACCGCCTAAAGGCGCTTCTAGCATAATATCTAATGCAGAGGCGATTCGATCAGGTTTAGATAGCGCGGTTTCCCACGGTTGCTCAAAATTTGGAATGTTCAGATTTGAAACAGAAAATCCCACTAATCCTGCTTTTGGTTTAGCGCCTCTTCCTGTTGCCCCTTCATCACGAATCTCGCCGCCAGATCCCGTTGCCGCCCCCGGGAAAGGGGAAATTGCCGTTGGGTGGTTATGGGTTTCGACTTTCATTAAAATATGCGCATCTTCATTATGATAACGATATTGCCCATCTTGATCTGGGAAAAAGCGTCCAACGTTTGAGCCTTCCATTACCGCGGCGTTATCTTTATACGCTGAAAGCACATAATCTGGGGTTTTCTCAAAGGTATTTTTGATCATTTTGAACAAGGATTTTTCTTGTTTTTCACCATCAATGATCCAATCGGCATTAAAAATTTTATGGCGACAATGCTCCGAATTGGCTTGCGCGAACATATAAAGTTCCACATCAGTCGGATTACGCCCAAGTGCGGTGAAATTTTCCACTAAATAATCAATTTCATCTTCTGCCAATGCCAACCCCAGAGACACATTTGCTTGTGCTAATGCATTGCGCCCACCTGCCAAAATATCCACTCGGGTAAAGGGTTTTGGTTGCTGTTGCTGGAATAGCACTTCGGCTTCTTGTGGCGTGCGGATTACCGTTTCCATCATTCGGTCATAAATATGACTAACAAGCTGGGTTTGCTCTTGCTCATTTAAAGTACGTTCTAACTCAAAATAAAACGCTAATCCGCGCTCTAAACGTAAAACTTTATTTAAACCGCAATTGTGTGCAATATCAGTGGCCTTTGACGACCAAGAAGAAATCGTACCAACGCGAGGGATAACAATAAAACATTCCCCTTGTGGTTCGTGCTGTGCCAAGTTTGGACCATAATGTAATAATTGGGTTAATTCTTGCTCTTCAAGCGTATTCAATGCTTCACTGAGTTCTGCAAAATGTTGATATTCTGCATAGCAAGATTTCACTGGAAGTTGTGCTTGTTGAAAGCGTTGGACGAGTTGATTTAAACGGAAAGGCGAAAGGGCTGGAGAGCCACGAAAAATCTGCAACATAGACTTACCATTGGTTAGATTAATGAAAAACTTGGCTATTATAGAGGAATTTTTAGCAAAACGAAAACGTTTGCGTAAGTGTAGTAATGAATAAAAAACGAATTCATTAAAAACGTGGTGTTATGGATAAAAAAAGAGAAAAAACGACCGCACTTTTGATTTAAGCAAAAGGCGGTTGTTAATTAGCTAAGGCAAGCGAGAAATTTAGCTCGCTTTTTTACGACGCTTTAAAGTATCGAGTAATACAGCAAAAACAATGATCAATCCTTTTACAATTTGTTGCCAGTAAGGATCGACTCCCAGCATATTTAAACCTTTGTTGGTTGTACCAATAATCAATGCTCCAATTACACACATTGGAATGCTGCCAAAGCCACCACTTAATGATACGCCGCCAATCACTGCTGCGGCGATTGCATCAAGTTCCCAAGCTAATCCGTAAGAAGGGTTACCCGCATAGGTTCGTGCTGCGAGTAATGCCCCCGCTAAACCAGATAATGCGCCCGCTAAGGTATAAACCCAAATTAAGGTTTTAGTGGTGTTGATTCCACAAATTTTTGCCGCATTAAGATTTCCGCCCACAGCATAAACGTGGCGTCCAAAAGTAGAACGACTGAGTAAAATATGTGATCCAATTACAATCAAAATATATAAAATAACTAACCCAGGTAAGCCAAATACATTTACATCAGCAATCCAAGTAAAGGCTTCAGAAGAGGCATCAATTGGGCGTCCATCTGAATATAATTGTGCCGCACCACGAGCAATAATCATCATACCTAAGGTGGCGATGAAGGGAGGAATTGCGCCTACTGCGGTTAATGTTCCATTAATTGCTCCGAGGAATGCGCCTAATGCTAATGAAATAGCGAAAGCGAGCATTGCAGCACTTACAGAATCACCGCCAGTCACTACTGAAGCTGAAACCACTGCGGTAAGCGCCACGACAGAACCAGAGGATAAATCAATCCCTGTTGTGATAATTGCAAAAGTTACTCCAATAGCAATGATTCCAAACATTGAAACCTGTTCGATAATACTCCAAACCGTACGAGCAGAGAAAAAACCATCAATTGAGAGAGAAAGGGCTAAAAATAGTCCAATTAAGATAAAAACCATTCCATAAGCATTTATGATTTTTTTGAAAGTCACATTTGACATAATATATACCTCATCTGTGTTTACCATTTTACTAGTTTGAATGAATGTTAGTCTGGTTTATAAATGTTGTTATGCACCAGATGCTAATTCTAAAACCCGTTCTTGCGTTAGTTCTTGATGTGGGATAATCCCAACTTGATGTCCTTCGTGCATTACCATAACACGATCGCTCATTGAAAGTAGCTCTAGCATATCTGATGTAATCATAATGATTGTTTTTCCTTGTTTGGATAACTCAACCATTAATTTATAGAGTTCTGCTTTAGCCCCCACATCAATACCTTTTGTTGGTTCATCAAGGATTAAAATATCAGGCTCAAGTAAAAGCCAACGGGCAAGTAACACTTTTTGCTGGTTTCCTCCTGATAGATTATTAGTAATGACTTCGACATTTGGCGCCTTAATTTTGAGCTTATCTTTTTGTTCATACGCCGTCTTTTGCGCTCGCGTTACTGATACCAAAAAATTTTCCAAATAAGGGGACATTTTCGGCATAATCATATTGTCAGTTATGCTTAAATTAAGAAATAATCCTGTCAATTTACGATCTTCTGTTACAAAACCAATTTTGTATTTCATCGCATCTAAGGGATTATGAATTTCAGCTTTTTCACCATGAATATAAATTTCGCCGCTATCCGCGGGTTTATAACCAAACAACCCCTCGACTATTTCAGAACGACCAGCCCCCACTAAACCAGCAATACCAAAAATTTCCCCTTTACGCACTTTGAAATTAATATCTTGATATTTTCCTACACGAGTAAAGTGTTTCACCTCAACAACAATTTCATCTGAAATCTCAAAACGTTCACGTTGGAACATTTCAGACATATCTCGTCCAACCATCATTGAAATAAGTTGATCTTTAGTGATCTCTGAAGTGGCTTTTGTACCAACGTATTGTCCGTCGCGAATTACGGTGATTTCGTCAGAAACTTTAAATACTTCGTCTAATTTATGTGAAATAAAAATAATGGCGATACCACGTTTTTTTACAATATCAATAATACGATAAAGTTGTTCTACCTCAGTTTCAGTTAATGCTGTTGTGGGTTCATCCATAATAATGACTTTGGCATCATTGGATACGGCTGTTGCAATTGCAACAAGTTGTGCTTTCGCAACAGAAACTTCAGACATTTTGACTGTAACATCCATCGGGACACCAAGATTATTAAGAATTTCTACCGCTCTTGCATTCATCTCTTTTTGATTAAGCAAAAAACGCCCTTTCGTAATTTCTCGCCCAAGATAAAAGTTATCGGCAATGGTCAAATTCGCAGCAGGTGAAATTTCTTGCGGTACCATTGTTAAACCACGTCTAATCGCATCAATCGGTCGGGTAGGTTTAAAGGGTGTATCATCTAAAATTAACTCGCTGCCCGCATCGGGGGTATAAATGCCATAAAGCACTTTCATCAATGTCGATTTACCGGCGCCATTTTCCCCCATTAAGGCGTGAATAGATCCTCTTTTTACTTTTAAATTAATTCCATCTAACGCTTTTACCCCAGGAAATGTTTTAGAAACGTTACGCATTTCTAAAATATAGGGAGATTTTGTTGCTGTACTCATACTTTACTCCTTCATATCAACTATTTATCAGAGCTATTCTTTATATTTATTGAGATATTGTGTTTTTTTATCAGGTGTAACTAATTCAAATGGAATCCATTTTATCGCGGGAACTTTTTCTCCTTTAGCCGCCTTATATGCCAGTTCGATACTCATTCTGCCTTGTTCCTTTGCCGACTGAAATATCGTTGCATCTAACCCTTTACCAAGATATGCAAGAGCATCTGGTGTCGCATCAATACCAACAATAATGATTTTGTCGTCTGGAATCTTTGCTTTTCTTGCAGCCAATAATGCACCAATTGCCATTTCGTCATTATTTGCTAGTACAACATTAATATCTTTATGTGCAGCAAATAAATTTTCTGCTATTTCCATTGCTTTCGCTCTGTCCCATTTTGCTTCTTGTTCGGAAAGAATATTGATTTCAGGATGGGAAGCTAAAACAGATTTATTTCCTTCTGTGCGCTTAATTTGGGCATCTAGCCCTAATGGACCTAATAAAATAATAGCATTCGCGGGGTTCCCATTTAATGAGCGTAAAACAAATTCGCTTTGCAGTTTTCCACTCGTCATTTCTTCCGAACCGACATAACTCGTAAGGTATTGCATATCTTCATCATTAGGTTTAACCGTAACCGCAATTAATGGAATTTTTGCTTTCTTTGCTTTTAAACCAATTGATTTCACAATTTTTGGATCAGTTAGCATCACAACAATGGCATCAACATTGCTATCAATGAAGTTCTCAATATCATTCAACATCTTTGCCGGATCGCCATTCGCATCGGCAAATTTCAGTTTGACATCCTGATGCACTTTTTCAAATTTCTGCATTGCATCTTGTAAATAAGTAGGGTACTTATCAGACAAGCTATACATCGAAACGCCGATAGTGAAGGATTTGGCAAATAATGTCGGAATAAAGAAAATGCCAATAAATAGGAAGAATAGTTTTTTGAACATCACTTATACTCCAAAAATAACGAAAAAATGAACCGCACTTTGAGTTATCTCATTTATTAGTTGAAGGACAAAGCCAAAGCTCTGCCCTTCTGTATGAGTGTTATTTATATTTGGCTTGATATTCCTCTTTTTTATCAGGGGTAACTAATTCAAATGGAATCCATTTTATTGCAGGGACTTTTTCTCCTTTTGCTGCTAAATATGCAACTTCTGCTCCAGCTGCACCTTGCCCTTTAGCTGATTGATAAACCGTAGCATCTAGCCCTTTACCTAAATATTCCAATGCATCAGGCGTGGCATCCAAACCCACAATAAGAATATCTTCATCTTTTAGCCCCAGTTTACGTGCAGCAAGTAATGCACCGATTGCCATTTCATCATTGTTGCTCACCACAACATTAATATTTTTATTTGCTGCCAATACGTTTTCAGCAATGCTCAAACCTCTATCACGTTCCCATTTTCCTTCTTGCTCTGTCGCGATGTTAATATTTTTATGTTGTGCAAAAATATCTTTATTACCTTGAGTTCGCTTAGTTACTGCATCTTGCCCTAAAGGCCCTAATAAAATTAATGCATTGCCTGATTTACCACCTAACGTATTCACAATAAAATCTGCTTGGATACGTCCCCCCTCAATCTCATCAGAACCGACGTAACTTGTAACATATTTCATATCTTCATCATTAGGTTTACGATTAACAATAATGAGTGGAATTTTTGCTTTTTGTGCTTTACGTCCAATGACCTTAACAATATTTGGATCTGTTGGTACAACAAGCAAAGCATCAACATTTTGATCGATAAACGTTTCCACATCATTTAGCAAACGAGCTGGATCGCCATTTGCATCGGATAATTTAATTTCCACATCATCGTGTTTCTCATCAAAATCACGAATTGAATCTTGTAAATATGTCTGCCATTTATCCGCGAAAGAATTCATTGGGGCACCAATCATAAGCTGCTTACTCATTACAACTTGAGATGTCAATAACAATCCGCTGCACAGCATTGCTAATAGTGTTTTTTTCATTCTTCTACTCCTATTTTAAAGGTTAGATTGATCACAAAGCTGAAATACCACTATATTGCACAAGGTTCTATTTTGTGAATATAAATTTCAAATTTAGACAATTATGAAATAAATCATCTATTTTATATATAGCATTAAGGGAAAAATGTCGCAATCATCAAGTTAAAAAATTGTGAATTAGATCGTGTTTTCGTATTTAGAAATAAAGAAAATGCATAAAAACTCACATTTTTTTCTGCTGTACTTATAAAAAATAGAAATCTAAGCATTTTTCTGTTATTTACATAATTTTAATCGCCAAAATCTGGTTTCTAACCTAAAATTTGATCTTCGCAATAAAATGAAATTTCACGCCCGAAAATAGAAATTTTTGAAATTTAATTTTCAATGAAAGCGTTGTTTAGATGCCATCAACTTATTTAAAAAGAAATGAAAAAGAATGATGTGAGTATTTATGTCCTCTATACGATTTTTATAGCATTAGTTGCTATGTTAGTTCGATACCACACTAAAGAAGATGGTCTGGGTAACTCGAAGATTATTATTTTTCAGGACTTGATTAACCAACGCGTTCATCTCTGATTCAATGGTGTTGAATCATCGTTCTAATGAACATAATGGCTATTCCCTCTCGCAATATAGTGTGAGTTTTCTTCAATGAGTAAAAGCAGGAAATTTAACGACTATTGCTGGCAAAATGGTAATGTTTGACTAATAACCACGATGAGAAAAGCAGGTTTTTCCTAAGCATAAAAAGCGTTAAACCGTTGCTTAATCTTTTATTCATAGAGAAAAAATTCGCAAAAATTCAACCGCACTTATTCTTTTGTATAAAAATAAAGTGCGGTTGAAAATCATTGAATTTTTTGTTGTACTACAGAAAATTCTATTTCTAAATATCCACTATATACTTAGTCTTCCGTCCAGCGCCTAAAAATGAGCGATGTATTTACCCCACCAAAGGCGAAGTTGTTATTCATTACATAGTCTGTGTGAATTTCTCTTGGGGCTTGACGAATGTAATCGAGCTTGCCACAACGTGGATCGATATTATCTAGGTTGAGCGTTGGTGCAAACCAATTATCGCGCATCATTTCAATAGAAAACCAAGATTCTAATGCACCGCACGCACCGAGCGTGTGTCCGAGATAGCTTTTTTGTGAACTGAGGGGAACATTGCCAAATAATGCGGCGGTGGCAAGGGTTTCTGCAATATCACCTTGTTCTGTGGCTGTGCCGTGTCCATTCACATAACCAATTTGCTCAGGGCGTAATCCCGCATCTTGTAAGGCTAATTCCATACAGCGTTGCATTGTTTCTTTTTGTGGACGTGTAATATGGCTGCCATCGCTGTTTGCGCCATACCCAACTACTTCCGCTAAAATCGTTGCGTTGCGTGCTTTGGCGTGTTCAAGTTCCTCTAATACTAAGATCCCTGCACCTTCGCCGATGACTAAGCCATCACGTTCTTGATCATAAGGACGTGGTGTTTGCTGTGGTTGGTTATTCCGGCGACTTGCGGCATAAAGAGAGTCAAACACATAGACTTGTGAAGGGCAAAACTCTTCACCGCCACCAGCTAACATCATTGGGATCATTCCATATTTGATCGCCTCATACGCATAACCAATGCCTTGACTGCCTGATGAACAGGCACTTGATGTTGGGATAATACGTCCACTTAAGCCAAAGAAAATACCGATATTTGCCGCGGTAGTATGAGGCATCATTCGTACATAAGTATTGGCATTACTGGTGTTGGGATAACCTGCCATCATTAAACCGAGATCTTGTATGTCTTTGGTGCTGCCTGATGATGAGCCACTTGCCACGCCCATATTGCCATTGAGGACGCAAGGATCAAGTTCACCATTTTGCAATAACCCCGCATTTGTTAGCGCCATTTCAGCAGCATCAACACAAAGCTGCGCCACTCTGCCCATACTGCGTAATTGCTTACGATTCCAATGCTCAGGTGGGGTATAGTGGTTAATAGGCGCACCAAGACGAGATTCTATTTCTCCATCTAGCTTGCCCCAATCCATTGTTTGCACTGCATTTTTTTGTTTCACAAAAGCCTGTTTAATGCTTGCCCAATCACGTCCAAATGCGGTAATACCGCCGATACCTGTTACCACAACGCGTTTCATTATTTTTTCCTTAGCATAATCCGCCATTCACGGCGATAACTTGACGAGTAATATAGCCTGCTTTTTCGTTCATTAAGAAATCAACGGCGTGTGCCACCTCTTCTGGTTCCCCCATTCTTGCTGCGGGAATCGCTTTGAGAATCTCTTCAACAGGCACATTTTCATCTAAAATTTCTGTATTGATTAATCCGGGAGCCACACAATTTACCGTGATTTTACGTTTTGCTAATTCCACCGCAAGCGCTTTTGCCGCACCAATAATACCTGCTTTTGAGGCACTATAATTGACTTGCCCACGATTTCCTATTAAACCAGAAACAGATGTGATACATACAATTCGCCCAGCTTTTCGACGGCGAATCATTGGCATCATAATGGGGTGAAGAACATTGTAAAAGCCATCTAAATTCGTGCGTAACACAATATCCCAATCTTCATCCGTTAAAGCAGGAAAAGCATTATCTCGGGTTAATCCCGCATTCAGTACCACCCCGTAGTAAGCACCAAATTGTTCTACATCTGCCAGTAATTTTCGTGCGGTATTATCACGATCACTCACATCAAATTGCAAAATACGGGCATTGCGTCCCATCGCACGAATTTGTTCGGCAACGGTTTCCGCTTCCGTAAGTCGGCTACGGCAATGCAACACAATATCAAACCCCGATTGCGCCAGTTGTAATGCAATGGCTTTGCCAATACCACGACTAGAACCTGTAATTAATACGCTATCTGTCATACTTTTCTCTCTTTTGGTGGACGCAATACATTCAGCGTTCCTTCAATAATCAGTTCATTTGTATTTTTATTTCGTAGTTGGCAGTCAAACACGCCAAAACCAGTATCATCTTCAAGGGAGCGATGAATACGAATTTCTAATGTACTACCAACAGGAATAGCCTGTTGATAAATATGCAATTTTCTTGTTCCAAGCCAATAACCTAAGCCAATAGGTTGCCCTGCTCGAACGCATTTACACCCCGCCCAAGCAGCAATGCCCTGCGCCATAATTTCTGCCCCGACAAAACTGGCTAACTTGCCGTTTTTTAGCAAAATATGATCCGCACTCACTTGTGCTTGTGCAACCAGAAAATCTTCCCCAACTTCATCAAGTTGTTGTAATAGCACCATTTCGCCACTATGCGGTAACAGTGGCGCAATATTGGTAATTGGGCAGGTTAAATCAAACATCGCATTCTCCTAAAATGAGTACAGTATTATTACCGCCAAAAGCAAACGAACTACTTGCCCCAATCCGTTTTTCCTGTTGCCAACGACTATTTGTGTCGGTAATTGCAACCTTAGGTAAAGTAGGATCTGGCTCACCGTCCCATAATTGGGGTGGCAATTTCCCTTCTGGATTGAAATCAGGATGGATCATTCCCCATAAAATGGCAGCCTCCACAGCACCAGCTGCGCCTAATGTATGTCCTGTGTATGGTTTTGTTGTAGTGCAAGGGGTATGTTCACCAAACACATTATACACAGCGAGAATTTCCATTTGATCATTATGAATAGTGCCTGTACCGTGCAAATTGATCCAACCGATTTCATCTGCCGCAAGCTGACTATTTGCTAAAGCCGCACGAAATGCGGCAATTGCGCCTTCGCCTTCTGGATGGGGTGAAGACATATGATAAGCATCACTGCTTGCCCCATAGCCGAGTAATTCTACTGATTGTCCGAAAGGCTGTTTAGATAGCACAAACATTGCCGCTCCTTCACCAATATTAATGCCTTTACGGTTTGCAGAAAGTGGATTCGTCTGGCTATCGGATAATACCGATAAGGATTGAAAGCCTTTGATTGTTAAAGGGGATAAGGTATCCACGCCGCCACAAATCACCACATCACACAGATTATTTTTCAATAATCGTGCCGCACTCATCAAGGCTCTCGCGCCAGAAGTACAAGCAGTAGAAATGCCATAACATAATCCACTCAAACCATATTGCCACGCGACAAAATCTGCAGGTGCAGAGAAATATTGTTGCTGCTGTTTGAAAGGCACACGAGACCAATCTTGATGTTCCGCCGCTTGCTTAAACAGCTCAATATTTTCATCTACTCCCGTGGTAGAGGTCCCCACCACAACCGCAATGCGATGTTTACCGAACGTCTGAATAGCTTGCTCAATCTGCGTTTCCAGCTGTGCCAAACAATGCCACAACAATTGATTATTACGGCTACGATGCGCTGCTGGAACAGTCTTTGGGAACGGGAGAAGTGGCACATTCACCGCGCCATACATTCGTGCATTATCTAGCAATCCATTTTCACTAAATGGCGTATCACACAAACTTAATGTAGAAGGTGCAGCAGATAATAACGTTGAAATATGGGCAGCCAGCCCTTCACCTAAACTACTGACCACCGCAGGTTGCGATAAATACAATTGACTCACATTATTCCTTAATTTAATAAAGTTACACGCCAATGGCTATTGTCGGTTAAATCAATTTTCCACACGGGAGATTGCCCTTCAATCGACCAAACAGGCTTATGATTAATAAAATAAACTTGTCGCTTACCTTGCATTTCCACCTTGCTAAATGGAAAAAGCGGGAAATCTGGATATAACGCCGTTGCTATCGCAGAAAACAACCATTTTGCCTGCGGGTTTGGCATAACAAAGCCATCATTTTGCCAACCTTGTGACGTTAAAACCGCCCTTGCCAAAGGCGCACCAAGAGGATCGGTTTGCACCCAACGCCATTGTCTAGGTTGATATTGTAAGGCAAGTAAACTTTGTTGCTGAGAGCGATGTTGCTCGTCTTGCCGTTCAATCTTAAATAATTGGCTACTTGGCGTATTGGTTGGGAAATTTTGCGCTTGTGGTAAACTTTGGCAGCCCATCACGCCACAGAATACAACAGCAATAAACCAAGCTCGCCATTGACTTATTCTTTTTATCATCATATTAAGTGCGGTTGTTTTTTTACTTTTTTCGATTGTAGCATTTCTTTTTAGATCAATGAACAGGGATAAAATTCTCAAAAATCGCACCGCACTTTATTTCCTCTTTTTTATTTATCTTGGCTTGCTGTGCCACAAAACTCAGCCAACGCGGCAAGACGTTGTGTAGATTTTGCCACAAATGGATTCGCACTATCCCACGCATACCCAGCTAAAATGGAAGAAATCATACGACGAATTTCGGGCTGTGGATCTTTCGCATACACCACATCTTGAAATGAGCCGTCATACCAACCATTCACATAAGTGCGAAACGCATCTACACCAAGCATTAGCGGATCGGCAAATTCTTTTTGCCAGTCCACAATATCACCGTTGAGTTGTCGCACGATCAAAGGAACAGCAAGATGTGCGGAATGCAATGCGATTGTCACCCCCGATGAAAAAACAGGATCTAAAAATTCCGCCGCATTCCCTAATAAAGCAAAGCGTTCTCCGTGCAAGGTTTTTACATTCGCAGAATAACCTTGAATATGACGATAAGGGAAATCATTATCCCACACGGCATTTTTTAATATGCGTTTTAGCATTGGGCATTCTAATGCAAATTTTTTTAACACCTGTTCGTCATCGCCTTCAAGGGTCTCAGGCAAACCAACCACACCAATAGAACAACGATTATCGGCAAAAGGAATAAGCCATAACCATACATCTCGGTGTTCTGGATGAGTCGTAATAAGAATTTTGTTTCGATCAAACTCAGGATCATCAATATTGTCATCAATATGGGTGAAACGCGCCACACGCGCTGGCAAGTGTGAAGGTAACTCCAAATCTAATAAGCGTGGCAATACGCGCCCGTAACCACTTGCATCAAGAACAAATTTCGCGTTCAAATTGTAGCTTTCGCCTTTATCGTTACGCACCTGTAATTGCACGCCATCATTTTGTGTTTCAAAAGCTAATACTTCATTGCCAAAACGGACATCAACGCCACGTTTTGCCACTTCATCAATTAAAATTTTATCGAAAATCCCCCGTCTGACTTGGAAAGTTGTACCAGCCCCAGCGGTAAATTTATCGGTAAAATCAAAATAAGTATAACGATTGCCCCAAGTGAAAGCAGCGCCGTTTTTAAATTGGAAACTCGGTTCGCGATTTACTGCCTCAAGCAATTCAGCTTCACGCAAAATTTCCATACAATAAGGTAGTAAGCTTTCACCAATGACAAAACGGGGAAAATATTGCTTCTCTAATACACATACTGATACCCCTTGTTTCGCTAATAATGCAGCCGCCACGGAACCTGAAGGGCCTGCACCAATAATCGCGACATCATATTGACTCATTTTTTGCTCCCTAAAAAGTCATTGTTATTATTTACGATACATCATAAATGCGATACTCACCGCACAAATCACGCCAATACTCACGCTCAACCCAAACAATGCCACAGCGGGCGTATGGCTTAGGGTGAGCAAACCGAAAGAAATTAGCGTCGTACTTGCAGCAAGGACAATCGCAAATTGCTTATGGGCATTTAACCCAGAAACACTTTGCAAATATGCAACATAATCCACAGCAATAGCAGAAACCAACAACATTCCAAACATTGCAAACAAGCTGATGGGTAAACCAAGCCAACCGAAAATACCCAAGGTGGTAAGCACCGCAAAAACGGGTACAAATAACATTTTTCCACTCGCTTTGGCACCGAAATAACGCCACAACAATAAACCTGCTAAGAGAAAAGAAAGTAATTTTAGCCACACGGCTTGATTACGAGTTTGTTGGAAAGCTTGGTTTAAGTGGCTACGCTTGTCTTGCCAGAAAATATCGTGATGATTGGCAAGTTGTGATAAGGCTTGGTGGTCGCCTTTATTAACAGGGATAATCGCGGCTTTTTGTCCAGCTATCTGCCCTAAATACAAACTTTGCCACCCCTGTCCTAATGGTGTATTCAATGCCGCTTGCAAAGAAAGTGCTGGCTGATGAACTAATCCTTTCAGTTGTTGTTGCACAATTTCAGCAGGAACCCCCATTGCACTGAGTGGTGCATAATCCTGTGATGATAAGTGTTGCAATTGTTGTGCGAAAATACGTTGTTGTTTTTCACTCATTAGCCATTGGCTTAAAGATTGATAACTTTCTAGCTGCTGTTGCTGCTTGGCTTGTTCTAATTGACGATCAAGTGCGGTGATTTTTTCGAGTAATTTTTCGTCATTTTCCGCTAAAACTAAAAAATATTGCCCACTTAATTGCATTCTTGTTAATTCACCAATTTTTTGTGCTTGGCTAACTAAATTCGGTGATAATGCCACCCACTGACGAATATCATCTTGCCACTTAGATTGGACAATTCCTCCCGCAACAAAGAGGGCGAATATGCCTATCAAGGCTTTTCGGTAAAGCAAAAACATTTGAAAAAAGCGCCGCACTTGATAAAAAGCGTATAACAACTTTGTTGGGCGTTTATTCTGATAATGGAGAAAAAAATCGGGTAATAAAAGTTGCGTAAACAGCACCGCTGCCAGTAACGCCGCCGCTGAAAATAAGGCGGTTTGCTGTAATATAGGCAATGAAGTAAAACCAAGCAACGCATAACCTAGCAACGTGACCAATAAACTCACACTAAAGGTGAGGTGTAGTTTTTGCATTGCTCGCTTTGCTTGCCAACGGTGAGAAAGCAATGAGCCAGAAAGCCAATGCAATGGAAAGTCAATCAATACGCCAATTAAACTTGTGCCAATGACGAGGGTTAAAATATGCACTTGCCCAAACCAAGCAAGGGTTGCGACCACGCCCACTAACACACCTGCCACAATAGGTAAAAATAACCATAACACTTGTAGCGAGCGAAATACCACCAGCAACAGCGTTAAGGTTAATCCCACCCCAAAGCCACTCATTAATTGGCTTTCTCGCTCTGCACTTTGCTTGGCTTGCAAGGCAAATAGGCTTGCACCTGTGATATTCATTTCTGCCCCTTGTGAGTGCGCAAGTTGCTGATTTTGTTCAATCAGCTGTAGCAATGCTAAAGGGGGAGTAAGCCAGTTTTGAGGGGTTAATTCCCCTTGTAATAATATCCAGCTTTTTCCTTGTCCATTCACGCTAAGCACACCACTTTCTGCTTGCCATTGTACATTACTCTGTGGCTGTGCTTGTGCAAGCGTAAATCGTCCAAAACCGAGCCAATCTTGATCCAACGGCAATATACTTTGTGCTGCAAAAGGATTGCTCATTTGCTGCGCATATTGCTGGAAATATTGATGAGGTTGCTGAATTAATTGAGTACGAATATGGGCGGGTAACGTGGCAAAAGCGAGGGTTTTCACTGCTTGGCGAAGTGTATTAAGATCAGGCTGGAACTCACTGTTCACCTGACGAAATAAACCACTCTGACGCCAACGTTGAGCAATTTCCCGCGAAAGTTGAATCCCATTATCAAGCGAGCTTGCACCAATCAGTGCAATGATTTTCCCATTTAACCGCTGTTCTTGCTGTTTATCAACTTGCTGTTGTATGGTTTGCCATTGCTGATCTTCTGGCAATAATGCTTGTAAATCAGTTTGCAGCCAATTACCACGCAAAATAAATATCACCAGTGTAATTATGCAAAACACCAAGCTCATTACATACGCAATACGAATTGCCATAGAAAAAAGTGCGGTGGAAAATTTTGATGTTTTGACTGACTGCGACATTTTAGGTACTCATTTTTCTATTCTAGTGCTTGTTTCACCGCGGATGATAATGGCTGATTAAGCTGAATATGCTGAAAGTAAATTTTTGTGCTATCACCTTGTACTTCATTCAGTTGCATTGCCGTTACGCTCTGATTTCCCTGTACAATAATTGAAGTAAAGATCTGTTTCATTAAGAGCGAATTTGGCGTAAGTTGCAATGTCCATTGTTTGGCATTACCACTTAATGCAAAATCAAAATGGCTTTTTAGCCCCGACAAATCCCCCGATAACAAGCCTAAAAACAGACGAATTTGTTGCGATTGCGCCATATTTCCGTTAGCAACCCAATCTTGCCCATTCCATTGTGCAATACCCTGTGGGGTAATCCGTAATTCTGTGTGAAAAGGCTGTGTCATTTGCCACAGCAAGCCTTTTTCTGCTACTAATGTAAAGTTTCCTTTAGTTTCAATAGGTTGTGGCAATGCTTTAAGAAAACGCTGCTGTACAAAATCTCCTTGTACCGTATGACTTTGTTGAAGTTGAGCGATAAGATCTTGCTCAGAAAACGCCCAAAGAGGTAAACTGACTATCCATAATAATAACGCAAAATATTTTTTCATCTTTCCTATTCCAATTAAGCGAGAGGTTGAAAGCCTTTATATGCCTCAAACGCCTTTCGCCAATTTTCCGTTGCTTCTAATTGCATCTCGCCCGTTTTAGCATCCACCACCACTTGTGTCGTACTGGCTACGGTGAGTTTTTTTCCTGTTTGTAAATCGCTAATTACATAGTCGATGCGTAGGCAAGTATCGTATTCCAATACCGAAAGGGTAACACGAATTTTTTGGCGAAAAAGTGCCGGACGAACGTATTTCACATTCAGTTGCACAATGGGCCAACCATAGCCGTCGGCACGGATATGATCGTAAGTGTAACCAATCTCTTCTAACAATGCACAGCGTGCCATTTCAAAATATTTGATGTAATGCCCGTGCCACATAATATGTGCGGAATCCACATCAAAAAATGGGATCTCGTAATCAGATTGATGTTGGCAATAAATATGTTTTTTTGTTTTCATTTTTGTTCGTCATTCCAAAAATCGTAAAAATTGAACCATTGCAATGGCTGTTCTCGGCACGCTTGCGCCAAGACATCAGCATATTGTTGCATTGCCTGCTGAATGTGTTGCTGACGGGCAATACCTCGTCCTGAAATAGCTGAGCTGAATCGGCGAAGTTTTAATTGATAACGCCCTTGCGACTTCACACAAAACACCGTATTAAGTGGTGCTTTGAGCAATGCCGAAAGCAACCAAGCCCCTTGCGGAAAATCGGCTGACTTACCAAGAAAATTGACTTTTTCGGTTTTATCACCACGCACCGGAATCCGATCAGCGGCAATGGCAATCCATTCACCTCGCTCTAACCGTTGGTGCAATTCAAACATTTTTTGTGCATCTAAATCCATTACCTGAATAACGGGAAGGGCTTTAGCACCGGCTTTTTCTAAGGCGTCATTGAATGCCTCAGCGTGGTGACTATGCACTAATACATTCAGCACAAAATTAGGGTGATGTCCACTATCTACTAACGCGCGACAAATTTCAATATTGCCCAAATGGGAACACAATAAAATTTGCCCACGGTTTTGATGATCAATATCGTGATAAAGATTGTCCGCATCATCAATGTGCAAATCACGATAATGAATTTTATTTTGCCACACCGCAAAGCGATCGGTAATCGCGACACCAAAGGTTAAAAACTGGCGAAAAACCGCCCAACGAGGTAACCTCGTGTCAGGAAAAGTTTGGCACAAACGTTGCTGATATTCCGCAATATATTGGCGAGCTTTCTTTGATGTAACAAAAAAATAGCTCACCACGACAAAGGTAGCAATGCGGATCGCCCACAAAGGCAGATATGCCACAATCAAGCGTGTTAAGTTGAGAAAGAAACGCGTTCCACGCTCCTGCTGTTTTGCCCAATGTTTATCTGGTTGGCTCATAACGGCTTGCCTTGTATCATTCGCCATACCATCTGCCAAAAAAGTTTCGTATGCATTTTGCTGATTTTCCAATTATCCGCAAAAGCCCGAAAATGAGATGTGCCATTCTTATCATAACGAACGGGGGTATCCACCCATACCATTGGGATTTGATACCAGTGCGCTTTGACAATAATTTCAATATCAAAATCCATACGATCGCCAATTTTTTCCTGCTTCAATAAATTGATCATTGCTTCCACAGGATAGAGCCGAAAACCACACATTCCATCTAAAATATCGCGTGAATGGGTGTGGATAGCATTCCAAAAATCGGTAATTTTTCTACCATATAAACGAGCCTTAGGTGCATCCTCACCATAGATTGGACGCCCACAAATAAGTGCGGTGGGATTTTCAGCACTTTTTTGCAAAAAGATTGCCACATCAGAAAGCTGATGCTGTCCGTCTGCATCGACTTGTACGGCATAGGCAAAACCCTGTTCCCACGCCAATTGAAATCCCACTTTCATTGCTGCCCCTTTTCCCCCATTTTGTGGGCAAAAATGGATTTGAATTCCGTCTTGCTGAGCAAGCGTATGCAGTACGGTTTTATGAGAATCGGTTGAGCCATCGTCAATAATCAACACGGGCAAATCAAGTTGGCGTAGCTGATTTGCAACAGCGCTAACCGTGGTTGAATGATTGTAATGAGGGATAAGCGCAATTACCTGTTTATTCATTAGCGAATTCCTCTTGCTGGCTAAGAAAAGCTTGCTCGAAATCAGCGTTTAAAATTTTTGATTGACTATTGCGTGGCAATTTGTCGGTAAAACGCCAAAAACGGGGTAAGCCTACCGCTTCTTGATTTTGGCTCAGGTGTTGGCGCAGTGAATGAATCACCGCGTTACGCCCTTGAGTGCGGTAAACTTTCAATCCTTCTTCCGTTAACGCGACCCAAGCCGCAGGACGAGCCTGATTTGGGTGCTTTGCCACAAAGCAATCAATGACCCAAGAATGCTGCTGCAAGGCTTGTTCTATATTGACCAGAGAAATACGTTTGTCGCCCAGTTTCACAATGCGATCCGTGCGTCCTAACAGTAAAAAGCGCTCGCCGTGCATTTGTACCATATCTGCCATAATTTCTGGTTCATCAAGCCAAGGTGAATTAACCCAAAGCGTTTCATTTTCTGTTAATCCCACCTCTGTTACCACTGTCGGTGTCCATAACGTCTCTTGTTCTCGAAACGCGATTGCACCAGTTTCAGTACTACCGTAACATTCGATCATTCGGCAACCTAGCACATCGTGGATACGTTGTGCGGTCTCTGAAGGCAAAGGAGAACCTGCTGAAATGACAGCACGAATACCGCAACGAGCCAGTTTGGTATCTTTTAAATTAAGGTGAGTAAGCAATGCAGGGCTACTCACCCACAATACCTTCTCTACTTGTAAACTTTCGCTCATCAAATATTCGGGATAATGGTATTGCAAGCGAGCGATAGACCAACCTAGATAGAGCGGTAAGAAAATACGGTAGGATAAACCATAATGATGTTGCGCGGAGACACTTGATACCACATAAAGTGGCCTATCCGCTGAAAACTTGATAGTGTCAGCAATAGCTTGTGCTTCCTGCCACATTTTTTTGGCTGTTTTGATCAAAACTTTTGGTTCGCCACTACTGCCTGAGGTTTTAATCCAAATTTCGCTTTGACAATCAGGATCAATTAACGGTTGTGCAAGAGTTTCTGCTTCTACCTGTTGTTCTAAACCGAAGGTCGCAACACGCTCATTATCCATCAGCATTGCATTTTCTCGTGCAAGCCATTGTTGGTTTTCTGCTAATAAATTAGGTGGCAATAACACGCGCACTTTTGCCTGAAAACACGCCAACAACACGCACGCCATCTGTGCGGCATCATCAAGCCATAAGCCTAAGCTACGCACCTGTTGCTGTTGTAATTGCTGACTAATTTGCCAAGCTCGTAAGGTAAAATCTTGCTTTGACCAAGGTGGATTTAAGGTAATATCCTTGATTGCTGAAAAATTAATTTGCATGATATTTTTTTACTCGTTGTCGAATGATCCATTCAATGCTCATAATCAAGCCAATGAACACATAGGAAATCACCCCTGAATATAATGCCCAATAATCATAATATTGTCCCAATATGAGTGCAGTCGTCACCACAATATTAATAATAAAAACAATGCACCACACTTGGGTTACGGTTCGGGTATAACGCACACCTTTATCCGTTAAATTTGGCTCTTGTAAGCGCGCTAAACGTTCTACAAAAGTCTGCGATTGCCATAAACTGCTTGCAAACAATAGCAACATTAATCCATTAATAATCACTGGATACCAAAACATTCCCACTAAAGCACGCGTGCCAGCAATCACTGCTAAAATTAACGCTAAGCAAAAGGAAAAATAACGCTGCGTTGATGGGGGTTGTTGCCATCCTTTCACCGCCCATAAGAGTGCCATTACCCACGGTAGATAATATAAAATGGGGCTATCTGCCCCCTGCCACCAAAAAAAAATGGGAAAAGCCACCGCACTTATTGCAAGGAATAAGGTGATAAGAACGGAAGTGAAGGCTTTCATTATATTATTCCGTTAAAATTGCTACACCACTACAGCAAGTTTTTTCTGCTACCTTGAGCTGGAAAGCCATTCGTCGCTTTTCAGGTTGCCAAGTAAGCGAAAGCTCAAACTCATCATTTGGACGTAAAAAATGCTGGAACTTCAAACGATCAATGCTCGAAAACGTTGGGGAATACCCTAAAAAATCCTGCATTTTTTCGCTGATCCATTGTAATTCGATCACCCCCGGCACTAAGGGAAATTCAGCGAAATGATCTTTTAAGAAACGCAATTCCAACGGCACTTTGCCTTTTATCACATATTGATTCTGATCACACGCTGGCGCTGACCAAATGGGATCAAGCACAGTTTCCACACAAACCTGATTAAACGCTAATTTATTAATTTTCGATTGACTATTGCGGGGTAATTTATCAGTAAAACGCCAAAAACGTGGAATAGCTGACTTATCTTGATTTGCTGCTACGGCTTGTTTCAGTTGTGCAATGACTGCACGACGGCCTTGTTCACGAAAGGCGTTAATACCCACTTCCGTCAATCCTACCCAAGCGGCTAAACGATTTTGTTCTGGATGACGTGCAATATAACAATCCTCTACAAAAGGATGCTGCAATAACTGACGTTCAATACTCACTAAAGATGTGCGTTTATCGCCGATTTTTACAATGCGATCACAGCGTCCGAGTAAACGAAAACCCGAGCCTTCAAATTCTACGACATCTGCCGTTTGCTCACGCCCAGAAATCCAATCGGCTTCAATCCACAAGGCATCTTGTTCATCTTGTCCGAGCTGGCTCTTTGGCAACCGTTGCCAAAGATGAATATCATCACGGATAGCAATAGGCCCTGTTTCCGTACTACCATAAATTTCCACCACAGGGGCGTGAATTGCCGTACGAATTTGCGTTGATACGTCATCAGCCAATGCACCGCCTGAAGAAACCACACCTTGCAAACTTTCTGGCATAGCCATTTTATCCCAAGCAATACTTGATAACATCGCAGGACTGCTCACTAACACCGCATTTTCTGATTGGTTAAGTGCCGACTTAATACATTCAGGATAAAACAGCTGCTTACGCCCTATTTGCCACCCCAACACTAAAGCCATCATAATATGCACGGTTAACCCATAAACGTGCTGAATGCTTACGGTGCTAATTGCGCGCCACTGATTATCCGCAGGAAACGGTAAGGCATCGGCTAACACTTGCGCACTTCGCCACATTTGTTGAGCCGTTTTGACAATGGTCTTTGCTTCTCCTGTACTGCCCGAGGTTTTCAGCCAAATTTCCGTTTGCGCATTACGATCAAAGTGCGGTGCAAATTTTTCTTCTTTTAGAATAACCCTATCCTGACCAAACGCATCAAAGGATACTTTTGAAGGCAGTGTTGCCTCGTTATCACATAACCAAAACTGCGCGTGCTGAGCAACCCATTCAAGGCTTTCTTCAGTTAAATTAGGCGGAAAAAGTACGCGTACATCAGCCTGCCACGCGGCAAGTAAGGTACAGGCAAGATTGGCGCCATCTTCTAGCCAAACAGCGATAGATTTCACGTTTTGCTGTTTGAAAGCTTGTGCCATTTGTAACGCTTTATAAGCAAAGTCGCCATAACGCCAATCAGGTTGTGTAGCGATAAGGCTGTGTTCCGTATAATTAGGCATTCTGTGAATCGTCAGTGGCTTGTTGGGTTTGTTGGCTCATTTTTAACACGGCTTGCACCACATCATTTACGGTACGCACATTGCGAAAATCTTCAGGTTTCACTTTGTATCCCGTGTTACGTTTGATGTAATCAATTAAATCAATGGCATCAATGCTATCAATTTCCAGATCTTCATAAAGATGGGTTTCTGGTGTGATCTTATTTGGATCAATTTCAAAGAGAGAAACCAAAGCCTCAGAGAGTAAGCCCTGAATTTGTTGTTCTGTCATCATCGTTATTAACCTTGTTGTGAACGAATAAAGGCGGCTAAAGTATTAACATTCGTGAAGTGATCGCGTAACGCGTGCTGTTCACTATCTAATTGTAAATTAAAGGCTTTTTGTACAGCTAAACCGAGTTCAAGTGCATCAACGGAATCTAAACCTAAGCCCTCATCACTGAAAAGCAATGTTTCATTTTCAATATCTTCTGGGCTGATGTCTTCTAATGCTAAACTTTCGATAATGATATTTTTAAGTTGTTGTTCTAATTCCATTTTATTTATCCTTTTATTGAGTTTGAGAATTAAAATAATCGTTTAAATATTGTGTTAGGCGACGTGCCGCCAAAGGTAAAGGCTTTTCAGCAAGCCAAGTTTGTGGATCGATATCATCGCCCACAGAAAGCGTATAAGTAATGCGCGTTTTAGGAAGTTGATACCAAGGTTGCCCTTTCTTGAAATTCAGTGGACGCATTTTTATCACCACCGGCGTAATAATTTTCGCACTGCGTAAACCAATCGATACCGCACCACGGTTCAACTTTACCACGCCATCCCAACCGGTTCTTGTTCCTTCAGGGAAAAGCAAAATTGCTTGTTCTTTCAGCACGTTATCACATTGTTCTAACAGCTCAAGAGATTCCGTATTCGGCAAAAATCCACAAGCCAGAATTTGATTTCGCATTGTAGGGTTGTGTAATAAATCTTGTTTTACAATGCAATTTAACTCCGGCGTTTTCGCTAAAGTAAGCACGACATCAAGTAAAGAAGGATGATTAGCGATCACTAATTGTCCCGCGCGTCCTAATTTTTCAAACCCCTGATAGGTTACTTCTAGCACACCACTCCAAACGCAAAAGCGAACAAAATAATACCAAATTTTCCCAACAAAACGACGCACTTTTAATTGTATGGCTAAATTTTGTGGGCGACATGCATAAGGATATAGAATCAACTGCAATAATGTTCCTGCAACGCCCCAAAAAGCGAAACCTATGGCGGTAGCAAGAAAACGGCGTAACCAATCTACTTTTTCTGCCATAACCAAACCTCTCCACGGGAGCTTAACGTTTGCCACTGAGATTGGTCTAAATATTGTTGCAGCACCCAAAATAGCGCATTGTCACCACACTTTTGTGCGGGTTCAACGCCTTCCTCAGCACGATGTAAGCTAAGTTGGTATTGATCGCCTTTTTCTACGACTAAGGCTAACGCATAACCAAAAGGCTGACGAACCACAGGTTGTGCATTATATTGTTCCGCCAATGGCGATTCTGCGACGACGACAAGCACACGTTGTTGTCCTTCTTGCAACAATAAGTAAGCTTCAAGTAATGCGACTTCTAAATTATCTTGTTGTGCCATAATTGCCGTGGTTTCTGCTTTTACTTGGCGCATTTCTGACCATTGTCCAACCAACGCATTATGCACAGATAAATTAAAGGAAATGGGTGAAATATCGCCTTCGCTTAAAAGACTATGCCAGAGGGCAAAATTGCGATTAATTTCACTATTCGCAGAAGCATAAACCACGGGGATATTAGGCTGTTCTTCCATAAGATCCCACGCTGCTTCAAAAAATAAGCGCGCCAATTCACTTAAACGTCGCCGTTTTAATGGGGGTAAAAAGGCTAACTTAGGAGCAAAAGGTTGCCATAAGTGGCTATTTTGCCTCCAATGTTGTTCGCCTAATTGCCAATCTTGGGGGGAAAGCTCACGGTTAGTCACCACTTTCCATCCTCTTAGCGAAAAATTAAACTGACAAATTGCGGTGTTCATTGATTATTATTGAAATAATTCGTTAATCATTAAATCGGTTTGACCTTGTAAACCTACTTCTTTTACACGCTCCGCTTCATCACCGCCTCTTCTATAAGTAACAAAGCCAAGCACTTGCTTATCTTGTTGAACTTTTAAACTCGCACGGGCAATAATGGCACGGTTACCACGAACATTCGCTTTTAAAATAGATTCGCAACTTGCTAACTCATTGAATTTAACAAAGCGTGCTTTAATACCACGTTTTTTTAAGCTCGCTAAAATTGCGTCAGAAAAATCTTCAGGTGCTTTTCGCAAATCTGCGGTAACGCATAATGGCTGTTTAAGACTCGCTAATTGCACAGGTTGTGAATCCTTAATCCCTGCTGCACACCCTACTAAAGTGACGGCACAAAAACAAATTGAGAATAATTTTTTCATTATAAAAACCTAACCATTTATTAATAAAAAATATTGTGGAAGTTTACCTTAATTTACGCTAAATTACCAAACACAAAGCAACCGTTTACATAAGATCAAATTAAGGTATTTAATCTATCTAATAAAAACAAGGAAAAATTATGAAACATTCAGTAAAATTTGCCATTGCTTTCACCACACTCTTACTTGCTGCTTGCGCACCAAGAGATACCACCCATTATTACTCCATTCAGGAAGCATTGAATTCCCCTGAAGCGAAAGAGGTATTAGATCCAAAAATTAAACTCTATTTCGGCAGACCTGCACCGGGTTCGACCGTAAAAGCAGGTATGGTCAGTAATCGTAAAACAAATGCAGCAAATAAAAGTGATGAGAAATCTTGCCAATGGGCGTTCCTCACAGTCGTGAAACAATTCCAAGATACGGCGAAAAAACATCGTGCCACGAAAGTGGGCAATATCATCAGCTTCTATAAGAAAAACCCTTATCGCAGCACAACGCAATATGAATGTCACGCAGGAAATCTAATGAGCGGTGTTGCCTTGAAAGGCGATATTGTTCGCTAATTCATTTCATTAAGTGCGGTCAAAAATTGGGAAATTTTACACCGCACTTGATATTTTATCTGGCTTGACAAGCACATTATCAAATTTATAATTTTGCGCCGAATTTTATCGGTGTACGCTTTGTAGTACTTAACTTTATGGTCACGCATTCAGCTAAACATATTCTTGTCGTTTCTTATTCGCAAACAGGGCAACTTTCTCGCTTAGTGGAAAGTTTTCTACAACCACTACGCACTCAACAAGACATTTCAATTGAAGAATATCAGGTGAAACCGCAACAGGATTATATTTTTCCGTGGAAATTTACCCCATTTTTTAATACCTTTCCTGAAAGTGTTCACTTACAACCTGCGCCCATTGAAACACCAACACTACAACGTAGGCAATATGATTTAGTCATTATTGCATATAGTGTTTGGTTTCTTTCTCCATCTCAACCGATTACCGCGTTCTTACAAAGTGAACAAGCTAAACACATATTGTATAACACACCTGTCGTTACCTTAATCGGCTGCCGTAATATGTGGTTAATGGCGCAAGAAAAAGTCAAAGCATTATTAAATCAAGCTGGCGCAATACTGGTTGGTAATATCGTTAAAACGGATCAATCTAACGCGTGGGCAAGTTTTATCACCACGCCATTATGGCTGTTTACAGGCAAAAAGCGTCCTTATAAGTGGTTACCTAGCGCGGGCATTAGTGAAGAAAATATTGCCGATATGCAGCGATTTGGTGGCAAACTTGCAGAAAAGTTAGCGGAAAATGTCTCTCTTCATCAACCCCTGTTTCAGAATATGGGCGCAGTGCAAATTGATGAGAAACTGATGATGAGTGAAAAAGTCGGACACCGTAGCTTTTATTTATGGGGTAAGCTATTACTTAAGTGCGGTCAAATTTCACCACGTTTGCGCCAAGCTGTGTTATATGTTTATATTGCTTTTTTAGTCTTATTAATTATTACCGTCGTGCCAATTTCCGCTCTCATTAAGCGTTTATTAAAACCATTATTAAAAGAAAAACTTGAGCGCCAAAAACGCTATTTTGCTGCCCCATCTGGAGAATAATGATGTCGCAACTTTCTGAGGTTTATATTAATTCAGTGGCAAGTTTTTTGCCAAATAATCCTGTTACCAATGATCAAATGGAAGCCGTATTAGGAATGGTCGGTGATGTTCCTTCCCGTGTTCGCAATATGATTTTACGCTCAAATGCGATTCGCACGCGTTATTACGCCATTGACCCACAAACACGGCAAGCCACGCACAGCAGCACAGAACTTGCAGTCTGTGCTATTGAAAAATTAGTGGCGCAAGGCGTGGATATAAATCAGCTTGACTGTTTAGCCTGTGGCACCTCTTATCCGGATCAAATTATGCCGGGACAAGGGGTAATGGTTCACGGCTTAATTCCCAATGCGCCAGCTTGCGAAGTGCTAACTACCGCAGGCGTTTGCGTGGCGGGAATGGCAGCGATGAAACACGCCTATAATGGGATTCGCACAGGGGAACATCAAAATGCGATTGCGGTGGCATCTGAAGCCGCCTCAGCAGTAATGCGTAGCGAAAATTTTCGTCCTGAGATTAATCAAAAACAACTGGATAATGCAAAGCCTGAAATTGGCTTTGAAAAAGATTTTTTACGCTGGATGCTTTCAGACGGCGCAGGAGCAGCACAACTAAGCCATCGCCCAAATCCAACAGGCATTAGTTTTAAAATTCATTGGATTGATCTCGTCTCTTACGCCAATGAAATGCCTGTGTGTATGTACGCAGGTGCAGAAATCGACAATGGCAAGTTTGTTAGTTGGAAGACGGTGGATAGCCAATATCGCGACAAACACAGCCTAATGGCAATTAAACAAGATGTAAAATTGCTCAACGAAAATATTGTGAAATATACCGTCGAAAAAGCCTTAATTCGCTTAATCGACAAATATCAACTCCGTGCTGAAAATATTGATTATTTCTTACCGCACTATTCTTCGGGCTTTTTTCGTAACAAATTATCGGAAGGTTTACAACGTATTCAGTTTGATATTCCACAAGAAAAATGGTTTACCAACCTTGCCGAAAAAGGAAACACGGGATCAGCGTCTATTTACATTATTTTAGAAGAATTTATGCGCACTTTCCCACTCAAAAATGGTCAGAAAGTGTTATGTTATATCCCCGAGAGCGGTCGTTTTTCCTCTTGTTTTATGTTGCTTGAGGTGGTGAATGGATCTGAATGACATTCCACAAGATGATAGCCGCATTTTCCGTGGACAGAAAAAGATCATCTACGCCACCCAAAATGGGCATTATCAAGCTAGCACAAGTACAGGCTGGCAAACGGAAGAATTTGCCACTCAGCAAGCCGTGGAAGCCCTTAAGCAACAAACAGAACAAGCCTTACAGGCGGTTAAAAACGGGCAAAAATCAGTGTTGTACTATTTAATGTATAAATATCGTTTTGATGAACAATCCCTCGCCCAAGCCACCGGCTTTTGGCAATGGCAAATAAAACGGCATTTTAGGCCTGAGGTTTGGGAAACACTTTCTCAGAAGAAGCTAGGGAAATATGCAGATGTGTTTGGTATTGAGATGGAATATTTCAAAAATTTTGTATCACATTCTTCTTTAGCGTAATCTTTGGCTTATTTAACTATTTGATTGGTATAGATTTTAACTAGAATTAAGAAATAACGATATAGCAAAGCGTAGATTGATATTCATTAAGAGTACCGCTAAATATGAAAGAAAACAGTATTATCATCTATACGACCGAAGACGGTTTATCTCAATTCACCTTACGCGAATTAGGTTCTCAACTTTGGTTAAATCAGTTGGAAATTGCAGAGCTTTATCAAACGACAAAGCAGAATATCAGTAAACATATTAAAGCTATTTTTGATGAAAGTGAATTTGATGAAAATTCAACCGTCAACTTTCAGTTGACAGTTCAAAATGAAGGCAGGAGAGAGATTAAACGCCAAATCGCTTACTATCCTTTACCTTTAATTATTGCCATTGGTTATCGTGTCCGGTCGACGCGTGGTACTCAATTTCGCCAATGGGCAACTCGCACGTTGGGCGAATATATAGAAAAAGGGTTTGTGCTAGATGAAGTACGATTAAAAAATCCACCTATTGGTGCTAATCAAGCCAATGACTATTTTGATCTGCTCTTAGAAAAAATCCGAGATATTCGAGCAAGTGAACGCCGAATGTATTTACGAGTGCGTGAAATTTTCACTTTAGCAGCAGATTATCAACCCTCTTTTAAAGAAACAACGCAATTTTTCCAAAAAATTCAAAACAAACTTCATTTTGCTTGTACTAATAAAACAGCAGCAGAAATCATTTTTCAACGAGCAAATGCAGAATTACCTAATATGGGATTGACAAATTTTAGTGGTATCGGTGTAGTAAAAAAAGATATTACAGTAGCTAAAAATTATCTTAATGAACAAGAAATTACAGCATTAAATCGGATTGTTTCAATGTGGCTAGATTTTGCAGAAGATCAAGCAAGCCGAAAAAAACAGTTTTTCTTAAAAGATTGGGAAGAACAATTAGATCGTTTTCTTGAATTTAACGATAGAAATGTATTGAGAGATCAAGGTTCAATCAGTAAAAAACAAGCAGAGGAAAAAGCACTTCTTGAATATGACAAATATGCACAAAAACGCTGTTTAGAAAAAGAAAAATTAGGTGAAATTTATATCAAAGAACTTTTAAATATTAAAAAATGAACAATAACTTTTCCCACCAACACACTGCCCATTGCGAAAGTGGCGTGATGTCCACCTTACTCAAATCGCAAGGGGTTGATTTCAATGAAGCGATGGTATTCGGCTTGGCATCGGCATTGACCTTTGTTTATATTCCACTCATCAAAATTAGCGGAATGCCGTTAATTTCTTATCGAATGCCACCGGGGGTAATGCTTAAAAAAGTGTCAAAAGTATTAAAAGGAAAACTTGCGTTAAAACGATTTCGTTCACCACAACAAGGGCAACAAGCCTTGGATAAAGCTTTAGCGCAAGGAAAGCTGGTGGGGTTGCAAACTTCAGTGTTTTGGCTGCCTTATTTTCCGCCCGAAATGCGTTTTCATTTTAATGCACATAATTTGTTAGTTTATGGCAAACAGGAGAATGAATATTTAATTAGCGATCCTGTCTTTGAGCAAGTACAGCGCTGTGCGGCACAAGATTTACAACGCGCCCGTTTCGCAAAAGGCGCATTAGCGGCAAAAGGGTTAATGTATTATTGGAAAACTTCGCCAAATTTGACCGCACTTGATTTGCCCGCCATATTGAGAAAAGCGATTCGCAAAAATGCCAAACAAATGCTCGCACCGCTTTGGTTTGTTGGCGTGCGCGGAATGTTTTCTCTTGCAAAACAAATCGAAAAATTTGCTCACAGTAAACAAAGTGAAAAATACAAAAAACTCTTCCTTGGTCACATCGTGCGAATGCAAGAAGAAATTGGCACAGGTGGCGCGGGCTTTCGCTATATTTATGCCTATTTCCTAGAGCAAGCGGCAGAAATCTGCCAAGAGCCAAAATTCAAACAAGCCTCACAACAAATGACAGAAATTGGTGATCAATGGCGACAATTTGCCAGCCTTTGCGTGAAGCAATGCCGGCAGCCAACAGCACAAGGCTACCAAGATTTAGCAGAAAGATTACGTCAGATTGCTCAGCAAGAACGTCAATTATGGCAACAATTAGCTCAATCCAAAGGATAATTCTATGATGTTGCAAATTGAAAATCTTTATCATCGTTATCCACAAAGCCAAGAATTCGCTTTACAAAACATTCAGTTGGATATTTCTCAAGGACAAGCAATCGGTTTGCTCGGCCCTAATGGCGCGGGGAAGACAACATTGATGTCTTTACTTTGTGGATTGCAGGCGGTGCAACAAGGGCAGATTTATTTTGAGGGTGTACCATTTCACAAATTGAGCAAACAACAGCGTCATCAACTTTCTTTAGTGCCACAGGATTTTGCATTTTATCCTTTATTAACGGTATGGGAAAATTTAAAATTTTTCGCCGCACTTTATCATATCAATGATAAAAACTGGCTCATTGAATTATTAGAAAAAGTCGGGCTAACTTCTTATAAATCTAAATTAGCAAAACATTTATCAGGCGGATTAAAACGCCGCTTAAATTTTGCTATTGGTTTAATTAATCGTCCAAAGGTGATTTTTTTAGATGAAATCACCGTAGGTATTGATCCTCAATCCCGCCAATTTATTTTAAATTCCGTAGCAGAATTAACTCAGCAAGGCATCACGGTAATTTACACGTCACATTATCTGCAAGAAATTGAACAACTATGCGATCAATTAGTTTTACTCAATGAAGGTAAACTCATTTATCAAGGAGAAATAAAGGGAATGCTTGCTGAAGGGCAAAGTCTTGAGCATTTTTATTTGGATTTTTTACAACAAGCGGGGAACAAATGCTAATTGCTGCAATGTTCAAAGAATTACGCCTATTAAGCCGCGATCTGCACGGTGTAGCAGTGTTATTTATTATGCCGATTTTATTTATGTTGATTATGTCAGCCGCACTTAGCAGTGAGAATGAATTAGGTAATCGTGGCGAAATTTTGCTGCTTGGTACGCCAAATGATCCCCTAAATGACGGATTTTTTACCACACTACAACAAGAGGAATTGCTCGTAAAACAAGGAAATATCGCTCAATTAGAGGTATATCAACAAGATTTACTACAAGAAAAATTTGCGTTGATTGTAGTAAATCCCAATCAAGATAAAAATGCGCTAAAAGAAGAACAGCCTTTACAACTTTGGCTTAATCCCAGTGTGGATCGGGCGTGGTTGCTTGGCGTTAAAGGCATCCTGCAAAAGCATTACAGTCAGCAACGACTTGAGCGTTATTCCAAAGATAATCACATTGTATTGAAACACAATCAACGCAATCCAGTAAAACGCATTCAGCAAGAAGTCAATCAAGCATTAGATAAAAAATTCGATGAAATTAATACTTATTTAGCACAACAGCGCTGGCAGGAAATTTATCTTAATCGCCAAGGGAAAACGGTCAATCAGCCCAATGCTGTGCAGCATAGCGTGCCTGCGTGGTTAATTTTTGGGATGTTTTTTATTATGATCCCCCTTTCCAACGTAATGGCGATGGAGCGACAGACCAACACGCTCACGCGTTTACGTTTAGCAAGAGCCTCAAGTCTGAGGCTGATTTTAGCAAAATTAGTGCCGTATTTTTTGATCAATCAATGCCAATTTATTGGAATGATTGCCTTAGGCTATTGGGTGCTACCAATGCTTGCTATGCCTGCGTTTAGCTTAAATGGCGAATGGTGGTATTATGCCGTGCTGTCGGCTGCGGTAAGCCTTTCTGCGCTAGGCTATGGTTTATTAATTAGTGTGATTGCGCGCACAACTGAACAGGCTGTGGTGCTAGGAGGCGGTGGCATTATCATTATGGCTGCCATTGGTGGCATTATGGTGCCAACTTATGTAATGCCTGATATGATGCAAGAAATCGCCCAATTTTCACCAATGGGTTGGGCATTAACGGCATTTCAGCAACTATTATTAAATCAGGCTACGTTAATGCAAATTCAGCCTGAACTTTGGCTTTTAACGGGTTTTGGTGCTGTGATGCTCTTCATCGCCGTGCTGATTTACGCCCATCAACTCAAAACACAAGCGAGATTTTAATGAGCTATATTTTTACTCTCAGCCAACCTGAGCTAGAACAACAACTGAAAAACTTGATCGTGCAAGAAACCGATAAAATGGACATCGATCCCAGCGCGATCAGCGATGATGAGCCATTATTTGGTGAACAAAGCCGTATCCAGTTAGATTCTCTAGATGCGCTACAAATTGCGGTGGCACTACAAGCTCACTTTAAAGTGAGGTTAAATGGCGACCGAATGGTGCGTAAACATATGATGAATATTCGTGATTTAGCCCACTTTATCCGTCACCAACATTCTTAACAATGCCGAAAGTCTATCTCACCGCAGCGAGCCAACAAAATGCACAAACTGCTAAGCTCAATCCTTGGCGGCAATCTTCAATGCTTGGGCAAAGCCAGCATTTGCCTTATTTTCGTGCTTTTGAGCAACCTTTGCTGAATTTCAATCAACTCTGCACTTATTTAGAACAGCATATTGACAAGGTATTAACGCAACGCGGTTGGCAAGCCGATGCACTGCAAAATACCCCCATTCTTTTAGGCTCAACGGCGTATTTAATGAGTGATTGCGAATTTCGTTGGCATAATAATCAGCCTTTGCCGCAAGAATACAGCCTAGCGCTTATCGCAGAACGTTTAAAAACACGCTATCAAACGCCTGTTTTCAGCGTTGCGACCTCTTGTACTTCCTCTGCACAAGCAATGGGCTATGCTTATCAAATGATTGAGCAAGGGCAATGTGAGCGTGCTTTGGTGGTTGGTTTTGAAATGTTTAACCGCTTAACCTTTGAACATTTCAATGCAATGCACTTATTGGCAGACGATTTGCCCTATCAACCTTTTCAACAGCATAACGGTATTATTTTAGGGGAAGGAATCGCTTGCGTGGCATTGGAAAATCAACCAAATCCAGAGAAAAAGCTAGAAATCTCTGCCATCAGCACGATTACGGATCACCATAATCTAACCAATAGCTCCGCAGAGGCATTGACTCAACTGATTGAAAATTGTTTGCATAAAGCAGGATTACAATCTCATCAACTAGCTGGCATTAAAGTTCACGCAGTGGGCGGAAACAGCGATGAAATGGAAATCGCGTTTTTGCAACAACAGTTCCCGAGCATTCCTTGCTTATTAGCCAAACCGTACCTTGGACATAGTTTAGGTGCAAGTGGTGCAATGGAAACCGCGTGGCTTTGGCAACAATTACAGCAAGATAAAACAAATTACTTAACCATCACCCCACAAGGGGCAATAGAAAAGCAAACGCAACCGCTTTCTACCGGCTATTATTTGAACTACTTTTTAGGCTTTGGTGGCAGTAATATTGCTTGGATTCTTCACTGGCAAGGAAAAGAGTAAGTAAAATGAAATCAAATCGTTATTTAAAACAACAAAGCCAGTTTATTACACAAGGGCAAAGTGAGGCAGAACTCCGCCAGCAGCTCAAAGCCTTTGGCGTAGATGCGCGTCGTTTAAGCAAATTTACCCAACTTTGTTTACTCGGGGCATTGCCACTAAAGCCTTATATCACGCCAAATACCGCAATTTATTTGGCTTCGCCTTTTAATTCACCAAGCAAATTTAACAAATTATTCCATCAGCTTATGGAACAAGACTTGCCTAGTCCACTGGATTTTATGGCAAATCTCAATAACGCGACGGTTTTTCAGCTTTCACAACATTTTCAAACAACGGGCAATAGCCTTTTCTTAATTACCTCGCAAGAGGATGTGGATCATCCATTACAGCTTGCGCAATTAGCATTAAGAAGCGATTCCGTCGATCAGGTGTTAGTCGGTTGGGCGATTGAATCACCAACTATGGAATGGGAAGGAAGCTGTTGGTGGTTACTCAGTAATATCGCAGGGGAAAATGCCCTATCATCAAGTGCGGTGCAAAATTCGCCAAATTTTTCTACTTCACACCATTCTCTACCAGAAAATCATTATTTGCATTTTGCATTGAATGGGCAGAATTTCGATCTAGATACATAAAAGCACAATATCAAAAAGTGCGGAGGAAAATTCACAAAAATCCTACCGCACTTTTATTTTGCTCTCTCAAGCCTTAACATCAGCAAATGGTGATCTCGTATTAACATTATTTTTTTCTTATCTGCAAATTCTCCCCATCTTGTTTTCTTAAGCCAGAAAGAATGAGTACGAGAATGAAACCAAATAAACTGGACGTTAAGAAAGTGAAGCTAAAGGCTTGTTGCAACTGTTCGGCACTTTCACCCAGTACATTGCGATACACATTTAACATCACTGAAGAAACGGCAATGCCAATGCCAATCCCGACTTGTTGAATCACACTAAGCATTGTTGAACCGGCACTGGCATTACTGTCCGACAAATCGCCGATGGTTAAGGTATTAATCGCAGTAAAACTGACCGACATACATCCGCCGTATGCCAATAAAATCAACACCATTTGCCAAATTGGGGTATGCCGTTGTAATAAGCTCATTGCGGCAATCACCAAAGTCATCACAATGGCGGTGCTGATTAGAGTTTTCTTATAACCAAAACGAGAAAGAATACCACGAATAAGCGGTTTAAACGCCATTGAGCTAACTGCAATAGGCACCATTAACCAGCCAGCGGCTTCCGCACTATAATGGAATACCACTTGTAGCATAAGAGGTAATAAAAACGGCACGCCCGAACCACAAAGACGGATAAATAAATTCGCAATAAAACCTAAACGGAAGGTGCGAATGTGGAATAAGGAAAGCGGCATTAATGGGTTGTGAACCCGTTTGGCATAAAGATAATAACTGGCGAGAAATAATATCCCCACAATCAATACCAAAAAAGCAATCCAAGTTGCGGTGAAATGCTCTGCCACTAAATCTAGCCCTAAGGTCAAGCCTACAAGTCCACCGGCAAACAGCATAAATCCTGCTTTATCTAAACGCCCCACTTGCCCTTTCATATTTGGCATATAACTGCCTGCAAGGAAAATCCCAGCTAGCCCGATAGGAATATTAATTAAGAAAATCCAATGCCACGTCATATAGGTAACGATTAAACCACCTAACACGGGACCAAGAATTGGCCCAATTAGCCCCGCCATCGCCATAATATTCCACGCATTTAATAGCTGGTTTTTCGGTACAGAACGAATGATCGCCAAGCGAGCAACAGGCATCATTAACGCGCCACCCGCCCCTTGTAAAATACGGGCAAAAATCAATTGTGGCAGAGAGTGCGATAAGGCACACACCACCGATCCCAATACAAAAATACCAATGGCAGAACGAAAAACCTTCCGCGTACCAAATTTATCCGCCGCCCAACCACTTAATGGAATAAACAAGGCGACAGTTAAGGCATAACTAATGATTGCCAACTGCATATTCAGTGGCGATTCATTTAGACTGCGAGAAATCGTCGGTAACGCTGTATTCAAAATCGTCGCATCAAGAGTTTGCATAAAAAAGGCGACAGCGGCAATCCACGCCAAGCCCGTATAATTTTTCGTTTCTGTCATAAAAATTCTGCGATTTTGCACCGCACTTTATTTTATTTGTTGTTGATACCAATGAAAAATAAATGCGGCAATGTGATCAATCTGATTAATATCCAAACGTGGCACAGCACAGCTTAAAGGGTAATCCGTTGCAAGCGCAATGACTTTCTCATCAATCTCTGGTAAGGCTTTCTCCGTGGCTTGACGATGCAATAAAATCTTTGCAATCGGTTCGTGCTTAAAGCCTTCCACCAAAATGAGATCCGTCAATTGCGGATCAAATTGCCCTGCCAAATAAGCTAAATTCACTGGCTGTGGTGTTTCTGTCATCAACGCCCACCGCCTATCACAAGCCATTATCACTTGGCTTGCGCCCGCTTCTTTCATTCGCCAGCTATCCTTGCCTTCCTTGTCCACTTGTGCATTATGATGACTGTGCTTAATCACTGCCACGCGCAGCCCAAGATCGGCAAGCCGAGGCAAAAGTTTTTCCAATAAAGTGGTTTTTCCACTACCGCTGTATCCGGTTATGCCAAGCATTGAACGCATTTTGTCCTCTATTTGAGAGTTAATTCAACAATTAAATTTAATAATGAACTTTTTGTGAAGAATATCACAGATTAATTTATTCAAATACTTAATAATACGCTCAATTTCACAAAATTGGAGGATCTTATGTTTGGATTTTTAAAAGCCTCACCCCCTACTATGCGTATCACGGATAAAGCTATCATTGATCGGGATTATCGTCGATTACGTTGGCAAGTCTTCTTTGGTGTATTCATCGGTTATGCGGCTTATTACTTAATTCGCAAGAATTTCTCTCTTGCCATTCCGCATTTAATTGAAGAATATGGCTATACCAAAGCTCAGCTGGGTACAGTTTCTTTTGCACTTGCTGTGGCTTATGGTTTTAGTAAATTTATTATGGGTAATGTCTCAGATCGCAGTAACCCCAAATATTTTATTACTATTGGTTTAGTTGCTTCCGCGATGGTGAGTATGATCTTCGGTTTAGTGCCGGGGGTGCTTTCTTCACTTTCTGCGATGATTGTACTTAGCGCTTTAAATGGTTGGTTTCAAGGTATGGGTTATCCACCCGGTGCAAAAACAATGACCAACTGGTTTTCTACCTCAGAGCGCGGAAGTTGGTGGAGTTGGTGGAATGTTTCTCATAATATTGGTGGTGGCTTAATTGGTCCACTGGCGATTTTAGGCTTATACCTTTTTGGTGCGTGGCAAGCGCTCTTTTATCTTCCTGCAACCATTGCGATCTTGCTTAGTGTTGTAATGTTTTTCTTAATGCGTGATACGCCTGAATCACAAGGATTACCACCCATTGAAGAATACAAAGGGGGAAAAGCGCAACAAGTTGAATCAGCCCATACTTTAACTGGTAAGGAAATTTTCTTTAAATATATCATTAATAACAAATTCTTATGGGCAATTACGATTGCTAATGTATTTGTTTATTTTATTCGTTACGGGATTATTGACTGGGCGCCAACGTACTTGAAAGAAGTCAAACACTTCACGTTTGATAAACAAAGCTGGGCATACTTCCTTTATGAATATGCGGGTATTCCCGGAATGTTAGTAAGTGGTTATTTAAGCGATAAAGTCTTTAAAGGACACCGCGCTCCGCCGATGCTAATGTTTTTAGTAGGGGTATTAATTGCGATTTTCGTCTATTGGAAAAATCCAGCAGGCAACCCAATGATAGATAATATCTGTTTAATCGCGATTGGCTTCCTCATTTATGGTCCTGTTATGATGATTGGCTTACAAGCGGCTGATTTAGTTCCTCGTGTGGCAACAGGTACAGCAACAGGGCTTACTGGATTATTTGGTTATCTACTTGGTTCTGCCAGTGCAGGAACAGTATTAGGTGCCGTAGTGGATAACTTTGGCTGGGATGGCGGGTTCTATATACTTATCGCCTCAAGTATTCTTGCCTTTATTTTTATCTCGTTCACTTTATTTAGAAAAGTAGAAAGTTAAACGGTCTTCTGTAAAAACGCCTTATATCGCAAAATATAAGGCGTTTTGTTTGTCTTAATTAATAAAGTGCGGTTAAAAATATTGATCTTTTTATCGCATAACGCGACTTGCTAATTCTATTTCCTTACAAAAATACTACTTAATTACACGCAAAAAGATCGGGCGGTAGCTGGTTTTTTTTTGCCAAGATTTTGACACAAGATGAACAATAATAAAGGCAAGTGCGGTGCAAAAAATAATAAAAATGCCTTGTGGCAGTTCGGTTCGCCAAAGGGTGTCTGCAATCAAGGCGGAAAGCACTAAGATAATGAGTGGAAAAAAATAGACAAGCAAGCTTGAGTGTATTAAGGAACGTTCACTTAACCCAATTTCTATAATTTGTCCGATATTGAGGGGAGTGATGGTTTCTACTTCAAAAATATGCGTTGTACCTACGCCATTTAACTCTGCGAGTGCTGCCGAGCCACAGGCTGATTTAGCCGCACAACTTCCACAAGCGCTTTGAGATTGGCATTTCACTTGTGCAATACCAGATTGGTAAGAAATCACCACCGCACGTTCTGTTAGCATTTATTTCACCTTAATATCTTGTACGATACGTTTTGCGGTAGAAATTGGTAGCTGTCCAACTAAAGTAAATTCGTTATCACCAAAGGTTTCGCTATAAAACGTTCTTGTGCCATTCCACCAGCCGTTTTTTTCTTCATTTGGCAAAATAGAGGCTGAACGGTAAAGGGTAAAGGAAAACAATCCATCGCTATAAAGCTGTGCTTCAATGCGTTCTTCACCATTCATTTCCACGCTACGATTAATCAGCTTAAACCCATTTGGCAACCAACTTGGCTGCCAGTTAAATGCGTCGTTGCTTGGTTGGAAAGTGGTTTTGTCATTAAGCAGTGCAGGAAAGCCCATATGATTGATCACATTGAGCAAATCATCAAATTGTTCGCTTTGATACAAATTCACTACGCGGAATTGCTCTAACAGGTTATTTTCTCGGTCTAGCACATCACTGCGTAACAACAGATGGCTTTGTTCGTCAATAAACACCACATATTGATAACGAAAATCATCTTTTGGCACGATACGAATCGTTTTTACCACGCGATCTGCCACGCGGTTACGTCCAATATAGATGAAATCATAATGTTGCTTCAACGCATCAAGATTACTCCACAGAATCGCTGGTAAACTGTCCACAATATGATTCGCGTTAATTGAGAACGGCGAATAATTTGGTTGGAAATAGCTCACCACATTATCACGTTGCACAATTTGCTGAGGCATTCCATCTAAGGTAAGTAATTGCGCATAGGTTTTGCCATTATAATGAATATGGCTATAACGCAAGGAGGCCATATTCGGTGTGGTTTGCACAAAGGCCATTTCATAACTCAGGCGACTGCCTGCCTGTTGCATTTCGTCTAACAATTGGCTGGGCTGTACCGTATCTGTTTCAGAAGCCCATACGAGATTTGCAGAAAATAGCACTAAGGAAAGTGCGGTAAGTTTTTTGATCGTTTTTAACATCGTTATTCACACATAGGATACAAACAAATTCACCACCAAAAATGGTGGTGAACAACCTAAACTTCATTCATTATTATTTCTGATTTTGCAAATTTAATCTATCTGCATAAATGCGTTTTTGCAATTCATAACTTTGTAGCATTGAATCAATGCGTTTATTTTTTTGTTCAATTTGTTCTGGTGTAATCACCGATTGTGCTGGGGCATTATAACTCACTTCTTGCACCGAATTATTAAATGGTAAGGTTTGTAACACAGGGGTATCTTGACCTTCTTTCGCATTGTTTGCCATAAAACTCTGCATACCCATTACTGCCACCAAGCATACCCCTGCTGCCACGGCGAATTGCGTCATCGGCATAAACCACGCTTTCAGTTTTTGGCTAAATGGAGATTGCTTAATTTCTTCTGGCATTGGTTGTGAAATTTTAGGTTCTGCCACAATCATTTCTTCTTGCTCGATTAATTCGGCCATTTTGTTGGTAAAATCTTGCCCGAGCAATACGTCGCTTTCTTGGCGTATGACGGAACGAATCAGATGAAAGTTGCCCCAAGATTTTTGTAAATCTCGATCTTGACAAAGTGCCTCGGTAAATTCCGCGCTTAATTGTTCTCCGTCAATATAGGCTGAAAGTTGTTCTTTTTGCATCATAAACTCCAAGATTAATTAATTTACTTTAGTTAGTGCTGAAGTAAAGGTTGAATTTTATTTTCGATAATTTCCCTTGCTCGAAAAATTCGTGAGCGTACCGTTCCTACTGGGCAATTCATAATATCGGCAATTTCTTCATAACTTAATCCTTCTAACTCACGCAAGGTGATGGCGGTTTTTAAGTCTTCCTGCATACTATGAATGGTATCAAAAATAATCTTCTTCAATTCACCAGATAACATCTGATTTTCGGGGGTATCTACGTCCCGTAAATTCGTTCCCACATCATAGGATTCTGCTTCATCTGCCAAAATATCTTCATTTGGCGGGCGACGGCCTTGTGCGGTTAAATAATTTTTTGCCGTATTTACGGCGATACGATATAGCCAAGTGTAGAAAGCACTATCACCACGGAATAATTCAATTGAGCGGTATGCTTTAATGAATGATTCTTGTACAACATCAGGAATATCATTCGGCGATACATAACGGGTTAATAACCCGGCTACCTTATTCTGATAACGCGATACCAACAAATTGAATGCTTTCTTATCTCCCTGCTGTACCCTTTCTACCAAAGCCTGATCTGTTAGCTGTTCAGCCATATAACCTCTTATATACCTCTAACAAGCCTTGATATACAAGACAGCAAGCTCGTGTTCTCTTAGAGGTGTAAAAATTGTAAAAGTTCAAAATATTTATAAATTAATGTGATAATTTTTCTTGTATATAGGAAACCATTTGCTGTAATTCAAGATCTGGCGCAGGTTTTCGATTAAAAAACCACGAAAAAAGTTGCAAATCTGTTGCTGAAAGTAAACGAACAAAGGTGGCTTTTTGTTGCTCATCAAGGTCATCAAAATGCTGTTGGAAAAACGGCATTATGACCTTATCTAATTCAAGCATTCCACGCCGACAATCCCATTCAAGGCGAAATTTATTATATTTTTCCATATTTGTTTCCTTCTTGAACCGAATAATGGGGGATTATAGCGGAATTTGATTAGTGATGTGGGAATAATTTTGTTTTTTCTTAAGTGTGTTACTCTGTTTTGCAATAAGCTGACATTGGCTTGATTTGTTGTATTCTTCGTATTCTTGCCTCAAATGGCTTTGTTTTATTTAATGCTTAAATCGCGATAAAAAACCCGACATTTACGCCGGGTTTTGCTGATTAACAAAGTGCGGTTATTTTTCCGCAAGTTTTGGTTTAATCACCGAATAGATGACCCCTGTTACAATAGCGCCAATTGCAATAGCAGCAAGATACATTAATGGTTGCGTAACAAATGGGATCACAAATAATCCACCGTGCGGTGCTTGTAAGCCAATTGATAAACCTAAAGACATCGCGCCTGCCACAGCACCTCCAATAATACTTGATACAATCACACGTACAGGATCGGCGGCAACGAATGGCAATGCCCCTTCAGAGATAAAACAAAGCCCTAACACAAAGGAAGCCTTACCAGCATCACGTTGATTAGCGGTGAATTTTTTGCGTGCGAGTAACGTGGCAATCGCCATTCCAATTGGGGGTACCATACCCGCTGCCATCACTGCTGCCATTGGGGTGTAAACGCCAGAAGCGATCAAACCTGTACCAAAAGTATAAGCCGCTTTGTTCACTGGGCCACCCATATCCACGCACATCATCGCACCAAGTACCGCACCTAAAAGCAACGCATTGCTTTGTCCCATTGTGTTGAGCCATTCTACCAAGGCATCCATTAAGCCTTTAACTGGTGGGTTGATAAGATAAATCATCACTAAGCCCACAATGGCAGAGCCAAGCAATGGTAAAATTAAAATCGGTTTTAATGAACTTAAACTGGCTGGTAATTGAATCGCGGAATTTAAGCCTTTCACCACATAACCTGCGAGCAAGCCAGCAATGATTCCGCCTAAAATCCCTGCGCCTGCTGTGGTGGCGAGCATACCGCCAATTAAGCCGACAGCTAACCCCGGACGATCGGCAATAGAAAACGCCACATAACCAGCAAATACAGCGATCATCAAATGGAATGCGGCACCACCGCCAATATCCATTAAGGCTTTTGGTAAGCCTCCTGCAATATTTGGATCTTTAAATGCCTCAATCCCAAACATAAAGGAAATGGCGATCAGCAAACCACCTGCCACCACTAATGGCAACATATGGGAAACCCCAGTCATCAAGTGTTTGTACAACCCTTTACGTTCGCCACGGCTTTCTTCGCTACTTTGTACTTTCGCTGTACTTGCACCAGTATAAATTTTTGCCTCTTTAAACGCTTTTTCAAATTCTTGTGCGGTTTTCTTTAATGCAAGTCCAGTGGAAGTCCGGTACATCGGCTTGCCTTCAAATTTGCTTAAATCCACATCAATATCGGCTGCGATAAAGACTAAATCGGCATTTTCCACATCTTCAGGAGAGATAATATTACTTGAACCCACCTGCCCACGGGTTTCTACCTTCACATTCCAGCCTTGCTTTTTAGCATATTCAGCAATCGCTTCCGCAGACATAAAGGTATGCGCCACACCTGTTGGGCAAGCGGTTACCGCCACAATATTTTTGGTTTTATTGGAAAAATCTGGCGAAATTTGCACCGCACTTTGTGTTTCGTGTGGGGTATAGTCTACAGCCTCAGCCATCGCTTGAATTAAGATGGTTTCGGGGGCATTAAAGGCATTTTCTGCGTCTGCCACAAAAACCTTTTTACCTTGTAAGCGATTGTCATTCGGCATTCCACCTAACGCAATCACTAAATCTGCTTGATTGGCATCTGCCACCACTTCATTGCTTTGTTGTTTTGCTGCTACGGTAAGCACCTGTTTAATCAAAAAGGCTTTGGCATTGCCTAATTGTGTTGAGGTAGTTAAAAATATCTTCATCGTTTTATCCTTTAATCACTGAAATTTGTACTTTTTCTAAGATTGGTGTTAATAATGCAGGATCGCTCACGCCAACATTGCTTTGCGATACTGCAAAAGCTGACACGGCACTAGCAAAGGCAAGGATGTCTTGCTGTGAAAGGGATTGACTCAAGCCATAAATCAATCCCGCTACCATTGAATCGCCTGCCCCTACGGTGCTAACCACCTGTTCGCATTTCGGTGGTTTCGCTTGGATTACACCTTGTTCACTCAGCCACAGCGCGCCTTCTGCGCCCATTGAAATAATTACATTGGCAATGCCTTGTGCGCGCAATTTTTCTGCTGCACTGATAATTTCTTCAAGATTTGACAAAGAATGCCCCACCCACGCTTCAAGCTCACGATGATTTGGTTTGACCAGCCAAGGATTGGCAGATAAGCCCGCAGTGAGTGCCGCATTACTGCTGTCTAAGACCACTTTTATGCCTGATTGTTGTAGCTGTTTGAGCCACTGGGCAAAATCCGTTGGACTGACACCGCGCGGCAAACTGCCACACACGGCAACAATGTCAAAATCTTTGCATAACAATAAGGATTGTTGGACAAAATCTTGCCAATCTTGTGGTGAAATTTCATAACCGAGGAAATTCAGATCGGTAACATCGGCTTCGGTTTCGGTGATTTTCACGTTAATACGGGTTTTACCTGCCACACGCTGAAAGCGATCTTCTAAGCCAAGTTCTGCAAACATTGTGTTGAAATCGCCTTGATTATCACGACCAAGGAAACCACTTACCGCTACGTCAATACCTAAATCTTTCAGCACTTTGGCGACATTGATGCCTTTACCAGCAGGAAATAAGCCTAAGGTTTCCACTGTATTGACTTCGCCAAGCTCAATACGTTTTAACCTTCCCACTAAATCATAAGCGGTATTTAATGTAATTGTTGCCACTTTTGCCATTACGAATACCTCTACTCACCTAAACCTGCTTCAATTGCCGCGCCAATGCCGGCAAGGGCTTGTTGTGCTTCTTCACCCGTTGCCACAAAACGTAAACGATGCCCTTTCACCACGCCAAGTGCCACCACTTTCATTAAGCTTTTGGCACTCACTAATTGGCTATCACGATCGACATTTTGCACCGCCACCGACGCGTTATATTTCTTCACTTCATTGACTAACACCGCAGCAGGACGTGCGTGCAAACCGTGTTCGTTGCGTACCACAAAAATCGCTTCAACACTTTCACTCGGATCGTGATTTTCAAGTGCGGTGCTTTTTTCTGGCATTTTTTCATTATTCGTGGTGCTTTCACCTACCACTTCAATCTGATCAGGCTCTTTTGGTGATAAAGAAGACACTTCTTCGCCTAATCCCTCTGCGATCGCTTTTCCAATGGATTCAATGGCGTGTTTAGCATCTTCGCCCACCGCACGGAAACGCAAACGATGCCCAAAGGTTGCGCCCAGTGCAACAATTTTCATCAAACTTTTTGCACTGATTGCCTCACCGCCTCGGGTAAGATTTTCTACTGTAATTTTTGAGGCGAATTTTTTCACTTCATTCACTAATACCGCCGAAGGGCGTGCGTGCAAGCCGTGTTCATTACGCACAGTAAATGTACCAATCACTGTACCCGCATTCTCGCTATTTGTATTAGTAGGGGCTGGGCTTGCAACGCTGACTTCACCGCCATTAAGTGCGGTCAAAATTTGGTTAGCATTTCCGTTTAATAACGTTTGTTGCACGGAATTTTCTAGCAAGCGTGCAAGTAGCTCATCAATTTGTTCATTCACACAAGCCACGGTTAGCACCCCTTTCACCTCTTTATGATTATGCTGAAAGGCTTGCTTTGCACGGCTGAACGTCAGGGCGTTTTTCTCGTTACCTTGCACTGAGTCGGTGAGCCATAAACCGCCCCCTAATGGCAATGCCGGGGAAGCGATGACTTCTGCCACAAACTGATTATTCACCGCCCCTTGTTGTTGCAATTTACCTGCGTTCATCGCAATTAAGGTAAGCAGGCTTTCTGTCTCCACCTCAAGGCTGACATCTTCACTTTTCACTTGCAAAGTTTCTTGTCCCATTAAAATGGCACGGAATTTTTCCACTTCTTGCAATGTAGCTAATTTTGCTGCTTTTTCTTCATCACCTAACACTTGGGTAAGCTGGCGGAGTAGCGTTAAATGTTCATCGGAACGTGCGGCAATCCCGATCACAACATACGCCTTGTTACCCTCGCCCCATTCAATCCCTTGTGGAAATTGGAACACTTGCACGCCTGTTTGTTTCACCATTGGGCGCGTTTCTAGCGTGCCGTGCGGAATGGCAATACCATTGCCCAAAAAAGTGGACGTTTGTGTTTCACGCGCTAGCATTCCCGCTAAATATCCCGCTTCCACATTGCCCGCTTGCTCTAACGCTTGCGCGACTAATTCAATGGCTTGCTGTTTATTTTCGGCTTGTGCCGATAAATGAATATTGTTTTCTGATAAGTTAAGCATTTTCCCTCCAGAATATGAGATTTAAAGACCAAATGGGGGTTGTCATACGGCTGACTTCTTCACACCCCAATTTGGCAATCATTTTTTATTAATAACTTGCTGAACACTTACTAAATATGTTGCTGAACATTAAGCAAAAACCTTTCAGCTTACATCAAAAAAGAAAAGGTTACTGATGAATTATCAGTAACCTTACAGATTATTTTCCGGTACAAACTTTCAACACTTGATCGCTACCTTCCGCGATATAGCCTTCATCTAAGGAACGTGTTTGTCCTTTTTGTAAATCCAGCATCGCATCATAAATACCTTGCGTTGCACTTGGTTTATTAATGTGTGCCCAACAGTCTTTACTTAAACGATTAAAATTATTCTGTAATTCAGAGGCAAACACCACACCGCTATAATAAGCATAAATTTGGCTCTCCACGCCACCGCTTTGATATAATTTTGCTTTGATTTGATCAATCGGAATTAAAATACGGTTTAAATACCAATCGTTCGCACCACTCGCGAAGGAATTCACATCATAATCTTTATTTACTCGCCCAGAATAGGTTTGTACCGTTGCCGCATAAGCCGCTGCATAGGATTTTTGATCGATTTTCTCTTTATCTAAATCAATCACCTTTTTCTCGTTATCCATAAAAGGAACATAAGAGGAAATTGAAGAACACGCCACTAAAAACGCACTTAACAGTGAAATTGAAATAATTTTGAACATAACTTATCCGTTTTTGTTAATCAGATTTTGCTTATTATACTGATTATAATGTGAATAAAAAGCCAAATTTCGGTGATTTTTTACCGCACTTTGCTTTCTAAATCTGCCAAGGTATTAAAGTTTTGGAATGCCGCTTTTTGTTCACTGAAATCGACAGCAATCGCCCCATTTTGTCGCATAAACTGCAACATTCGTCGTTCACCTTTTTGCAAATAGTCCGCAAGTTTTTCAGCAAGTGTTGTCGAAACCAAGCAAAAGGTAGGGTGTTCTCGTTCACCGTCAGTGGCATAAGTGAGCAAAACGGGGGAATTTTCTCCCGCACTTCGAGAATGGGGTAATGAGCGCAAAATAGGTTGCTGTAATTTTTCTAGTAAATTCAAGGGTAAAAACGGACAATCGCAAGGCACAAACAGCACAAAATCTGAATGGGATAACCTTAAGCTGGTTAAAATACCACTCAAAGGTCCTTGAAAATCTGCCAATTCGTCAGCAAACACGGGCAAACCACTTTGACGATACAGGGCTTGATTGCGGTTTGCGTTAATCGCAATGTCATTCAGTTGGGGCGTTAAACGCTGATAACAATGCCAAAATAGGGGCTGACCTTGTAGCAACTGTAAGCCTTTATCCGCCCCTCCCATACGTCTTGCCAGCCCACCAGCAAGAATTACTGCACTGATTTTCATTTACCCTCACTTCTGTTTTCCACCTTATCAAACACCCTCATTCTACTTGATAACCCCGCAAATAAAAAAGTGCGGTGGAAAAAAGTGTGAATTTTTCTACCGCACTTGTAGGAGCGGCTTTTTTACGCTAACTTATTCCTTTCTCCCGATAATTACAGTATTATTTAGCCCTTTCTAACTCAAGGTGAGGAACTGTTATGAAATGTCATCGTCTAAATGAAGTATTGGAATTATTGCAACCTTATTGGTCGCAAGATCCTGATTTAAGCTTAACCCAAATTTTGCAAAAAATCGCGGATGAAGCGGGGTTTGATAAACCTGTGGCAGAATTAACGGACGAAGTGATTATCTATCATTTAAAAATGTATGGCACAGATAAACACGAGCCAATCCCGGGGATTAAAAAAGATTACGAAGAAGATTTTAAAACCGCATTATTAAAAGCACGCGGGATAATTAAATAAGGAAAGTTGGAATGAAAAAATTTCTTATTGCGTTAGCATCACTGTTTTTTGTGGCAAATGTCCAAGCCGTTAATTTAACAGAAGGAAAACAATATATTGCGTTAAATACAGAACGCGCGGTTCAGCCTGAGGTGATTGAATTTTTCTCTTTTTATTGCCCTCATTGTTATGCCTTTGAAATGGATTACCACATTCCTGAAAAAGTCAAAGCTGCACTCCCTGAAGGCACTAAATTTAAGCAATATCACGTGAATTTTTTAGGGTTTCAATCAGAAAATCTCACCCGCGCGTGGGCTTTAGCAATGGCACTCGGCGTAGAAGATAAAGTGAAAGCCCCATTATTTGAAGCCGCACAAGCTGCGGTAAAAAGTCGAGATCAAAGCGCACCAAGTTTAAATGCGATCCGCCAAATTTTTATTAATAATGGCGTAACGGCGGAACAATTTGATGGTGGCATTAACAGCTTTGCCGTCACCGGATTATACAATCAGCAAGTGCAAGCCGCTGAGCGTTTTAATGTACACGGTGTGCCAGATTTTTATGTAAACGGCAAATATCGCGTGAACCCTGAAGGGCTATCGCATAGTCAAGAAGGTTTCATTCAAGACTATGTCGAAACGGTTAAAGCCTTACTACAAAAGTAACAAATCCATTGCAAAAATAACCAAAAATTGGTTTAATGCGTGCCGATTTTGAATTCGCAATATTGAGGATATTATGGCAGAAAGTTTTAGCGTAACGCGTCGTTTTTTTGACGATAAAAACTATCCCCGCGGTTTTGCTCGCCACGGTGATTATACAATCAAAGAATCTCAAGCTTTAGAGCAATATGGTCAAGCCTTTAAAGCCTTAGATACTGGTGAACGTGCGCCAATCACAGAAGAAGAAAAAGCCTTTGTGGCATTTTGTCAAGGTGAGCGTCAAGCAGAAACTTTTTTTGAAAAAACGTGGAATAAATACCGCACATTAACCAGCACCACAAAACGTGTTTATACCTTATCTGGCGTAGTCGCCGATAACTTAGAAGATATGAGCAACGCGGATTAATCTGCCTAGTAAGATCATAAGGCTTGAGTAATCAAGCCTTTTCTTTTTGCTCGCAATAAATAATGAGAAGGATCAATGCAAGTTTTACCTATCGAAAAATATGATGAATTATTGGCAGAAAAACGCCAAAAATTAACCGCACTTTTCGCCCCGTTTAATGCACCAGAATTAGCTGTGTTTGACTCGCCAAAGCAACATTATCGTATGCGAGCCGAATTTCGCCTGTGGCATCAACAGGACGATTTTTATCATATTATGTTCGACAAGCAAACGCGTAAACCTTATCGCATTGACCGCTTTCCAATTGCCAGCCAGCTTATCAATGAAATGATGCAAGCCTTGCTGCCCCTGCTCAAACAGCACGCCATTCTCAACCATCGTTTATTTCAAATTGATTATCTCAGCACCCTGAGCAATAAGATCATCGTGAGCCTGCTTTATCACAAAGTCTTAGATGAGCAATGGCAGCAGGTAGCACTCACATTACGCCAAACCTTGCAACAGCAAGGTTTTGACGCGCAGATCATCGGACGCGCGTCCAAACAAAAAATTTGTTTAGATCAGGATTATGTGGATGAAATTCTGCCCGTAAACGGCAAAGATTATATTTATCGCCAAGTGGAAAACAGTTTCACGCAACCCAATGCGGTGGTAAATAGCAAAATGTTGCAATGGGCAATTGATTGCACCAAAAACAGCCAAGGCGATTTACTTGAACTATATTGTGGAAACGGCAATTTTTCTATCGCACTGGCACAAAATTTCCGTAAGGTTCTCGCCACAGAAATCGCCAAACCCTCTGTGGCAGCGGCACAATTTAACATCGCCGCAAACCGAATTGAGAATGTGCAAATCATCAGAATGTCGGCAGAAGAATTTACCCAAGCCATAAACGGCGTGCGTGCTTTTAACCGCTTAAAAGGCATTGATTTGCAAGCTTATGATTGCAACACAATTTTTGTTGATCCGCCAAGGGCTGGGCTAGATCCTGACACAGTAAAATTGGTGCAACACTATGATCGCATTTTATATATTTCCTGCAACCCGCACACGCTGTGCGATAACCTGCAAACGCTGTGTCAAACGCACCGCATTGAGCGTGCAGCCTTATTTGATCAGTTCCCTTATACTGAACATATGGAATCAGGCGTATGGTTGATCCGAAAATAGCCGTGCAACTCATTTGCGAAACCAAAAATTCGCAAAATTTCACCGCACTTTGTGAACAACAAGGATTAATCCACCACTCCAACAGCTCACTTGCCTTGGTGCAAACTGAACAAAATGGCGTTGCGCGCTTGGAATTACGCAAATTAGACGAACCCAAATTAGGTGCGGTATATGTGGATTTTGTCAATGGCACAATGGCACATCGCCGCAAATTTGGCGGCGGTCGAGGTGAAGCCATTGCCAAAGCGGTGGGAATTAAAAAAGATTATCTGCCAACCCTCATTGATGCAACAGCAGGCTTGGGAAGAGATGCCTTTGTACTCGCCGCCATTGGTTGCCAAGTGCGTTTAGTCGAACGCCACCCTGTGGTCTATTTATTATTACAAGACGGCTTACAACGTGCTTATCAAGATGCAGAAATCGGTGCAATGATGCAACAAAATATGCAATTATTACCCGTAAAACAGATTGGCGATCTGGCTCAACAAGGCATTCAAGCCGATGTGGTTTATCTCGACCCGATGTATCCCCACAAAACGAAAAGTGCATTGGTGAAAAAAGAAATGCGCGTTTTTCAGCATTTAGTCGGTGCGGATGAAGACGCCGATGCCCTACTCGCCCCCGCCTTACAAATTGCACAAAAGCGCGTTGTAGTAAAACGCCCTGACTACGCCGAATTCCTCGCCCAAAAAACACCGCACTTTAGCCGCGAAACCAAAAATCATCGCTTTGATATTTATACGGTGGTTTAGTAAGACGATTTAATAAAATCAAAAAAGCCATCATTCACTGATGGCTCTGAGATAAGTGCTTTATTGTGGCGAACGAGCAAGTTTTAACTTTTTGATCGCTGCTTTTGCTTTTTCTTCATCAATTTGTTCAAGGTTTGAACCTCCAACAAAAACGCCCATTTTTATATACTGACGAATAAAATAATTCTTCCCACCTTCCGTCATAATATGTAAGTCATTATTACCAAATTCTGACTCAGTAGAAATCTTATGTTTTCCCGCCGTAACTAATTTATAAAAATAGACTTTAGGTGCTGATTGTCCAATAAATTTATCATCAACATAAAGATTTTTTCTTAATCTTGCTCCAAATGTTGAATCACGATAAATATACAAGCCAGACATTGTGTTATTAGGGGTAACAAATTGTTTCGCTTGCACATCTTCTGCTTCTGAAGCCATAGGCACTTTTGCACAGCCCGTTAAAATTAACGTGCCAACAAGCATTAAAACGGAAAGGATCTTTTTCATCATATTCACCATTTAACCTTAACTAGAATAAATAGCTAATATTTAAACCGATCGTATTGCTTTTAAATTCAATACTATTTTTCGCTTCTAACGTGACTCTGCTATAATCAAGCCCTGCAACTAAATTATCCGTAATTTTTGTTTTCACACCAAAACCGTAACTAAATCCAAACGCGCCACTATTTTCAAAATCAACATATCTAAACGCTGGATTATCTTCATTCATCGTGAAACTGCCTGCTTCTACACCGATTTTGACATAAGGCAAGAAACGATCAAGTTGATAGCCTTGCAAATAATGTACGCCTACGCGGAAATTCTCTTTAGCGATTTCATTGCCTAAATCATCTTCTGTTTTATTATTCGGAAGACTAATTTTTCCCTCAATAATACCAACAAAATTGTTGCCATAATCAAACATATAGCCACCAACAATACCCACGCCAACAGAACGAGAGCTAGACCCCGTATAATTACCATCATCATAGTGATAACCAAGTTCTTGTACTGGCACGGAAAAAGACTGTTTATTCAAATCAAGTGCGCTACCAATATAGAAGCCAGAAAAATTTTCCGCTTGTGCAAATAATGCTGTACTAGAAAGTAGTGTCGCCATCAAATATTTTTTCATAATATTTCTCCTATTTAGATTTATAAGTTAATTTTTTGAAGTTTTCTATGCTGTTCTTTCGGCAATGTATTAATGTCAATCACAGTTAATGCGCGCTCTTTGCCATTACTTAAGGTAGCCATTACTTCCTCTGGTAAACGATACATAGCCCCTGTTAAAGGATCAATAACAATCAATCCTAATGGTCCACCTAAAGCAAAATTCCCCCAATACCAACCATCTAATGTTGCTTGAATTTCGATTGTTTCTTTTGTGAAACCTTTTTTGTCAAAAGTAATGAGATATTTTTCAGGTTTGAAGTAGCTAGAACCAGATTTTAATTTAACTACCTGTGGGGTAATTCCTTGGCTGATGATTTTTCCTTTTCTATTTGTAATCGTAAAATTCGCTCCATCAGGGACAGATTGGATAGAAACAGGATAAGTGCTTTTACTAACAATCGTAGCACAACCAGTTAACCCTACAGTTGCGACAAATAACGCAACTTTTAATAAATTTTTCATAGATAAACCTTATTAAAGATGTAAAATGTCTGTTTTTGAAACAGACGAAATTCTATAACACTCCCCTGATAATAAACCATAGATGAGGAAGACAGTTTTCTACTCATTTTGAGCAGGAATTGAACAAATGGAGCAGGTAATGGCGATACACGAAAAAATTCGATTGATACGGGAAATGAATCACTGGTCCCAAGAAGAAATGGCGGAGAAAATGAATTTATCGCCAAGTGGTTATGCAAAAATTGAACGCGGTGAAACACAATTACATTACGAAAAATTAAAGAAAATTGCACAGATTTTTGATATGGATATTTCTGAATTAGTAAGAGATGATCGCCATATTTGCTTTTTAATTAGTGAAAATAGTCAACTTAGCTCGAATTATTATGCAACAAATGAAGCGGTTACCATTGAAAATGAAAAACTCAAATTAGCATTAAGCTATAAAGATCAGTTATTAGCACAAAAAGATAAAGAGATCGCCTCGTTAAAAGAAATTATTGCATTATTGAAAGCACAACAGACTACGCAAAACTAAGTGCGGTGGTTTTTTCACAATTTTTTCTTAAATTTATTCCAGACTTTGTCTTCTTGACCGCGCCATAGGCGTTGGATGTTATCGTGGTGGCGGTAAACGAGCAGGCAGCAGACCAGTGCAACAGGAAAAGTGAATTCGGGTTTATACCACCATACATAAAAAGGAATGGTGATGGCAGCGATAACCGCGCTTAAGGATGAATATCCCGTGAGTAAAAAGACGGCAAGCCACGTGCCAAGCATCCAAAGATCCACGCCCCAACCAATAGGGGCAATGGCGCCAAATGCGGTGGCGACGCCTTTCCCACCTTTAAATTTAAAGAATAAGGGGAAGATATGCCCTAAACAGGCAGCCAATGCAACCATACCTAATTGGAATTGGGTTAAACCGAGATAATAACCTGCCCATACAGGAAGCATTCCTTTTAGAATGTCAAAAATAAGTACCGCTAAGGCGGCCCAACGTCCGCCAATGCGTAGCACGTTGGTTGCACCGGGATTGTGTGAGCCTGTGGTGCGAGGATCAGGTAGGCCGGCAAGGCGACAAAATAAAATGGCGCTCGAAATTGAACCGAGCAAATACGCACAAAATATATAAAAAAGGGCGAAAAGGCTCATTTTACCTCCCTGAACTGTCAAGTGAAAAATTTGTTCGTCTATTGTACATAAACTTGATAGCATACGCCTAATAGTATTTCAGGAGATTGAAGGATTTTATGATAGATCGCATTTTTATTGAAGAATTGGTTGTTTTCGCTCAAATTGGCGTCTATGACTGGGAACAGCAAATCAAACAAACGTTGATTTTTGATGTGGAAATGGCGTGGGATTGTCGTCAGGCAGCGGAGACCGATGATGTTGCCTATTGCCTAAATTATGCCGAAGTCAGCGAATTTATTATCAATTATGTACAATCTAAACCTTTTTTCTTAATTGAACGCGTCGCTTATGAAGTAGCGCAGCAGCTTGAACAAAAATACGGATTAAGCTGGTTAAAAATTAAATTAAGTAAGCCCAAAGCAGTGGCACAAGCACGCAATGTTGGCATTATAGTGGAACGTGGAACAAGATGAATAAACCGTATTATGGCTATCTTTGCTTAATTTTAGCCACGTTATTTTGGGGCGGAAATTATATCTTCGGCAAAATACTAAGCCGTGACGTTGATCCCATCGTACTGACTTATCTCCGTTGGTTTCCCGCCGCTGTGCTGTTATTATTGCTGTTTGTTAAACCTGTCATTGCTTTCGTTCCCTTGATTCAAAAAACGTGGAAAATTTTAACCGCACTTTCGTTACTCGGCATTGTGATCTTCCCTTTGTTTCTTTATCAAGGCTTACAAACCACCACGGCACTTAACGCGAGTATTTATCTTGCCGTAGTCCCTATTGCGGTGCTATTGCTCAATCGCCTTATTTTTGGGGATAGAATTCGTCCTTTAATGCTCGCGGGGGCAATGGTAAGTTTCTTCGGTGTATTCTGTTTATTAAGCCAAGGCGATCCACAAACCTTAGTACAATTCAATGTGAATAAAGGGGATCTGTGGGCGATTGGCTCGGCATTGAGCTGGGCTGTTTATTGTTGCATTATCCGCCTACGCCCAGCAGAGTTACCCAACGCGGTGATGCTTACCTTACTTGTTGCCATTGCAATGTTGTGCTTTACCCCTATATTTTTATGGAAAGCCTTGACTGCCAGCGAACCGATTATCAGCCAAATTTCTCCAAACCATTGGGCAATGATCGGCTATTTAGTTGTCGGCCCTTCTATTTTGTCTTACGCCTTTTGGAACTACGGCATTAATCTCGTCGGAGGTGCGAAAGGCGCAGTGTTTACCAATGTTACCCCTTTATTCGCTGCTCTGCTTGGCATTAGCGTTTTGGGTGAAAAGCTCTATTGGTATCATTTCATCAGTGGAGCATTGATTGTGCTAGGGTTACTGATGTGTAATCGAAAGGGATAAAAACACAAAAACAAAAAGTGCGGTATTTTTTACCGCACTTTTTATTATCGCTCAGAAAGATTAATCAATCGCAGGCACATAATTACCTGCAACGATGGCCTCTTTGATGTTATCAGCGGTTTCAAGCACCTGATCAAGTAAGGCTTGTACGTTTTCCAAGGTGGCGATAGGACTAAGCGTAGTCATTTTTAAAGCTTGTACGCCATTAACTTTGGTTACCCCAATATTGGCTTCGCCACGAGCGAATAATTCGTCGGCAATATTTTGATTGAGATTATCAATAAATTCCGTAGGGTAGTTCGCTGGATTTACGCGGAATAACACCGACGCGAATTGTGGTTCAACTAATAATTCTAGCCCTTTTGTTGCCTTAATGTAGTCCGCCACTTCACGAGTAAGTTTCACGCCGTGGTCAATCATTGAGCCATAAAGTTCTTCCCCTAAGGCTTCTACGGTAAACCATAATTTTAATGCATCAAAACGGCGTGTTGTTTGCAAGGATTTTGCTACCAAGTTAGGGACACCGTGTTCTTCATCGTATTCTGAATTCAGGTAGTCTGCTTTGTAATCAATGAAACGGTAGTTTTGTGGATCTTTAAGTAAGAATGCCCCACAAGAAATACTTTGGAAAAAGTGTTTGTGGAAATCAAGGGTAACGGAATCCGCCAATTCTAAGCCGTTTAGCCAATGACGATAGTCATTAGAAAGCAATAATGCACCGCCCCACGCCGCATCAACGTGTAGCCACGCTCCATACTGATCTGCAAGCTGACGAATGTCTTGCAATGGGTCAATCGCCCCTGCATCCGTTGTTCCAGCGGTTGCCACGATACAGGCAACTAATTTCCCTTCTGCGTTGAGCTTACTGAGGATATTGGCTAATGCCGTTGTATCCATTTGTGCATTTTCATTGCAAGGTACACTGATTACAGATTGAAAGCCCATTCCCATCATTGCCATATTTTTTTGCACAGAGAAGTGGGCATTTTCTGAACATAACACTTTTACCCGTTGTAATGCTTCTGCGGGTAAGCCATCTTGCTGTACAGACCATTCCTTCCCTTCAGCATTTTTCCAATGTTTAGCAATACAAGCATCGCGTGCTAATAACACGCCCATTAAATTCGATTGCGTGCCACCAGAAGTGAACACACCGGCATCACCTGCGGCATACCCCACTTTTTCGCGTAACCATTCGATTAATTGCACTTCCATTAATGACCCTGCTGGGCTTTGATCCCAAGAATCCATAGATTGGTTAGTGGCATTAATAAACACTTCAGCAACTTGGCTAGCCACCATCGTCGGGCAATGTAAATGCGCCAAAGAATGTGGATGATGCACTTTTAGGCTTTTGTTTAAGAATAATTCAGTGAGGCGTGCTAAGGATTTTTCTAATCCGAAACCTTGTTGCGACGGCTGAAAAGCAATTTCTTCACGGAGCTGTTTAATACTTCCCCCCGTGTACATTTTATTATTTTTGAGCCAATTTCCTACCGCACTTATTGCCGTTGCCATATTTTTTTCATAATCGGCGATAGATTGTGGATCATTGCAAAGAAGGGATTGTTTGTGTTTTGCGAAATCGACCATTGAGAATTTCCTGAAAGATGGTTGAAATAAAAATAGCTAAATGGGACGTTGTGCTATCCCATTTAGCTAGATTAATAATTAGCCACGCACGGCTTTTAAGGCATCTGCTACGGATTGAGCAAAGCGTTTGATTAATTCTTCACTTTCCGCTTGCGTGATGATAAGTGGGCAAAGAATACGCACGACATTACCACCACGACCACCACGCTCTAGCAATAACTTATTGTTAAAGCAGGCTTTTTGAATTGCGGCAGCCAGTTCACCATCTGCTGGATATGCCCCAATGCGATCTTGCGCTTGACGTTCATCAACGATCTCAATCCCGATCATTAAACCACGTCCGCGCACGTTACCGATACAAGGGAATTGTTGTGCTAATTTTTTCAATTCAGTTTGTAAGAAATCACCACGTTCTAAGGCATTTTGCGCTAAGTTTTGCTCACGCATAATTTTTAATGACGCATACCCCGTCGCCATTGCCATTTGGTTACCGCGGAATGTGCCTGTATGTCCTGCTGGTTGCCACGCATCAAATTCTTTACGAATGGCAAGCACTGCCAATGGCAAACTGCCCCCTACGGCTTTTGACATTACCACAATATCAGGTTCAATACCGGCATATTCAAAGGCAAACATTTTTCCTGAACGACAGAAACCCGCTTGCACTTCATCAAGGATTAACACAATACCGTGTTTTTTCGTTACTTCACGGATTTTTTGTAACCATTTCACAGGCGCCGTTACCACACCGCCTTCCCCTTGAATCGCTTCAAGGATCACCGCTGCCGGTTTTACCACACCGCTTTCTACATCTTCAATAAAGTTTTCAAAATAATAGGTTAGTGCCTCTACCCCCGCTTCGCCACCTAGACCCAATGGACAACGGTATTCGTGCGGATAAGGCATAAATTGCACGCCAGCCATTAAGTTTTGTACAGCGTTTTTCGCATTTAAGTTCCCTGTCATAGAAAGTGAACCGTGGGTCATTCCGTGGTAACCACCAGAAAATGCGATAACATTACCACGTCCAGTGTAGGTTTTGGCAAGTTTTACTGCTGCCTCTGTGCCATCTGCACCAGAAGGACCACAGAATTGCAGACGATACTGATCTTTCGGGAAGAAAGAAAGCAGTTCTTCAGTAAAAGCGTCTTTTAATGGCGTGGTTAAATCTAATGTGTGAAGCGGTAAACCGCTACTTAATACATCTTGAATCGCTTGGATCACCGCAGGGTGATTATGCCCAAGCGCTAATGTTCCTGCACCAGCTAAGCAATCAAGATATTCATTACCTTCAACATCCGTTACCCAACAACCTTGTGCTTTGGCAATGGCTAATGGCAATTTGCGTGGATAGCTACGCACATTCGATTCCATTGCATTTTGGCGGTTGAGATAATATTCATTGGTTGCGTTGTTGATTGGATTTACAGGCGTGTTTGTCATGCTAATCTATACCTTCAATAAGAGGTTAAAAAAATAAGTCGGGTGCCTTGCGGGATAACGCGATTTCTGTTGTCCTCATTCTGCGTTATTTCGCCTTGCCTGAGAATAAAATAAATACGCGTTATAAGCCTAAGCTTTCTTATTCTTAAAAATAAGATGCCATGGGGCATTTTGACTCGCTACTTATTAAAAAAAGCGTTTCAGCTTTTTTATTTTTCCTAATTGGAAAGTTGGAAGTTTGTAAAGCGGAAGCCTTACAAAAGACGGGATATAGTACCCTTTTTTGCTAGAAAGAAAAGTGATTTTTATTGATTTAGGCAAAATAATCAAAAATTACACCGCACTTGTTCTTTTCCAGTAAGTTTTCTGGGCAAAAACACATTTATTAGAGGTGTGTTTGATTTCATCAAGTTCAATTTTCCATAAGTCAGTATTCATCAAGCGGGCAAAGGGATAACGCGCGTAATAGCGCTTAAGAGCAGATTGGCGGGCATTTCCATCAAGCAATATGGCACGACCTTTAAACTGCACGCCTTCAATCTCGCTCACTTGATCGGTTTGTGTGGCAATCGTACCAACGACCTGCTCACTTTGTTGCATTATTTGTGCGTGCTGCGTATTAAGAGAAGAAAAGAAAATCAGGCTGACATTCTCATTATCAAGCACATAAAAGCAGTTTGCCGCCCAAAAATCTTGTGTGTTATGAACAGCAAGGCTCATCACCGTTTGCTGTTGTAGAAATTGTGCAATCTTATGAGGAAGAGTTATCATCATATAAAAGAATGCCCTGAAAACAGGGCATTATGCTTAGCTTAAAGGTTTTTTGTTTCTGCCGTTTCAACAAGTGCGGTAGGATTTTCTGGCGTTTTTTCATTTTCTTCAGAGGCTAAGTTTTGCACCGACATTGCGGATTTCAAACTTTCTTGCTGAAGTTGTTTAGCCAGTTCATTTTCACCGTTTTGCTCAAAGGCATAGGTTGCCATTGTAATATCATTCGGCTGAAGCTGGGTTTTATCTGCGATCACTTTCTTAAATGCTTCGCTTGCCTTAGCAAAATCGCCATTACGCACATATAAGTAACCTAAGGCACGGTTTGTGCAACAACAAGATTGCTCCTTACTTTGTTTTGCCCGTTTTTCCATAATTTTCAGCAATTTGCTGTTATCTACGGGTTGAACACGGGTAATTTGCGAGCAAAGTTGTTGTGCCAGTGGGTTGTTGTCATCTACTTTTTTCAAGGCTTCTAAGATCAATTTATAGGCGGTTTCGTGATCATCACTATCAATCAAGCGACGAATAAGCCCAATTTTGACATATAGATCATTTTGTCGTTTACGTGGTTGATCGTCCCACCATTTAAGCAAGCCATCGACGCCTTCTTCATTCATTTTTTCGTCAAGTAAGCCATCTTCTACACGATGTTGCAAGGTCGTAAATTCTTTATCTGAATAGATCCCTGAATTTTCCACTTGATCCAAAATTTTATCCAACGCTTCAAAGGCGTGCGATTTTAAGTAGATCTCAACTGCCAGTTTTAACACTTCTTTATTGCGGTGGGTCATTACTAACAAGCTATCAATGGCACTGCGTGCGGCAGGCAATTTATTTTGCTGTAATAAAATTCGCGTACGCGCAATCTCAACAAGTAAGTTATCTGTGCCAGCCAATTCAGTGGCTTTAATTAAGTAACGATTAGCGCCAAACTCATCGCCACGTTGCTGTGCCGCTTCTGCTGCTTTAATAAAGTTTAGGATTGGCTCATCAGAATGTTTGGCATTTTTACCAATTAATTTTTCAGCTTTAGAATATTGCCCTTCGTCCATTAACATTAACCCTTCAAGCGTTTGTTTTTGTGCTTTAAGGCGTTTACGACGAGAGAACCAGCCATAAGTGCTGTTACTTAAACGACAGAATTTTGTGATGATCCACTCAATGCCATATACCACCGCCATTGCAATCACGAAGAAAATCACAAGGGTGGTGATTGACATTTCAATGCTGTATGTGCTGGTTTCAATTAACACATAGCCTTGTTTGCCCGATAGATAAGGGCCTGCGATTAAGCCGGCAAGTAACACCAGCATTAAAAATAGGGTTCTAAACATTGCTATTTCCTCTACTGTTGTTGTGCTTGATTTTGCTCAGATTTGTCTGCATTTTCCACCGCACTTTGGTTTTCCACGGCAGTTTGGTTTTCACTCGGCTTTTCACTTTGATTTTCATCGCGTTGCGTCGCATTGCTTTCTGCATTCACCGTTGAAGCCTGTTGTGCAGGCGCGGCATTTTCTGTTGTGTTGCTACCTTGTGCGCTTTCCCCTTTGGCATTTTGCGCATTTTCTTGCGCCACCTCTTTATCTACGGAAAGCTCAATTTTTTGCACCTCTTGCGAAGGCTTATTAAGCAACTTATCTAATAAATTTAAACTAGTTAACTGCGTTGGCACATCAACATAAATAGATTGTTCTGCTAGCTCATCCACTTCTTTAAGAAAATTTTGTACCACTTCGGTATTGGTATCAAAATAACTTCTCACCCAAGAGGCGACGGTTTCTAAAGATTGTTTATATAAATCATTTTGCTGACGCGGTACCGCCATAATCGCTAACTGTAAACGCAAACGGATATTTTCACGCAGGTAAATATCTTGATTAGGTGCTAACAATGCTTTGTTATCCGCATTTTTTGGCGTAACACGAATAAAATGATTTAAAAAAGAAGTGGCACTTTTTTCTGCATTTTCTTTCCAATCGTCCCAAGAGCCACTCAATTTATCATTATTTTCATTGGGTTCATCGAAATTCACATTGAGTACGCTCAGTTCATCAACATTATTCGCAAGCTGAGACAGGTGCTGCATAATGGCATTTTGATCAATGTTATTGACTGAAAGCAACTGTTTTAAATCGCTATTAATTGCACTACGAACATTGATCACGCGTGGGTCAGAGACTTTACTTAAGGTTTCATCCGCCACTTTTAATAAAGAAATTGCGGTATCCACATCATTATCTAATACCAATTTGCGTAATGCGTTGTTTAATAAGAAATCAGCTTCGGACAGCAACCAATCATTTGGCTGCGCCGCTTTTTGCGCATTACTTAATGTGTTTACTTGATTTTGTAAGGCGGAGATTTGCTGTTCCTTAATTTCTACCATTTTTTCTAATGCGATTAATTTTTCATTGGTAGATTGGCTTGTTTGTGCAAGCTGAGCGATTTTGCTTTGATCTTGTTTTAATGCACTTAAGTCAGCGTCAGTGAAAGTTTGGCTATGGGTTGAGAGTGGTTTTTGCGCTTCCAACGCCGTTAATCTTGCTTGTACACTGGTTAGATGTTGCTCTGCAAAATAATAACCCGCGCCCCCTAAACCCAATGCAACTAATAACGCTAAAATCGCCACACCTGTACCGCCTTTTTTAACAATCACGGTTTCTGGCTTAGCAGGTTCATTGTCCGTTGTAACTTTTTCTGGTGATGGTTGCATAGGTTCTTCCTTTGTCGGTTCAGGGGGGGCTTGCTCGTTTTTCACCACTTCATTTTCTTGTTCAGAATTTTCAATTTGAAGGGAATTTTCCACAGGTTCGACAGATTGTGTTGTGTTTTCCACAGCAGGGGTTTTATCTGTTTTTTTTGCGTGATGTTTAGCCATAATTTATTCCTTATGATTATTAAAACTCGTTAAATTGCAATAAAGTATCGCACAAGGTTGCATTATCTGCTCGTGGTGAAAGACTCACCTTTTCCCAGCCCATTTCAAAGGCAACGCGTTGAATTCGTTCACTTACCGTTATTAAGTGGCAAGACTTTAGCCAATTATGTTCATTTTTGGGGACAAAATCTAGCAATAAACGCAAAATTTCTTTGCTGGTCGCAATGATTGTCGTAATGCCAGCTCGCTTAAGCATACTGATTTGTTCTAAAGGGTCATAAACTAAGGGCTGTCGCTGATAACATTCCAGAGTTTTAATTTTAGCCCCTCGCACGCTGGCTTGCTCTGCAAAAAAAGCTCGTCCACCATTACCCCGTAAAATCAAAATGGTTTTACCTTGCACGTTTTTCATTGCCGATAAAGAAAGCAGACCTTCACTTGTTTCTTGCTGAAAAGGATAATGAATGCACTGTTCTGTTTGACTACAAAATGCCTGTGCGGTTCGTTGTCCAACGGTAAAATACTGTAAATCTGCCCGCCATTGAAAGCCAGCTTGTTTAAGGCTTTCAGCGCTATAAGTTACCGCATTTTGCGATACCACGAAAACATAATCCCCCGCATTGAGTTGATTGAGCTGAGAGGGCAAATCATTAAGCTCACGTCCGGCTTGAATAGAAAAGAGCGGAAAATGAATGGCTGCGATGCCTGCCTTTGCCAGCATTTCCACCAGTTGTTTGCCCTTTTCATCAGGGCGCGTAACCAACACTGCCATTGGGTTTTCCTTATCGTTGTAAAGGTGAATAATTACACACCAAGGGCTTGTAAAATGTTATCTGCCCCTTGTTTTAATAAGCTTTCTGCGACTTGAATACCTAATTCTTGCGCATTTTCCACCGCACTTTTACCCTCTGCACGAATAATTTCACTGCCATCTGTTTTCCCCACTAACGCTTTAAGATAAAGCTGATTATCAGAAATCACCGCATACCCCCCGATTGGCACTTGACAACCACCTTGTAGGTGATTATTCATCGCACGCTCAGCTAACACACAGGCAGTGGTTTCTGGATCGGCAAGTGGTGCTAACAGGGTTTGCACTTCCACATCATCAACACGGCATTCAATTCCAACTGCCCCTTGCCCTGCTGCGGGTAAGGAAATTTCCGTATCAATGAAAGAGGCAATGCGCTCTGCCATTCCTAAACGAATTAATCCCGCTGAAGCAAGAATAATCGCATCATAATCACCATTGTCTAATTTACTTAATCGTGTCCCCACATTTCCTCGTAAAGATTGAATGGTCAAATCAGGTCGTAACGCGTTAAGCTGACATTGACGGCGTAAACTTGATGTCCCCACCACAGCACCCGCAGGTAATTCCTCTAAAGTGCGGTAAGAATTTGACACAAAGGCATCACGGGGATCTTCACGTTGGCAAATAACACTTAGCCCTAAGCCTTGTGGGAATTGCATTGGCACATCTTTCATTGAATGTACGGCAATATCGGCTTCGCCCTTTAATAGGGCATTTTCTAATTCTTTGACGAATAAGCCTTTTCCGCCAATTTTCGCCAGTGGCGTATCTAAAATTACATCGCCTTTGGTTACCATTGGCACAAGCTCAACACAAAGTGCTGGATATAATTGCGTTAAACGATCTTTAATATAATTCGCTTGCCATAATGCTAAAGGGCTACGGCGGGTTGCGATTTTGATTAGTTTTTTTGTCATCATTATGCAAAAAATAAGCGTAGAAACATTAGGGCTTATCCTATCATTGTTGCCTCAAAATGTCAGTTTTCATTTAATTTTTTTGCTTTCCGATAAGGCAAATGATAGAGTAATACTTCAATTTCTTTGTATGAAATTCGAGGAAATTGTTCATTTATCACTCCCTCTTTCCTAGGATATAAATTGAATTACGATATTAATAGTGCGAAACAACAAGTGGAATATCTCGACAAATTACGTTTTGAACGCGCAATTTCAGGCAGTTCAGCTCAATTTAGTCAAGTTTTTCAAACGATTACCTTGTTATTGCACCTCAATCATCACACGCTGCCAGGCTATATCAAAAATGCCCCAGCAGGGATTGTTGATTTTGTTTTATCGGATTATCAACAAGCCTATCTTTCCGCACATTTTGAGTTAAGTGAGCAAGAAATCGAAAATTCGCCATTTTCTCACCGCACTTTCTTTCCCGTGCTTGGCGTGTATGTAATGGGCAGTATCGCTTCAATTAGCCAAACATCGGCTTCAGACTTGGATATTTGGGTTTGTCACCACCCGCAAATTAGCCCAGAAGATCGCCATTTATTAAGCCAAAAAATGGACGCCTTACAGCAATGGGCATTAACCTTAGGGGTGGAAATTAACTTATATTTAATGGATCAAAACCGCTTCCGCTGTTTTCGTTACGCGGATCCGTTAACGGCAGAAAATTGTGGTTCGGCACAATATATGCTATTGCTAGATGAATTTTACCGATCCGCCATTCGCCTTGCTGGAAAACCCTTATTATGGCTACATCTACCCGTAGAAAATGAAAAAGACTATGAACAAGAAGTGGCACGTTTAATCAAAGAAAAACGTATCGATCCTAATGATTGGGTGGATTTTGGTGGCTTAGGGGCATTTTCTGCCAATGAATATTTTGGTGCGAGTTTGTGGCAACTCTACAAAGGGATTGATTCACCTTACAAATCCGTGTTAAAAATTTTGTTGCTGGAAACTTATTCCGCGGATTACCCAGACACTTACCTGATCGCCCAAGAATTTAAAGCACGCTTACTGAGTGGCGATAAAAAACATCACTTTGATCCTTATCTTACAATGCTTGAGCGAGTAACCAATTATTTAATCGGACTCAACGATTTACGTCGCTTAGAATTTGTTCGCCGTTGCTTTTATATTAAAGCCAATGAATACAGTCATAATGTTCCCAAACACAGTTGGCGTTTAGCCCAATTACAGAACCTAGCCAAAACGTGGGGCTGGTCAAAAGAATTGGTACAAGAGCTAAATCAGCGCGCCTGTTGGAAAATAAAACGCGTAAAAGAAAGCCATAATAACTTAATTAAGTTCTTAATGTTTAGTTATCGGCATTTAGTACAATTTGCCCGCAAATATAAGGTAAATTCCAGCATAATGCCGCAAGATATTAGCATTTTAACCCGTAAACTTTATACAGCATTTGAAGAATTGCCGGGTAAAATCACTTTACTCAATGCAATGATTTCTTCTGATTTATCGGAAAAAAACATTACCTTTATTGAAGTCAAAAACAACCGTCATTTCAAAGCAGGTTGGTACTTAGTAAACCAAACGCCTGATGTCCAAGGATTTGAACAGCCACGCTACATAGAATATAGCGAAAATCTCAATAAATTGGTTTCTTGGGCATATTTCAACCGTTTACTGACCCCCAAAACAGAATTACACATCTTTAGCCCAAATGTAACGCTTGCAAAATTAAGGCAATTCGTTACCGATTTACGTTTATCTCTGCCCACAGTAGTGGCCGCGGCAAGTAATGAGGAATTAAATCATAACTGCGAAATAAAAAGCTTAGTCGTTTCCATTAATCTCACCAAAGACCCGACAGCACATTTATCTGAGGCAAAAACCACCATCGTCGCCAATGATTTATTTAGTTTTGGGCCTGATGAAGAAAGCCTAGTAGGAAGTATTGATTTAACTTATCGCAATTTATGGAATGAAATTCGTACTCTGCATTTTGAAGGACCAAATGCCATTTTATTGGCATTAAAAGTGCTTTCTAACAAAATTTATCGTGGTTCCACCTCACCACAAAGCGTAAATGTATTCTGTTATAGCAAATATTATCAAAAAACCTTACGAAATATTGTTACCGCATTAATCAACAAATGTATCAATATCCAAGTAGGCGTCAGTGATGTGCCACAAAATAATTTATTGCGTGTTGCGGGGAAAAACTGGCAATTTTTCTTTGAAGAACGCGGCATTAGCTTGCAAGAAATCCACACCCCACCTTTGATTAGTAACGAGGATTTCAATGTAGAGGTACAAGAAGTCATCGACAATAAAGAGGAAAACCACAAGCACAAAACATACCCCTATGAAATTGACGCCTTTGCCAGCGAAGGTTTTTTACAATTTTTCTTTGAAAATAACTTGGATAAGACATTTAATGTCTATATTTTAGACGAAGCTAACCGAATTGAGATTTATCGTAACTGTGAAGGTGAAAAAGAACAGAAAATTCATGAGATAAATCATATTTATCAATCGGCAGGCTTGGAGGGAAATAATAATCCGTATAAAATTGTGCAACGAAATTTTAACTATCCACAATTTTATCAATTATTACCAAGCGAAAGTGGCGTCAAGATTGTCCCATTTTATAGTCGTTTGGTGTCATCATAACTAGGGGAAACTTATGTTGGATACAATGAAAGTGCTGCTGATTGACGATCACCCACTGATGCGTCGTGGCATAAAACAATTATTGGAATTAGATGAAACATTTGAAATCGTTGGTGATGCCGGTAGTGGTGCAGAAGGAATTAACCTTGCCTTACAAACCTCACCAGATTTAATTGTGCTTGATTTGAATATGAAAGGGCTATCAGGGTTAGACACGCTCAAGGCATTACGTGAAGAAAATGTCGATGCTCGCATTGTTATTCTTACCGTTTCCGATGCCAAAAATGATGTTTTCACGCTGATTGACGCGGGTGCAGACGGCTATTTACTAAAAGATACCGAACCCGATCTGTTACTTGGGCAAATTAAACGTATTGCTCAAGGAGAAGTGATTTTAAGCGATTCAATTAAAGATTTACTACTAGAACAACGCCCCGAACAAGATCCGATTTACACCCTTACGGATCGAGAAATGGATGTGCTACGCCTGATTGCAACGGGCTTATCCAATAAACAGATTGCCGCACAACTCTTTATTTCAGAAGAAACCGTAAAAGTGCATATCCGCAACTTATTACGTAAACTCAATGTTCACTCTCGTGTGGCAGCCACCGTGCTGTATTTTCAGCATAAAGGGGCATAAAACCACGCAACAAAGAGCGGTAAAAGATCCGCTCTCTTTCTTCAATACTTTACAAAAAAGTACCGCACTTACTTTTCTTACGATAAATCAAATTATGCAAACTAATTAGTGCGGTTGAAAATTTTAGAATTTTTATTTCTGAAATTTATGGCATACAAAAGTGCTAAAGAACATTTATTGAGAAATCCATAACGGCAGTTTGATCACAACACGCAAGCCACCAAGGTGGCTTGGTTCCGCCCATACTTTTCCTTGATGTTCACGGATAACATTAGCGACAATCGCAAGCCCCAGCCCTGTTCCCCCGGTTTCACGGGTTCTGGCTTCATCAATGCGATAAAATGGCTTGAAAATATTTTCATATTCATTGGCTGGAATACCCGCGCCGTTATCATCAATGGCAATCACCATTGCATTCTCTTCAATAAAGATTGTTGCTTCAATTTTAGCGTGCGTATATTTCAACGCATTGCGTAAGATATTTTCAATGGCACTGCAAATTAACCCTTTATTTCCATTGAGGTAATATTGGCTCGGTTTATGAATCAGTTGTTTGACTTTGAAGGATAATTTTTTCTGTTCCGCTTCAAAACGGCTATCTTTAATAATATCGTGCCAAATTTCAGTGATGGGGAAAATTTCTCGTAGAATATGGCTATTTAGCTGCTGACGTGAAAGTAACAGCAGATCATTAATCATTTCATCAAGGCGTACGGCTTCTTTTTCGATGCGAGCAATTTCTGCGCTGCTATTGATTCGGCGACGTAATAAGGCTAGCGCCAGTTGCAAGCGGGTAAGCGGTGTTCTTAGTTCGTGTGAAATAGAGGAAAGTAGGGTTTGCTGATTAGAAAGTTGATCGTCTAAGGCAATCGTCATTCGATTGAAACTTTGCCCCACTTGACGTAACTCAATAGTGCCTTGCGTTTCAAGGGATTTATCCACTTTAAAATTGCCTAAAGCAACGGCATTGGCCGCTTGCTGTAAATGTCTCAACGGTCGCCCAATACTTCGTGAAAGCCACCAAAGTAACGGGGTGGAAATTAACATAATAAATAAAATGAGGATATAAGGGCGGTCAAAAATATAAGACAGAACTTCTTTTTGCGGATTAACACGGCTGACAAAATAGAGTGTGTAAGGCACATCATTGTCTAAATTGAGATGTACAGTAAAAGGCCCGGCAATCTGAATATCATAAAAGTTTTTTTTCAGCGGTTTTAATGTGCTTACGGTGTGGTACATAAATTGCTGAATAGAGGCAATTTCTTCCTTTCTTGCGCCAAGAATATTGCCATTTTTATCTGCCAAAACAGGGTGAATGTCGTCAAATTTGTCCATAGGGATAACTGGCACGCCAGAAATAATATGCGCCAGTTGTTTATTCCGAATGGCGGTGGCGATTTCACCGTAATAACCCGAAACTTCTTCATTGCCAAGTTCCGTGTAAATACGCGCATCAAAATAAGGTAGTAAAAAAATCAATGCGAGGAGAAGCGCAAAGGCAAGCCAGAATAAGGCAAAAATTCGCATTGATAAGGTATTAAGAAACGTTAATTTCATTTTGCGTGAGGTTATTTCGAGGCAACAAGAAGATAGCCTTTGCCTCGCAAGGTTTTGAACCAAGGCGAATCGTCATTTCGTGGTGGGAGTTTTTTCCTTAGATTTGACATATGCATATCAATAGCACGATCAAACGGTGTCAGCGGTTTACCTAGGATTTCCATACTCAAATGCTCACGAGAAAGAATTTGCCCCGGATTTGCGATAAGGGTTTGTAATAAAGCAAATTCTGTGCCGGTAAGTTCAAGATTTTTATCCTCATAAAGCACTTGCTGACGTCCGGGATAAAGCGTGAGACCACAAAATTCAATTTGTTGATTTTCTTCTGATTTGCTTTCATTCACGGAATTTACCAGTTCAGTACGGCGTAAAATGGCTTTAATTCTTGCCACTAATTCACGATCATTGAATGGCTTTGGTAAATAATCATCTGCACCTAACTCTAAGCCGATAACGCGATCAATTTCATCGCCTCGTGCTGTGAGCATCATTACGGGGGTAGTGAAATGCTGCCTAATTTGTTTTAGGGTTTCAATGCCGTTTAACACGGGCATCATTATATCCAATAAAACAAGGTGATAGCTGTTATCCAATTTGTCTAAGGCTTCTTTACCATTGTTTGCGGTATCTACTTCAAAGCCTTCTAGCTGAAGTAATTCCGCCAGAAGTTCCACAAGTTCAATATCATCGTCCACTAATAATAATTTAGCCATTGCGTTTGGTCCTTATAATGAAGTGCGGTGTTATTTTGCCGAGTTTTTATTTCCAGAACTGCCACCAGTGTTTGTTTTGGCTTTCTGGCGCGTCAATCACCACATTATTGATTTCTTTTTCTCCCGCTGTTGGCAACGGTTTATCTAAATCAAGGTGAGTGACCACACCTTGTTTATCAAAGTTTACGATAAAGGTATGTTGTTCTGGTGCTTGGTAAGCCTTTTGGATAAGGAAAACATAATACCAAGTATTATTGCTAAATGGATCGATTAACACCGGCGTCCCTAATAAGTATTGTACTTGTTGCTTATTCATTCCCACTTTGACTTGATCCACCGTGGCCGCCTCAAGGTAATTTCCTTGTGGCACATCAATACGATAGACCACTTTGCTTACGGTGGAACAGGCCGTTACGCTGAATGCTAACATTGCCGCGGTAATAAGAGTTTTTAACTGCATATTGGTTACCTTTTATTCTTTAATGATTGGGGGATAATACCTAAACTTCGTCCTATTGCCAAATTAATTCGCGCCTTTTAGCCAACGTTGTAGTTGATCACGCAAATTCGGTGGCAGCCCTTTAATAGTGAGCGTATCACCCATTTCATCCCAGATGACACGTTGGTTAATCAGCTCTGCGTCAAAGCTAATGGTTACCCCTTTGCCTGAGCCAGAAAACTTGGTTAAGCCTTTCAAGGCAGAACGGACTGGGGGAATATGTTCCTCCAAGCCATAATCTTGCGTTTGCGTAAAATCCACAAAAGACTGTTCATTTAGAGTAGGCAGACTGTCGGAAAGTTCCCGCAATTCAATTTCTTCGCCCGCACTCATTTGCCCTTTACAATACTCAAACACTTGCTTTTTCACCGCTTGGGATTGCTCATTATTTAACTCACCTTGCTCGCAATAATCGTTCACTGCTTGTAATAAACATTGATTTTGCAATTGTGGATTTAGCCCTTCTTCTGCCTGTAAGAAATCCATAAAAAAGTCGGCAATTTTCCGCCCGACTTTGCCTTTAATAAAGGTGAGATAGCGATTAGAACTGGCATCAATATGCAAATCCGTCAGGTTAATGCGTGCGGCAATATCAAATTGAGTAAGATCCAAATATTGCGTACGATGAATTTCTAGGTTTTCGTCCACCAACATACTGGCGTGGCTGTCTAGCAAGGCGATAAACAAATAATCCGTCGCTAAAAAATTGTATTGGCACAACACGAATGTGCCGCTATCTGCAAAGTTATATTTCCCTAATTCCTGTGCAAGCTTTTGCGCAGATTGGTGACTAAAAGGCAGAAAATCTAAGTCATTTTCGAGAAAACGATTAAGATTTTGCGCAAATTCTGAGGCTTCTTCAAATACACCATAGGCTTTTGCTTTATTTTGATAACCTTGATGTAAATGCAGCATCATTTGTTCTACTTCAGGGCTAATTGGCAACCGTTCATTACGCAGTTGCACATCAAGTTGAATGGCGTCTTCTTGCTGGTGTTTTACCAATTGGTGCAACACAATTTGCTTAACCGTAATACTCATTTTTTAATCCATATTTATAAAAATAAATTTGTACGATATTATAACCGCACTTTCGGCGAAAATATGCTAGCATACGCAAAATTATTCTCAGCCTTCAAATTTAACAACAATATTCATTATGGCGAAACAATCAAAATTCCAAGATAAACACGTTGATACCTTATTAAATGAACTGATTGCCGTGTTTGAAAAACATCAAACGCCGGTAGATTTATCCTTGGTTGTACTGGGTAATATGGTGACCAATGTACTTACCCATAATATGGGGCAACAGCAACGTATCGCGCTAGCTCAGGCCTTTTCTGATGCGTTAATGCGTTCTATCAAAGAGCAAAAATAATACGATGTTTGGCATTAAAACAAGCAAACAATATCGTGAAAACACCTCGCGAAAAATCGCTTGGGGGCATTGGTTTGCTTTTTTTAATATCCTTTGGGCAATTGTGATTGGCGCACGTTATGCCTTTTTGATCGATTGGCCAGACACGCTTTTTGGCAAACTGTATTTTTTCATCAGTTTATTAGGGCATTTTAGTTTTATTGTGTTTGCCTTGTATTTGCTGATTATTTTTCCGCTCAGTTTTATGGTAAAAAACAACCGCACTTTCCGTGGGCTAAGTGTGATTCTCACCACCATTGGGGCAACCCTATTATTAGTGGATACAGAAGTTTTTGCGCGCTTTAATTTTCACCTTTCTTCACTCGTATGGAATTTATTGGTAAACCCAGACAATGGTGAGCTTTCCCGCAACTGGCAACTGTTTTTCGTGCCAATGCCAATTATCTTATTGATTCAAATGCTGTTTTCTCGCTGGTCGTGGGAAAAATTGCGTAGCCTTGAACGGCAAAAATGGCTTAAAGGTGTGGGGGTATTCTTTGTTTGTACCTTTATTGCCACCCACTTAATTTATGCTTGGGCAGATGCGTTTATCTATCGTCCGATCACGATGCAAAAATCTAATTTTCCGCTTTCTTACCCGATGACTGCACGCTCTTTCTTAGAAAAGCACGGTTTCTTAGATAAAAATCAATATAGTCAAACCTTAGAACAAGAGGGACGACCTGAAGCCTTAAAGATCGATTATCCTAAATCGCCATTGCGCTTTGCCCCAGTTAATCCAAGCAATATTCTGATCATTACCGTATCTGGACTACGTTATGATGCAGTTAGTGCTGAAAAAATGCCACAGCTGAGCGCCTTTGCTGAGCAAGCAACGCAATATCTCAATCATTACAGCACGGGCAATAACAATAACACCGCCTTAACGGGCTTGTTCTACGGATTGACGGCGAATTATACCGATAGCTTATTAAGCAACAAAACGCCATCCGTGCTAATTAGCACGCTCAAGCAAGAAAAATTTGCTTATCAACTGGGATTATTTTCCAGCGATGGCTTTCACGCCAGTTTGTTAAGCCAGAATTTGTTTAATCAACAAAAATTAGATCACAACGTCCATAGCAACCGAACAAGCGTGCAAAAATGGCATAATTGGTATGCAAAACACAATACAGAAAAACCTTATTTCAGCTATTTGAGCCTGACCATTCCGCAAGGGTTAAATGAGACAGTCTATGCGCTTCAACTGAATGAATTAGATGGCTTGCTAGATGGCGTATTACGCGAAGTCAATCGCCACGACACCCTTATTTTAATTACCGCTGAAGAAGGCTATCATTTCACCTCATTAAGTGAAAAACAGCAAAGTCATTATTTCGCACCAGAAGAAATTCACGTCCCGCTGATTATTGCGTGGCAAGGGTTAGAACAAGGGCAGGTAAAAAAACTCACTAGCCACACAGATATTTTGCCTACATTAATGACACATTTATTTGGCGTGCAAAATCCTGCCTCTGATTATGCACAGGGAATGGATTTGTTTAACCCCGCATTGCGCCGCAGTTGGGTACAGGTAGGAAATTATCGTTGGAATGTGATTGTTACCGCTGATGGCACACAATATCATCTTGATCGCCGTGGAAACTACCAAGAATACGACCGCACTTACCAAAAAACCACCTCACGCACGCCACCGCTTGGTTTGTTCTTAGAGGTATTTAATCAAGATAATGCTTTTTTTGAAAAATAAAAGGAAGACAAATTAAGCAACCAATAGTTAAAACCAATTATATTTTTACTATTGAAGCGCTTATACTATCGCCGCTGCAAAGGCATTTCGCCTTTTTTATTATTCAAATTCATCTGGACAAAATAGAATGTTATTAAGTAAAAATCTGCGAATTTTTCATAACATTACACCACACACCACAAATCAAGAGGCTCACCACTTGAGCGCAAAGCAATTTTCTCTTAATAACACGATCCCACTGTATTGGGATTTTTTCATCTCTAGCCTATTGTCCGCCTCGCTTTCATTATTACGGAGAAAATTATGCGTAATCACGTTCGTAGCTTTAAAACCTATATTCGAGACGAAATTATCAAAAAAGGCGGCTGGGTCAATTCACACGCTCACGCTGACCGCGCGTTCACAATGACGCCAGAAAAAATCGGTATTTACCATAGCAGTAATTTGCAACAAAAATGGGATTTAGTGGACGAAGTAAAACGCACCTCCACCGTAGATGATTATTACGCCCGCTTTTGCCAAGCCATTGAATTAATGATCTCACAAGGGGTAACCGCGTTTGGTACCTTTGTGGATATTGATCCCATTTGTGAAGATCGTGCCATCATCGCCGCGCATAAAGCGCGTGATGTGTATAAACACGACATCACTTTAAAATTCGCTAATCAAACCCTAAAAGGCGTGATCGAACCCACCGCCAAAAAATGGTTTGATATTGGTGCAGAAATGGTCGATATGATTGGTGGCTTGCCTTATCGCGATGAACTAGATTACGGACGCGGTCTTGAGGCGATGGATATTTTGCTTGATAAAGCCAAATCACTCGGCATTATGTGCCACGTCCACGTTGATCAATTTAACACCCCGAAAGAAAAAGAAACAGAGCAACTCTGTGATAAAACCATTGAACACGGTATGGAAGGGCGCGTGGTTGCCATTCACGGTATTTCCATTGGCGCACATTCACGCGAATATCGCTACAAACTTTACGAGAAAATGCGCCAAGCCCAAATGATGATGATCGCCTGTCCAATGGCGTGGATTGACAGTAATCGTAAAGAAGATTTAATGCCCTTCCACAATGCCCTCACCCCCGTTGATGAAATGATCCCAGAAAACATCACCGTTGCCATTGGTACGGATAACATTTGCGATTATATGGTGCCACTATGTGAGGGCGATATGTGGCAGGAACTTAGCCTACTTGCCGCAGGTTGTCGTTTCCCTGATTTAGAGGCAATGGTAAACATTGCCAGTATCAATGGACGAAAAGTGTTGGGCTTAGATGCGGCTTAGACGTGACTTAGGCGTTTACGAATAAAAATCCTCCCAAGCACGGAGGATTTTTGCTTTATTAGCCTTGCCTATTTTTAATAGTGCGGTGGGATTTTCAAGCATTTTTACCCCGCAACGTAAATTTTTCTAGGGTGTATCCCAGAATAATGGGGTTAAAAATAGACAAAGTTGCCTACAATATAAGGAAAATTACTTGACAATAAGTAAAATATTCCTAAACCATTTAACCAAGTTTTGCCAGATTTTAGGATTGTTAGACTATTAAGTCGTTAGCGTACCAAATAGTGATATCCCCAAATATCGTAAGTGATTGACACAATAAAAACCTTATTCAATGACAAAGACACCGCGCCAATTTTAGAATGCACTTCTAATGATATGATCGTTTAAAATGAAAATAAGACAATACGACAACAACCGTGGTGTACAAGTAGCACATAAGAGAGCGGGTAATGCCATATTCTTTTTTATTTGAAATGACGATAAATGGGATGACGTTGGTGATGTAACGCAAAGTACAAACGATTTACTTTATTTGCTCTAACCTTTCGCGTAACGCTTCTGCCGTTTGACAAGTTTTAATATACTCAAACAGCACACTGGCTTGTGGGTAAGATTTTTTCAGATATTGCAGCCATTGCTTGGTGCGGGCAATATGATAAAAGCCGGTATCTTGTAGGTTTTCAATATGAGCATAACGGTGTAGCAAAGGCATAACACCTGTTTCCCAATCTAATTTAGCGTGATTGAACTTCACCACTCGGCTTAAATTTGGAATGGTTAATGCGCCACGTCCTATCATCACATCTTGGCAACCTGTTACAGCAAGGCAGTCCTGTGCATCTTGCCAGTCCCAAATTTCACCATTTGCGATCACTGGAATGGTTAAACGCTGGCGAATTTCAGCTATCTTCTGCCAGTTGATTTTTTCCGCACGGTAACCATCGGTTTTGGTGCGTCCGTGAATGGTGATTTCTGTGCCACCGCCTTGTTGTACCGCATCAGCAATGTCAAAGGCGTGCGCATCGCTATCCCACCCCAAGCGTACTTTAACGCTCACCACTTGTTCTTTCGGTAATGCTTCGCGTAAGGCTTTAGTGGCTTGGTAAATCAATTCAGGTTGTTTCAGCAATGCCGCTCCGCCGTGGCTGCCATTAACGGTTTTAGAAGGGCAACCACAGTTAAAATCAATGCCGTGCGATCCTAATTCTGTTGCCAATATAGCATTTTCTGCGAGCCATTGAGGATGTTGTCCGAGTAATTGTACTCGGACAAGTGTCCCCGCTGAAGTTCGTCCACCTTGCTTTAATTCTGGGCAGAGGCGATAGAATGTTTTTTCAGGTAAACGTTGATCCACCACACGCACAAATTCTGATACGCAGAGATCATAGTCATTAATTTCAGTCAGAAGTTGCCGCACAAGCGGATCAAGCACGCCCTGCATTGGCGCTAAAAAAACTCGCATTTTTACTCGTTATTAGGCTATTGGTTTGATGAAAAATAAAAAAATGCTGAATTTTCCACCGCACTCTTATCTGCTCCCCAAAAGTTGGACAGGTTGTTAAACTATAAATACTGAGTTCTGTATTGAACAGGACTCAGTCCTTTTAAAACCATTTTAATACGTTTTGGTTGTAATACACCACATATTCCTCAAGTTCAGCTTGCAATTCCGCTATCAATGTATAGCTACGCGCATAAAAACACTCGGATTTTAAAATCGCAAAGAAACGCTCAATCACCGCATTATCATAGCAATTCCCGCGTCGGCTCATACTCGGTATCGCGCGCCCTTCCAGCATTTTTCGCCAAGCGTTTGTACTATAAAGAACGCCTTGGTCGCTGTGAATAATAGGGCAATCCGTCGCACTTAATTGGCTTAACCCTTGTTCCAGCATTTTTGTTACCAAGGGAAAGTTGGGGCGTCTTGCAAACTGATAGGCGATAATTTCTTGATTCGCCAAATCCATTAGCGCGGAAAAATACAGCTTCTCCCGCCCAATATGAAATTCGGTCATATCCGTCACCCATTTCTAATTCAGTTTTGTCGCAGTAAAATCACGATTCAGCATATTTGGCGCAATCAAAGCGGTCTCATCTCGCTTTCCGTGCCTTCTCTGGCGAACAATCGACTGAATTTGCAACGCCCTCATTAATTTCAGTACGGTTTTATGATTCAACGTAACCCCGATTTGACGTAATTTGAACGTTAAAGGGCTGTAGCCATCTCGCTGTTTACTCGCTTGACACAGCGAGAATATTGCCACTTTTTCTGCCGTGTAATCGCGCTTAACTTCTTGATAATAAAAGGTAGAGCGCGCCATTTTCGCCGCTTTTAGTAAATCATTTAACGCATACTTTTGCTTTAAATCGTAAATGGTGGCTCTTTTTTCTGCCGTCGTTTTTGCCGGTCTAATTCCTCCAACTTTTTTAGATAAGCAATCTCTGCACGGACGAGAGCCAGCTCACGCTACAATTTTTTAACAGCTTTAGGGAATAACTCTGTGGGGGCAGATCACTTCTTTTTGTCAGAAAAAGAGAATCCCTCCCCAAGTAATCACAACAAGGATCAGTGTCACAAATACCGCGGCGGAGCCTTGATCTTTCGCGCGCCCTGAAAGCTCGTGATATTCTTTACCAACGCGATCCACCACGGCTTCCACTGCACTGTTGAGCAATTCTACTGCTAGCACTAATAACACGGAGCCAACCAGCAAGATCAACTCAATTTTGTCATCTGCGAGCCAAAAAGCCAGAGGGATTAAGATGCACGCACAGAATACCTCGTGGCGAAATGCAGCTTCGTTTTTAAATGCACTTTTTAGCCCTTTTAATGAATAACCTGTGGATTTAATTAAATGGGTCAAGCCTGTTGTTTTTTCCAATTTTCTTTCCTTATTAAATACGTTGAGTGTGATGGTTATATTTGTGCCGCGTTAATACAACGCAAAACAATTACGTTTTGTTTAGTTATAACCGTTTCGCTTCAATCACATCATCTAATTTTGCTAAACGTGCTAAGACTTTGCTTAATATTTGTACATTGTTTAACTCAATTTCCATATCAATGGTTGCAAGTTGTTTTTTGTTATCTGTACGGCTCGCTACCCCTGAGACACTGATTTTTTCATTGGCAAGCACGGTGGTAATATCACGCAACAAACCGTGGCGATCACTGGCGATAATACGAATACTAATACGGAAACCACTCGCATAATTATCTCCCCAAATGGATTCCACCACGCGCTCTGGGTGGCTCTCTTGCAATTCTAAAAATTGTTCGCAGTCGCTACGGTGAATAGAAATACCGCGTCCCATTGTGATGTAGCCCACGATGTCATCTCCGGGAATTGGCTGGCAACAGCGTGCAATGTGGTGCATTAAATTGCCCACACCTTCTACGATCACATAGCCCTTTGAGTCATTTTTTTGCGCAGAATTTACCGCACTTTTCTGTGTAACGTGACGTAAAATCTGTTCATCGGTTTCTTGTGGCGTGGTTTTAATCAGTTTACTTTGCAAAAAGTTAATGAGCTGATTAAGGCGAATATCGCCCCCACCGATGCCAGCATATAAATCGTCTAAATTTTTCAGGTTGTAACGTGGTAAAGCATACTGTTCCACTTGCTTGAGCGCAATGCCTAAACGCGTAATTTCATTCTCCAGCATTTCTTTACCTGCTGGAATATTTTTATCGCGATCTAATTTCTTAAACCACGCTGCAATTTTGGCACGAGATTTACTCGTATTGGTGAAACCTAAATTCGGATTAAGCCAATCCCGACTTGGGTTTGGTGTTTTTTGTGTAATGATTTCAATTTGATCGCCCATTTGCAACTGATAGGTAAACGGTACAATACGTCCGCCCACTTTTGCTCCAATACAGCGATGCCCAATCTCACTATGAATCGCATAGGCAAAATCCAGTGGTGTCGATCCTGTTGGCAGATCGATGACCTCACCTTTAGGCGTAAACACATACACCCGATCATCAAACACTTGGCTACGTAACTCAGCAATCACTTCACCTGAATCCGTAATATCATCTTGCCACGCTAATAATTTACGCAACCAAGCAATTTTATCTTCATAGGCAGAATGCCCCGTTACCCCTTCTTTATATTTCCAATGCGCAGCCACCCCAAGCTCCGCATCATCGTGCATTTGCTGAGTACGAATTTGCACTTCAATGGGTTTTCCACCTTTGCCCAATACCACCGTATGAATAGATTGATAGCCGTTTGGTTTGGGGTTGGCGACATAATCATCAAATTCTTTCGGTAAATGTTTAAAATGGGTATGCACAATTCCAAGGGCAGAATAACAATCTTGCAATTTCTGAACGATCACCCGCACCGCGCGAACATCATATAAATCACTAAATTCTAAGTGCTTTTTCTGCATTTTTCGCCAGATACTATAAATATGTTTCGGGCGACCATAAACCTCCACTTGATCGATATTTTCTTGTAAATAGTGCGTAAGATCCGCCACAAAATCTGCGATATATTGCTCACGATCCAAACGACGTTCTTTCAATAATTTAGCAATCATTCGATACTGTTCAGGATGCAAATAGCGGAAACAATAATCTTCTAACTCCCATTTCAACTGCCCGATGCCTAAACGGTTAGCGAGAGGGGCATAAATATTGGCACATTCTTTCGCAGCAAGCACTTTCTCTTCTTCGGAACAGCAATTTTCCGCATCTCGCAAAAAGGCAATACGTTCAGCCAGTTTGATAATCACGCAACGGAAATCATCTACCATCGCCAACAACATACGGCGTACATTGTCCACTTGCAGCGAATTGGCAGAATGGCTTGCATTTAACTGACGAATGTTATCCATTTCCAGCACACCTTTCACGAGCTTACCAATCGCAGTACCGAAATCTTCCTCAATTTGTGCTAACTCAACAATATTATGGCTTACCACAGGATAAATCATTGCGGTGATTAGACTTTCGCTATCCATATTCAGGCTGTGTAAAATTTCCACCATTTCTACACCAGAAAAGAGCGAGCAATGCAGTTGTGGCTTTTCGTCCGTACTTTGCTGCTGTTGGATTTTCTCTTGCGAATAATGCCACGCCCGCACTAATTTTTCCGTCAGCTCAGAAGAAAGCCCTAAACTTTCACTCCATTGTTCAATGACAAAATCTTTCGGGTTAAGTAGATGAGAACCTCGAACAGCAACCATAACGCCTTCCTATTTATTTCCGTTCAAATAGACTAATACTTTCTAAATGCCCTGTATTCGGGAACATATCGATCATTGCCACTTGTTTTACTTGATATCCAGCCTGCAAAAGCATTTCTGCATCTCGCACCAGTGTTGCTGGATTACAAGAGACATATACTATTTTTTCTGCCTTTAATTCCGCTAAAAAGGGGATCGCAAATGCCGCACCTGCACGTGGTGGATCAAGTAAGATTTTATTAAATTGCAGGCTTGCCCATTGTTGGGCTGAAAAAGATTGTGCTAGATCAGCCTGATAGAATTGGACATTTTTACACCCATTTCGTTCCGCATTTTGTGCTGCTTTATGCACCATTTCCGCCACACCCTCTACGCCCACCACTTGCTTGGCTTGAGCGCTTATTGGCAAGGTGAAATTGCCCATTCCGCAGAACAAATCCAGTACCTGATCTTGATCAGTTAAGTCGAGCCAATTCAATGCGGTATCAATCATCACCTGATTGAGTTGCGGATTAATCTGAATAAAATCACGTACATCAAAATGTAGCCGTTGCCGATTGTTCAATTCATAATAAGGGCTTTCACCATAAAGCTGCTGAATTTGCTCATCATCTTGCACAAACAGCATTAAATGTTCTTTTTGGGCAAATTCAATTAACAAAGTGCGGTCTTTTTCTGCCAAATTTTTTTGATGACGTAACAATAATGCCACACCGTTATCCGCGCGTACCAGCTCAAGATGCCCTAAATTTTTCGGGTTAGACCACTGTTGTAAAAGTGCGGTGATTTTTGGCAACAAATTATCCAGAGGCTTTTCGATCACAAGGCAAGATTGCACAGGTTCAATATTTTGCGAATTTTTCTGCCGAAAGCCAATGCGCAAGCCGTGCTTTTTATCCCAATAAAGACTTAATCGTAAACGGCGGCGATAATGCCATTGTTCACCGACAATTCTTGGCATTAATGCGATAGGTTCGCCTTGCAGTTTGCTTAAACGTTGGAATAATGCTTGCTCCTTTATCTGACGTTGCATTTCCAATGGAATATGCTGGGTTTGACAACCACCGCATTTTTCATAATAAACGCAGGCAGGCGGCACACGTTGCGCACTGGTTTCCAACCATTTCTTCGCCACCCCTTTGCCATATTGACGCTTTTCTTCCAACACCGCAACCAGCACCTTTTCATCAGGTAACGCATTTTCAATAAACCAGGTTTTCCCTTCAATTTTCGCCACGCCTAGCCCTTGATAATCCAAGCCTTGCACCTTAGCGGTAAAAGTGCGGTGGTTTTTTTCAACTTTTTTTGGGGTATAAAGTAATGCCATAGGTTATTTCTGATATAAAATATGTTGAGTAAATAATTCCCGACTTTTCAAAGGTTTACTGCCCAAATAAGGCTTCAAGGCAATGCGCGTAAAACGTTTTGCTGCTTGCAATACCGCTTGATCGTGAAATTCTCGCCGCTCAAATGCCAGCAATTCTCTGCCATAAAAAGTCAGATTATCTTTAATTAGGGAAGCAATAAAGCCTTTTTCCTCACGATAACGATAAGTCATATTTTCATCAACCGGCTCACCTGACCCTGCACAGTGGCAAAAGTCAATCCCATAGCCCATCGCAGTCAGTAATTGAAATTCAAAGGTACGCAGGCTTGGCTCAACAGAATGAGACACACTAGCCAACCCTGTAATACATTTTAAATAATCTTGGAAAATATCAGGATAAGGCGTTTCCACTGCTAATAAACGCATCAAGAGTTCATTGACATAAAAACCACTATAAAGTGCAGTAGGCTGCATAGGTAAGGTAAGCGAAGCGGCTTCAGCTTTGGTTAAAGTTTTCACCTCGCCTCGCCCAGTCCAGCGCAACAGCAAGGGGGTAAATGGCTGCAAAATGCTTTTCCACGCTGAACGTTTCGTTCTCGCGCCTTTCGCCATCACGGTTAAACGTCCTGTTTCTTCCGTAAACAAATCCACCAATAAGCTTGTTTCACTGTATGCCCTACGATGTAAAACAAAGCCCCGCTGCCAGTTTTCGATAACGTTATCCTTAGCTAATCATTCGTTGAAGTGAGGATATTTTAACAGATTTTTTGCAAAGTGAGGGGGAAAAATGCGGTGGGATTTTTTTGTGTTTTTTAATAAAAATTTCATAAAAAACCACCGCACTTTATGATTATCACAAGTACGGTGGCATTATAAGAGCGTTTTTCAATTACATTTTCTTTTTACTCATTGTATCCATCCAAACAGCAAGTAGTAAGATGCCGCCTTTGACAATATATTGCCAGAATGTAGGGACATCTAGCATACTCATTCCATTATCTAACAGGGCGATAATGAATGCGCCAATGACGACACCATAAACACTGCCGATACCACCAGCTAAACTTGCCCCACCAATGACACAGGCAGCAATGGCATCAAGTTCTGCATTTTGTCCTGCAGAGGGTGCGCCTGCACCTAGACGAGCGCTTAAAATAAGCCCTGCAATCGCAACCATAAAGCCATTTAAAGAAAAAATAATTAATTTGACTTTCTCAACACTAATGCCTGACAATCGGGCGGCGTCAATATTCCCACCAATTGCATAAATATGACGGCCAAATGCGGTTTTTCTTGCCATAAACATTCCTATTACGGCTAACAATGCCAGTAATAAAACAGGGAATGGAATACCGCGGTAGTCATTTAATAGGTAAATGGCGCCCAAAATCGCTAAGGCAAATAACGCATATTTTAAGGTTTCTTGTGCGTTAGAAGGGACAGCTAAGTGTAAGTGCTTTCTTGCTTTTCTTTGGTAGATTCCCCAGCTCATAAAACCTAAAATCGCGATTGTACCAATCAAGAAGCCAGCGAGATCAGGCAAATAACCTTGTCCGATCATCGTCATCTCTGTGCTAATTGGGGAGACGGTTGTACCATTTGTTAAGCCAATTAAGATCCCTCGGAACGCTAACATTCCCGCTAAGGTAACAATAAATGAGGGGACTTTGCGATATGCAACCCACCAACCATTCCAAGCCCCAAACAAAATGCCGAGCAAAATAGTGGTAATAATCGTTAAAGACAGAGGCCAATCCCACCAAACATTTGTAATGGCAGCAAAGCCTCCCAATAAGCCCATTAATGACCCCACTGAGAGATCAATTTCTGCGCAAATAATCACAAAAACCATTCCAATAGCGAGGATTCCTGTGATGGAAGTTTGACGCAATAAGTTAGAAATATTTCTTGCACTTAAATATGCCCCATCGGTGGCGAATGAGAAAAATGCCATAATCACAATAATGGCAATGAGCATAATATAAACTTGTAGATTAATGGATTTTAGCTTAGACATAATTACTCCTTAAGTGCGGCTTCCATCACTTGTTCTTGCGTTAAATGATCGTTGATGAGATCGGCTTTGATTTGTCCTTGGTGCATCACTAAAACACGATCGCTAATGCCCAATACTTCAGGTAATTCAGAGGAAATGACGATAACCGCCACACCTTGTTTTGCTAATTGACTGATGAGTTTATAAATTTCATATTTCGCCCCAATATCAATGCCACGAGTAGGCTCATCTAAAATCAGAATTTTAGGATTGAGCAATAAGCATTTTGCTAAAATCGCTTTTTGTTGGTTTCCTCCACTTAAGCGTCCAATTGCTAAATCAGGGCTAGCAGTTTTTACAGTTAGTTTCTCAATAGATTGCTGAATGATGGTCTCTTCTAGTGGTTCATTAATGATATTGCCGAGCATACAATATTTTTTTAATGAAGAAAGCGTAATGTTTTTTCCTACTCCCATAATGGGTATAATGCCGTGTTTTTTACGATCTTCTGGCACCATAACAATTTGCTGTACAATGGCATCAGCACAATGGCGAATATGAATAGAATGGCCTTGTACAAAAATTTTTCCTTGATATTTCCCTTGATATGAACCAAATAGGCATTGTGCCATTTCAGTACGACCTGAGCCAACTAATCCTGCAACGCCTAATATTTCTCCTTTATGCAGACGGAAACTGACATTATCAACACGTTTAATATGGCGATTAATCGGATGCCAAGCCGAAAGCTGTTCAACGCGTAACATTTCTTCTCCGATAGGACGCGTTTCATAAGGGTAAAGTGAGGTAATTTCACGACCGACCATCATAGTAATGATGTCATCTTCTGTCATCAAGGCAGCAGGTTGCGTACCAATATGCTCACCATCACGGATAATACAAATTTTGTCAGAAATCGTTTTTACTTCATTTAATTTATGAGAAATATAAATACAAGCAATATTATGGGCTTTAAGATCTTGAACTAAGTTAAGCAGTATTTCGGTTTCTTTTTCAGTTAAACAGGCACTGGGTTCATCAAGGACTAATAAACGAACTTGTTTATTTAATGCTTTTGCAATTTCCACTAATTGTTGTTGCCCTAAACCTAATTCAGCAACCTTAATATTCGGATCGATGTCTAACTGAACTTGTTGTAAAATGGTTTTACAGCGTAGATACATTTCATTATCGTCCGTAATACCTAATTTTGTTCTTTCATTACCTAAAAACATATTTTCCAAAATGGTCATATTTTTAACTAATGTCAGTTCTTGATGAATAATTGCAATGCCTTTTTCTTCCGTATCTTTAATAGTTTTAGCGATTAAAGGTTCATTAGAAAAATAAATTTCACCAGAATACTCACCATAAGGATAAATACCACATAACACTTTCATTAAGGTAGATTTACCAGAGCCATTCTCGCCACAAAGAGAAAGAATCTCTCCTTCATTCAGCTCAATAGAAATATGATTTAATGCAGTAACATCACCAAACTTTTTAGTAATATTTTTCATTGATAATAATGTTGGCATACTAGAACCTCCTGATAAAGTGCGGTCTTTTTTTACCGCACTTTTTATACCGCTTTATTTCGCAGAAGTGAGATTATTTTTCAATTTGTGCTTTACTGTGGAATCCATCTTTAATAATGGTTTCTTCAATATTTTCTTTTGTTACGGCAATTGGATCTAATAAATAAGCCGGAACGTCTTTTAAGCCATTATTTAATACGGCATTTGATTCTGGTGTTTCATTTTTGGCTAATTGCACGGCGATTTCAGCTGCTTTATCCGCTAATTTAGTAATCGGCTTATAGACTGTCATCGTTTGCGTACCTTGAACAATACGTTTAATTGCAGCAAGATCCGCATCTTGTCCTGAAATAGCCACTTTTCCTGCTAACCCTTGCGCACTCAAGGCTTGAATTGCTCCGCCTGCCGTTGCATCATTAGACGCGACTACGGCATCAATATTATTTTTATTTGCAGTCAAGGCATTTTCCATAATTTGCAGGGCTTTTTCGGCTAACCAAGAGTCCACCCATTGATCGCCTACAACCTTAATTTTTCCACTATCAATCAATGGTTGTAAGACTTTCATTTGTCCTTTACGGAATAATTTTGCGTTATTATCAACAGGTGAACCTCCCATAAGGAAATAATTTCCTTCAGGTTTTACTTCAATAATACTTTTTGCTTGTAATTCACCCACTTTTTCATTATCAAAAGAAACATAAAAGTCTAAATCAGCATTATTAATAAGACGGTCATAAGCTAATACTTTAATGCCCTCACGTTTTGCTTCACCAATAATATTACCTAATACTTCCCCATTGAATGGAATAATTACTAAGACATCGACATTACGGTTAATCATATTTTCAATTTGTGATATTTGTGCTGTTGCATCGCCATTGGCAGATTGAACAAAAACTTTTGCCCCTAAACTTTCTGCTTTTTTCACAAAAATATCACGATCTTTTTGCCAACGCTCCAAGCGTAAATCATCAATGGACATACCTATGGTGAGATCTTTAGCGAGAACAGGATTGGTTAATAACGTTAAAGAAGCTGCAAGGGAAAGGAAAAGATGTTTGATTTTCATAATAGCACCTCATATTAGGTTAAATTAATGATAGTTGAGCGCAACAACTTATTCACTCAATCCCTAGTTTGCTGAGGTTAAATTAATAATTCAATTATCAGATTTATTAATCCTATTATGTTTTTTCTTTTTTGTGATGAAGTACACAATAATAAAAAAATCGTTATTTCTTATCAAAGAGATAACGATTTTTACTTATTTTACCTATTTAACTTATGCTTTATTTAATTTAGCAATACCAAATCCGGTGATCCCCCATAACATCGCAAATACGATACCACTCCAGCATAAAATTGCCCAAGGAAGATAAGATAGGGTCGCCACGCCAAGCGTTCCTGCCATATAAGCACCGGCTGCGGTCCAAGGTAAAATCGGCTCAATAATGGTTGCGGAATCTTCAGCCGTACGGCTTAAATTTTTTGGATGTAAGCCACGTTCTATATAAGCTTCGCGTAACATTTCGCCGGGAATTAAGATAGAAATTTGTCCATTACAAGTTACCCCAATCATCGTTAAACCACAAAGAATGGTGGTAAAAATTAAAGAGGCGGTTGAACGCACTAATTTTAATAAGTGTTTAATAATCACCTCTAAGGCACCGCTAAGAGATAAAATACCTGCAAATGAAAGCGCACAGAAACAGATCAATAATGTGCCCATCATTGAATTCATACCACCACGATTTAATAGGCGAGCTAAATCACTACTAACCTGAATATCATTAGGAATCATCGATACATTAAAACCATTCACAGCACTATTCACCACATCTGCTAAGGCAAACTTCTGAATAAAAATTGCATTGAGTATGGCAACAAAGGCAGACAGTAACATAACTGGAATGGTTGGTTTTTTGCTGATAGAACCCCATAAAATAATGGCAACAGGGATAAGTAATAAAATGACATTAAAGTGATAAACTTGTTCTAAACCAGATATCATTTCAACCACTTTTGCGGGTGTGGCGACATCATGTAAATTACCAGACATACCGTAAAAAATATATACAATAGCGGCAACGATAAAAGAAGGTAACGTAGTGTAAAGTAAGTGGGCAATATGCTCATATAAATCCACCCCCGCAGCTGCTGAGGCAATATTTGTGGTATCAGAAAGCGGAGAAAGTTTATCACCAAAATAAGCCCCAGCGACGACGGCACCGGCGGTTGCCGCAAGATTCGCATCTAGACCTATTGCCACTCCCATAAAGGCGACCCCGACTGTTCCTGCGGATCCCCAAGAGGTCCCCGTACAAACAGACACAATAGAGGTGAGTAATAAGGCAGTAATATATAAGAATTTAGGATCGATGACTTTTAAGCCATAATAAATCATCATTGGAATGGTTCCGCCAGCAATCCACGTGCCAATTAACAACCCTACTGTAATTAAAATTAAAAGTGCGGGCATTGTTTTGGCAATTTTTCCTGCAATAGCCCCGAGCATTTCATCATAACTATAGCCAAGATACTTCACTAATCCACCGGCAAAAACACAAGAAATGATCATTAATGGCTCAGGTGGTAAATCGAAAAAGGCATAACCTAATCCGAGTAAGATAAGCATGACCAAAATTGGTGATAATGCTTCCATTAAACTTGGTGTTCGATGTAATTTAGTTGTATTCATCGTTATTCCCCTTATGCTTGTTGTTTTAACCCATCTCGAAGTTGAATTAAAGCCTGTTGCAATAAAGCCCGTGGCATTGCAATATTCATTCGGAAAAATCCCATTCCTTCGATCCCAAAATCTGTTCCCCAAGCCAGCTCCAGTTGTGCAAGGTTGGTTATGCGATTTTTTAATGTTGCTTCATCTATCGCTAATTTTTTATAATTCACCCATAGCAAATAAGTTCCTTCAGTACAAACCACATCGAATTGTGGTATTTCTTGGGCAAAAAAATGTGTTACGAATTGTTTATTTTCAGCTATTTCATTTTTAATTTGTGTTATCCAGCTATCACATTGTTGATATGCCACCATAATAGCTGGAATAGAGAAATAATTAGGATTATGGATGCCAAGCTGCAATAAAGTGCGGTGTAATTTTTCTCTAATTTTACGATTATGAATTAACAGATTTGCAATTTCTAATCCCGGAATATTGAATGTTTTTGCTGGAGAGGTGCAAATCATAGAATGATTTTTCACATAAGGCGTAATGCCCGCAATAATTTGGTGTGCTTGTTGGGTAAAAGTAAAATCAGCGTGAACATCATCAGAAATAATAAAAACCTGATATTGTTCGGCTAATTGTGCAATTTTTTGTAATTCTTCAAATGTCCACACTCTCCCTGTTGGATTATGAGGGGAAAGTAAAATAAATGTTTTAGCTTGCTTAAAGCAGTCTTCCAATTTTGGAAAATCAATATGATAACCATTATTTTTATAGACTAAAGGACAGGTTAGTAGCTCACGTTGGTTATCGGTTATGATATTGGTAATAGGGGAATAAGATGGCGTGAATAAGCAAATTTTATCAGCCGGTTGTGTGAATTCCCGTAAATAAATGGCAATGCCCTGAATAATTCTGGGACAAAATACAATCTCATTTTTATCAACGGAATAATGATAATGGCGTTTAATATAGTTTGCGACGACGTCAAAATAATTTTCAGGTAATAATGTATAACCATAAATTCCCGTTTTATTTGCTTTATCAAGTGCTTCAATCAATGCTTGAGGGGCAGGTAAATCCATATCAGCCACGGACATTGAAATATAGTTTTCGCCTCGATAATTATGCCACTTCGCACTATATTGTTCGATGCGTTCAGCTATTTGTTTTTTATAGGCTTTATGTGTCATATTCTTCTCCTTGTTTTAGAATTAGAAATACCCAGCTGATTACATAGCAAATTTAAACGCACTAAACGCATTTTTATTTTCTCCTAAGGTTAATTTAAAGTTTGCTTCTCTGTTTTACTATTCAGAAAATTAATATTGCTATTATGTTTTTTCTTTTTTGTGATCTTCTGCACAATAAAGAATAATCTTAATGAATAAATAAAATAACGTAATTGCTCCCTTTGCATTTTTAGTGAATGATGCGAATGAACTTAATGCAATAAGGAGAAAGAACGATGACAAACTATTTTGATAAAATTGATAAAATCCGTTATGAAGGGATAAACTCAACCAATCCCTTGGCATTTCGTTATTATGATGCCAATCAAGTCATTTTAGGCAAAACAATGGCTGAGCATTTGCGTTTAGCAGTTTGTTATTGGCATACCTTCTGTTGGAATGGTAATGATATGTTTGGTGCTGGCTCGCTTGATCGTCATTGGCAAAAAAATAGTGATCCGCTTGCTGGGGCAAAACAGAAAGCGGATATTGCGTTTGAATTTTTTACTAAATTAGGTATTCCTTACTATTGTTTCCATGATGTTGATATTGCGCCAGAAGGAAACTCCTTTAAAGAATATTTATATAATTTCCATACCCTTGTAGATGTTCTGGCTCAAAAACAAGCAGATACAGGCATAAAATTATTATGGGGAACAGCGAATTGCTTTACTAACCCACGTTATATGGCGGGGGCTTCGACCAATCCAAATCCAGAAGTCTTTGCTTGGGCCGCCGCACAAGTTGTCAATGCAATGAATGCAACCCAAAAATTAGGTGGTGAAAATTACGTATTATGGGGCGGTCGAGAGGGCTATGAAACCTTACTTAATACCGATCTAAAACGGGAACGTGAGCAAATAGGACGTTTTATGCAAATGGTTGTTGATCACAAGCATAAAATTGGTTTTAAAGGCACATTATTGATTGAACCAAAACCGCAAGAACCAACCAAACATCAATATGATTATGATGTTGCAACGGTTTATGGATTCTTAAAACAATTTGGTTTAGAAAATGAAATCAAAGTGAATATTGAAGCGAACCACGCCACACTTGCCGGCCATACATTCCAACATGAAATTGCAAGCGCTTATGCTTTAGGTATTTTTGGATCTATTGATGCAAACCGCGGTGATCCTCAACTTGGCTGGGATACCGACCAATTCCCAAATAGTGTTGAAGAAAATACATTAATTATGTATGAAATCTTGAAAAATGGTGGCTTTACTACAGGGGGATTTAATTTTGATGCCAAAATTCGCCGCCAAAGTTGCGATCCTTATGATTTATTTTATGGGCATATTGGTGCTATTGACGTACTTGCTTTATCACTCAAACGCGCAGCTAAAATGCTTGAAGAACAGCAATTAGAAAAAATTGTTGCGCGGCGTTATGCAGGTTGGGAAGGTCAATTAGGACAGGAAATTCTCTCTGGTCAAGCCTCTTTAGCAAGCCTTGCTGAACTTGTTGAACGCCAAAATCTAAATCCTCAACCAATTTCAGGTCAGCAAGAATATTTAGAGAATTTGGTTAATCGTTATATTTATGACTAATATTAAGGATTAAGAAACGCGAATAATAAGGCTTGTAGGATATATAGCAATCTGCAAGCCTTTGTCCTATCAAAAGGAGTGATTATGTATATTGGTATTGATCTCGGCACCTCTGGGGTAAAAGTTGTATTACTTGATGAACAACAGCGTATTCTCGCCACCACACATCATCCTTTATCTGTTTCTCGCCCACATTCACTGTGGTCTGAACAAGATCCTGAAACTTGGTGGCAAGCAACAGATCACGCAATGCTTAACTTAGCACAACAACATCCGCTTAATGATGTTAAAGCCATTGGTTTAACCGGGCAAATGCACGGTGCAACATTACTTGATAAGCAAGATCAAATTCTTCGCCCTGCTATTTTATGGAATGATGGGCGTAGTGCAAATGAGTGTCTGGAATTAGAACAAAGCGTCCCCGAATCTCGTCAAATTACTGGTAATTTGATGATGCCGGGGTTTACCGCGCCTAAATTAAAATGGGTAAAAAAGAATGAGCCTGCATTATTTGCAAAAATTAACAAAGTATTATTGCCAAAAGATTATCTCCGTTTAAGAATGACGGGGGAATATGCCTCTGATATGTCAGATGCCTCAGGAACAATGTGGCTTGATGTTGCACAACGCCAATGGAGTGAGCCTCTTCTCAATGCTTGCGAACTCAGTATTGAACAAATGCCGAGATTATTTGAGGGCAATCAAATTACAGGCTATTTACGTCAAGATATTGCTCAACAATGGGGAATGAAATCCGTTCCTGTTGTGGCAGGTGGTGGCGATAATGCAGCAGGTGCAATAGGAATAGGGCTGTATCAAGCTGGGCAAGCAATGTTGTCATTAGGAACATCAGGGGTTTATTTTGTAGTAACGGATCAATTCAGCGCCAATCCACAAAAAGCCGTGCATAGTTTCTGCCACGCCCTCCCTGAACGTTGGCATCTGATGTCGGTGATTTTAAGCGCCGCTTCTGCGATTGATTGGGTAAAAAATATTACGGGAATTCGCGATATCGCACAACTCTTCAACCAAATAGAACACTGTAAAACCCCTTCCGATGCGCTTTTTTTACCTTATCTTTCTGGTGAACGTACGCCGTATAACGATCCTTATGCCACAGGAGTATTCTGGGGACTCAACCACAATGATGGTGCGATTACTATGGCGAGAGCAGTGCTTGAAGGCGTTAGTTTCGCCCTTGCTGATGGTATTGATGTTTTACACGAAACAGGCGTAGAAGCAACGAGTATAAGCCTTATTGGCGGAGGAGCAAAAAGTGCCTACTGGCGACAATTATTAGCAGATATTACGGGGAAAGTATTTGAATATCGCACCGGAGGAGATGTTGGACCAGCTCTTGGAGCAGCCAAATTAGCCCAAATTGCACTAAATCCAATGCAACCGCTTGCTGACTATTGTAAACCACTCCCGCTTGAAAATATCTATCAACCAAATAGCCAAATTTATCAGCAATATCAACAAAAACGAGAAAAATATCATCAACTTTATCAACGATTAAAAGGGCTTTAAGTCAGTAAAATCAAGTGCGGTGTAAAAATGGGCTAAATTTATACCGCACTTCAAATGAAAACAAACGGTTTAATTTTTTCTAAATTTCGTTATGCTATTCATCAAATGGAGATAGGTAGGAACGGAAATATGCAACATACAGGAAAGTTTTATCGTATCGCACTACTTTTTAATGCTAATAAAGTTTATGATCGCCAAGTTGTCGCAGGTGTCGGTCAATATTTACAGGCCTCTCAATGCACGTGGGATATTTTTATGGAAGATGATTTTGTTTACCATAAAGAAACCATCCAACGCCTTTCCATTGACGGAATTATTGCTGACTTTGATGATCCAGAAACCGCCGAATTACTGAAAAATATAGATGTTCCCCTTGTCGCCGTGGGCGGCTCCTACCAAAATCCTGATTTTTATCCACATTTCCCTTATGTTGCTACCGATAATTACGCATTAATTGAAACCGCTTTTTTACATCTCAAACAAAAAGGATTAAATCACTTTGCTTTCTATGGCTTACCCACAGAAAATCAGCAAAAACATTGGGCGATTGAACGGGAAAATGCGTTTATTCAATTAATGCAAAAATACGCTTATCCTATCCGCCTTTATCAAGGCGAACAAACCAATTCACAAAATTGGCGCACAGCACAAGAAAAGTTAATTCAATGGATTCAATCACTTCCGCAACATACGGGGATTATTGCGGTTACCGATGCAAGGGCAAGGCATCTATTACAAGCCTGTGAAACAGCGAGAATGGCGGTACCTGATCAATATTGTGTAATTGGTATAGATAATGAAGAAATTATACAATATCTCTCTCGCATTTCCCTGTCATCCGTCTCTCAAGGCACAAAACAAATTGGTTATCAAGCAGCAAAATTATTACACCATCAACTGAATCACCTGCCTGTTAGCAATAAACCCCTACTTATTCCCCCATTAGGCGTTGAAGAACGCAATTCTACTGACTATCTTTCTTTATGTGATCCTCTCGTTATACAAGCGATGCATTATATTCGACAACGTGCGTGTCAAGGGATAAAGGTTGAGCAAGTACTAGATCATTTAAGAATTTCGCGTAGTAATTTAGAACTCCGTTTTAAAGCCGAAATGAATAAAACCATTCATCAAATTATTCATCAAGAAAAAATGAAAAGAGCCATTCATTTACTACGATTTTCTGATATTGCAATTACTGAAATTGCCGAAGTGTGCGGTTACCCCTCCTTGCAATATTTTTATTCTGTATTTAAAAAAGAACAGGGCAATACGCCCAAAGCATTTCGGGCATATTGGCAAAATAAATAATCCTTTATTATTCCTCAAATAAGGAAAAGTGCGGTGCTTTTTCCCAAAGTTTTTTTGATTTCTGATATGATAAACACCCCTTAATTAACAGTAAGAAAAAATGCGAATACCAAGAATTTATCACCCTACTTCTCTGCAGCAACAAACTCAGTGTGAATTAACGGAAGAAGCGGCAAATCACGTTGGGCGGGTGTTGCGAATGCAGGAGGGGGATCGCCTTGAATTATTTGATGGCAGTAACCATATTTATCCTGCTGTGATTACGCAAGTGAGCAAAAAAGCCGTGGCGGTGGAAATTTTAGATCGCCAATTTGATGATCGGGAAAGCCCGTTGCACATTCATCTTGGGCAGGTGATGTCCCGCGGTGAGAAAATGGAATTTACTATTCAGAAATCCGTTGAACTTGGTGTGAAGGTCATCACGCCATTGTGGTCGGAACGTTGCGGTGTGAAGTTAGATGCGGATCGTATGGCGAAAAAAATTCAACAATGGCAAAAAATTGCGATTTCTGCTTGTGAGCAATGCGGGCGAAATGTGATCCCTGAAATTCGCCCGATGATGAAATTAGAAGAATGGTGTGCCGAGCAAGATGGAATGTTAAAGTTGAATTTGCACCCAAGAGCGAAATATTCTATTCGCACCTTACCCGCCCTACCCGCTGAAGGTGTGCGCTTACTGATTGGCTCAGAAGGGGGCTTGTCGCCACAAGAAATTGCTCAAACCGAGCAGCAAGGTTTCTCGGAGGTGTTGCTTGGCAAGCGGGTGTTACGAACAGAAACCGCGGCATTAACGGCAATTACCGCATTACAAGTTTGCTTTGGGGATTTAGCCTAATCCCTTAAATTTAGGAAAGAGAATATGCAATTACAAAACCATTTTTTAATCGCAATGCCCCATTTGGAAGACGATCATTTTTATCGTTCTGTGGTATATCTTTGCGAGCATAATGAACAAGGCGCAATGGGATTGGTCCTTACCCAGCCAACGGATCTGAGCATTGCAGAATTATGTATTAAGATGAATTTTATGATGGCGGATAACCGTAAATATCCCGATGATCTCGTTCTTGCAGGCGGTCCAACCAACCTTGAACGGGGCTTTATTTTACACACAGAAAGTGCCAAACCCTTTATGAATAGCCATAAAGTAGCTGATAATTTATGGCTGACGACCTCCGCGGATGTGATTGATACACTTGGCACACCACAAGCTCCAGAAAAATGTCTAGTAGCATTAGGTTGTGCAAGTTGGTCGCCAGATCAATTAGAAAGGGAAATTGCTAATAATGATTGGCTTGTTGTACCAGCGAATGAACATATTTTGTTTGATGTCCCTTATTTAGAACGCTGGTTAGCTGCCAACCAATTATTAGGTATTCAACAGCACAATTTTGCTTATCAAGCGGGGCATTGTTAATGGCTATTACCGCACTCGCCTTTGATTTTGGTACAAAAAGCATCGGTTGTGCCGTCGGGCAAAGTATTACAAAGTCTGCGCAACCTTTGCCAGCCTTTAAAGCACAAGATGGAATTCCCAATTGGGAAGCCATTGAAAAATGCTTAGCTGAATGGAAACCTGATAAGGTAATTGTGGGCTTACCTTTAAATATGGACGGCACAGAACAGCCCCTCACCCAACGGGCAAAAAAATTCGCAAACCGTTTACACGGGCGATTTGGCGTAACGGTGATCTTACAAGATGAACGCCTTACCACCACGGAAGCGCGCGCAGAAATTTTCCAACGTGGTGGCTTTAAAGCCTTAGAAAAAGGCAAGGTCGATAGCATTTCTGCCTGCATTATTTTAGAAAGTTGGTTTAACAATTTTGAAGAATAATACTTTAAAAACAAGGTATTATGCAGAGTTTATAAAATATTACTAACTCTGCACGTTCTTTTTTGCTTATTTTTCACCTCACTCAATCATACTTCTTTTGAATTATCTCTTTAGGGGTAGAAAATTGCTTGACTAATTCTCAATTAGGCATAGAATTGCTAGCGATTTTATTTATTTAATCAAATTTAATAAATAAAGAAATCACTCACAATTATCATTTTATTTGGAGAATTATATGTCAGGTATTTTCACTCAAACCGATCCTGCACGCCGTCGCTATGGTGTGGCAATTTTTGTTGGTTTTATCGGTGGTTTAATTTCTGCCTTTGTAAAATGGGGGGCAGAACATCCATTCCCACCACGTAGTCCATTCGATTTATTCGTTGCGGCTTGTCAAGATCCTTCACAAGCATTAGAAGTGTGTTCTCGTGCGTTTTTAAACCCACCACACGTTTTCTTACGTGATTATATTGGCATCGATCCAACGGCTGCGGTATTCACTTTTGCAGATCACGGGTTTGACTGGATTGGTGTAACTCACATCACCTTCTCTTTAGTTTTTGCAATTGGTTACTGTATTGTGGCAGAACGTTTTCCTAAAATTAAATTCTGGCAAGGTATTGGTGCAGGTTTAATCGCGGATATTTGTGTGCATTACATCACGTTCCCAGCATTAGGTTTAACCCCACCTGTTGCAGAATGGCCATTATACGAACATATTTCTGAATTAGTAGGACATATCTTCTGGTTCTGGACAATTGAGATTATTCGTCGTGATCTACGTAACCGCATCACGCATCAACCAGATCCTGAAGTTCCATTGGATCAACCTTATCGTTAATCAAGTAAAGCCCGAGCCATTCGGGCTTTATTTTTATGTGAAAAACAAAGTGCGGTGTAAATTTCACCAATTTTATTCAAACAGCCTCAGCACTTCTAAACTTACCCCCTCGCCATTTAAATAATCTTGCAATGCTTGGCTGACTAACGGATTGCGTTCTGCCTGCCCGGCTTGTTGGATATAATGTTGAAACGCTTCGGGTGTGAGCCAGACACCGCCTTCAATATCCGGATCACTCGGCACAATGGGCAAACATTCCGCTAATTCCACCGCAAAGACAAAACGTAAATAATCTTTTTGGCTACGTGGTGCGTGCCACTGATAGATTTTAATCAGCTTGCTTGGCGTGGCGTGAATACCCGTTTCCTCTTTTAATTCACGCATTGCCCCTGCAAGAATGCTTTCATTCTGCTCTAAATGCCCTGCGGGCTGGTTTAACGTCATTTTGCCGTACTCAAATTCTTTCACAAACAGAAATTTGCCTTGGCAATGGACGACGCACGCCATCGTAATATAAGGTCTATGCATTGGATTTCCTTAATTTTAACCTTTGATAAAGGGCTTCAAGTTCTTGAGCCGTCAATTGATAATACTGCCCTAATGGCAAATTTTCCACGCTAAATCCCGCCATTTTGCCACGAATTAAACGCAATGTGGGAAAACCAATATGTGCGGTCATTCGGCGAACTTGGCGATTTTTGCCCTCGCTAATTTTAATTTCTAACCAACTTGTCGGAATGCTTTTGCGTACGCGAATAGGCGGATCCCGTTGCCATAAAAAAGCTGGCTCAGAAATTACCCGCACTTTTGCCGGTAACGTTTTGCCCTCTTTTAATCTTACCCCTTGGCGTAGTGGTTCAAGCTCAGGCTCTGTTGGCTCGCCTTCCACCTGCACGAAATACGTTTTTTCCGTTTTGTATTTAGGATCGGCTAAGCGATGCTGAATTTCACCGTTATTCGTGAGAATTAACAGCCCCTCGCTATCGCGATCTAAACGTCCTGCGGGATAAACCGATAAAATAGGAATAAAATCTTTAAGTGTTTGTCGCCCGTTTTCATCGCTAAATTGACTCAGCACATCAAAGGGCTTATTAAACAGCACCACTTTGGTGTGTGCAAAATCAGGGACATTTGCTTTTTTACGCGCAAAATGCTGAACCGTTTTTTTGCGTAAATTTTGCCGTTCTTGTTGATTACGGCTTGAAAGAAATTTTGCCTTCATATATGTTATGAGAATGAATAAAGATCAATCTAAACGCACATTTTTACCAAACTATCAATGTGCTTTCTCTGCTCACTATAACACAACATCAACCATTAAAGGAGAATCCAATGAGTCAAACCCAATCCGCCGTTGTTATTCCTCAGGGGGAAAAAATTCATTTAGACGCACAAGGGGGATTGATTGTCCCTGATAACCCCATCATTCCTTTCATCGAAGGTGATGGCATTGGCGTGGATGTCACACCAGCAATGCAACGCGTGATTGATGCCGCGGTGGAAAAAGCCTATCAAGGCAAACGCAAAATTGCTTGGTTAGAAATCTATGCGGGAGGCAAAGCCAATGAAGTTTATGGCGAAAACACTTGGTTACCGGAAGAAACCCTTGATTTAATTAAAGCCTATCACGTTGCCATTAAAGGCCCGTTGATGACGCCTGTTGGCGGTGGCATTCGCTCTTTAAATGTGGCAATGCGTCAAGGATTAGATCTTTATAACTGTTTACGTCCAATTCGTTATTACAGTGGCACGCCAAGCCCAGTTAAACACCCTGAAAAAGTCAATATGGTTATTTTCCGTGAAAACTCTGAAGATATTTACGCCGGAGTGGAGTGGAAAGCAGGCTCGCCTGAAGCAGATAAAGTGATTCAGTTCTTACAGCAAGAAATGGGGGTGAACAAAATCCGTTTTCCACAAGACTGTGGCATTGGCATCAAACCCGTTTCAAAACAAGGAACACAACGCCTAGTGCGTGCTGCCTTACAATATGTCATTGATAATGATAGAAAATCCCTCACATTAGTGCATAAAGGCAACATTATGAAATTCACCGAAGGTGCGTTTAAAGAATGGGGCTACGAAGTGGCGAAAGAATATGGCGCAACGCTCATTGATGAAGGCCCGTGGATGAAGCTGACCAACCCCAAAACTGGGCGTGACATTATCATCAAAGACGCCATTGCCGATGCGTTCTTGCAAGAAGTGCTACTCCACCCTGCGGATTATGATGTTATCGCCACCCTCAATTTAAACGGTGATTATATTTCTGATGCACTTGCCGCCCAAGTGGGTGGAATAGGTATCTCCCCGGGCGCAAATATCGGGGCTGATGCCGCAATTTTTGAAGCCACTCACGGTACTGCCCCTAAAATTGCGGGGCAAAACAAAGGCAACCCGGGGTCATTAATCCTCAGTGGTGAAATGATGCTACGTCATTTAGGCTGGACTGAAGCCGCCGATTTAGTCGTCAATGCAGTTGCTAAAACCATTGAAAACAAAACGGTCACCTTTGATTTTGCCGAAATGCTAGCAGGGGCGACATTACGTTCAACCTCAGAATTTGCCGAAGATATTGTGGCAAATATGTAGCATTTTCGTCTAAAAGATAAGTGCGGTAAAAAAATGAAGAATTTTTCACCGCACTATTTTTTCGCCCTTAATCGCGTTAATACAACTGCTGATATTCGTCTTTACTAATGGCTGTGTCATAACCGCCGATAAAATTGCCTTGGTGCTTACGAATCCCTGTATATTCAAGGCTTGCGTCTTCGTAACGTTTAAAGCTAAATACCGCTTCGTTCATTTGTGATTGGTTAAACACGTTGAGATTGACGAGCAATTGAAAATCTTTTTGCGTTAAACCTGTTACCGTGAAAAATAGCTCTGGCTCTAGCACCTCAATCACTTCTCGTAAGGAATGTTCTCGGAAATCAGTAAGATACATAAACACAGGAACACGGGTGGCAAATTTAATTAATTTTTCCTGAATTTGTTTGCGTAAGGATTTCCGCTCTTTTTCTGCCGAATCAATTTCTTTTTTCTCCGTTGCGGTTAGCTCTCGCCCCTCTTTTTCTGCTTCTGTTTTGGTTTTTTTCACCGTTTCGGTGCGATTAATAATGGTGGTAATATCCTGATTTAGCGAACGAAATCCCTCTATCTTCGCCAATGCTGCCATCGCTTCTTGGCTGTTTCTTAAACGATCTAAGGTGAAATTATCCACATTCACCAGCATTGCACTTTCCCAACGGCGCGCCAGTAAGGTGGCGGTGATACCACTTAAGGCATAATCCAAAATATCCCCTGCGTCAAAGCGTTTCATTGCACCGCCATCATAGGAAATCACCGGTAGAAAATGGATAAATTCTGCCACTTGTTTTTCTGGATTGTCTTCTTTTGGATTGAGTTTGGTGCTGTAATCGCTCACTTGGGTTAAGGCACGATTTAACGCAAAATCAAAGACATAACAATATTCTTTGATAACCACTTCCTGCTGATTATCATCACGCATCACCCACGGCGTTTGTACACGAAAAGCGGCTTGGAAATAGGTTTCAGGGCTTTTTAGATTACATAACATAAAAATGCCCGACCATTCAGGAATAGAAATACCTGTTAATAATTTTCCACAACTTAGGGTGATACTTTTACTTTTCAATGGGTTAGAGCCAATGGCTTGGCGTACAGGGGGTAAGGCTCTCTCGCCAATGCCTGCTTGCGCCCCTGCCGCCACGACTACGTTATAATCGTGATAAAACTGATTTTGTGGCATTGCTAATAAATTCCGCATAGCAAAACAGCTTGTTACTGTTGGCAAAAACCAGACCGTATGTAATAAATTCGCCAGCAAATTCACATCACTATAAGGCATTGGTGGGGGATCTAAACGTAAATTAAGCTGATGTTCTCCGCCATAACGCAACCAATTGAGCCATTTTTGCACCGCATCTTGATGTTTAAATTGAGCTTGCTCACCCTCACCGGTGGTAGCAAAAAATTCATTTAAATCAAATTCATTACGCTCGCCTTTTTCCGCCACCACGCGCAAATCTTCCGCCATTTGGTAAGTCATCATCACCATTTTCGGCAAGGCGCGATAAGGATTATCAGGCTTATTTCCCCACTGCATTTTGGCTTGCTGTTCATCGCTGTATGTCCAGCTAAACACTTGTTCTTCAATAAACTCGCCATTATTTAATGCACGAAATGGCGTGCCAGAAAGATAAAGATAATGGTATGTTGTCAGCCCTAAGAAATCTTCATCAAATTCAATTTGATCGCTCAATTCGGTGTTAAGCTCACCATCATCAAACTGTTCTTTGGTTTTGTTTCGCCACGCGCCATAATGATATTCATCAAATACCACACAATCCCAGTTAATATCATAAAGCCAACGGTTGCGTGCTTTCACTTTGCCTTTTGCGGTGCGTCCGTGAAGATCTTGCAATGAAAGAAAACAAATCAACGGTTTATGCAAGGCTTCGCTTTTTTGCTTAATGCTTTCCCACTCGTCCATATTTTCTTTGGCTAAAAATTGCCAATTGATAAAATCCTTATGTTGCTGTAAATCTTCTTGCCACGCGGTTTTTACCGCTGGTTTAAAGGTAAGAATAAGCACACGACGCCAATTCATTTGCTTGACTAATTGATAGGTCGCGAAGGTTTTACCGAAGCGCATTTTGGCGTTCCATAAAAATTTAGGTTCTTTATTGGCATTTCTCGGATCGGCAGTAAAGGCGTTGAAATATGCGACGGCACGTTGCACCGCGGTTTGCTGTTCTGGACGCATTGCGAAATCTAAAGTGCGGTGCATTTCGGGGGCAATTCTATTGCGTACAGCGACAATCGCGGCTTTAACTTGTTCCACGTTACAATGAAACCATTCCCCTTCTGCGCGCACGATGCGCATTTTGGATAACGCTTGATGCACATCGTGATCGGTAAAATAAGAGCCGTCATCACGAATTGCCAATTCTTCAAGCTGAAGCTGATAACTCTGGTTGGGTGTTTTTACCGGATATTGTTCTGCAATCCGTTCAGCAACGTTGCGTGTTGTATAACCCACTTTGAGCATATTAGGAAAGCGCACATCGCTGTACGCATAAATTTTCGGTTGTTGTAAGGGTAAGAGTAAATTATTCGACATCATTTCTTTCCATTGGGCGTATCATTGCCTCAATAAAGGCAATTTCATCGGGGGTTAAGCCATATTTTGCGTACAGTTTTTCGTCATTCCACGATTGTGAGAAATCTTGCATTGGAATAAATTCATATACTTTTTTTGTGGCATCTTGCGTATTCTTTTTGATTGTTAGCATAAAATGGAAAAATTTAGTTTGAATATAAGAAATAACATTTCTGGCTGTTCTCTCATCATCAAAAGGTCCAAACACTAAATAGGTTTCTGAACAACAAGAATTAGGTTCAGCTAAAATCGGTTTAACTAAATCTTCTCGACCATCACCTGAACCAATGGCTTTAGGTACAAATAATTTATAGCGATCAATCCAATCGCGATTTACGCTCACTTCACCACGACTAATATAATTTATCGCTTTATTGGCGTAATATTTCACCGTATTATCTTTGTTTTTTGCGTAGCCTTTAAACTTTGTATCAAATCCAAAAGGCTTACGTGAACTTATCCATTCATTAAAGCTCACCTCATTAAACCCTTTTACCTTATGATAAATTTCCACTGCCTCGTTACTGCGAATAAAAATATCCAGATTTTCTTCTTGTAAATAACGCTGAGCGTGAGACACCAAATTATTTCCCTCATAAGTGAATATCTCTGCCTTACCCGTTGAGTCTTTTTGCCATAAGAAATAACACACGCCCCCTTTAATCTCCACGCCAGTAAAACAATCTTGTGAATTAGGGAAATCGTGTAACTGGCGAATTTGGCGGTCTTGCAACATTTCCGCACGAAATTCATCAAGCCCTTTTCCCCCCGCATACCAACGCGCGGGGATAATCATCACTAAATATTCCGGTTGCAACGCTTTCGCTTGTGCCACAAATTTTTGATAAATAGGTCTGGCACTGGCTTGTGCGCCACCATCGCTTAACTGATAAGGCGGATTGCCGATAATGACATCAAATTTCATCTTGTTATATTGCTCAAAAAAAGGACTATAAGAATGGATAAAATGGTAGGCGTGGCTTTCTAATTTCTCATCACGCGCAAACACCTCTTGACTTGCGCCACACTCAATACAGCGACCATTCTCCCATTGATGGGATAAAGTGCGGTAAAAAATATTGCCGTTTTCATCATCAAAGGCTGTACATACGGAATATTCACCGTTGGCTTCACGGCTACAATACAAACTACGACGGCTTAATTGTGCGGTAAGCGTGGTAATGCCTATGCCGAAAAGTTGCTTGGTAAAAATATGGTTTAAGCGTTCTTGCAAATTCGGGAAATGTGGCGCAAGCCCTTTAATTAATCGCTTGGCGATTTCACGCAAAAACACCCCTGATTTGCTACAAGGATCGAGAAATCGCTTTGTGGGATCGCAAAAAAAGTGCGGTGGAATGAGATCTAGCATTTTGTTGGCTAACTGTGGTGACGTAAACACTTCATCACTTGATAAATTAGCAATACAAGAAAGTACATCAGGGTTGTAATTATTAATTGTCATTCCATTACTCACTTTGTTCATATTCGTTGGCATATTGCTGTTTTAATTGTAAGAAATCACAAAGACTTGATTGAAAAACGGTGCGGTAAGGGTGCGGTAACAGGCTGTTCCCATTGGGTTGATAGGCTCTATCCACTAATCCCCAATAAATAAAAGGCACACGTTTGATTTTGCGTTCAGTCACAAAACTCCATTGATAAAAAATAATCGCTTTTTTTGACCGCTCTTTCTCTTCTTCGGTAACTAAGCCATCAAGAGGTATTGAATGTCGTGGCGTTTCCACTTCCATTGAAAGGGCGTTGCCCCACACAATATTAAAATGTAGCAGGCATTCAATGGCGTCTAAGCAGGCTGTTTTTTGGCTGTCAGGAAAAAGCCGTGCATATTCCGCTGTGGCAAAATCAAACAGCCGTTTGCGACAGGCTTTCACGTTATCTTCCAGCAATTCAATGCCGTAAATGCTACTTACCGCAAGGATTAAATCTCGTTCGTAGGAAAGCTGGCTGGGTGATTTGACGTACTTTTTACGCTTATGTTTATCTTGGTAATTTTCAGCTGCCACCGCCAACTTACGGCGTAAAATTTCGATCAGAAAATTGCCCGTTCCGCACGCAGGCTCTAAAAAAGTGGCAGAAAGTGATTGCGTTTGCATTGCCACTAAATCCAGCATTGCATTGACTTCTTTTTCTCTTGTATAAACTTCACCGTGATCGGCAACTCGCTTTTTTGAAACTATTTGTTTTTCTTTAATCATTATTAATAGATTTAAAAGATAGGGTTTTTCTTCTTTATTTTTGTAATTATTTTTGATCAATTTGTAACTTTTATCAATTCATAGTTACGATTTTTTATGTGGGAGTGATAGCTTTCGCAATTATGAAGAAAAATGAAAAAACGCAACAAGATCGGCGAGAAAAGCAACGTTTTGCTGATAATTTAAAAAAAGGATTGCTTGCTAAGGGTTACTCAGCACGGGGCAATGTTCTTGAACGTGAATTTAATTTGCGTTATTACGGCACATCTATTACACCACACACCGCAGGAAAATGGTTGCGAGGTGAGAGTATTCCTCGCCTTGATAAATTAAAAACCTTAGCCAATTGGTTGCAAGTTGATCTGACTGATTTGGTTTCATCAGAAAAGCTAGAAAAATTGGAAGCTGGTGAACTTCGACGTTCCGATATTTTGCAACAACACCGTTGGGAAAACCTTGCCACACAACAAGATAAAGCCCTGTTCAATCATTTCCTTGATCTCCCTGAGCCACAACGCAATGTGGTGCGCGAGGTGATTATTGCTTTGTATAAACAGCATTGTGAGTAATGCGTTTTTTCCTTTCATTTATTTGTGATAGAAATGTCGCTTTTTTATCATTTTTTATCGTGGTTTTGTGATTTATAAGGTATGCTAGGCACTTTCCTTTATGAGCTGAACGTTTTGATAAAAGATCGATAAAATGAGCAACAAAATGAAATTGAATTATCATAAAACCCATTTTCTTACCAGCGCCCCGAATATTCGCGTGTTACCCGAAGATAAGGGGATGGAAATCGCCTTTGCGGGGCGTTCTAATGCTGGCAAATCTACCGCACTGAATGCCTTAACAAATCAAAAAAACCTTGCTCGCACCTCCAAAACGCCCGGGCGAACACAATTAATTAATGTGTTTGAAGTCGAGCCTTTATGCAAATTGGTTGATTTACCCGGCTACGGTTATGCCGCTGTACCAGAGCAAATGAAAATTCAGTGGCAAAAAGCCTTAGGTGAGTATTTGCAAAAACGTGAATGTTTAGGCGGTGTTGTGATTTTGATGGATATTCGCCACCCGCTAAAAGACTTAGACCAGCAAATGATCGAATGGGCTGTCTCCGCGGATCTGCCCGTGCTGTTGTTGCTCACCAAAGCCGATAAGCTGAGCCAAAGTGCGGTGAGTAAACAAGTCAAAATGGTGCGTGAAGCCATTCTTCCTTTTCAAGGTGATGTGCAAGTGGAAGCCTTCTCTGCCCTGAAAAAACAAGGCATTGATAAACTCGCTGGAAAATTAGATAGCTGGTTTAGTGCGCTGATTGAAGAAAGTGAAAATGCATAAAAATAAAGTGCGGTGAGATTTCCGCACTTTTTTCATCAGTGACCATTGAGTAAAAATACGCCTATCTAAAAATGTTTTCTCACCGCCTCAATCGTTCCTTCTATTTGCAATCAATAAGAAAAGCCAATGTTCAGAAAATCGTTTTTTAACTCACGATAGGGAATATGTGGGTTACCTACGATGAATAATCATTGCTCATAAACAGCGTTTAATCTCATTTTATTCTTCTATTTTCTCGATCTTGATCGCAAAAAAGTGCGGTGAGCATTTTCTTTCTTTTTCGCTTTTTTTATATTCATTGTTCAAATTAAGCAAAATGAAGGATGATGAATGTCATTAGCGATTGTTTATAGCCGTGCGTCAATGGGCGTGCAAGCACCGCTAGTTACGATTGAAGTACATTTAAGCAATGGAAAGCCGGGATTTACCCTTGTGGGCTTACCTGAAAAAACCGTGAAAGAAGCCCAAGATCGGGTACGCAGTGCGTTGCTCAATGCCAATTTTAAATATCCCGCTAAACGTATTACAGTAAATCTTGCACCAGCAGATTTACCCAAAGACGGGGGACGCTTTGATTTGCCTATTGCCATTGGCATTTTAGCAGCCTCGGAACAAGTTAATCCTGAACGCTTAAAACAATTTGAATTGTTAGGCGAGCTTGCTTTAACTGGCGAATTGCGAGGCGTTCACGGTATTATTCCGGCTATTTTGGCGGCGAAAAAAGTACGTCGTTGCCCAATTATTGCACAACAAAATGCGAATGAAGCCTCGTTGGTGGCGGATCAAAAAAGTTATTTCGCACCGCATTTATTAGACGTGGTGCAATTTATTAATGAACAAGAAATCTTGCCCCTTGCCAGCGATTTAACCACGCAAAGTGCGGTGGATTTTTCCTTTAAAAATCAAGCGGATTTAACTGATATTATTGGTCAGCAGCACGCCAAACGCGCATTAACTATTGCAGCAGCGGGACAACATAACCTCTTGTTACTTGGCCCTCCCGGAACAGGGAAGACGATGCTTGCCAGTCGTTTAACGGGATTATTGCCTGAAATGACCGAACAAGAGGCGATTGAAACCGCCTCTGTGGCTAGCCTTGTGCAAAATGAATTGAATTTTAAAAATTGGAAACTGCGTCCTTTTCGCGCCCCTCATCATAGTGCCTCTTTGCCAGCGTTAGTTGGTGGAGGAACGATACCAAGACCCGGCGAAATTTCCCTTGCGCATAATGGTGTGCTGTTTTTAGATGAATTGCCAGAGTTTGATCGCAAGGTGTTAGATGCGTTGCGTCAGCCGCTAGAAAGTGGCGAAATTATTATTTCTCGAGCCAATGCAAAAATCTGTTTTCCCGCCAAATTTCAACTGATTGCGGCAATGAATCCTAGCCCCACAGGGCATTACACTGGTGTGCATAATCGCACCTCACCACAGCAAGTAATGCGCTATTTAAACCGTCTTTCAGGGCCATTTTTAGATCGTTTTGATTTATCTATTGAAGTGCCACTTTTACCTAAAGGGGCATTGCAGCACATTGAAAATAAAGGCGAAAGCAGCGAACAAGTGCGGTCGAAAATTATTAACGTGCGGGAAATTCAATTTGCCCGTGCGGGTAAAATTAATGCCCATTTGAGCAGTAAAGAGATTGAACGAGATTGTAAAATTAGCCCTGAAGACGGTATTTTCCTTGAAAATACACTCACGCAATTAGGGCTGTCTGTGCGTGCTTATCATCGTATTTTAAAAGTGGCACGCACCATTGCGGATCTGAATAATGAAAGGCAAATACAACGTCCTCATTTGGCAGAAGCACTTTCCTATCGGGCGATGGATCGGTTATTGCAGAAACTTTCAAAGAATTTAGTTTAAGCTAAAATTTTATAATATTTTTGACCGCACTTTATCCTTGATAAGAATAAGCAAACGAGAAAATTATTTTCTATCATCAATGTTCTTCAATAAATAATTTCCTTGTTCATCGCATAAACTGCGGAAACCTACGTTGGTGATGTTGAGATTAACATCGCGATTAATGGAGGAGTAATCAACGTTTTCGTGGTGATGACCGTGGAAAATATGCGTAACGCCCATTTTTTTCGCTAATTTGTTAAACACAGAAAAGCCAAGTGGGTGGGGTTTTGGCGCTTCGTGAGAAACAAGAATATCCGCTTGCAGATTTTCTAATTGTTCAAAATCTGAAGGGAAAAGGGAGGTGCGGTGCCGTAACGGCAAGCCTCCTCGCCAAATTTTCTCTTGTGGACAATATTGGCAATAATGAATGGGATCAAAGAAAACTGGCTTATTTGGTGGCATCCAAATTTGCCCACGGAATACCCCACCTAACCCTGCAATGCGTTTACCTTGAATGGTTTGCACACGCCCGTGTAGGTTTCGCTTTTTCCATTCTGTTCCCCAGAGTGCTTCAAAGGCGGCAACGGTTTTGCTGTCGTGATTACCGTGAATAAACCAAAGATCGCAATGTTGTGCTAATTTATCCAATTCTTCTGTGCTGGTGAGTTGTAAATCCCCAAGTATGACAAGGGCGATCCCCTCTTGTTCTTGCACAAAAGGGTAAAGATGGTCATATCTTCCGTGTGGGTCGCCTGCAAATAAGATCATAGGGGCTGTTATTCCTCAAAAATCGATTTATCGTTGTTAAGTTCGGGTAGCTCTTCTTCGTTGAGAATTTTTTCTACAATGGATTTCACCTTATTATAACGCTCTAAGTAGCTCGGTGATTCGATTTCAATATAAGGCACATTATATTTATCCAATAATTTTTTCAATAATTGTTGGAAACGTTGGCGCTGTTTGTAGCTACCAAGACTGCGTAAGCCGTCATCTACCCATTTGGTGTTGTTATTCAATAAAATGGTAATATCAAAAGGGTATTCTTTAATCATTGAATCTAAAAATGGGTGAGCTTTGCCTTCATATTGAATGCAAAATGCCTGCGTGGTAATAAAATCTGTATCCACAATCGCCACTTTATGTGCGTGGCGTACCGCATAGTCAATATAACGTTGATGCCCTAGAGCCATTTGTGGGTAGTCGGAATATTGCATCGCTTGCTCATCGCCGCCCAGTTTTTCAAACACAAATTCACGCCCATATTCCCAAGCGGAAGTTGTATTAAAAACAGTCGCTAATTTATTCACTAAAACGGTTTTTCCGCTGCTTTCTCCACCTAAAATGGCAATGGTTTTGGCAAAGAATGGACGCACTTCTTTTGGGATAAATTTCCAATAATGGAACGGTGTATTACGAATTTTGGTAGCAGAAACGTTAAAAAACTGACGTTGTGGATCAACCAATTCCACCTGTAAATTTAAATATTTTTCGTAAGGGGCTTTGTCTTGCGGTTCGCTACTAAAAACTACGCTCGGATTTACCTGCTTTTCTTCAAAAAGCTGTTTAACACGCTCTGCCCACGCAGACCAACCATTTGGATAACTCGGTAAACCGTCTTCGACTAAATGATGAATAAAAATTTGGTTTTTCTGATATTTAAAAATTTGTTGCATCCAACGTAGGCGATCTTGCACTGTTGGCATTCGCTTCATTTTACTGTCGTAAAACAGTTTCAGATCACGCTCAGTATCGCTACACACCACAACGTGGACTTCATCAACTTTACTGAACGCCTCATAAATCATATTGATGTGTCCCGTATGCACAGGGTAAAACTTACCAAAGATTACCCCCACTTTTTTATCTTGCAAATCAGTGATTTGTAACACTTTATGTAAGGCAGATAATTTGGTTGCACTTGGGTTTTTGATTTTGCCACTAACGAGCTGATTAAAATAAGCGCGAGTAATGTGAGCTTGCTCACAAACCTCATTGACTTTTAAGTTTAATTGCTTACGTTTTTGTTGTAGATAGGCGAATGCGGACATCACGAAATTCCTTATATTGCCAAATTTATTTAGAAAAAAGACCGCACTTTTCACTTAAGAAAATCAAGTGCGGTGAGATTTTAGCGAGTTTTTTGTGCTTGATTTTGTTCTTCCAATAGGGCATCAATGCGTTTTTCTAACTCATTAAGTTTTTCACGTGTACGCATTAATACTTGGGTTTGTACATCAAACTCTTCACGGGTAACAACATCTAATTTAGCCAATTGCGCCTGCAAAACTTGCTTAAATTTTGCCTCTGCATCTTTGCCAAGCTCTTTCATTCCTTGCGGTAGGGAATTTTGTACTTGTTGTATAATTTGCTCTATTTTTTGTGGATTTAGCATAAAGACCTCACATTATTGCACTAATGTGGCATATTGTATGCAATATCTGCGTAAAGAAAAACATTTTTTCTCTATTTAGATTGCGTTATACTATGCCCTCATTCTCAGGGCAGGGCGAAATTCCCTACCGGTGGTAAGTGCATCACGCATAAGCCCACGAGCGTTTACTTGCAAAAGTAAAGTCAGCAGATTTGGTGAAAATCCAAAGCCGACAGTCAAAGTCTGGATGAAAGAGAATCAAATGGGTTTTATCTTTGGATAAAATCTATTTTTGTTATTTTGTTTTTTATCATAACGAAAAACTTCCCTCATCAGCCCTGATTCAAGTATCAATTTATTATTAAAAGGTTTTTTTACTATGAATCAGTCTATTTTATCTGCTTTTGGGACACCGCAAGAACGTGTTGAAAAAGCCATTGAAGCGTTCAAACAAGGCAATGGCGTACTTGTTTTAGATGATGAAGATCGTGAAAACGAAGGCGATTTAATTTTCCCCGCACAAACCATTGATGCAGCACAAATGGCAAAACTTATTCGCTACGGCAGTGGGATTGTTTGCTTGTGTTTAAGCGATGAGATTTGCCAACAACTTGATTTACCCCCAATGGTGCAAAACAACACCAGTGTCAATAAAACCGCATTTACCGTAACGATTGAAGCAGCAGAAGGGGTATCAACTGGGGTTTCCGCCGCAGATCGAGTAACGACCATTAAAGCGGCTGTTGCAGATAATGCGAAACCACAAGATTTACACCGACCGGGGCATATTTTTCCATTAAGAGCAGCGGAAGGGGGCGTGCTAAAACGTCGGGGGCATACCGAAGCTTCTGTTGATCTTGCCGTGCTTGCGGGCTATAAACCCGCCGCAGTAATCTGTGAGATCACCAATGATGACGGTACAATGGCACGTACAGCGGAAATTATCAAATTTGCTGAAGCATTTGGTTATCCCGTGATGACAATTGAAGATTTAGTGCAATATCGTTTAGAGGCGAATAAAAAATAGTGAAAATAGCAGGGTTTATTCCTGCTATTTTTTTATCTACGCGTTTAAACCGTCTATGGCGATGTGGTTATGTAATATAAATTAACAAATCAAAACAACGACATAGCCTACACAATCTCTTCTGGCATAATAAATTATTTGCTAATAAAAAGACCTTTATTAAAAAGCAAAAGGTATATGGCAAATTTTAAGGCTTTTCTAACTTATTGTATTAGTTATAACTTTATTGTGAATGCAAGAAATCAATATATGAAGGATTAGATGCGTAAGCGATATAATTGAAATAGTAATAGCATTGGCTCAGCTTTTCCTACTCTTTACGCTATCTGCCAGAAGCTGGCTTACCCTATTCCAAACTTAAATCCTGATATCTATTGCTATTTGACTTCAAGTAAATGCAATCGGCGGTCTCCCCATATATCACTTATACCCTTCTATTATTACCGCCTTATCTTTATCTGCATTTAAACAACAATTATCACCAATGCAAATTATTCTGACACAAAGAGGTATTCGAGTAATAAAAACTTTATCCAAAAGAGAGGTATACTGGGCATTTTGAAAATTATTCCAATGGCAGATACTATTGTGTTATAGATATAATTTTCAATTGATACCTGAAATGATAATAAATAAAAAAGCCTGCATATAGCAGGCTTTTTAACATCAAAATTCGATTATTCAGCTGATGAAGTTTCTTCAGCAACTGCTGGACGATCGACTAACTCAATGTATGCCATTGGTGCATTATCACCAGCGCGGAAACCACATTTTAAGATACGAGTATAACCACCCGCACGTTGTGCAAAACGTGGACCTAATTCATTGAATAATTTAGCAACAGTTTCAATGTTGCGAGTACGAGCAAAAGCTAAACGACGGTTTGCAACACTGTCTTCTTTTGCTAATGTAATTAACGGCTCAACTACACGACGTAATTCTTTTGCTTTTGGCAATGTTGTCTTAATGATTTCATGACTAACTAATGCACTTGCTAAATTACGGAACAGCGCTTTGCGATGGCTGCTATTACGGTTTAGTTGACGACCACTCTTACGATGGCGCATGATCTTATCCTTCTCAGAAAAATCTTAACCTAATGACCACTAATCTTCAGCGATACTTGCTGGTGGCCAATTTTCAAGGCGCATACCAAGTGATAAGCCACGAGAAGCCAGCACATCCTTAATTTCAGTAAGTGATTTCTTACCAAGATTAGGCGTTTTTAATAACTCAACTTCTGTACGTTGTACTAAATCACCGATATAGTGAATTGTTTCTGCTTTCAAACAGTTAGCAGAACGAACTGTCAGCTCTAAGTCATCAACAGGACGTAAAAGAATCGGATCAAATTCCGGTTTTTCTTCCTTGACTTCAGGCTGACGAACATCTCGCAAATCAACGAATGCATCAAGTTGCTCTGCTAAAATTGTTGCTGCACGGCGAATTGCTTCTTCTGGATCAATAGTGCCATTTGTTTCTAGCTCAATCACTAACTTATCTAAGTCAGTACGTTGTTCTACACGCGTTGCTTCAACATTGTAAGCAATACGTTGAACGGGGCTATAACAAGCATCTACTAATAAACGACCGATAGGACGTTCTTCATCTTGAGAATGAACTCGAGCAGAAGCAGGAACATATCCTCTACCACGTTGTACACGAATACGCATATTAATTGATGCATTTTCATCAGTAAGATGGCAAATGACATGTTCAGGATTCACAATTTCGACATCACCATCATGGGTAATATCTGCTGCAACAACAGGGCCAATTCCAGATTTGCTTAGTGTCAGAAATACATTATCTTTATTCTGTACTTTAACCGCTAGGCCTTTTAAGTTTAGAAGTACTTCAAGAATATCTTCTTGAACCCCTTCTTTGCTACTATACTCATGCAATACCCCATCAATCTCTACTTCAGTCACAGCACAACCTGGCATTGAAGATAGAAGAATTCGGCGCAATGCATTACCTAGAGTATGGCCGAAACCACGCTCTAACGGTTCTAAGATCACTTTAGCATGAGTAGAGCTAATTTGCTCAATATCAACTAAATGTGGTTTTAAAAATTCTGTAACAGAACCCTGCATTTTATCCTCTCTTTGCTACGAAGCTTTAACTATTATTTAGAGTAAAGCTCTACGATCAGATGTTCGTTAATGTCTGCTGATAAATCAGAACGTTCAGGAACACGTTTGAACACACCTTCCATTTTAGCAGCATCAATTTCTAACCAAGTTGGTTTTTCTTTTTGCTCTGCTAATTCTAATGATGCTTTAATACGAGCTTGTTTCTTAGATTTTTCACGAATAGCTACAACATCATTTACTGAAACTTGGAAAGATGGAATGTTAACCACACGACCATTAACAACAACTGCTTTATGGCTCACTAATTGGCGAGCTTCTGCGCGAGTTGCGGCAAAGCCCATGCGATAAACAACGTTATCCAATCGACCTTCTAATAATACTAGTAAATTTTCACCAGTATTACCTTTTAGACGGTTTGCCTCTTTATAGTAGTTACGGAATTGACGTTCTAAAATACCATAGATACGACGAACTTTTTGTTTCTCACGTAACTGACTACCATAGTCTGACAAACGAGGTTTACGAGCACCGTGTTGACCGGGTGCTGTATCAATTTTACATTTTGAATCAATCGCGCGTACTCCTGACTTAAGGAATAAGTCAGTACCTTCACGACGGCTTAGCTTGAGTTTTGGACCCAAATATCTTGCCATTTTCTTTCTCCAACTATCCTAATACGTCTTATACACGACGTTTTTTCGGTGGACGACAACCGTTATGTGGGATCGGGGTAACATCAGTAATATTCGTAATACGGAAACCCGCTGCATTTAATGCACGGATTGTCGACTCACGACCTGGACCCGGTCCTTTTACCATAACTTCCAAGTTCTTTAAGCCAAATTCTTTGACCATTTCTGCACAACGCTCAGCAGCTACCTGAGCAGCGAACGGAGTGGATTTACGAGAACCACGGAAACCTGAACCACCAGCAGTAGCCCATGCTAGAGCATTACCTTGACGGTCAGTAATCGTAACGATTGTATTATTGAAAGATGCGTGAATATGAGCAACGCCATCTACTACTTGTTTTTTTACACGTTTACGTGCACGAACTGGTGTTTTTGCCATTTAATTTACCCCGACTTATTTCTTGATCGGCTTACGTGGACCCTTACGGGTACGCGCATTAGTTTTAGTACGTTGACCACGCACCGGTAAGCTACGACGATGACGTAAACCACGATAACAACCTAAATCTAATAGGCGTTTAATGTTAAGTGTTACTTCACGACGTAAGTCACCTTCAACGGTAAATTTACCAACTTCGTCACGCAGTTTATCAATCTGCTCTTCAGACAATTCTCTGATCTTAACGTCTTCAGCAATTCCTGTTGCAGCACAAATAGCTTTTGCTCTAGTTTTGCCGATACCGTAAATTGATGTTAATGCAATTACAGTATGTTTTTGATCAGGAATGTTAATGCCTGCAATACGGGCCACTATGCACTCCTATTATTTTAACTAATTTGACATACTGATCTTGAAAAGCCCGTTTTCAGGATACTCAAACAGTATGTCAAGGACATAAATGAGCTGAGCATTATATATGCCCAGCTGGTTCTTTGCAAGAAAAATATCAATTAACCTTGACGTTGTTTATGTTTAGGGTCGCTACATAATACACGAACAACACCTTCACGTTTAACAATTTTACAGTTACGACATAATTTCTTTACGGAAGCACGAACTTTCATTGCTTATCCCTTTTACTATATGAGCATTACTGCCCAAAACCTTTAAGGTTTGCTTTTTTCAACGCAGATTCATATTTTGTTGACATTAAATGACTTTGAACCTGAACGATGAAATCCATAATTACCACTACAACAATCAGCAAAGATGTACCACCGAAATTGAACTGAACATTCCACGCTGACGTCATAATATAAGGAACTAAACACACGAATGTAATATATAGACCGCCAATCAAAGTTAAACGGGTCATTATTTTATCAATGTAACGTGATGTCTGTTCACCTGGTCTAATTCCCGGAATAAATGCACCAGATTTCTTCAAATTTTCTGCTGTATCACGCGGGTTATATTGCATCGCTGTATAGAAGAAACTAAAGAAGATAATAGCTACTGCATAAACGATCAAATATAAAGGCTGACCTGGATGCAATAACATCGATAAGTCAGTTAACCAATCTAAACTTGCTCCTTGCCCAAACCAAGATGTAATCGTAGCAGGAAACAAGATGATACTCGAAGCAAAGATAGCAGGAATTACGCCCGCCATATTTACTTTAAGTGGTAAATGAGTGGTGTGACCGCCAAGGATTTGACGACCTTGTTGACGTTTTGCATATTCAACTTTAATCCTACGTTGTCCTCTTTCAACGAAAACAACAAAATAGGTTACTGCAAAAACAATAACTGCGATGAGCAACAGAACTAACAAGTGCATTTGCCCTTGACGCGCTTGCTCAATTGTTGCGCCAATTGCTGATGGTAAACCAGCAACAATACCTGCAAAAATAATTAAAGAAATACCATTACCAATGCCGCGTTCGGTAATTTGCTCACCTAACCACATTAAAAACATTGTTCCTGTAACTAAACTAATTACAGCAGTAAAGTAAAAACTAAATCCCAAATTAGGTACTAATCCTGGCAACATATTAGGCAATCCAGTAGAAATACCGATTGCCTGGATCATTGCAAGAACTAATGTCGAATAACGTGTATATTTACTAATTTTTCGACGACCAGCCTCACCTTCTTTCTTTAATTCTGCTAAAGCAGGATGAACCGTTGTCAGTAGTTGGATAATAATAGATGCAGAAATATACGGCATAATACCCAATGCAAATACTGACGCTCGGCTCAAAGCACCACCAGAGAACATATTAAACATATCAATAATGGTGCCTTTTTGCTGCTCAAGTAATTGAGCTAAAACAGCAGCATCAATACCAGGAACCGGAATGAAAGAACCAATACGGAAAACAATAAGTGCACCGAGCACAAATAATAATCGACTTTTCAGTTCACTTGTACCGCTTTGAGTACTTCTATTTTGATAACCTGGTTGCTTAGCCATTTATTAATTATTCCTCAACTGAACCGCCAGCCGCTTCAATTGCTGCTTTAGCGCCTTTAGTTACGCGTAAACCACGAACAGTTACTGCGCATTTCACTTCGCCAGAAAGAATAACTTTTGCAAATTGAATATCTTTAGTTAATACATTAGCCGCTTTTAACGTTTCTAATGTTACAACATTTCCTTCAACTTTTGCTAAATCATTCAAACGAACTTCCGCAGTTACCGCTGATTTCATTGAGGTAAAACCAAATTTTGGTAAACGACGATATAAAGGCATTTGTCCACCTTCGAAACCGCGACGAACACCACCGCCAGTACGAGATTTTTGACCTTTATGACCACGTCCACCTGTTTTACCTAAGCCTGAACCGATACCACGACCTAAGCGTTTTGCACTATGTTTAGCACCTTCAGCCGGAGATAGAGTATTTAAACGCATTCTCTTATTCCTCCACTTTAACCATATATGAAACTTGGTTAATCATCCCACGTACAGCAGGAGTATCAATTAGTTCAACAGTATGGTGCATACGGCGAAGACCTAGTCCACGCAAGGTAGCTTTATGCTTCGGTAAACGAGCGATAGAACTACGAACTTGAGTTACTTTAATAGTTTTAGCCATTGTCCATTACCCCAAAATTTCATCAACGGTTTTGCCACGCTTAGCAGCAACCATTTCTGGTGATTTCATATTTGCTAGTGCATCAATTGTTGCACGAACAACGTTAATTGGGTTAGTTGAACCGTATGCTTTAGAAAGAACGTTACGAACACCAGCAACTTCTAGTACTGCACGCATTGCACCGCCTGCAATAATACCAGTACCCTCACTGGCAGGTTGCATAAATACGCGAGAACCTGTGTGAGTACCTTTAATTGGGTGTTGTAAAGTGCCTTCATTTAAAGCCACAGTAATCATATTGCGACGAGCTTTCTCCATCGCTTTTTGGATCGCTGCCGGAACTTCGCGCGCTTTACCATAACCAAAACCAATACGACCATTACCATCGCCAACTACTGTTAATGCAGTAAAGCTCATGATACGACCACCTTTAACTGTTTTTGATACACGGTTTACCGCGATTAGCTTCTCTTGCAGTTCACCAGCTTGTTTCTCGATGTTTGCCATCTCAAATTACCTCTATTAGAACTGTAGACCAGCTTCACGGGCAGCGTCCGCTAAAGACTGGACACGACCATGATATTTAAAACCGGAACGATCAAATGCAACATCTTTGACACCTTTTGCCAAAGCTCTTTCAGCAATGATTTTGCCCACTACTGCGGCTGCATCTTTATTACCGGTATATTTAACTTGCTCACTAATTGCTTTTTCGACTGTAGAAGCAGCGGCAAGCACTTCTGAACCGTTTGGTGCGATCACTTGTGCATAAATATGACGAGGAGTACGGTGAACAACTAAACGAGTTGCACCTTGTTCACGCATCATATGACGGGCACGAGCTGCACGACGGATACGAGCTGATTTCTTATCCATAGTGTTACCTTAATTATTTCTTCTTAGCCTCTTTTGTACGTACAACTTCGTCAGCATAACGTACACCTTTACCTTTGTAAGGCTCAGGACGGCGATAAGCACGAATATCTGCTGCAACTTGACCAATCAATTGTTTGTCAGCACTTTTCAGAACGATTTCTGTTTGTGATGGACATTCAGCAGTCACACCTGCAGGTAATGTATGCTCAACAGGGTGTGAAAAACCCAAACTTAATGCAACTACGTTACCTTTCATTTGTGCTCTATAACCAACACCCACCAATTGTAACTTCTTAGTGAAGCCTTCAGTAACACCGATAACCATTGCATTAACTAATGCACGCGCTGTACCCGCTTGTGCGTCTGCACCAACTACCCCTGCACGAGGAGCAAAAGTTAATTCATTATTATCTTGTTTAACTTCAACTGAGTTATGAATAGTGCGAGATAACTCGCCATTTTTACCTTTAACTGTTAGTAGCTGTCCGTCAAGTTTAACCTCAACGCCGGCAGGAATACTAACAGGTGCTTTTGCAACACGAGACATTTTCTTCCTACCTCTCTATTAAGCTACATAACAAATAACTTCACCGCCTAAACCCGCTTGACGAGCTGCGCGATCAGTCATTACACCTTTAGATGTAGAAATTACTGCTACACCCAATCCGCCCATAACTTTCGGTAATTCGTCTTTACGTTTATAAATACGAAGACCAGGACGGCTTACGCGTTGAATGCTTTCTACAACAGGCTTCCCTTGGAAATATTTTAAAGTAATTTCCAATTCAGGCTTAGTGCCTTCTAAAACTTTAACGTTCTCAATATAACCTTCCGCAGCTAATACATTGGCAATTGCCACTTTTAGCTTGGATGAAGGCATATTGATCACAATCTTATTCGCAGCTTGACCATTACGAATACGGGTCAACATATCTGCGATTGGATCTTGCATACTCATTGTGCTTTTACTCCGATTCCAAAATAAAGTAGTAAATTACCAACTAGCTTTTTTAAGGCCAGGAATTTCACCACGCATTGCTGCTTCACGCACCTTAATACGGCTCAAACCAAATTTACGTAAGAAACCGTGTGGACGACCAGTTTGGTTGCAACGGTTACGTTGACGGCTAGGGCTTGAATCACGTGGTAAAGACTGTAACTTTAACACTGCTGCCCAACGATCTTCATCTGATGCATTGACATCAGAGATGATTTTTTTCAATTCCATACGTTTTGTATAGAATTTCTCAGCGAGTTTTACGCGTTTGACATCGCGTGCTTTCATTGATTGTTTAGCCATTTGTAACCTGCCTTATTTGCGGAATGGGAAATTAAAGGCAGCCAATAGTGCTTGACCTTCTTCATCGCTATTAGCAGTAGTAGTAATAGTGATATCTAAACCACGAACACGATCTACTTTATCATAGTCGATTTCAGGGAAGATAATTTGCTCACGTACACCCATACTGTAGTTACCACGACCATCAAATGATTTCGCACTTAAACCGCGGAAGTCACGAATACGTGGAACAGCGATTGTAATTAAACGTTCAAAGAACTCCCACATACGTTCACCACGTAGTGTTACTTTACAACCGATTGGATATCCCTGACGGATTTTAAAGCCAGCAACAGATTTGCGTGCTTTAGTAATTAAAGGTTTTTGACCACTAATCGCTGCTAAATCCGCAACTGCGTTATCTAGCAATTTCTTATCGGTCAATGCTTCACCCACCCCCATATTCAGGGTAATCTTTTCGATTCGTGGGACTTGCATGACAGACGAGTAGTTGAATTTCTCTTTCAATTCATTAACTACTTGATCTCTGTAGTAATCATGCAGTTTCGCCATCGCATTACTCCAGTTTTTAATTAAATAATTTCATTGTTAGATTTAAAGAAGCGGACTTTTTTACCATCTTCAAATCTAAAACCTACACGGTCAGCTTTGTTTGTTTTTGGGTTAAAAATTGCAACATTCGATACATCAATTGCTGCTTCTTTTTTCACTAAGCCACCTTCTTTTCCTAATGCAGGAACTGGTTTCTCGTGTTTAGTGATAATGTTAATACCTTCAACAATAACTTTACCGTTTGGTAACACTTTAGTTACCTTACCACGTTTGCCTTTGCTTTTACCAGCAAGAACAATCACCTCATCATTTTGACGAATTTTTGCAGCCATTTCTTACTCCTTATAGTACTTCTGGCGCCAAAGAAATGATCTTCATAAACTTCTCAGAACGAAGTTCACGAGTCACAGGTCCAAAAATACGAGTACCGATTGGTTGCTCTGTGTTATTGTTTAAAATTACACAAGCATTACCATCGAAGCGAATGACTGATCCATCTGGGCGACGAACACCCTTCTTGGTGCGCACAACAACTGCTTTTAATACATCACCTTTTTTAACTTTACCGCGTGGAATTGCTTCTTTCACAGTAATTTTGATGATATCACCAATAGCAGCGTAACGACGGTGCGATCCACCTAGAACCTTGATACACATTACACTGCGAGCGCCTGAGTTATCAGCAACGTCCAGCATAGTCTGTTCTTGGATCATCTTAGTACTCCGCTAAAATTAATAACACCCTCTCGGGACGAACCTATCCTTACAGGATAGAGGATGAATTCTACTATAAAAAATGCTATGAATGCAATATAAAACTGATCTCTAAACACTATTTTCCTTAGAAAAAATCATATAACTCCCCAAATCAAAGTGCCTGTAATTTTGACAGATTTTTCTTGCATCTTTTTTCTCTTGCTTATGTCTTTATACCCCAAACATATCAGACATAATTAATAGCCTTTAAATATACTTATATATAATATCTTTTATCTTTAGATTATGGTTCAATCTAGCCTATTCATTCTCAGTGATGCTTCTCTGCTTCTATTCCCTCCAAATACAAAAAACGCCACTGAGTTCCCTCAATGGCGTTCTTCTTTCATTCAAAACCTGGCGGTGCCCTACTCTCACATGGGAAACTCCCACACTACCATCGGCGTTACAGCGTTTCACTTCTAAGTTCGGCATGGATTTAGGTGGGTCCACTGCACTAACGCCGCCAAGATAATTCTTTATCTCATCTAAATCTTATCTCTTCTTCACAGACTTCAAAGCCTTACGCTCTAAAATCCCTACTCTTTCAATCAAAAACAAGCCAAAACCCTTGAGTGTTGTATAGTTAAGCCTCTCGGGCAATTAGTACTGGTTAGCTCAACGACTCACATCGCTTACACACCCAGCCTATCTACGTCTTAGTCTCAAACAACCCTTACCAACTTAAAGTCGGGGAGAACTCATCTTAAGGCAAGTTTCGTGCTTAGATGCTTTCAGCACTTATCTCTTCCGCATTTAGCTACCCAGCAGTGCCTCTGGCGAGACAACTGGTACACCAGTGATGCGTCCACTCCGGTCCTCTCGTACTAGGAGCAGCCCCTCTCAATTCTCCAACGCCCACGGCAGATAGGGACCGAACTGTCTCACGACGTTCTAAACCCAGCTCGCGTACCACTTTAAATGGCGAACAGCCATACCCTTGGGACCTACTTCAGCCCCAGGATGTGATGAGCCGACATCGAGGTGCCAAACACCGCCGTCGATATGAACTCTTGGGCGGTATCAGCCTGTTATCCCCGGAGTACCTTTTATCCGTTGAGCGATGGCCCTTCCATTCAGAACCACCGGATCACTATGACCTGCTTTCGCACCTGCTCGACTTGTCTGTCTCGCAGTTAAGCTTGCTTATACCATTGCACTAACCTGACGATGTCCGACCGTCATTAGCAAACCTTCGTGCTCCTCCGTTACGCTTTGGGAGGAGACCGCCCCAGTCAAACTACCCACCAGACACTGTCCGAACACCCGTTTCAGGCGCTTCGTTAGAACATCAAACGTTAAAGGGTGGTATTTCAACAACGACTCCACGATAACTGGCGTTACCGCTTCATAGTCTCCCACCTATCCTACACATCAAAATTCAAGGTTCAGTGTCAAGCTATAGTAAAGGTTCACGGGGTCTTTCCGTCTAGCCGCGGGTACACCGCATCTTCACGGCGATTTCAATTTCACTGAGTCTCGGGTGGAGACAGCCTGGCCATCATTATGCCATTCGTGCAGGTCGGAACTTACCCGACAAGGAATTTCGCTACCTTAGGACCGTTATAGTTACGGCCGCCGTTTACTGGGGCTTCGATCAGGAGCTTCTCTTTCGATTACACCATCAATTAACCTTCCAGCACCGGGCAGGCATCACACCCTATACGTCCACTTTCGTGTTTGCAGAGTGCTGTGTTTTTAATAAACAGTTGCAGCCAGCTGGTATCTTCGACTGGTTCATGCTCCATTCGCAAAGAACTTCACACTACGCCAGCGCACCTTCTCCCGAAGTTACGGTGCTATTTTGCCTAGTTCCTTCACCCGAGTTCTCTCAAGCGCCTGAGTATTCTCTACCTGACCACCTGTGTCGGTTTTCAGTACGGTTTAGTAAAGCCTGAAGCTTAGTGGCTTTTCCTGGAAGTGTGGTATCAGTTACTTCAGCTCCTTAGAGCCTCGTCATCATCTCTCTGTGTTGACAGTAGACCGGATTTGCCTAGTCTACCCACCTACCAACTTAAACGTACATCTCCAACAGTACGCTAACCTAACCTTCTCCGTCCCCACATCGCAGCTTTACCAAGTACGGGAATATTAACCCGTTTCCCATCGACTACGCTTTTCAGCCTCGCCTTAGGGGCCGACTCACCCTGCCCCGATTAACGTTGGACAGGAACCCTTGGTCTTCCGGCGAACGGGTTTTTCACCCGTTTTATCGTTACTTATGTCAGCATTCGCACTTGTGATACGTCCAGCAATCCTCTCGAACCACCTTCTTCCGCTTACACAACGCTCCCCTACCCAACAATCTTTCGATTGATGCCGCAGCTTCGGTACTATATTTTAGCCCCGTTACATCTTCCGCGCAGGCCGACTCGACTAGTGAGCTATTACGCTTTCTTTAAATGGTGGCTGCTTCTAAGCCAACATCCTAGCTGTCTAAGCCTTCCCACTTCGTTTCCCACTTAATATAGATTTTGGGACCTTAGCTGGCGGTCTGGGTTGTTTCCCTCTCCACGACGGACGTTAGCACCCGCCGTGTGTCTCCTGTGCAGTACTCTTTGGTATTCGGAGTTTGCATCGGTTTGGTAACCCGGGATGGGCCCCTAGCCGAAACAGTGCTCTACCCCCAAAGGTATTCACACAAGGCTCTACCTAAATAGATTTCGGGGAGAACCAGCTATCTCCCGGTTTGATTGGCCTTTCACCCCCAGCCACAGGTCATCCGCTAATTTTTCAACATTAGTCGGTTCGGTCCTCCAGTTAGTGTTACCCAACCTTCAACCTGCCCATGGCTAGATCACCGGGTTTCGGGTCTATACCTTGCAACTAGCCGCCCAGTTAAGACTCGGTTTCCCTTCGGCTCCCTTATTCAGTTAACCTCGCTACAAAATATAAGTCGCTGACCCATTATACAAAAGGTACGCAGTCACCCAAAAGGGCTCCCACTGCTTGTACGTACAGGGTTTCAGGTTCTATTTCACTCCCCTCACCGGGGTTCTTTTCGCCTTTCCTTCACAGTACTGGTTCACTATCGGTCAATCAGGAGTATTTAGCCTTGGAGGATGGTCCCCCCATCTTCAAACAGGATTCCTCGTGTCCCGCCCTACTTCTCGTAAGCTTAGTACCACACGCGATTTTTCAGATACGGGGCTATCACCCTGTTTCGCTTGACTTCCCAGTCAATTCTCCTAAATCACTCGCTATCACTTACTGGCTACTCCGCTTTCGCTCGCCGCTACTCACAGAATCTCGGTTGATTTCTTTTCCTCGGGGTACTTAGATGTTTCAGTTCTCCCGGTTCGCCTTGTTTACCTAGTTTATTCAGTAAACAATGATAGGTTCTTCACCTATCGGGTTTCCCCATTCGGACATCGTGGGTTAAACGCTTCTTATCAACTCACCCACGCTTTTCGCAGATTAGCACGTCCTTCTTCGCCTCTGATTGCCAAGGCATCCGCCCTGTACGCTTTCTCACTTAACTATACAACCTCAAGGATTTTTTTCCTTAAAGCTATCATCGTCATTCGTTGAGAATCGCTTACTTGCTTTTGTTCAAGTAAGTCTTCTTCTACTCAGACTTCTTCAATTCAATGATAAACTTTATCCTTTATCACCGGCTTGAAAGTCTCTTCAGTTTTCAGCTTGTTTTTACATTGTTAAAGAGCAAATACAATAATACTGATTTTGTGTACTATCATTACTAAATTCTCTGACTAAAATCCATCTTAAGTATATAGACTTAAGATAACCTAAAAGAACTTACTAATGATTTACATCTCATTAAATGATTTGGTGGAGATAAGCGGGATCGAACCGCTGACCTCCTGCGTGCAAGGCAGGCGCTCTCCCAGCTGAGCTATATCCCCAATCATTTCTTCTTCATCACTTGAGTGGTGGGTCTGAGTGGACTTGAACCACCGACCTCACCCTTATCAGGGGTGCGCTCTAACCACCTGAGCTACAGACCCTCAAGGATTCGGGTATTCCTTTGCTTCTCATTGTCTAACATCAATCAACCAATCTGTGTGAACATTCGTCTTCTCTTCGGTAAGGAGGTGATCCAACCGCAGGTTCCCCTACGGTTACCTTGTTACGACTTCACCCCAGTCATGAATCATACCGTGGTAAACGCCCCCCTCTCGGTTAAGCTATCTACTTCTGGTACAACCCACTCCCATGGTGTGACGGGCGGTGTGTACAAGGCCCGGGAACGTATTCACCGCGACATTCTGATTCGCGATTACTAGCGATTCCGACTTCATGGAGTCGAGTTGCAGACTCCAATCCGGACTTAGATGCACTTTCTGAGATTCGCTCACCCTCGCAGACTCGCTTCCCTCTGTATGCACCATTGTAGCACGTGTGTAGCCCTACTCGTAAGGGCCATGATGACTTGACGTCATCCCCACCTTCCTCCAGTTTATCACTGGCAGTCTCCTTTGAGTTCCCACCCATAGTGCTGGCAACAAAGGATAAGGGTTGCGCTCGTTGCGGGACTTAACCCAACATTTCACAACACGAGCTGACGACAGCCATGCAGCACCTGTCTCAAAGTTCCCGAAGGCACAGTCTTATCTCTAAGACCTTCTTTGGATGTCAAGAGTAGGTAAGGTTCTTCGCGTTGCATCGAATTAAACCACATGCTCCACCGCTTGTGCGGGCCCCCGTCAATTCATTTGAGTTTTAACCTTGCGGCCGTACTCCCCAGGCGGTCGATTTATCACGTTAGCTACGGGCGCCAAGCTCAAAGCCCAACCCCCAAATCGACAGCGTTTACAGCGTGGACTACCAGGGTATCTAATCCTGTTTGCTCCCCACGCTTTCGCACATGAGCGTCAGTATCTCCCCAAGGGGCTGCCTTCGCCTTCGGTATTCCTCCACATCTCTACGCATTTCACCGCTACACGTGGAATTCTACCCCTCCCTAGAGTACTCTAGTAAACCAGTCTGAAATGCAATTCCCAAGTTAAGCTCGGGGATTTCACATCTCACTTAATTTACCGCCTGCGTGCCCTTTACGCCCAGTTATTCCGATTAACGCTCGCACCCTCCGTATTACCGCGGCTGCTGGCACGGAGTTAGCCGGTGCTTCTTCTGTGACTAACGTCAAATCAACGCGCTATTAACACGTCAACCTTCCTCATCACCGAAAGAACTTTACAACCCGAAGGCCTTCTTCATTCACGCGGCATGGCTGCGTCAGGGTTCCCCCCATTGCGCAATATTCCCCACTGCTGCCTCCCGTAGGAGTCTGGGCCGTGTCTCAGTCCCAGTGTGGCTGGTCATCCTCTCAGACCAGCTAGAGATCGCAGGCTTGGTAGGCCTTTACCCCACCAACTACCTAATCCCACTTGGGCTCACCTTATGGCTAGTGGCCTTCCGGTCCCACTACTTTAATCCTCAGATATTACGCGGTGTTAGCCATCGTTTCCAATGGTTATCCCCCTCCATAAAACAGATTCCCAAGCATTACTCACCCGTCCGCCACTCGTCAGCATCGAAAGCAAGCTTTCAACCCGTTACCGTTCGACTTGCATGTGTTAAGCCTGCCGCCAGCGTTCAATCTGAGCCATGATCAAACTCTTCAGTTTAATCTCGCTCAATGAATACATAACGTTATATTCTTTTCGAATCTCAAGTTAAGCATCATTGATTTCTAAATTTTAAATCTTTTTGAAAATCAACGAATGCCCACACAGATTGTCTGATTGATTGTTAAAGAGCAAAAAAGAACGACGCGATTTGTATCATCTTAATTTCTACAACGTCGCGTCGTTGTGTGCGGCGTATTATAGACATCTCGAAAATCTTTGCAAGTCTTTTTTTGCAAATTTTTAAGATTTTTTATCGCTTGATGACTTTTACACCAACTTGCAAAATTATTCACCTAAGTGCGGTGAAAATTTAGTGAATTTTTATACCGCACTTTGCTTTTACGTCCTATTAATTTCACATTTTACTTTTTCATTTGCTTAATTAAAGCAGGTAATTGCGCAATGCTATTTATCACAAAATCAGCAGTTTGTTCACTTTCAGCGGTGATCGCTTTGCCTGTACGCACTAAAACACAATTTTGCACACCAGCTCCTTTGCCAGCTTGCATATCTTCTTTTTTATCACCCAGCATAAAAGACTGCGCAGGATCGATATCCAATTCTTCTATTGCCTGTAATAACATACCCGATTTCGGCTTACGGCAATCGCACGCTTCTTTATATTCTCCTTTGCCTTCAGGGTGATGAGGGCAATAATAGATACCATCGAGATCAACACCGCGATCTGCCAGTGACCAATCCATCCATTCGGTGAGTTGTAAAAATTGTTGTTCTGTAAAATAGCCTCTTGCAATGCCCGATTGATTCGTTACCAACACCAATAAATAGCCCATTGCCTTAAGTTGTTGCAATGCCTCAATACTTCCTTCAATAAATTGAAAGTCATCAATTTGATGGACATAACCGTGATCAATATTGATCGTCCCATCTCGATCGAGAAAAATCGCTTTATTCACCTTCTTATCCTTATTATATTAATGCTTGCTATTTTGTTGCATTATGACGTAATTTTATTCTAACTAATAGCGGAACATTCTAAAAATCTTGTGAATAAATATTGACACAGCATTCTAGACGTCTAAAATACCAAAAACTTAAATTTAAGCATATAAAAAGGGCTTATATGATTAAGCTAGAAAACCTTAGTAAAATTTTCGACATTGCGGATAAAAAAATCACCGCACTTGATAACGTCAATTTGCACGTTCCGAAAGGGCAAATTTGCGGTGTGATTGGTGCCTCAGGTGCGGGGAAAAGCACGCTAATCCGCTGTGTCAATTTATTAGAACGACCAACTTCTGGTTCTGTGATAGTAAATGGCAAAGCATTAACCCATTTATCCGATAGCCAACTGATTCAAGAACGACGCAATATTGGAATGATTTTCCAACATTTCAATTTGCTCAGTTCACGCACCGTCTATGGCAACATTGCCCTACCACTAGAATTAGCAGGTGAAAGCAAAGCTGACATTAAACAAAAAGTGGAACAGTTGCTTGCTTTAGTTGGATTAAGTGAAAAACGTGATGTTTACCCAGCCAATCTTTCAGGCGGACAAAAACAACGTGTTGCTATTGCACGCGCCTTAGCCAGTGATCCTAAAGTACTCCTCTGCGATGAAGCAACCAGTGCGCTAGATCCCGCCACCACGCAAGCAATTTTAAAATTATTAAAAGAAATTAACCGCACTTTAGGTATTACTATTCTATTGATTACACACGAAATGGACGTAGTAAAACGGATCTGCGATCAAGTTGCGGTGATTGACAAAGGACGACTTGTTGAACAAGGTTCGGTGAGCGAAATTTTCTCAAATCCAAAAACTGAATTGGCACAACAATTTATTAGCTCAACATTCCACATTAATTTGCCGGAAGAATATTTGGAAAAATTATCACCAACCCCAAAACACCCGAATGCTTGGCCAATTATTAAATTTGAATTTACGGGGCGTTCCGTAGATGCCCCGTTACTTTCACAAGCTTCCAAACGTTTTGGCGTGGATTTAAGTATTCTCACCTCACAAATTGACTATGCAGGTGGGGTAAAATTTGGTTTTACCATCGCAGAAGTGGAAGGCGATGAAGACGCGATTACGCAAGCCAAAATTTATCTAATGGAAAATAATGTTCGTGTGGAGGTATTAGGTTATGTGGACTGAGTTTAGCGCTGAATTTTCCCGTCAGCTTACCCCACAAGTTTGGCAACTGATTGCCAACAGCTCTTTTGAAACAGTTTATATGAGCCTTGTGGCAACCTTTTTTGCTGTATTATTTGGCTTGCCATTGGGCATCATCACCTTTCTAACCAAAGAAGGGCAAACCCTAAATAATAAAAAATTGAACCGCACTTTAGAAATCATTATTAATGTTGGGCGTTCAATTCCTTTTATCATTTTATTATTTGACTTAATGCCCGTAACGCGTTTTCTGGTTGGCACCACCTTAGGCACCACAGCGGCAATTATTCCATTAAGTGTTGCGGCCTTGCCTTTTTACGCACGCTTAACCGTAAACGCCTTGGGCGATATTCCTACGGGGCTAACAGAAACCGCCAAAGCAATGGGAACAAACGTTTGGCAGCTAGTTACACGCTTTTATTTACCCGAAGCCTTACCGATTCTAATTAAAGCAATGACACTCACCTTAGTCACGCTGATTGGTTATTCCGCAATGGCTGGCGCAGTGGGCGGTGGCGGTTTAGGTAACACCGCAATTTCTTTCGGATTACACCGCAATATGCCTTATGTGCTTTGGGTTTCAACCATTATCATCGTACTTATCGTTATGTTATGCGAAAAATACGGTAACAAATTAGCAGATCATTTCGATCATCGTTAATCTCAACATCCACTTAACTCACTAAAAAGGAAAGTAAAAATGAACTTTAAAAAATTATTCACGGTAGCCACACTTTCATCGGTTTTAGCACTAACCGCTTGTAAAGATGACAAAAAAGCAGAAACCACTGCCGCCGCACAACCTGCTGCACAAAAAATTAAAGTGGGCGTAATGTCAGGGCCAGAACACCAAGTGGCGGAAATTGCGGCAAAAGTAGCGAAAGAAAAATATGGTTTAGATGTCGAATTTGTCGAATTTAACGAATATTCATTACCAAACCCAGCGGTAAGCAATGGGGATTTAGATATCAATGCAATGCAACACAAACCTTACCTTGATAAAGATTCGCAAGAACACGGCTATAAAAACCTTGTTATCGTGGGTAACACCTTCGTTTATCCATTAGCTGGTTATTCGAAAAAAATTAAAAATGTGAGCGAATTACAAGACGGTGCCATCATTGCTGTGCCAAATGATCCAAGTAACCTTGCGCGTGCATTAATCTTATTAGAAAAACAAGGTTTAATTAAACTTAAAGACAACACAAACCTATTCGCAACCTCTTTAGACATTGTAGAAAATCCAAAACATCTACAAATTAAAGAAGTGGATACCTCTGTAGCAGCCCGTGCATTAGATGATGTTGATTTGGCGGTTGTTAATAACACTTACGCGGGTCAAGTTGGTTTAAATACGCAAGAACACGGTGTGTTTGTTGAAGATAAAGATTCGCCTTATGTAAACATTATCGTAGCGCGTGAAGACAACAAAGACAGCGACGCGGTGAAAAACTTCGTAAAAGCGTATCAAACCGATGAAGTGTACCAAGAAGCAGTAAAATACTTCAAAGACGGCGTAGTTAAAGGCTGGTAATTTTAACCCCTTTTTTCACCTTGCCCCTGACCATTCAGGGGCATTATTTTCTCATCGAAAAAACACCGCACTTTTCTTGTTCAACAAAAATGAACGCTCTATAATAGCAACAATAGCAACCCCTTTACTTATTCCAAAAAAACGTATGGACATTGCAATTTATATCCAATTTTTCGTAGGACTGATCGCACTCGTCAATCCACTGGGCGTTATTCCTATTTTCTACTCAATGACATCCGATCAAACACCAGCACAGCAAAATCGCACGGGGCTTATTACCTGCTTTTCTGTTACCGTGATTTTGTTGGTCAGCTTCTTCTTTGGCAATATGATTTTAGATGCCTTCCATATTTCCATTAACTCTTTCCGCATTGCGGGAGGTATCTTGGTGGCGATGATCGCACTGACAATGATCAACGGTAAAATCGGTGATCATAAAATCAATAAAGAAGAAAAAGCAGAAAACTTTGACGATTACAACAACATTGCCGTCGTGCCATTGGCAATGCCAATTATGGCAGGCCCCGGCTCAATCAGTGCCACCATCGTATTTGGCTCAAATCAGCATACCATTATGGATTATATTTACACCTCACTCACCATTGCCATTTTCGGGCTATGCTGTTTTATCTTATTAAAATATTCTGAGCCATTGATTAAAAAATTAGGCAAAACAGGTTCTAATGTGATTACCCGTATTATGGGGTTAATTTTGATGTCTCTCGGGGTTGAAATTATTGTTGAAGGGATCAAAAATCTTCATCTCTTCTGATTTATTTTTTAAAGTGCGGTGGTTTATTTAGAATTTTTTCATAAACCACCGCTTTTTTTTGATAATCATCTAATTTTTTATAAAAAACCATTTTTTTACAAAAAAATATTTGCAATAGATCCCCTTTTTGTTGCATAGTAATTCCCAAGCCAACTTTCTAAGGCTTACCTAAAGACTGTACAACAGGACTTTAGCCATTCTAATAATAAATTTATCAACATCATACACACATAAAGGAAGTAAATTATGTCACAAGTTACCTCATTAGAAGAATTCTTAGCCAAAGTTGAACAACGTGATGGACACCAACCAGAGTTTTTACAAGCTGTGCGTGAAGTGTTCACTTCGATTTGGCCATTCTTAGAGAAAAACCCACAATATCGCTCACAAGCTCTTTTAGAGCGCCTTGTTGAGCCTGAGCGTTTAATCCAATTCCGCGTAGCGTGGACAGATGACAAAGGTCAAGTGCAGGTAAACCGTGCTTTCCGTGTTCAATTCAGCAGTGCAATTGGACCATTTAAAGGCGGAATGCGTTTCCACCCTTCTGTAAACCAATCAATCCTAAAATTCTTAGGCTTTGAACAAATCTTCAAAAATGCCCTCACCACATTACCAATGGGCGGTGGTAAAGGCGGTTCAGACTTCGATCCTAAAGGTAAATCTGACGGCGAAGTAATGCGTTTCTGCCAAGCATTAGTAAGCGAGCTTTATCGCCATATTGGCCCTGACACAGACGTTCCTGCAGGCGACATTGGTGTTGGTGGTCGTGAAGTGGGCTATCTTGCTGGGATGATGAAAAAATTATCTAACCAAGCAGGCTGTGTGTTCACAGGGCGTGGTTTATCATTCGGTGGTAGCTTAATTCGTCCAGAAGCAACAGGCTATGGCTTAGTGTATTTTGCACAAGCAATGCTTGAAGAAAAAAATCAATCTTTCCAAGGTAAAACCGTGGTTGTGTCAGGTTCAGGTAACGTTGCACAATATGCGATTGAGAAAGCCTTACAACTTGGCGCGAAAGTCGTTACTTGTTCTGACAGCTCTGGCTACGTTTATGATGAAGCGGGTTTCACCCCAGAAAAATTAGCTGCGTTGATGGAAATCAAAAATGTACAGCGCGGTCGAGTGAAAGATTATGCGGAAAAATTCGGCTTACAATATGTTGCGAACGAGCGTCCGTGGAGCGTGAAAGCAGACATCGCCTTACCTTGTGCAACACAAAACGAATTAGACCTTGCTGATGCACAAAAATTAATCGCTAATGGCGTACAACTTGTGGCAGAAGGTGCAAATATGCCAACAACGATCGAAGCAACCGATGCATTGCTTGAAGCTGGCGTATTATTTGGTCCGGGTAAAGCAGCAAATGCAGGTGGTGTGGCCACTTCAGGCTTAGAAATGGCACAAAGCTCACAACGTCTATACTGGACGGCTGAAGAAGTGGACGCGAAATTAAAACAAATTATGCTCGACATCCACGCTAACTGTAAAAAATACGGCACAGTGGAAGGTCAAGCTAACATCAATTATGTCACTGGTGCAAACGTCGCTGGTTTCGTAAAAGTTGCTGATGCAATGTTAGCGCAAGGGGTTTACTAATAATCCTTAAAGTGCAAAACACATTATGGACTAAGCAAGCAGAGCGAAAGGACATTAATGTATTTATAAAGATAAAGGGAGGTCAAGCACCTCCCTTTATTTTCTCTGCTAATCATTTATAAACAGGTAAAAATTCATAAAAAAACCACCGCACTTTTTTACGATGGTTTTTCTTTTCCCGAGTTTTCACTTATCCTAAAAAATACTTATACGCCGGGCTATCCGTTACATCTTGATAGGTGTAAGCCAGTTCTTCCAAATGTCCGTTAAAACGAATTTCATCATTTTCATCTAATTGGAAGCCAGCAAGCACATTGCCATAATCTGCACCGTGCGCACGATAATGGAACAAGGAAATGTTCCAGTGTGTGCCAAGCATTTCAAGGAATTTAAGCAATGCACCTTTCTGTTCTGGGAACTCAAAACTGTATAAACGTTCTTTAGCTTGGCTTGATGAGCGTCCACCAATCATATAACGAATATGGGTTTTCGCGACATCATCATCAGACAGATCCATCACCGCATAGCCGTTTTGTTGTAGCTGGGCGATGATTTCATTTTTTTCCTTTTCACCACTGATACGCACCCCAACAAAGATACAGGCTTGCGCTTGATCGGCATAGCGGTAATTAAATTCTGTTACCGCACGATCGCCAAGCAAATGACAAAAACGCAAGAAACTGCCTTTTTCTTCGGGAATCGTTACCGCGAGCATCGCTTCGTGTTTTTCACCAATTTCACAACGCTCAGAGACATAACGTAAAGTATGAAAATTCAGGTTTGCCCCAGATAAAATATTGACTAAGGTTTCCCCTTGAATTTGATGTTGTTTGACATATTTTTTAAGCCCAGCCAGAGAAACAGCGCCTGAAGGCTCCGCAATTGCACGAACATTTTCAAAAATGTCTTTCATTGCCGCACAAATTTCATCGCCGTCCACCAACACCACATCATCAAGATATTGCTGACATAAGCGGAACGTTTCATCACCAATGCGTTTTACTGCCACCCCATCGGCAAACAATCCCACTCGTTCTAGATCCATGGGTTGCCCTGCTTTTAACGCTTGATACAGGCACGCCGAATCTTTGCTTTCCACGCCAATCACTTTAATTTCTGGCATTAATTGTTTAATTAACACGGCAACTCCCGCTGCCAAACCGCCACCGCCAACGGGGACAAAAACCCGATCGATATTAGAAGATTGTTGTAATAATTCCAGTGCTAAGGTGCCTTGCCCTGCGATCACTAAAGGATGATCGAAAGGAGGAATAAACGTCATATTTTTCGTTTTAGCCAGCTCAATCGCTTTACTTTTTGCTTCATCGAAGTTTGCGCCATAAAGCAACACATCGCCACCAAAACGACTCACCGCTTCAACTTTAATGCTTGGCGTATTTTGTGGCATCACAATTAATGCCTTTAAGCCAAGATGCTTGGCGGATAGCGCAACGCCTTGTGCGTGGTTACCTGCGGACGCGGCAATGACCCCCGCTTGACGTTGTTGTTCGTTTAATGCAGCGATCATTGCGTAAGCACCGCGTAATTTAAAACTATGCACTGGCTGGCGATCTTCACGTTTAATTAAAATCTGATTAGCTAAGCGAGAAGAGAGTTTTTCCATCGGCTGTAATGGGGTGGTTTGCGCTACTTGATAAACCACTGAACCTAATTTTAAAATGGTTTTTAAATAATCGTCCCCGCTGGGTGTCGGGCTGTTGAATGAAAGGGTTGTCATTTTATTATCCTTAAATAAAACCTGAAATAATATTAATCAGTAAAGAAAGCACGGTAACGTTAAAAATAAAGGCAACAATGCTATGAATCCCGCCTAAAATACGCCCTGCTCTTGATGAAAACATAACATCGGCGGTTTGCGCTGACGTACCTATAATCAAGGCTGTATAAATAAAATCATAATAATTTGGCTCGGTTTGATAACCATTTTGCCCATCACTTTGGGGAATTTGTAATGGCATTGGCTCACCGCTTATTTTGCTATGGTAGAAAAGATGAGCATACCGAATGGCGAATAAAATATGAATAACTAGCCAAGAAAGAAAAATAGAAATGATAGCCACACTGATATACCACATTTTTTCCATAACGGGCAAATTTTGTGCAATACTCACTAAACGGACTAAGGCAACAAGACAAGCGACAATAATAATGCTCACAATGGCAAACATCGCTTTTGTTCCTGTTTGGCGTTCTTGTAAAAGTGCGGTCATTTTTTCGCGATGACGATGTTGCTGGCGAATTGTCCAAAATGTCCAAAATAAATACAGGCTCATTCCTATATCCCAAGAATAAATCAGATCAATGCTGATCTCGCCCTGAGAAAGCAGGCGAAAACCTAAAAAAGCAAACACAACAAGGATCAAGCTGGTATAAAATTTAATGTGTTGCTTTAACATTTTTAGCATAATGTTTCCCTTCACGACCTAAGATTATAGGCACGATGATAAAAATAGGTGAAAAAATGACCGCACTTTATTCCGTGCAGTCATTTTTCTTTAATCGGCTAATTTAGTGCGATCTCTCACCGCACCTTTATCTGCAGAAGTGGCGAAGTGGCCATAAATTTTCAGTGCTAACGACACTTCACGCTGACGATTCGCTGGTTTCCAGCCTTTTGCATCTTGCTCTGCACGACGGACCGCTAATTCTTGTTCAGATACCATTAATTGAATGGAGCGATTTGGAATGTCGATCTCAATGGTATCGCCATCTTTCACTAAGCCAATTACGCCACCTGCTGCCGCTTCTGGCGAACAATGGCCGATAGATAAGCCTGATGTTCCACCAGAAAAACGCCCATCGGTTAATAATGCACAAGCCTTGCCTAGCCCCATTGATTTTAAGTAACTGGTTGGATAAAGCATTTCTTGCATACCCGGTCCGCCTTTTGGCCCTTCATAACGAATCACCACCACGTGGCCCGCTTGCACTTTTCCACCTAAAATGCCATTAACTGCGTCTTCTTGGCTTTCAAAGACAATGGCGTTTCCGGTAAATTTTAAAATTGATTCATCTACCCCAGCGGTTTTTACAATACAACCATCTAAGGCGATATTACCTGAAAGCATTGCAAGTCCACCATCTTGACTATAAGCAAATGCTTTACTGCGGATACAACCGTTTTCTCTGTCATCATCAAGGCTTTCCCAACGACAATCTTGCGAAAAGGCTTGCGTGGTGCGAATGCCAGCCGGCCCTGCGCGATAGAATGCACGAATCGCTTCGTCTTGAGTTAGCATAATGTCATATTTGGCTATTTGCTCTGCCAAGCTTAACCCTAATACGGTGCGAGTTTGGTTATCCAGCAAATTCGCACGATCTAATTCGCCTAAAATGGCCATTATACCGCCTGCTCTATGAACATCTTCCATATGATATTTCGCGGTATTTGGGGCAACTTTGCTTAAACAAGGCACGCGACGAGAAAGGCGATCAATGTCTGCCATCGTGAAATCCACTTCGGCTTCTTGCGCTGCCGCCAATAAATGCAGAACGGTATTGGTTGACCCCCCCATTGCAATATCTAAGCTCATCGCATTTTCAAAAGCGGCTTTCGTGGCAATCGAACGTGGTAATACAGATTCATCATCTTGTTGATAATAGTTGTGGCAAAGTTCAACAATTTGTTTCCCCGCATCTAAAAATAACTGTTTACGATCTTTATGCGTTGCCAAACAAGAGCCATTACCCGGCAAGCTTAAGCCTAATGCTTCCGTTAAACAGTTCATTGAGTTTGCGGTGAACATTCCAGAACAAGAACCACAGGTTGGACAAGCTGAGCGTTCAATGGCTTCAACATCAGAATCGGACACATTTTTATCCGCACTTTGTACCATTGCATCGACTAAATCTAATTTAATCAATTGATCAGAGAGCTTGGTTTTTCCGGCTTCCATTGGACCGCCAGAAACGAAAATGGTTGGAATATTTAAGCGTAATGCTGCCATTAACATTCCCGGGGTAATTTTATCGCAGTTGGAAATACACACCATTGCATCGGCACAATGTGCATTCACCATATATTCTACGCTGTCGGCAATTAAATCACGAGAAGGTAGGGAATACAGCATTCCACCGTGTCCCATTGCAATGCCATCATCAACGGCGATTGTGTTAAATTCCTTCGCTACACCACCAGCTTGTTCGATCTGCTGTGCAACTAATTGCCCAATATCTTTCAAGTGAACGTGTCCCGGTACGAATTGTGTAAATGAGTTCACCACCGCAATAATGGGTTTTCCAAAATCATTTTCTTTCATTCCTGTTGCACGCCATAAGGCGCGTGCGCCCGCCATATTGCGACCTTGTGTACTGGTTGCTGAACGTAATTTAGGCATAATCTCTCCAAACTTTGACAAATTTTTAAATTAAATACAATGCGATAAAACGCAATGAGGCATTTATTTCTTCAGTTAGCCGATGAATTTAACGCAATGACATCAGGTAATTTCACTAATTGATTGACTAATAATTCCACCGCTCTTTCACTTTGCACGATGACTTGCAAGGTGATTTCTTGTTGCTGGCTTTCGGTTTGTAATTTTACCACTTCAAAACCACGATGACGCATTACGCGCAATAAACGCTCTAAGGTTTCTGGCCGTCTATTGGCACGAATTGATAATTCATACTGTTGCATAATTTTCCCCACAATTCCTTTTTTCTTATTCTTCCAGCATATCCACATTGCAAGCATTTGGCGGAACAAGTGGCCACACGTTTTCTTCTGCTGGGATACAAATATGTAATAAATAAGCCCCTTCTGATCGGAATAAACGATCTAATGCCCCTTGCACTTCTTCCCCTGATTCAATGCGTTCACCCTGAATATCAAACGCAGAGGCAAGGGTAACGAAATCAGGGTTATCATCAAGAATGGTATTACTATGACGAGCTTGGAAAAATAAGGTTTGCCATTGGCGTACCATACCTAAGCGTTGGTTGTCTAATAAAATGATTTTTACCGGTGTTTTGCCACGTTTAATCGTGCCAAGTTCTTGCACGTTCATCATTAATGAGCCATCACCCGTAATTAAAATTACCTCATCATTGGGACGGGCTTTTTTCGCCCCAATCGCTGCGGGCAAGCCAAATCCCATTGTGCCAAATCCTGCTGAGGTAATAAAATTTTCTGGGGCATAATGTTGCATATGCTGTGCTGACCACATTTGATGCTGTCCGACATCAGTAACCACAATAGCGTTTTTTGCTTTTTGCTGAGAAACCGTGTTAAGCAACCACCAAGGATTAATCGGTTGTTTCCCCTGATTTTGTGCATAGCGAAAATCAAACGCTTGTTTGAGTTTATTGATTTCTTTATGCCAATCAGTCAATGCTAATTTCATTGCTAAGGCGTGAAAAATGGCATTTAAATCACCACGTAAAGCCACATCAGGACGACGTAATTTACCGAGTTCAGCAATATCAATATCGCAATGAATCACTTTTGCCTTAGGGGCGAAGGTATCTAATTTTCCCGTTACACGATCATCAAAGCGCGCACCGAACACGAGCAATAAATCTGACTCTTGAGTGGCTAAATTGGCGGCTTTGGTGCCGTGCATACCGATCATTCCCATATAATAAGGCGTATCAGGCAAAATTGTGCCTAATCCCTTTAACGTGGAAATACTTGGGATTTCGGTGATAGCTAAAAATTCACGCAAGGCAGGAACCGCATTCGCCATTCCTACGCCCCCGCCAACATACACCACAGGACGTTTCGCATTTTTCACTAATGCCAATGCTTTTTCTAATTCGACAGGATCAAGTGCGGTTGGTTTTTCCACAGGAAGGGTAAAAGGCTGTAAATCGGTTTCAGCAAATTGCACATCTTTTGGAATATCAATCAACACAGGACCGGGGCGACCACTTTGCGCGATTTGAAAGGCTTTGGCGATAATTTCTGGTAATTCATCAATATGTTGCACAATAAAACTATGTTTCGTGCAAGCAAGAGATAACCCTAATACATCGGCTTCTTGAAAGGCATCTGTACCGATTAATGAGGATGCCACCTGCCCCGTAATCGCCACAACCGGAATGGAATCCATTAACGCATCACCTAGCCCAGTGATTAAATTGGTTGCTCCCGGGCCTGAAGTGGCAATACATACGCCTGTTTTACCGCTGGCTCTGGCATAGCCAATTGCCGCCATCGCAGCGCCTTGCTCATTACGACAGAGTAAATGTTCCAAGCCTGAATCATAAATGGCGTCATAAACTGGCATTATCGCCCCACCGGGATACCCAAACACCACATCCACCTGATGCGCCTTTAAACATTCGGTTACTAATCTTGCACCGTTCATTTTTCACCTATCCTATATCATAAATTAGTTATAAAAAAAGCCTCTCAGCAATCTCTGCGAGGGGCTTTCTAATAAGTATAAATCAGGTTTAATTATTCTAGTTATTAGCAAGCCAACACCTCGCAGTGATAATCACCACGAGGTTAATAATAATGCTAATAAGAGAATAATGTTTTGTCATTGTATGAATAAAATCTGAATAATTACCGTTACTGGCTACTATTGATACCACATTGAAAATAGAAATCAAGGAATTTTTCTATTTAGCAATCGTTTTCTTATAAAAGAGAAAACGTGAAAGAAAAAGTGCGGTCATTTTTTCGTATAATTTGCTATGATATTCGCTGTTTTTGTTGAAGGAGCTTAATTATGCAAAATCAACCCTTTCGTGCCGTTGTATCCGATTTAGATGGCACATTGCTCAATGGAAATCACGTGATTGGTGATTTCACAATTGAAACCCTCGAAAAATTATCCCAAAAAAAGATTGATATTATTCTCGCCACAGGGCGGAAATATGAAGATGTGGCACATATTGTAGGCAAAGTGAAACTGGATAACGCCGTGCTCATTACTTCAAATGGCGCAAGATCGCATAATTTGCAAGGTAAATTGCTGTTGAGCAACAGTTTGCCGGATGCAATCGCAATGGAAATAATGCAAACCCCTTATGATAAAAAAAATGTGTTTGTAAATAGCTATCAAGAAGAGGGTTGGTTCATTAGCCTAGATATGCCCGAATTAGCAAAATATCATCAAGATTCTGGTTTTATGTATCAGGTTGTGGATTTCAACCAACATCACGGACGTGAAACAGAAAAAGTCTTCTTCATTGGCAGAACGCCCGCCGATCTCGCCCCAATTGAAGCACATATCGCACAACATTTTGGCGAGCACGTTTATATGACCTATTCCACCCCACAGTGTTTAGAAATTATGAATAAAAATGTGTCAAAAGCCACCGCACTTGCTAAAGTTGTAACAAATCGCGACTATGGCTTAAATGCTTGTATTGCCTTTGGAGATGGAATGAACGATGTGGAAATGCTCAGCGAAGTAGGAAAAGGGTGCATTATGGGCAATGCTGATCCACGTTTAGTGCAAACTTGCCCGCAGTTAGAACAAATCGGTTTTAACCGTCACGAAGCTGTCGCAAGTTATTTACGCGCCACCTTTGGTGTGTATTAGAGCAAAATAAGCGGATATCAGGCGAAATGGCAATTTGGCAAACATTACTCATCATCAGTACTGGCGCAGCACTAGGCGCTTGCACACGTTGGGGCTTGAGTGAGTTATTAAACCCACTGTTTTCATTTCTCACGTTTGGTACACTGATCGCCAATTATCTCGGCTGTTTTTTAATTGGCATCTTACTCGCTCTCGCTTGGCAATCCCCCCAGTTTTCTGGCGAATGGCGATTATTTTTAATCACAGGATTTTTAGGCAGTCTCACCACCTTTTCTTCCTTTTCAGCGGAGGTCATTAATAATTTCTTAAATGAAAAATGGCTGTCCGCACTGACCATTATTGCCTTACATCTTGCTGGTAGCCTATTATTTACCCTGTTGGGCGTGTTGTTGTCTCGTTATTGGCGATAAAGGCTTGTACTGTATTTAAGGCTTCGGCACGAATTTTATCCCGTTCAAATAAAATCTCGTGCTTGGCATTTTCCAGTGTAATTAACTTTCCTTGTGGCAAGCAGGCAACTAATTTTGCCAACTGTGCATTTTCTACAATTTTTTCTTTGCCAGCTTGCAAAACCAAGACAGGAATTTCAATGCGCGACAAAATTTTTTCCAACCCTTTAATTGCCGTTAAACACAAATGCACCCAGCGGAATGTTGGCCCGCCAAGACTTAATTCAGGAAAATAGCGATTAATACGATTCATCCATTTCATTCTGGTTTTGCAGAAACTGAGTTCATTTAACTCAAGATTGGTGGGTTTATAAGCGGTTTTGCCGAATACATAACGCTGTCCTTGTCCAACTAACATCATCAAATTAATGATCAACTCATCACGCAATAAATGTTTGGTCGGCAAGCCAAAAAATGGCGAAGAAAGCACCGCACATTGAATCTGATGATCATAATTCGCCAAATAATAAGCCGAAATCAGTGATCCCAACGAATGGGCAAGCAGGTATTGTTGCGAATAATCGTTGTGGCAAGTGATTTGCTTAATTACCGTATCCATATCCTCACAGTAAAAGCGAAATTCATCAACGTAACCTTTGTCTTTATCCGTTAATAAACGTTGAGAATACCCCTGTCCACGGTGATCAAAAAGCAATACATCATATCCCCATTGATAAAAATCATAAGCCAACTCCGACCATTTCAACATATTCTCCGCCCGTCCATTGACTAAAATCATCAATTTTCGCTCCGCACTTGGCGAGGTTTCTGTATGCAAAAAATGGCGATAGGCAATTTGGCAACCCTGCTTCCCCGTTAAATATTGGATAGGAAATTGATCGACAAAGGGCATTAATTGCTGTAACGCAAATCGGCAAAAATGAGGTTCTCGGTGTAGGCAATTTAGCATTGGATTACCTTCAATAAAACAAAGATGTCACGATCATAAAGGAAAGCTGATAAGAAAGATAGAACATAATGCCACATCAGAGGTTCTGACTTTTTGATAAAACTTCATATTTTTAAAGTGCGGTGTTTTTTTCGTTATTTTTATACAGCAGCCCTATTGCTAAACATTCAAGGGAAAATAAAACATTTTGCTATTCAAATTCACTAAAAAACCCACAAAAAGCACCGCACTTTATTTTCAGCCGTGCGGTGCTTTCTATCTATTCGTTTTTCAATGAGTTTTTAACTTAGAAATTACGCCACGAGTTGTTTTAAAATACGGCGAACAGGCTCCGCAGCCCCCCATAGTAATTGGTCACCAACAGTAAAGGCGGCGAGGTATTCAGGCCCCATTGCTAATTTGCGTAAGCGTCCTACTGGTACGCTTAATGTGCCTGTTACTTTTGCAGGGGTTAATTCGCGTAAAGTGGTTTCTTTATCGTTTGGAATCACTTTCACCCATTCATTGTGAGATGCAAGAATTTGCTCAATTTCGTCTAATGGCAAATCTTTTTTCAATTTGATGGTAAAGGCTTGGCTGTGGCAACGTAATGCACCAATACGCACACATAAGCCGTCCACTGGGATTGGATTGTCACTTAAACCTAAAATTTTATTGGTTTCTGCATAGCCTTTCCATTCTTCTTTCGTTTGCCCTGTTTCTGGTAATAATTTATCGATCCAAGGGATTAAACTACCAGCAAGTGGCGCGCCAAAATTATCAATTGGGAAGGACGCATCACGCATTTTTGCGGTTACTTTGCGTTCAATATCTAAGATTGATGAAGCTGGATTTGCTAATTCGGCTTTAACAGACGCTTCTAATTCCCCCATTTGCACTAATAATTCACGCATATTTTTTGCACCCGCGCCAGAGGCAGCTTGGTAAGTGGCAACGGATACCCATTCCACCAAATCACGTTCAAATAATCCGCCTAATGCCATTAACATTAAGCTCACTGTACAGTTTCCGCCCACGAAGGTTTTCACACCATTTTTTAGCCCTTCACTGATCACATTCTGGTTTACAGGATCAAGTACGATAATTGCATCTTTGTCCATACGTAATGCCGAAGCTGCATCAATCCAATAGCCGTTCCACCCTGTTGCTTTTAATTTTGGATAGACTTCATTGGTATAATCACCGCCTTGGCAGGTAACGATAATGTCTAATTTTTGTAATTCCGCGATGTCAAACGCATCTTTTAACACACCGGCCTCTTTACCCGCGAAAACAGGGGCTTTTTGACCTGCTTGTGAAGTGGTAAAAAAGATAGGGTTGATATTCGCGAAATCATTTTCTTGCTGCATACGATCCATTAGTACGGAACCCACCATTCCACGCCAACCGATAAAACCAACGTTTTGCATAAAATTTTCCTTATAAGTAATGTTGTGTTGAAAATAAAATCTGGATGAATTATGCCCAGTAAAAAGGTTAAAAGTATAACCCTTCGGCTTTAATTCACAGGAAATTAATTACGTTAAACCGTGCAAAAAAACGTACAAGATAGCGTAAACAAAAGCAAGCATTTTTCTAAAAAAAGTTGCGAATAATTGATCTTTCTATAAAGAATACTCGATTTAGCTCGGCGAGCGTTGAAAAAATCGAAAAAGGAAAGAAAAATCCCCTTTTTACAAAGCAAAAGGGGATTAAAGAACGAGAAAAATTAGCTGTATTTTTTTGCCGATAACCACGCGGCGATATAGCCCAAGAGCGCGCACATTGCGAGTAAAAATAGTAACTCGCCAATCATTATGCCGTGTAGCTCAAAATTTACCGCAAAAATTTCCGTCACATATTTCACCGCACTTGTAAAATAGCCAATTACAATGGCACTGAACACGCAAGCCAATAATCCTCCTAAGACGGCATAGATCATACCTGTGTAAAGGAAAGGACGTAGGATAAATTGATCTGTGGCACCAAGCAATTTCATCACTTCAATGTTCGCTTTGTTGCTATACACATCAGAGCGAATACTATTGCCAATCACGAGAAAAACGGAAATAGCCATCAAAAGCGTGCAAACTACCGCAATATGTGCAATGAGCCACGAAAGTGCGGTGAGTTTTTCCATTAAATTATTATCTAAACGCACTTCTTGCACGCCTTTTATTTTAGCTAAATTTTCCCTTAATTCATTGCGTTTTTGGCTTTCATTATAGTCTTTGCTTGGCTTAATAATCACTACCGCAGGCAGCGGATTATCATCGAGAATATCCAAGCCTTCACTAAAACCAGACCAGTTTTTAAACTCATTAAGACTCTCTTGACGAGAAATATAATTCAGACTTTCTACCCCAGATTGTTGGCGAATTTTTTCCACCACTAAATTAGCATCGGCTTCCGTGAGATTTTTATGCAAATAAACGGTAAGTTCGCTTTCAGGATAAAATTGTGTGGTGGCTTGATGAATATTTTTCCATAACAAATAGCTCACCGTTGGCACAGTTAGCGAAGCGGCGATCACGAGAATGGTTAATAGGGTGGCATATTTTTTCTTAATTAGATCTGCCAACACCGCTCGTAGCACATAATGGGTTTGAACCCACCAAGACGCATTAATTGGACGAGAACTCATTTCACTTTCCTTAACGTAAATGACCTTGTTCTAAGATTAAACAAGGTTTTGGTTTTTGTTGAACAATATTAATATCGTGAGTGGCAATTAACACCGTCATACCAAGGCGGTTAAACTCTTCAAATAAATTAAAAATATCGAGAGAAAGCGCGTTATCTAAATTGCCTGTTGGCTCATCGGCAAGTAATAATTGAGGCTTATGTACAATGGCACGAGCAATATCCACGCGCTGTTGTTCTCCACCAGATAAATGGATAGGCAAGTGATTGGCACGATCACGTAAACCAACACGATCTAACGCGGCTAAGGCTCGGCTTTGTGCTTCTTTTGGATGAATGCCTGAAATAATTAATGGTAATGCCACATTATCAACAATACAACGATCGGCAAGCAGACGATAGTCTTGATGCACCATACCAATTTGGCGACGTAAAAATGGCAATTCGTGTTTAGACAAACGTGTAATATCGTGTCCGTTAAACCAAATTTGCCCGCCATTCGCGCGCTCCATTCCCATAATGAGTTTCAATAAGGTACTTTTCCCCGCGCCAGAATGCCCAAGAACATAGGTCATACTCCCTACGGGAAGATGAAAGTTTAATCCCTGCAAGGCAGGCTTGCCGCCTAAATAAGCCTTGCTGACATTTTCAAAGCGTATCATCGTTGTTATCTCTTTTCTTTTATGTTAAGCGGATGATTATAACGGATATTCTCATTTTTTGAGCAGAAATTTGTGGGATAAATGTAAGGAATTGTCAATCAAACTAGAAAATGACGAGCATAACTAAATTGCTCATCATTTTTATCCATTAATCCAATAGTTTACCTTTCAATTCTGGAATTAAGAAAAGGGTCGCGATCATATCGATCACATAAATCAAGGCAAGGAAAGCAATCGCAGTAGAAAAAGAATAAGTCGCCACCACTGCCCCGACAACTACTGGGCCAAAGCCACCTACAGCACGTCCAAGATTAAACAACACATTTTGTGCAGTGGCACGAGCTTGGGTCGGATAGGCCTCTGCCATTAATGCACCATAGCCCCCCATCATTCCGTTTACGAACATTCCTAAGAATGCCCCCGCAATGAGCATAGCGCTTGGTTCAGTCAGTTGCGAATAAGTGATGACGCTGATAATAGCACCAAGCTGGAAAAGCAGAAAACTTGGCTTACGCCCGATTTTGTCGGCAAGACGGCCAAAAATCCAGATACCACTCATCATTCCACACACAGTTACCGCAGTCCAAACACCAGATTTAGTTAAACTGAACCCAAGCTGTTTAGAAAGGAAATTAGGTAACCAAATCATTATGCCGTAATAACCAAAATTTTGTACAGATGTAAGTATCACCACGCCCAAGCTCACTTTTGCTGTTTGCTTATCTTTCACCAATAATTGGAAAGACTCTCGGAATGCCTGCCATTTAGATTGTGTAGGATGTGTAGTGGAAAGTGCGGTCTGTTTTTCCGTAAAAACCTCTGGCTCGTGTAATTTTCTTCGTAAATACCACGCAACAAGAGCAGGGAAAATGCCCACAATAAACATTCCTCGCCAGCCGATTATTGGCAATAATAATGGGGTAAGCAGCACCGCGCCCAATACACCGATTTGCCACCCAAGCGCCACATAAGAAGCTGCTTTGGCACGATGTCGAGCAGGCCACGCCTCTGCCGCTAATGCCATTCCAATCCCAAATTCACCACCTAAGCCAATACCAGCAATAGTACGATAGATTAGTAAATCCCAATAGCCTTGAGCAAACGCACATAACCCTGTAAACACGGCAAAGAGAACAATTGTCCAAGTTAATACTCGCACACGTCCATAACGATCACTTAACGCACCAAAAATTATGCCACCGGCTACCGCTCCGATTAATGTCCAAGTAACTAAAGATCCTGCTTGGGCGCTTGATAATGCTAAATCGGCAGAAATAGCACTAAGCATAAAGCCAAGAATGAGTAAATCAAAACCGTCCATTGCATAGCCCACGGCAGAGCCAATCAAGGCTTTCCAGCCATAATCATTTACGTTGTTTTTCATAGATGTCCTTTTGCTACTCACGGGTAGCCTTTAAAGTGTTAAGAAAGGAGATTTGCTAATATGTACATAAAAGCACATCATAAAAGCGTGCATAGTGTAGTCAATTCGTTTGCGTTAAGCAATGAGAACAGACTAGAAAATGAAGAATAAAAAACAGCCTTGCAAATCATTACAAGGCTGTTAGAAAACTTATTCCACCGTAACCGCTTTAGCAAGATTACGAGGTTGATCCACATCTGTGCCTTTAATTAAGGCAATGTGGTAAGAAAGGAGTTGTAACGGCACAGTGTAAAAAATGGGTGCAGTAACTTCATCAACTTTCGGCAATACGATCGTTTTAAAGCCTTCGCCATCGCTGAAACCCGCATCGTGATCTGCGAAAATATAAAGCTGACCACCACGAGCGCGAACTTCCTCAATATTTGATTTTACTTTTTCCAGTAAATCATTTTCTGGCGCAACCACAATCACAGGCATATCGCTATCAATTAGGGCTAATGGGCCGTGTTTTAATTCTCCTGCCGCATAGGCCTCTGCGTGAATATAAGAAATTTCTTTCAATTTCAATGCAGATTCCATTGCAATGGGGTAAAACTCACCACGTCCTAAGAATAATGTATGATGTTTTTCAGCAAAATCTTCAGAGAGTTTTTCAATCTGTTTATCAAAAACTAGCGCACTTTCAATTTGTGCTGGTAAGCGTTGTAAAGCCTGTACGATATGATGTTCTTGTTCTTCACTCACAGTGCCTTTTAAACGCCCAATTGCTGCATTTAATAGTAATAAGCAAGTTAATTGCGTGGTAAATGCTTTGGTGGATGCCACACCAATTTCCACCCCAGCACGGGTCATAAAGGCAAAATCAGATTCACGTACTAATGAAGAGCTTGCCACGTTACAGATGGTCATTGCTGTCATATAACCCGATTCTTTCGCTAAACGTAATGCAGCTAAAGTATCTGCTGTTTCTCCTGATTGTGAAAGGGTAATTAATAAACTGTTTGGACGTGTTACAAATTTGCGATAGCGGAATTCCGAAGCAATTTCCACATCACAGCTCACCCCAGCAATAGATTCAAACCAGTAGCGCGCAACCATACCTGCATTATACGACGTACCACAGGCAACAATTTGAATATGTTCCACTTTTTTCAAGATTTCTGCGGCATTAGGGCCAATGGCATCAATATTCACTTTACCATTGACGATGCGGCCATCTAAGGTATTCATAATTGCAACAGGCTGTTCAAAAATTTCTTTTTGCATATAGTGGCGATATTGTCCTTTATCTGCCGCATCCGCTTCAAAATGTCCTTCGTGTACTTCACGCTCAACGGCATTACCTTGCGCATCAAAAATTTGCACATCACGGCGAGAAATTTCAGCAACGTCCCCTTCTTCTAAGTAAATAAAACGGCGTGTAACACTTAAGAGGGCAAGCGGATCAGAGGCAAGGAAATTTTCTCCCACACCTAAGCCGATAACTAATGGGCTACCAGAACGAGCGACAACAAGATGTTCAGGTTCATCTTGATGCATCGCAACCATCCCATAAGCGCCGCGCAATTGTGCCACGGTTTTTTGCACGGCGTCTAATAATGAGCTAGCAGTGCGATATTCCCATTCTACTAGGTGTGCAATAACTTCTGTATCGGTTTGAGAAAGAAATACATAACCGCGTTTTTGCAATTCTTCACGCAATTCTTCGTAATTTTCAATAATACCATTATGTACAATAGCAATTTTACCAGAGCGATGTGGGTGAGCATTGGCTTCTGAAGGCTCACCGTGGGTAGCCCAACGCGTATGTGCAATCCCTGTTCCGCCTAAAATGGGGTTCGCTTCAATCGCTTCATCCAGCGCATTGACTTTCCCTACTCGGCGAACAATTTGCATATTATGATCTGCATCTAATACCGCCACACCCGCGGAATCATAACCACGGTATTCCAAACGATGTAATCCATCAACCAGAATTTCTGCTACATCACGTTGTGCTACTGCACCAACAATTCCACACATAAAATGTCCTTTGTTTCAATGTTAAAAAAATAATAAAAAATACTTAAAATTTAGACCGCACTTGCACAAATAACCTCTACGCCTTGTGCTTCGATTTGCTGTCTAATGTCTTCTGCCAACACATCATCTGTGACTAATACATCAATTTGTTGCCAGGTTAATTCGATATTTGGCATTTTTCTGCCAATTTTTTGTGATTCCACCATAACGATAACTTCACGGGAAACATCTGCCATAACACGACTTAAATCCACTAATTCATTAAATGTCGTGGTACCGCGTTCAAGATCAATGCCATCTGCACCAATAAAGAGCTGATCAAAATTGTATGAACGTAACACCTGTGCGGCGACTTGCCCTTGAAAAGATTCAGAACGGGTATCCCAAGTTCCCCCTGTCATCAATAGCGTTGGCTCATTTTCTAAAGCACGCAACTGCGTGGCGACGGAAAGCGAGTTCGTCATCACGACCAAACCTTGCTTCTTATTGAGCTGATTGATCAAGGCAGCGGTTGTGTTACCGCTATCAATGATGATGCGATTATGATCGGCAATCCGTTCTGCCGCTTTTTTTGCAATCGCTAACTTTCGTTTTGAAAGATGTTCATCTTGGTTTTCATCCAGCAATTCTTGCGGCATTAAAATCGCCCCACCATAGCGACGTACTAATACCCCATTTGCCTCAAGCGCGGTTAAATCTTTGCGAATAGTCACTTCTGAGGTGTCAAATAATTGCACAAGTTGCTCTACACTAACTTCACCTTGGCTTTGTAATAACTGTACAATGCGATGACGGCGTTGCTGGGTATTTCTTGGCTGAATATTTCGCTTCATAACACTTGATTAGATTTAAATTTCGGTTCGGAATATTATAGAAAGAAAAGGAAAATGTAAATAGAAAATTGGTTAAAATAGAGAAGAAGGCTATTTATCAAGTAGCATAAATAAAAAACCCTGCATTACGCAGGGTCAGAAAAATAAAGACAATAATTATTTAATTGCGTCTTTTAATGCTTTACCAGCAACGAATGCAGGCACTTTAGAAGCAGCAATTTGGATTTCTGCACCCGTTTGCGGATTGCGACCAGTACGTGCTTTACGCTCATTCACTTTAAATGTACCAAAGCCGATTAATTGAACTGGTTGACCTGCTTTTAAGCTCCCTGCGATAGCATCTAAAGTTGCTTCTAATGCAGCTTTAGCTTGTTTTTTGTTTAACTCTGCTGCACTTGCAATTGCATCAATTAAATCCGTTTTGTTCATAAATTAGTACCTTCTCTATTTTCGATTAAATTAAGCGTATTAGGACATACCTAACACCTAAGTCTATTAAGAAATACTGTATTCACAGTGTGCTAAAGCATAAATCAACTTCGATATAAAACAAAGCAATAAATCGCAAAAATGTCGCCTAAATCACATTATTGGTTAAATTCTATACCGATATTTGAAATCCCTTCAGCTCGAATTTCATTTTTAAGGGCTAAAATCAAGGAAATATCACGCGCTTCGCTCTCTCGGAGCGTACGGTAGATCTGCCATTGTACATCTAGTTCTTGCTCAATTTCTTCACTTGCTTTGAGTTCTTGCTCGGATAATTCCCGATCTAAATGCATTTCCAATAATCCAGTAACAGTTTGCAAAGAAATCAAACTCACTTGCACCGCGTGTTCTAAGGTTTCTCCCGCAATGAGGCTGTGTAATAATTCAGAAAGCGCCTCGCACGCATCAATCGCGGGTACTACACCATAAAAGTCGTAATTATTTACATCTGGGATAATCGCCTCAAACTTTTCTAACTGATTATCAAAATTGATGTTTGCCCCTTTCACGGTTAAATATTCCCAGGTTAAATTCAGAATATTTTGATAAATTCGACTTTGCTCAGGCTGTTCTGTTACTTGGCAAAAAAGCTGAAAATTCGGCAACATTCGTTCACATAGGCACGCCATAAAAGTGATATGCTGCCAACTTGTTAAATGTTCTAAGCGTTTATGAATAGGATTACGCATTGTTTGCCCTTATTTATGATAAGACTGAGAATAATGATGAATCGCATCAACGAAAATCTTCGGACTGATTTCAGGTACATCTTGATGAATACCATGACCAAGATTAAAAATATGCCCGCTTCCTTCACCAAAATCCGCCAAAATTGACCGCACTTCTTGTTCAATGCGTTCAGGAGAAGCATAAAGCACGGAAGGATCCATATTACCTTGTAGTGCCACTTTATGCCCGATACGTTTTTTTGCCTCTGCGAGATCCACGGTCCAATCCAAACCAACTGCATCGCAACCTGTGTTCGCGATATGTTCTAACCACAATCCGCCACCTTTGGTGAATAAGGTAACTGGTACTTTGCGTTCATCATAATGACGAATGAGGTTTTCCACAATTTTTCGCATATATTGTAGCGAAAATTCAAGATATTCACGATGCGCTAGCACACCACCCCAAGTGTCAAAAATCATCACTGATTGCGCCCCTGCTTTAATTTGCGCATTGAGGTAAAGGGCAACGGAATCCGCTAATTTGTCGAGTAATAAATGCAAGGTTTTTGGATCGCTATAAAGCATTTTCTTAATTTTCGTGAAAGCCTTACTGCTACCACCTTCCACCATATAAGTCGCAAGCGTCCAAGGGCTGCCAGAAAATCCAATTAACGGCACTTCACCTTTGAGTTCACGGCGAATGGTTCGCACCGCATTCATCACATATTGCAATTCTTGTTCAGGATCAGGAATCGGCAAATTTTCCACCGCACTTCTATTTTCTATTGGATGGGCAAATTTTGGTCCTTCCCCAGCTCCAAAGCTCAAACCTAGCCCCATTGCATCTGGAATAGTGAGAATATCAGAAAACAAAATTGCAGCGTCCAAATTATAACGGCGTAAAGGTTGTAGCGTAACCTCACAAGCCAGCTCGGCATTACGACAAAGGGACATAAAATCCCCTGCTTGCGCACGTGTGGCTTTATATTCTGGTAAATAACGCCCTGCTTGACGCATCATCCATACTGGGGTCATATCCACAGGTTCACGCAGAAGCGCACGTAAATAACGATCATTTTTTAATTCAGACATCTTAACTTCCTTTATTTTTCTACCGCACTTTTATCATCAGCGGCACAAAGTGCCAGTGTGGCATTAATTAATTTCAACGCAATAGTGCCTTTTGGTGGCAAATTTGGCAAGGGTTTATCATAATCAAACCACTGTGCCTCTTGAATCTCTGTTTCTTGCACACGAATCTCCCCCGAAACATAATCAGCTAAAAACCCCACCATTTGAGAATTAGGAAATGCCCAAGGCTGGCTACCAAAATAGCGAATATTTTTCACCTTGATTCCTGTTTCTTCAAACACTTCACGTTTTACCGTTTGCTCAAAACTCTCCCCCGCTTCCACAAAGCCCGCCAAGGTAGTGTACATTTTTTCTTGTTGATGACGCTGATGATTAGCGAGCAAAATCTGCTTCCCACGGCGAACTGCCACGATAATTGAAGGGCAAATCACAGGATAAGTGCGGTAAGAACAGGCGGAGTTTTCACATTGCACCGCCAATTCGTCTTTCACCATTGCCATTTTCGTCCCACATTTCCCACAAAAGCGGTGAGTTTTTAGGAAATGGTTAATTTCCACCCCACGATTGAGCAAATTAAATTGTGTTTCAGGCAAATGCAACAAACTACGCAAAGACGTGTAAGTTCGTAAATCTTCCTGTTCTGCAACAAGCCAAAGTGGTTGATCATTCCAACGCCCAATTTCCATTGCTAAAAGCCCCGTTAATTGAAACGCTTCCGCCTTGCCCTCAGGTAATTTTTCATTTACCAGAAAAATGTTTGATCCTTGGGTTAAAAGCCAAGCGCCTTGCGTTGTGGCTGCAATAGGTTGCATAGAAAAATTCATAAAAACTCACCGCACTTTGTTAGGATTGTATTAATAAGTATTTCTAATGAAATATGATGAGGCATTTTACAGGTTTATCAATCAAAAACTATTAAAATTTACGCAAAAAAATAGTGCGTTATCGCACTATTTTTTAAATATTAAATCGGTAAAATCTCTCGACCAAAATTTTCGTTAATCATTTCTGCGGCAGCGAGATAAAATGCAGCTAATGCTGTGATTAACCCTAAATACCCACCAATATTCACGATATAGTCATAACCAAAACCATCGCCAATTGCTAATGCGTAGAAAGTTAGCACAAGAAAGAAGAAGACCACACGTAACGCTTTTGGTTTGCTAAATGAAGCAATAAACATCATTAAAGTAAAAGTTCCCCAAGCAGCTAAATAACAACCTAAAAAGGCAGGGCTTGCGGTTGGCATAAATTGTACGAACAATGCCCAAGACCACCAGAATGCCCCATAGCTGATGAAAGCAGTGAAGCCAAAGGTATTACCTTTGCGGTATTCCATTATACCTGCGATTAATTGTGCTGTTCCCCCGAAGGCGAATGCCATTGCTAACACAACAGAGATCCCATCTTGTTTAGCAAAAATCCCTGCATTAATTAAACTTAATAACCATGTTGTTAAAGCAAAACCGCATAAGCCTAAAGGCCCCGGATTTGCCAATTTTTCTGTTGTTTGAACTGTCATTTGTTTTCCTAGATTGTTAATAAAATGAAAGGGCGGATTATGCTTGATATTATTTTGAAAATAAAGCGATTTTATCGAAATTGAGAGGAAAAATTTAACTCAGATAACGTTTTAAGAGCGGTATAAAATTTATGAATTTTTCACCGCACTTTATATGCTTACCTAAATATTAATGCCCCGAATCCCAAGTAATAAAAAAAGCCCGAAATGATATTCGGGCTTTCGATGACTTAAAGACTAAATTTTATTCTGCATCTTCTGCCATATTTAACATTTCTGCTAAACTTGCGGTGGCATCATCAGCACTGAATGTAAATTCAGAGGCAATGTCTTCATCTGAAACCATTGAAGCTTTTGTTGGTTGCTCAGGTTCTACAATGCCCGCAGCACGGTTTTTCTGGCGTTGTTGGTGATACGCAAAACCCGTACCTGCTGGGATCAAACGACCAACGATAACGTTCTCTTTCAAGCCACGTAATTCATCGCGTTTACCTGCCACGGCAGCTTCTGTAAGCACGCGGGTGGTTTCTTGGAATGAGGCAGCTGAGATAAAGGATTCGGTCGCCAATGAGGCTTTGGTGATACCCAATAACTCACGCTCAAACTCAACCAATGGTTTACCTTCCGCTTCACGTTTTTGGTTAACCATTTTCACACGTGCAACTTCCACTTGCTCACCTTCTAAGAATTCAGAATCATAAGCCTTCGTGATGATGGCTTTACGCAACATTTGGCGAACGATAACTTCGATATGTTTATCGTTAATTTTTACCCCTTGTAAGCGGTAAACTTCTTGCACTTCGTTCACAATGTAATCAGTCACTGCGTGTACACCGCGCAAACGTAGAATATCGTGTGGCGTTTCTGCACCATCAGAAATCAGATCCCCACGCTCTACCATTTCACCTTCAAATACGTTGAGCTGACGCCATTTTGGAATCATTTCTTCGTACACTTCACCTTCTGTTGGGGTGATAAGTAAGCGGCGTTTACCTTTGGTTTCTTTACCGAAGGAAACAATACCGGAAATTTCTGCTAAGATTGCAGGTTCTTTCGGTTTACGCGCTTCAAAGAGATCGGCTACGCGTGGAAGACCACCGGTAATATCTTTGGTTCCTGCTGATTCTTGTGGAATACGAGCAAGGGAATCCCCGACGTGAACCTCTGCCCCATCTTCAAGGGTAACAATCGCTTTACCCGGTAAGGTGTACTGCGCTGGCATATCCGAACCTGCAATGAGAACATCATTACCTTGTGCATCGACTAGCTTGATAGTTGGACGTAAATCCTTACCAGCTGTTGCACGCTCACCCACATCTTGTACGACGATTGAAGATAAACCTGTTAATTCATCGGTTTGACGAGTTACGGTTAAGCCATCAACAATATCAACAAATTTCACGAAACCTGATACTTCGGAAACCACTGGCATAGTATGTGGATCCCAGTTTGCAACGGTTTCCCCTGCGTTCACTTCATCACCATCTGCTTTGTTTAATACTGCACCGTAAGGCACTTTATAATGCTCTTTGGTACGACCAAAGGCATCAATGACAGTTAATTCAGTGTTACGAGAAGTTAATACCAATTTGCCTTCTTTGTTGGTAACAAATTTCACGTTTGCTAAACGTAATGTACCGTTATTCTTAACTTGAATACTTGATTCTTTTGCTGCCGCAGATGCCGCACCACCGATATGGAAGGTACGCATCGTTAGCTGTGTACCCGGCTCACCGATTGATTGTGCAGCAATAACACCTACCGCTTCACCTTGGTTAATAAGGTGTCCGCGTGCCAGATCGCGTCCGTAACATTTCGCACATACACCAAAGTTAGTATCACAGGTTACGACTGAACGTACTTTAATGCTATCAACGGAATTTTCATCAATGAGATCACAAAGTTTTTCATCTAATAAGGTATTACGTGGGATTAAAACTTCGTCTGTACCCGGTTTTAAGATGTCTTCTGCGGCAACACGACCTAATACGCGATCACGTAAAGGCTCTTTTACATCGCCCCCCTCAATTAATGGGGTCATTACGATACCTTCGTAAGTACCACAGTCATCTTCAATGATCACTAAGTCTTGTGCCACATCCACTAAACGGCGAGTTAAGTAACCTGAGTTTGCCGTTTTCAGTGCGGTATCCGCCAAACCTTTACGCGCACCGTGGGTTGAAATAAAGTACTGAAGTACGTTTAGCCCTTCGCGGAAGTTCGCGGTAATTGGTGTTTCGATAATTGAGCCATCTGGACGAGCCATCAAACCACGCATACCAGCAAGCTGACGAATCTGTGCGGCAGAACCACGCGCCCCAGAATCCGCCATCATAAAGATACTGTTAAATGACGCTTGTTTTTCCAGCTCCCCTTCACGGTTTACGACTTCTTCTTGTGAAAGGTTTTCCATCATCGCTTTAGCAACACGTTCATTTGCGGCTGCCCAAATATCGATGACTTTGTTATAACGCTCACCTGCGGTAACTAAACCTGATTGGAATTGCTCTTGAATTTCTCCAACTTCTTGTTCTGCGGCTGAAATAATTTCATATTTTTTCGCCGGGATCACCATATCATCAATACCGACTGATGAACCAGAACGTGCGGCATAAGCAAAACCAGTGTACATAATTTGGTCAGCAAATAGCACGCTCGCTTTCAATCCAAGACGACGATAACTTTCATTAATTAATTTAGAAATCGCTTTTTTGCCTAGGGTTTGATTGAATAAGCTAAATGGCATTCCTTTTGGTGCAATCATCCATAAAATGGCACGACCAATTGTGGTATCCACAAGGTTCGTTTGCGGAACAAACTCATCAGCAGCATCTTTCACATATTCTGTGATACGTACTTTCACACGAGAATGTAATTCTGCTTGTCCTGTACGATAAGCTTTTTCTGCTTCACGCGGATCTTGTAATAACATTCCTTCGCCTTTACCGTTCACTTTATCGCGTGTCATATAGTAAAGACCTAATACCACGTCTTGTGATGGTACGATAATTGGCTCACCATTAGCTGGTGAAAGAATGTTGTTGGTTGACATCATCAACGCACGCGCTTCAAGCTGAGCTTCAAGGGTTAATGGTACGTGAACCGCCATTTGGTCACCATCGAAGTCCGCATTGAATGCCGCACACACTAATGGGTGTAATTGAATCGCTTTACCTTCAATTAAGATTGGTTCAAAAGCCTGAATACCCAAACGGTGCAAGGTTGGCGCACGGTTTAATAAGATTGGGTGTTCACGGATAACTTCAGCCAAAATATCCCATACGATAGCATCTTCACGCTCAACCATTTTCTTCGCAGCTTTGATGGTTGTTGCAAAGCCACGGCTTTCTAATTTCGCGTAAATAAATGGACGGAATAATTCCAATGCCATTTTTTTCGGTAAACCACATTGATGTAGATGTAGGTATGGACCCACTGTAATTACAGAACGACCAGAATAATCAACACGTTTACCTAATAAGTTTTGACGGAAACGACCTTGTTTACCTTTGATCATATCCGCAAGTGATTTCAATGGACGACGGTTAGAACCCGTAATTGCACGACCACGACGACCGTTATCCAATAACGCATCGACAGATTCTTGTAACATACGCTTTTCGTTACGCACGATAATATCCGGTGCAATCAAGTCTAATAAACGTTTTAAACGGTTATTACGGTTAATCACACGACGATATAAATCATTTAAATCGGACGTTGCAAAGCGTCCGCCATCAAGTGGTACTAATGGACGTAAATCTGGTGGTAAAACAGGTAATACTGTCATCACCATCCACTCAGGTTTATTGCCTGATTGAATGAAAGATTCTAATAATTTTAAGCGTTTAGTGATTTTTTTACGTTTAGTCTCTGAATTGGTTTCTTGCAATTCTTCACGCAAGTTTTCGCATTCCACTTCCAAATCCATATCACGTAATAACGCTTGGATCGCTTCCGCTCCCATTTTCGCTTCAAATTCGTCAGCCCAACGGTCTTCAGCGTCCATATATTGTTCTTCCGTTAATAATTGACCTTTTTCCAGATCCGTCATTCCCGGTTCAGTAACAATGTAAGATTCAAAATAAAGTACACGTTCAATATCACGCAACGGCATATCTAATAATAAACCGATACGGGATGGTAAAGATTTTAAGAACCAAATGTGTGCAACTGGAGAAGCTAACTCAATATGTCCCATACGTTCACGACGAACTTTTGCTTGAGTAACTTCGACACCACATTTTTCACAGATCACACCACGGTGTTTTAAACGTTTATATTTTCCACATAAACATTCATAGTCTTTTACTGGCCCGAAAATACGCGCACAGAAAAGCCCGTCACGCTCTGGTTTAAACGTACGGTAGTTGATAGTTTCAGGTTTTTTAACTTCACCAAATGACCAAGAACGGATCATATCCGGTGAGGCTAAACCAATTTTAATCACATCAAAATCTTCTGAAGTTTTTGATTGTGCTTTTAAAAACTTAACTAAGTCTTTCACAGATTTTGCTCCTGTCGGAGTTAAACTTATCCAAGTGCGGTGTAAAATTTCAACATTTTTTCACCGCACTTGAGCGTACTTTAGCTTTCGCTTATCAGATTATTCTTCGTCTAAGTCGATGTTAATACCCAGTGAACGAATTTCTTTCATAATTACGTTGAAAGATTCTGGCGTACCCGGATCCATTTGTTGGTTACCGCTCACGATATTTTTATACATCTTCGTACGACCATTCACATCATCAGATTTCACTGTAAGCATTTCTTGTAAGGTGTAAGCCGCACCATAAGCTTCGAGCGCCCATACCTCCATCTCACCGAAACGCTGACCACCAAATTGTGCTTTACCACCCAATGGTTGTTGCGTCACAAGACTATAAGAACCTGTTGAACGTGCGTGCATTTTGTCATCCACTAAGTGGTTCAATTTGAGCATATACATATAACCCACGGTTACAGGACGTTCAAATTTCTCACCGGTACGACCATCATATAAGGTAATTTGACCAGACGTTGGTAAGCCACCTAGCTCTAACAAGCCTTTAATTTCTTCTTCGTGCGCCCCGTCAAATACTGGTGTTGCTAATGGTAAACCTTTGCGTAAGTTTTGCGCTAAACGCATCACTTCTTCATCTGTAAAGGTTGAAAGATCCACTTTTTGTGAGCCGCCACCTAAGTCATAGGCTTTTTGGATATAACCACGCAATTTCTCAACATCTTGTTTTTGTTTGATCATTGCATTGATTTGATCACCAATTCCTTTCGCCGCTAAACCTAAGTGTGTTTCAAGAATCTGACCAATGTTCATACGTGAAGGTACGCCCAGCGGGTTCAATACGATATCCACTGGCTGACCATTTTCGTCATACGGCATATCTTCAACTGGGTTAATTTTTGAGATAACCCCTTTGTTACCGTGACGACCCGCCATTTTATCACCCGGTTGGATTTGACGTTTCACTGCAAGATACACTTTCACCACTTTCAATACGCCCGGTGCAAGATCATCGCCTTGGATAATTTTGCCACGTTTGACTTCAAGTTTGTGTTCAAAGTCTTTGCGAAGTTCTTCGTATTGTTCGGCTAATTGTTCTAATTGGCTTTGTTTGTCTTCATCTGAAAGGGTTTGTTCTAACCATTTTGTACGTTCTAGTTTATCTAACTGCGCTTCAGAGATTCCACCAGAAATTAATACGTTACGTACACGAGCAAATAAACCTGCTTCCAAGATCTCTAATTCTTCGACAAGATCTTTTTTCGCTTGTTTTAATTGCATTTCTTCAATTTCTAATGCACGTTTATCTTTTTCTACACCATCACGGGTGAAAACTTGAACGTCAATCACGGTACCTGATACGCTATTTGGTACGCGTAGTGAAGAATCTTTTACATCTGAGGCTTTTTCACCAAAGATGGCGCGTAATAATTTTTCTTCTGGGGTTAATTGGGTTTCACCTTTTGGTGTGACTTTACCCACAAGAATATCGCCACCTTTTACTTCTGCACCGATATATACAATCCCTGATTCATCAAGTTTGCTTAACGCGGCCTCACCGACGTTTGGAATATCTGCGGTGATTTCTTCTGAACCCAGTTTAGTATCACGTGCCACACAAGAAAGTTCTTGAATATGAATAGTCGTGAAACGATCTTCTTGTACGACTCGCTCAGACACTAACATTGAGTCTTCAAAGTTATAACCATTCCAAGGCATAAATGCGACGCGCATATTTTGCCCAAGCGCAAGTTCACCTAAATCTGTTGATGGCCCATCAGCAAGGATTTCACCACGTTCAATAGGCTCACCTAATTGCACACAAGGAATTTGGTTGATACAGGTGTTTTGGTTAGAACGGGTATATTTCACAAGATTGTAAATATCAATCCCCGCTTCGCCTGCGATAGTTTCATCTTCGTTTACTTTAACCACGATACGTGAAGCATCAACATATTGGATTGTTCCACCGCGTTTTGCGACTACCGCTACCCCAGAGTCTAATGCCACAGGTTTTTCCATACCTGTACCGACTAATGGTTTATCTGCACGCAAGGTTGGCACGGCTTGGCGTTGCATGTTCGCCCCCATCAAGGCACGGTTTGCATCATCGTGCTCAAGGAATGGAATCAACGCTGCTGCCACAGAAACGATTTGCTGTGTTGATACATCCATATAGTGAATTTCTTCTGGACGATATAAACCAGATTCCCCATGCTCACCACGACAGGTTACGAAAGTATCGGTAAAGCGTAATTCCTCATCTAAATTTGAGTTTGCCTGTGCGATGATATATTTGCCTTCTTCAATGGCTGATAAGTATTCAATTTCTTCCGTAACTTGACCATTTACCACTTTGCGGTATGGGGTTTCTAAGAAACCGTAATCGTTAGTACGCGCATACACCGCTAGCGAGTTGATCAAACCGATGTTTGGACCTTCAGGCGTTTCAATTGGACACACACGTCCATAATGGGTTGCGTGAACATCTCGCACTTCGAAGCCTGCACGTTCACGAGTTAAACCGCCCGGCCCTAATGCAGAAATACGGCGTTTATGCGTCACTTCTGAAAGCGGGTTATTCTGATCCATAAATTGAGAAAGTTGTGATGAACCAAAGAATTCTTTCACCGCGGCTGAAATTGGTTTCGCATTAATTAAATCTTGTGGAGTTACTGCTTCAAGATCGCCTAAAGAAAGACGCTCTTTCACTGCACGCTCAACACGCACTAAACCAATACGGAATTGGTTTTCTGCCATTTCACCCACAGAACGAATACGGCGGTTACCTAAGTGGTCAATGTCATCAACTTCACCACGACCATTACGGATATCAATCAATTTACGCATCACATTGACAATATCTTCTTTACTTAAGATACCGCTGCCCGTTGTTTCTTCAATGCCTAAAGAGCGGTTGAATTTCATTCGACCTACCGCCGATAAATCGTAGCGATCTGCCGAGAAGAAAAGGTTATCAAACAAGCCTTCTGCCGCTTCTTTTGTTGGTGGCTCACCTGGACGCATCATTCGATAAATTTCAACCAATGCACTCAAGCGATCAGTGGTTGGATCAACGCGTAAGGTATCTGAAATATATGGACCGTAATCTAAATCGTTCGTAAATAGGGTTTCAATGGTTTTGTAACCTGCTTGTGATAATTTTGCTAAAACCTCTAGTGTCATTTCACCATTGGCTGGACAAATCACTTCACCCGTTTCAAGATCAACATAGTCTTTCGCAGCCACTTTGCCTACAATGTATTCTGTTGGCACTTCAACCTGAGTCACATTGTCTTTTTCAAGCGCACGAATATGACGAGCGGTAATACGACGCCCCACTTCAACATAGGTTTTTCCATTTGCCACAATATCGAAAGTTGCCGTTTCACCACGCAATCTTTCTGGCACTAAGGTCATTAATAATTTGTTATTTTCAATTTGGAAAACGACTTTATCAAAGAATAAATCTAAAATTTCTTCTGTCGTGTAATTTAAAGCACGCAAAATAATGGTCGCAGGTAATTTACGGCGACGGTCAATACGTGCATATAAGTTATCTTTTGGATCAAATTCAAAATCTAACCAAGAACCACGATAAGGAATAATACGTGCGTTATAAAGTACTTTTCCTGATGAGTGCGTTTTACCTTTGTCGCTATCAAAGAACACACCCGGGCTACGGTGCAATTGCGAAACAATTACACGCTCAGTACCATTAATCACAAATGTTCCGTTATCTGTCATTAATGGGATTTCACCCATATACACTTCTTGTTCTTTAATATCTTTGATCGTACCTGGTGCAGCATCTTTATCATAGCTAACAAGACGCAATTTTACCCGTAATGGCGCAGCATAAGTGGTACCGCGAATTTGACATTCACGCACATCAAATACAGGTTCACCTAAACGGTAGCTGACATATTGTAATTCTGTATTGCCATTATTGCTGACAATCGGGAATACAGAACGGAATGCCGCTTCTAGACCTTGTTGACCCTCAGGATCTCTTTGGATAAATTTATCAAAAGAATCAAGTTGAATTGTTAATAAATATGGTACATTTAAAACTTGCGGACGCTTGCCGAAGTCTTTACGAATACGTTTTTTCTCAGTATAGGAGTAACCCATTGGTTTTCCTCAATAAATTTTAGTGAGACCGAGTTGAAAGAAAATAAAAGTGCGGTCATTTTTTCGCTTATTTTCAATCAATGATGAATCCGTTTCCAGATACCGCACTCTGAACCTTACTTCTGATGAGCGGGTTGCCATCAAACTACCAGAAAACTAGCCTGATTCACGCAACAAAACGGTGATTATTCAGTATATTTTTAATCCAAACTATTTAGCGGAATTAAAAATGGCTGATGATTATATAAGAATGGATAAATAAAAGTCAAGCAACTAGAAGCTATATAAATAAAAACCCCGATATTTCTATCGGGGCTTTCAGAACCAGAATTGGTCGCGGAAAAATCAAAATTATTTGATTTCTACTTGTGCGCCAGCTTCTTCTAATTCTTTCTTAAGTGCTTCAGCTTCTGCTTTAGCAATACCTTCTTTTAATACTGCTGGTGCAGATTCAACTAAGTCTTTCGCTTCTTTTAAGCCTAAGCCAGTTGCACCACGTACTGCTTTGATTACTGCTACTTTGTTTGCACCAGCTGCTGCAAGTACTACATCAAATTCAGTTTTCTCTTCTGCTGCAGCTGCGTCACCGCCTGCTGCTACTGCTACTGCAGCCGCTGCTGCTGAAACACCGAATTTTTCTTCCATCGCAGAGATTAATTCTACGATTTCAGTTACTGATTTAGAAGCAATCGCTTCAATGATTTGTTCGTTAGTTAATGACATAACAATCAATTCCTAAAGTAAATAAATTAAACCGAATAAGAAACGCTGTAATTAAGCTGCTTCTTGTAATTTGTCGCGTAATGCTGCAAGAGTGCGAACAAGTTTGCCTGCCGCAGCTTCTTTCATTGTACCCATTAAACGTGCAATTGCTTCTTCGTAAGTCGGTAATGTTGCTAAGAATTCAACATCTTGGATCTTACCTTCAAAGGCTGCACCTTTAATTTCAAACTTATCATTTGCTTTTGCAAAATCTTTGAACAAACGTGCTGCTGCACCCGGGTGTTCAGTAGAAAATGCGATAAGTGTTGGACCTACAAACGCATCTTTTAAGCATTCATAATCTGTGCCTTCAACTGCACGACGTAACAAGGTGTTACGCACAACACGCATTGAAACACCAGCTTCACGAGCTGCTTTACGTAATTCAGTCATTTTATCAACAGTCACACCACGGGAATCCGCGATAACTGCCGACAGGGCACCTTTGGCTGCTTCATTTACTTCAGCAACAATTGCTTGTTTGTCTTGAAGATTTAATGCCATTGGCTGTTAGCTCCTGATACACTCCGCCTAAGCGGAACTTCTAAAAAATCTCAAAAAAATAACCGCACTTTAAATTTGCGAGGTTTCTCTTTGAGGCTAAGGTGTCCAGAAGCAGAAAATTCTGTCTGTCCACCATCTACGCAGGCATTGCTATTAAGAAATGAAACCATTTCACCTACGGTCTTGGACGGGGCTTGATAGTAAGCACCATCAAAAATCTGCCGAAACAGATTTAGGTCGGGCATTATAGAGAGATTTATCATCAATGTAAATAAAAAGTTCCATTGAAGAGCCATTTTCTCAGTATAAAACCCAATATAAAAACGGCTTATTAATACAATAAGCCGTTTTTTAAACTCAAATTATAGACTGTTTTGATCTACTGCAACACCCGCACCTTGAGTGGTAGAAAGACTTACTTTCTTAATAAATACGCCTTTAGCAGAAGCAGGTTTTGCTTTTGTTAAAGCCGCTAATAAAGCTTGTAAGTTTTCTTTTAATTGCTCTGGGCTAAAGTCTGCTTTACCGATTGTGGTATGAATAATACCATTTTTATCATTACGGTAACGAACCTGACCAGATTTCGCATTTTTGACTGCTTCAGCCACATTTGGGGTTACAGTACCTACTTTCGGGTTTGGCATTAAGCCACGAGGTCCTAAAATTTGACCTAATTGACCAACAACGCGCATTGCATCAGGGGAAGCGATAACAACATCAAAGTCCATTTCGCCTTTCTTGATTTGCTCTGCTAAATCTTCCATACCCACTAAATCTGCACCAGCTTCTTTCGCTGCATCTGCATTCGCGCCTTGAGTGAATACCGCAACGCGAACGTTACGACCTGTACCATTTGGTAATACTGTCGCACCACGAACATTTTGGTCAGATTTACGTGCATCAATCCCTAAATTTACTGCAACATCAACGCTCTCTACGAATTTAGCACTCGTAAATTGTTTTAATACTGCGATCGCTTCATTGATTTCATAAGCTTTAGTTGAATCAACACCCGCTTTGATTGCTTTCATACGTTTGGTGAGTTTAGCCATTAATTAGTCCTCCACTACCAAACCCATTGAACGTGCAGTACCTTCAATAGATTTCATCTTAGTTTCAATTGTTGCACCCGTCATATCCGCTGCTTTTGTTTCAGCAATCTCACGGATTTGTGCTTTTGTTACTTTACCGACTTTATCTTTGTTCGGTTTACCAGAACCTGATTTGATGCCAGCTGCTTTTTTCAATAATACCGCTGCTGGTGGGGTTTTAGTTACAAAAGTAAATGAACGGTCTGCATAAACAGTGATAACCACTGGAATCGGTAAACCTTTTTCTAAGCTCTCAGTACGAGCGTTGAATGCTTTACAGAATTCCATAATATTCACACCTTGTTGACCTAATGCTGGACCAACTGGTGGTGAAGGATTAGCCATACCCGCTGCAACTTGCAACTTAATATAGGCTTGAACTTTCTTTGCCATTTTAATTTCCTCGTTATGGGTGATAACGCTTTTCAGCTCCCCGTGATCGAAAGCACTTATCGTGCGATTACATAACAATACGCGAAAGATTTACGCGTAAGGTCGCGAATTATACAAATTCTTGCGAATATTGCCAAGCAAAAATTACAATTTGATGATACTAAAAAAATGGCAAGTATCAACTTGCCATTTATAATTAGATGTTTATTAATTATTTTTTTCTACTTGACCAAACTCAAGTTCAACTGGTGTAGCTCGACCAAAGATAGAAACCGATACTTTCAGACGACCTTTATCGTAATCGACTTCTTCAACCGTTCCATTAAAGTCTGCAAACGGACCTTCTTTAACTCTCACTTCCTCACCAGGTTGGAAGACAGTTCTTGGTTTTGGTTTGTCAGAATTTTGCTCTAGACGATTTAAAATAATATCAGCCTCACGGTTACTAATCGGCGCGGGCTTATCTGGTGTACCACCAATAAATCCCATTACGCGTGGCACACTACGCACAAGCTGCCAAGTGTAATCATTCATTTCCATTTGTACCAAGACATAACCAGGGAAGTATTTACGTTCACTTTTACGACGCTTACCGCCCACGTTCTCAACCACTTCTTCTGTAGGAACAAGTACTTCACCAAATTGATCTTCCATTTGGTGCAATTTAATATATTCGCGCAATGTTGCTGCTACACGGCCTTCAAAGCCAGAAAATGCTTGTAACACATACCAGCGTTTTTTTGGTGTATTCTCTGTCATCTTAGAACCTCAAATTTGTTAAGAAATTAATTACAGAAACAATAATAGAATCAAGTCCCCATAAAATGAGAGAAACAATCATCGTAACAGCCATAACAATCAAGGTTGTTTGCATTGCCTCATAACGTGTTGGCCATACAATTTTTCTTAATTCTATTCTAGAGTCTTTCAAAAAGGCGCGTGCTTTTGTCCCTTGGTTAGTAATAGCTAAAATGCCCAAGGCAATAAGTAATAGAATCACCACTGCAACCACACGGATTGGAGTAGAAAATTGGTCTGCAAAATAAATATTTCCAACTGCTGCCACAGCAATAATTACCATACTGAGTAGCCATAAAAAGGTATTTAGTCCTTTTGACTTCTGAAGATCTTCCGCTTGTTCAGCGTGTTTCTTTTTATCAATATTTGACGCCATAATTGTATCCATTATTCAATAAAATCGGGATGCTGTTCTGAACGCGCAATTGTAGCATTTTCTTATTTTGTTGCCTATCAAAAATCATAGAAAATTTAACGATTTCTTACAAAAAAGAAATTAATCATTCCCTATCATTTCAACGAAGAGATCACATCTTTCATCATCTAAAGTGCGGTGCCTTTCCAGTAAATTTTTGCTTTTAACTTAATAAGCAAATAATTATTAGATGTAAAGCATACGAATAATAAGGGAATAGTAACCACTCTATTTCTAGAAGTAACAAAGAGATAGCCTGACCCAATTTAGCAAATTAATCAACGATTCTTAAAATCAAAGTGCGGTGCTTTTTCGTGAAGTTTTTCATTTGCCCAATCAACTCAGTTTGCGCAACATTTTTAAATTAGCAGTAAAAAACAAAAGGGCATCTTTCGATGCCCTCTTTCGCTTTCTGATAGCTTTCTAGTGTTACCTAGCAATAATCATTATTTGATGATTTTCGCTACAACACCCGCACCTACTGTACGGCCACCTTCACGGATCGCAAAGCGTAAACCTTGGTCCATCGCGATTGGGTGAATTAAGCTTACTGTCATTTTGATGTTATCGCCTGGCATTACCATTTCTACACCTTCTGGTAACTCGATTGTTCCTGTTACGTCAGTTGTACGGAAATAGAATTGTGGACGGTAACCTTTGAAGAATGGCGTATGACGTCCACCTTCTTCTTTTGATAATACGTAAACTTCTGATTCAAAGTCGGTGTGTGGCGTGATTGAACCTGGTTTCGCCAATACTTGACCACGTTCGATTTCTTCACGTTTTGTACCACGTAATAATGCACCGATGTTTTCCCCTGCACGACCTTCGTCAAGTAATTTACGGAACATTTCTACACCAGTTACGGTTGTTTTTGCAGTTTCTTTGATACCAACGATTTCTACTTCATCACCTGTACGGATGATACCACGTTCTACACGACCTGTTACTACGGTACCACGACCTGAGATTGAGAATACATCTTCGATTGGTAATAAGAACGGTTGGTCAATCGCACGCTCTGGCTCTGGGATGTAAGTATCTAAGTGGTTTGCTAACTCAAGGATTTTTTCTTCCCATTGTGCATCGCCTTCTAACGCTTTTAATGCTGAACCACGTACGATTGGGGTATCATCACCCGGGAAGTCATATTGAGAAAGAAGTTCACGCACTTCCATTTCAACTAGTTCTAATAACTCTTCGTCATCTACCATATCGCATTTGTTTAAGAATACGATGATGTATGGTACACCTACTTGGCGACCTAATAAGATGTGTTCACGAGTTTGTGGCATTGGACCGTCTGTTGCTGCTACTACTAAGATTGCTCCGTCCATTTGCGCCGCACCTGTAATCATATTTTTTACATAGTCCGCGTGTCCCGGGCAGTCAACGTGTGCGTAGTGGCGAGTTGGGGTATCGTATTCAACGTGTGAGGTGTTGATGGTGATACCACGCGCTTTTTCTTCTGGCGCGTTATCAATTTGGTCAAATGCGCGTGCCGCACCACCGTAGTGTTTTGCTAATACGGTTGTGATCGCTGCTGTTAAAGTTGTTTTACCATGGTCAACGTGGCCGATTGTACCCACGTTTACGTGCGGTTTTGTACGTTCAAATTTTTCTTTAGACATTGCTAATGTTTCCTTTAAGTAAAGTTCCGTAGCACATTACTGCACTACGGCGTTTAATATTCAATTATTTTTTACGTGCTTCAATAACTGCTGCTGCAACACTTGCTGGTGCTTCAGCATATTTCAATGGTTCCATTGAGTATGATGCACGACCTTGAGTTTGTGAACGAAGATCTGTTGCATAACCAAACATTTCAGAAAGTGGAACTTCTGCATTGATTTTAACAACAAATTCGCTTGCTTCTTGACCGTTTACCATTGCACGACGACGGCTTAAGTCACCAATTACATCACCCACATATTCAGGTGGCGTTTCCACTTCCACTTTCATAATTGGCTCAAGTAATACTGGGTTTGCTTTGCTAAACGCTGCTTTAAACGCTAATGATGCAGCAAGTTTAAACGCTAACTCAGATGAGTCCACATCGTGGTATGAACCGAAGTGTAAACGAACACCGATATCAACCACTGGGTAACCCGCTAATGGACCAGATTTAAGTTGCTCTTGGATACCTTTATCAACTGCAGGGATATATTCGCCAGGAATTACACCACCTTTGATTTCGTTGATAAATTCGTAACCTGGACCTTCTGGATCTAATGGATACAAGTCGATAACAACGTGACCATATTGACCGCGACCACCAGATTGTTTTGCGTGTTTACCTTCAACATCTTTCACCGCAGTACGGATAGTTTCACGGTAAGATACTTGTGGTTTACCGATATTCGCTTCCACTTTAAACTCACGTTTCATACGGTCAACGATGATGTCTAAGTGTAACTCACCCATACCTGAAATGATGGTTTCACCTGATTCTTCATCAGTATGAACACGGAATGAAGGGTCTTCTTGTGCAAGACGACCTAAAGCCAAGCCCATTTTTTCTTGGTCAGCTTTCGTTTTTGGTTCTACTGCAACAGAAATTACCGGCTCTGGGAATTCCATACGCTCAAGAATAATTGGGGCATCAATTGCACATAATGTGTCACCTGTACCAACATCTTTCAAACCGATAGCAGCAGCGATATCACCCGCACGAACTTCTTTAATTTCTTCACGTTTATTTGCGTGCATTTGAACAATACGACCAAAACGCTCACGTTTTTCTTTTACAGAGTTTAATACTGTCGCACCAGACTCAACCACACCAGAATATACACGGAAGAAGGTTAAGTTACCTACGAATGGGTCAGTTGCAATTTTGAATGCAAGTGCAGAGAATGGTTCATTATCATCTGCGTGACGCTCACCTTCAGTTTCATCAGGATTGATCCCTTTGATTGAAGCGATGTCAGTTGGTGCTGGTAAGAAATCAATTACCGCATCAAGCATTGCTTGAACACCTTTGTTTTTGAATGCTGAGCCACAAGTTACAAGAATAATTTCAGTATCTAACGCACGTTGACGTAACGCACCTTTGATCTCTTCTTCAGTAAGCTCTTCACCACCAAGGTATTTTTCCATTAACTCTTCTGAAGCTTCTGCTGCTGCTTCAACAAGGTTTTGGTGCCATTCTTCACATAATTCAACCATATCTGCAGGAATATCATCATAGGTAAATGTCATACCTTGATCGGCTTCATTCCAGTTGATTGCTTTCATTTTGATTAAGTCAACAACACCTTTGAAGTTTTCTTCTGCACCGATTGGAAGTTGTAAAGGAACAGCATTACCACCTAAGCGAGTTTTGATTTGCTCAACAACGCGTAGGAAGTTTGCACCAGTACGGTCCATTTTGTTTACGAACGCGATACGAGGTACTTTATATTTGTTTGCTTGACGCCATACAGTTTCAGACTGAGGTTGAACCCCACCTACCGCACAGTAAACCATTACCGCACCATCAAGAACACGCATTGAACGTTCTACTTCGATAGTAAAGTCAACGTGTCCCGGAGTATCGATAACGTTGATACGGTGTTGAGGATATTGCTGAGACATACCAGACCAGAAAGCCGTTGTTGCCGCAGAAGTAATGGTAATACCACGCTCTTGTTCTTGTTCCATCCAGTCCATGGTAGCTGCACCATCATGCACCTCACCAATTTTGTGACTAACACCTGTATAGAATAGAATACGCTCTGTGGTTGTTGTTTTACCAGCATCAATGTGAGCACTAATACCGATATTACGATAGCGCTCAATAGGAGTTACACGAGCCATTATTATTTCCTTGTTTGGAATTCAATAAATTAAAATTTTAAATATGGATAAGGCTTCACCGCATAGCAAAATGTGATGAAGCCTAAAAATCGTTTGATTAACTGATTACCAACGGTAATGAGCAAACGCTTTGTTAGCTTCAGCCATACGGTGAACGTCTTCACGTTTTTTCACTGCTGCACCTTTGTTTTCTGATGCATCAGATAATTCATTTGCTAAACGTAAAGCCATTGATTTATCACCACGTTTACGTGCTGCTTCAACGATCCAACGCATACCTAATGCGTTACGACGAGCTGGGCGCACTTCAACTGGCACTTGATAAGTAGAACCACCAACACGGCGAGATTTAACCTCAACGGTTGGACGTACGTTTTCTAGTGCGATTTCAAATGCTTCTAAAGCTTCTTTACCTGTACGTTGCGCTAAGGTTTCTAACGCACCATAAACGATTGATTCTGCGATAGATTTTTTACCATCTACCATTAATACATTAATAAATTTCGCAAGTAATTCTGATCCGAACTTTGGATCTGGAAGAATTTTGCGTGGTTCAATACGACGACGACGTGGCATTGCAATTTCTCCGTTTTTTAATCTTCAGGATTATCCAAAACTCTTTGTGTAAGAGATCTTACGTTTACTGGAGTTTATGATAATTATTTAATTTAATTAGCGTTTGGCCTTACTTAACGGAGAACCATTAAGCTTTAGGACGTTTAACGCCGTATTTAGAACGACCTTGTTTACGATCTTTAACGCCAGCACAGTCTAATGCACCACGCACAGTGTGATAACGCACACCTGGTAAATCTTTAACACGACCGCCACGGATAAGCACAACGCTGTGCTCTTGAAGGTTATGACCTTCACCGCCGATATAAGAAGTTACTTCGTAACCATTTGTTAAACGAATACGGCACACTTTACGTAATGCTGAGTTCGGTTTTTTAGGTGTAGTTGTGTACACACGAGTACACACGCCACGTTTCTGCGGGCAAGCCTCTAATGCAGGAACGTTGCTTTTTACAACCTTTTTCACACGCGGTTTACGTACTAATTGGTTGATAGTTGCCATTAAAAAAGCTCCAGTTTATTAATTGTTATTCATAAAAGAATGTTTACTTTTTGTTCTACCTTAGAATAGATAGACGCCGAATTTTAATCTTAGAGAGTAAGAATGTCAAGTCATAGAACAAGCAAAGGGTGAAGCCTCCCACCTGATCATTAAGTTGCCTACAACCCCACCTGTGGGAAATATTGCTCAGTGAGTTCCACTAAATTCTGCAAAGAAATTAACCGCACTTTATTTTCATCGTTATTCACAAAGTGCGGTGCGATTTTTTGTAAATTTCTGGCGTGAATGTCGTTTTCTAGCACATAATAAGGCTGGCTTAATTGCGCGAAAAGTTCAGGGTGTTTGAGGGGAAGAAGTACACCGTCTTGCCACAATACAAGGCAATCTTGTTGGGTGAAATGAGCAAAATAACGGGCGAGGGTTTGGCTGTCGTAATCCGCTTTGGCGAAGGTATAAAGCATAATGATTTCCTGAAAAAAGAATGAAACGAAACAGGTTAAAATGTCAGTACTTTTTCTGCCTGTTGTAATTTTTCCATCAACACGGCACGGGGGAGTATTTCGCAATCAATCAGCCAATTTGTTTTTTCAAGCTGTAAGGCTTGCACCGATTGTTGGCACAGATAACGCTGTTCAATATCGTATAAATCGAGTAATTTAAAAGGCTGGCTCACGTTTTTTTGTAAAATTTCTTCGCTTTTTTGATAAGCAATTAAATTAAAAATCCCGTCATCTAAGAAAAATACGGCAATTTCACTTTCATCACAAAAAGCAGTGGCGGCAAGTAGGGCATCTAAACCTTCTCGGCTTGTTGCTGTGCCGTAAGGCGGTTGGGTAAATACAAAAGCCAGTTTAATCATAGGGTTATCACTCGATCTGCTTGCAATAATGCTTGGCTAAATTCGCCAAGTCCGGCTAACACAAAGTTTTCTGCTAAATTATTTTGTTGTTTATCTTTGCTGCTTAATGCGTCCACAATACCTCGGCGTTGTGAAGCGGCAATACAAAGATGCAAAGGAATGTTATGCTGTTTGCTCAGGGTTTGCCAATGTTGTTGTAAATTAAATTCGTCATTGGCGGGATAGACAAAACCATTGCCGTTGCTTACCCCATTTTGCATAAAAAATACTTGGCTGATTTGATGCCCTTTTTCAATCAAGGCTTGGGCAAGTTGGTAGGCAAGAAATGCACCTTGTGAACCATAAATAGGCTGTTTTACGGCGATGACATAACGCATTATTTAAGCTCATCTTGTTTAATTTGGCGAATATACAAATACACGGTATGACGAGAAATATCTAAGCGTTCCGCCACTAAATTAATTGCATCTTTAATATCAAAAATGCCTTTTTCATATAAAGAAAGGACAATTTGACGATTTTTATTGTTATTCGCAACTTGGGGATCGGTGCTAATTTCTTCTACCGTTTGTTCGATGGTTTGGCTAACTAATTCCTCAACAGAACTGGCAAAATTCACTTCTGAAGCAGAATGTTGTTCCGCAGGTGGCATTAATGCTTGAATAAATTGGTTCACGGGGACATCTAAATTGATATTGATACATAATAAACCGATGATCCGTTTTTCACGATTACGAATCGCAATGGTCACTGATTTCATCAATGCGTTACCCTTTGCGCGGGTAAAATAGGGCTTGGAAACATTCTCCGTTTGCATTGTTTTGAGCGATTTCAACGCAAAATCCGTAATGGGCGAGCCAACTCGACGATGGGTATTATGCCCGTTAGCAATGCAAATGGCAGAATGCTCAAAGTCTTCAAGAGAATGTAGCACAATTTCACAATGGCTGCCGATTAATGCACTCACACCATCTACTACTGCGACATAAGAGGTTAAAATAGCACGATCTTCATCCGTAAAAGGGCGTCTATCTGTTAGCATTGGTTTTTTCTCAAAATGATGGAAAAATCGACCGCACTTTGCTTTTAAGAAATAAAGTGCGGTCATTTTTGATTATTTTTTCTCAGGGATTACGTCTAATACTTCAACCGTAAAATATAACGTTGCATTTGGTGGAATTGGACCTGCGCCTTGTTTACCATAAGCTAAGTCAGCAGGAATTAATAAATCAATTTTACCGCCTTTTTTCACGAGCTGAAGTCCTTCCGTCCAGCCCTTAATGACTTGATTTAATTTGAATTCTGCTGGCTGACCACGTTCAACAGAACTGTCAAATACCGTGCCATCTGCTAATTTTCCTGTGTAATGTACTTTCACTTTATCTTCAGGTTTGATCGCCACGCCTTCGCCTGCTTTTTCAATGCGATACATTAAGCCAGAAGCAGTTTTTTTCGCGCCCTCTTTTTTCATAAATTCAGCGGCGAATTTCTCATTTTCAGCGTTCACTTTTGCTTGACGTGCTTCATAGACTTTGTCGCCAATCGCTTTTAATTTTTCTTGAACTTGTTGTTCGGTGAGATCGCCTTTTCCGTCTAAAGCATCTTTTACCCCTTGTAATACACGGGTTTTGTCATAATTGATCACATCTTTTTGATCATTAATTAAGGTCTCAAGGAATTGTTTTCCTGTGGCATAACCCACCACATAAGAAGCTTCATCATTGAAATTTTTATCCGTTGCTTGATCAGCAAAAACGGAGCTAGAAACCACCGCACTTAATGCGAGGGTGATAAGAGAGAATTTTTGAATTTTTAACATTGTTTATCATCCTTTATAATGAATCGGAATTTTTGATAGGTTAAATTGTATTGCACAATTTAACAACCATTATTTAAGGATTATTTATGCAAATTCAACTTGAACACGCAAAACAAATTGCCGAATTAGAAACAAAAGTGGCATTTCAGGAACACGCTATTGAGGAGTTAAACCAAGCCTTGGTGGAACAACAATTTATACTTGAGAAAATGCAGTTACAGCTACGTCATTTAGCGGCGAAGTTAAAAGATTTGCAACCTTCCAATATTGCGAGTCAAGCAGAAGAAACGCCGCCGCCTCATTATTAAACACAGAAAAAAGGCTAATCACAAGGATTAGCCAAAGGTTTTTATAGGAAGTTTCTAATTTATGCTATGGGATTAATATTTATTTTGCGAAATAGTTTTCTAAATCGTCGCTACCGCCAATGTATTCTCCACCGATGAAGACTTGTGGTACGCTTGTTTTACCTGTAATAGCACGCACAGAAATGGTACTTGCATCACGGCCTAACACGATTTCTTCAAAGGTGTAACCTTTCACTTTTAATAACCCTTTTGCTTTTGCACAGAATGGGCAACCCGGTTTAGTGAAGATTGATACCGAAGGTTTTGCTTGCCAATCAGGTTTTAAATATTTGATCATTGTATCGGCATCAGAGACTTTGAACGGATCACCCGGTTCATTTGGCTCAATAAACATTTTTTCCACCACGCCATTACGCACAAGCATTGAATAACGCCAAGAACGTTTACCAAAACCAAGGTCATCTTTATCAACGAGCATACCCATACCTTCAGTAAATTCACCGTTACCATCTGGAATTACGGTGATGTTTTCTGCTTCTTGATCCGCTTTCCACGCGTTCATTACGAAGGTATCGTTTACGGATAAACAGATAATATCGTCCACACCTAATGCTTTAAATTCACAAGCTAATTCATTATAACGTGGTAAGTGTGTTGATGAACAAGTTGGGGTAAATGCGCCCGGTAATGAAAATAACACGACCGTTTTGTTATCAAATAATTCTGAGGTGGTGATATCAACCCATTGATCACCTTGACGAGTATGGAATGTTACTTGAGGAACTTTTTTTCCTTCCATTGTTGCTGTCATCATCTTTCTCCTATTGCGATTAAAGTAATGATTTCTTATTGACGGGGTGAATTATAGTGAAAATCGTGATATAGTTACAAACGATTAATACCTATCCTTTTAATTGTTCCTTTCTATGATGAGGAAAGCTGAGGAAAATATGAATATCCGTGATTTAGAATATTTAGTCGCACTCGCCGAACATAAACATTTTCGCCGTGCTGCCGATGCTTGCCACGTTAGCCAACCAACCTTAAGCGGACAAATCCGCAAGTTGGAAGATGAACTGGGCATTATTTTATTAGAACGTACTAGCCGTAAAGTATTATTTACTCAATCGGGTTTACTTCTTGTAGAACAAGCCCGCACCGTATTACGTGAAGTCAAAGTGCTAAAAGAAATGGCAAGCAATCAAGGTAAAGAAATGACTGGGCCATTACATATTGGAATGATTCCAACTCTTGGGCCTTATCTTTTACCTTACATTATGCCAGCGCTGAAACAAGCCTTTCCTGATTTAGAGCTATTTTTATATGAAGCACAAACTCACCAGTTGTTAGAACAACTAGAAAGTGGACGTTTAGACTGTGCCATTCTTGCCACTGTGCCAGAAACAGAAGCCTTTATTGAAGTGCCATTATTTAAAGAAAAAATGTTGCTTGCCATTTCTCAAGAACACGCTTGGGCGAAAGAGAAAAGTATCCCAATGGACAAATTGAAAGGTTGTGAAATGCTGATGTTAGATGACGGTCATTGCTTGCGTGATCAAGCGCTAGGCTATTGCTTCACCGCAGGGGCAAAAGAAAATCCACATTTCCAAGCCACCAGCCTTGAAACCTTACGCAATATGGTTTCTGCCAATGCAGGAATGACGTTAATGCCGGAGCTTGCGGTATTAAACGAAGGGAACCGAACTGGAGTAAAATACCTTCCTTGTGTGCCTGAGCCTTCACGCACTGTGGCATTAATTTATCGTCCCGGCTCACCGCTAAGAATGCGTTATGAACGTGTGGCAAACACCATTAGTCAGATTATCTCCCCAATCCTTCAGCAAAAATAAGAGGGCAAAATGGCAGGTGTTCGCGCAATTCAAAAAGAAAAAACCAGACGTGCATTAATCAGTGCCGCGTTTAATCAGCTCAGCGCAGAAAAAAGTTTTTCCAATCTGAGCTTGCGTGAAGTGGCGAGAGAAGCAGGCATTGCCCCCACCTCTTTTTATCGCCATTTTCGCGATATGGACGAACTCGGATTAGAAATGGTTGATGAAGCCGGTCTAATGCTCCGCCAATTAATGCGCCAAGCACGCAAACGGCTAGAAAATGGTGGAAGCGTCATTGTGATTTCGGTCAATACTTTCTTTGAATTTATCACGCACAGCTCTAACGTTTTCCGTCTTTTATTGCGTGAAAGCTCTGGTACTTCGCACGCTTTCCGCACAGCGGCAGCACGCGAGATTAAACATTTTATTGATGAACTGGCAGAATATATCGCCGAACGTAATGGCTATTCACGCCACATTGCGTATATCCAAGCAGAAGGCATTGTTACGCTGGTATTTACTGCGGGCGCAAACGCGTTGGATATGAATAAGGAAGAGCGTGAGTTGCTCAAAGAACGGGTGATCTTACAACTGCGAATGCTGGCTAAAGGTGCCGCCTACGCCGCCCAAAAGGAAAAGCCCATCAAATAAAGTGCGGTGCTTTTTGAGTCAATTTTTCCAACAAAAAACCTGCTTAATCGCAGGTTTTCTTTTATTAACAGTTAGGCTTTTTGCAACTGTTTTTTCAGCTTGGTCAGTTTGTCTTTCATACGCTGACGCTTAAGCGGAGAAAGATAATCGGCAAAAACAATACCATTTAAATGATCAATTTCGTGCTGGATACAGATCGCCAATAAGCCATCGGCATTAAGTGAAAAATCTTTACCGTTTTTGTCTAATGCGCGTACTGTAAGTTTTTCTTTGCGTGGCACAAAGCCGTTCATTCCGGGCAAAGACAAACAACCTTCTTCAATGCCTGTTTCGCCAGAACTTTCGATAATTTCAGGGTTAATTAACACAATTTGATTTTCTTTCGTGCCTTCAATGTCGATCACAATCAAACGACGGTGTACATCAACTTGGGTTGCCGCTAAGCCGATCCCTTGTTCGTGATACATTGTTTCAAACATATTCTCAATCAACTGGTGTAATTCTTGGTCAAATTTTTCCACCGGTTGCGCGACGGTTTTAAGGCGCTCATCGGGGTAAATCAATACATCAAGTAATGCCATAAATTCATTATTCCTTTGCTAAAACTGTCGGCATAGTTTAACGGCTTTCCGCTAAAACGCCAATAAAAACAACCGCACATTGCGTTTTTCACCCAATAAAAGCGCCGCATAAATATGCGGCATTAAGCGAATATGATCTTCCTTTTAATCACGGAAGTTATTAAATTGGAAAGGTTGCCCTAGTTCGGCATTTTTCACTAATTGGATCACTGCTTGCAAGTCATCACGAGATTTTCCTGTAACACGCACTTGCTCTCCTTGAATTTGAGTTTGCACTTTGAGCTTAGATTCTTTGATCAACTTAGTGAGCTTTTTTGCCATCTCCGTTTCGATCCCTTGTTTCAGCTTAATTTCTTTACTGAAGGTTTTTCCGCTATGCTCGTATTCAGTAGGAATAGCCAATGACGCAGAATCAATGCCACGCTTAATACAGGCATTACGCAAAATATCCACCAATTGCTCCACTTGGAAATCCGATTCACTTGCGACTTTAATGGTTTCATTTTTTTCGTTTAGTTCGATAGAAGAAGGCACATTGCGGAAATCCCAACGGTTTGCTAAATCACGGTTGGCATTTTCTACCGCATTACGCACTTCGTGTGCGTCTAATTCAGAAACAATATCAAATGAAGGCATCATTACTCCTCGTTTTTCGTTATTCGGTCATTCGCACCTAAAATACATAACAGTGCGGTTAAGTCGGCAAAGTTTACCACAATTTGTGCTTGTTGTTGCACTTTCGGTTTAGCGTGGAATGCCACCCCTAAATTTGCGACGTTCATCATTGGTAAATCATTCGCGCCATCACCAATAGCAACCGTGTTTTCCATTGGCACGCCATATTGTTCGGCTAATTGACGTAAGGTTTCCGCTTTATATTGCGCATCCACTACGCGACCTTGTACTTCACCGGTTAAAATTCCGTCCACAATCTCAAATTGATTGGAAACTGCTGCATCAAGCCCTAATTCGGCTTTTAAATAATCGGCAAAATAAGTGAAGCCGCCTGAAGCAATTGCCGTTCGCCAACCATATTTTTGCAAACCTTGAATGGTTTCGCGTAAACCTGAGGTGAGTGGTAATTTCTCTCGCACTTGTTGCAAAATTGTTTCCTTCGCCCCTTTTAATGTAGCGACACGGCGACGCAAGCTTTGCTCAAAATCTAATTCACCACGCATTGCTTGCTCGGTGATTTCAGATACCAGCTCACCGGTGCCAGCCAATTTCGCAATTTCATCAATACACTCAATTTGAATGGCGGTGGAATCCATATCCATCACTAATAAGCCTTTTTTCTGCAAATGAGCAGAAAAATTGAGTAATGCAATATCCACCTCTAATTGCTGTGCGTAGGCTTGCCATTGTGATTGCCAATGACCTTGTAATAGCACTGCAAGATAATGCCCTTCGAGCCAATAGTCAAAAATGATAAAATTTTCACCGCACTTTTGTTGGAATTGCTGTAACTTGGCAAGACTTAATGTTTCACCATAAAGCATAAAATAATCTTGTCCTGTGGAAGCAGGTTGTTCCTTTTGCCACGGGCAAGGTAGATTAGGATAATGTTGTTGTAATTGACTGAGATTTTGTGTTTGCATAGAAAATCCTGTAAATTATCGGCATTTTTACGATTTATTGTGTCGTGCAATCATAAATAGACTAAAATAACGCCTTATTCTAGCTTATTTTGTGAAATCTTGGGGAAAATAACGTGCAACTTATTAAAGAAAAAGCACTAAAAATTGCGATGATTTTTATCATCATCTTATTTTGCCTTGGCATAATGGGCGTGATTTTATTCGGCGTGCAGCAATTTAAGCTAGGATCACAATTAGCCAGTATTAACCAAGTCACCAATCTTTCCCATTTATTAGTGCGTCAGCAAGCGAATTTATTTTCAATGCTCTTGCTCAATAATGCAAAATCAGAACAACTAACCGAAAACTTGGATAATTTTGTGAAAGAAGATTTTATCCTTGACGCCTCGGTTTATTCTCAGCGGGGCGAGCTGTTAGCACAGAGTTCCAATGCTTCATTGTTACGTCTGCAATTAGGGCTTGATCAGCCCGTAGCAAAAGAAATCATCAATCAGCAAATTGTTGAACCAATTTATTCTTCTGAGGGGGTAGAAGGTTTTTTGCGTGTTACCTTCAATAATAAATATGGACAAACGACACAAAGCAAAATCAACCTGATTTTTAACCGTCTTTACGGTGAGATCATTATTGTGTTTCTCACTGGCGTGCTATTTGCCAGTTCCATTCATTATTTTTTGAGCCGTTATCGCCGAGTGAAACGCAAACAACTTGAGCTTTCACAACCGGTTAAAAAGCCATCCTCTCCAACAAACCGTTTAACCTATCATCGCAAACGCAGACGATTTAAAAATAAAGCATAAAAAAACCGCACTTTTAAAAGTGCGGTTTAATTTTGCTAAATTTTTTAATCTTAAATTATGCTAATTTTTTAATTTGAGCAGATAATTTAGATTTGTGATTTGCTGCTTTATTTTTGTGGATTAAGCCTTTAGATGCCATACGGTCCACAACTTTTTGCATTTCTAAGAAAGCCGCTTGTGCAACCGCTTTTTCACCTGCAGCAACTGCAGCATATACTTTCTTAATGTAAGTACGCATCATAGAGCGTTGGCTTGCATTGTGTTGGCGACGTTTTTCTGATTGAATCGCGCGTTTTTTAGCTGACTTGATATTAGCCAAGGTCAAACTCCTAAAATTTCTGTTGAATTTACAAATAAAGGCGTGAACTATGCCTTTTCTCTATACAATTGTCAATAAAACAATTTATTAAATACTGTCTGAGGCTCGGTGAGACACAACCGAAAAATTTGCATCGTTCGCTAAAAATTTGGCTTGAAATTAGCCCACCGAAACGATGTGGGCGAATTTTATCAGTTTTTTTGCCTAGAATATAGCTTAAAAACGAAATTTCTATACAATTAAGCCAAATTTTTCTTGATGAGAAAGCAATTTTGAGTAAACGATTATTAAAATCTGGCATTATCGTCAGTACAATGACTTTATTATCTCGCGTGCTTGGACTGGTACGAGATGTGATTATCGCCCACATTATTGGGGCGGGTTTAAGTGCTGATGTGTTTCTTTTCGCCAACCGTATCCCTAATTTTTTACGCCGTTTATTTGCTGAAGGGGCATTTTCCCAAGCCTTTGTCCCTGTCTTAGCAGAATACCAAAAAACAGGTGATCTCAACAAAACGCAACAATTTATCAGTAAAGTATCGGGAACATTAGGGGGCTTAGTCACCCTTGTTACCGCCTTTGCGATGGTTTTCTCTCCAGTGGTTGCCGCCATTTTCGGCACGGGCTGGTTTATTGATTGGTTGAATGATGGGGTAAATGGGGTGAAATTTGAGCAAGCCTCGCTGTTACTCAAAATTACCTTTCCTTATTTATGGTTTATTACCTTTGTTGCCTTATCGGGGGCAATTTTAAACACGCTAGGTAAATTTGGTGTAATGGCATTTTCGCCCGTGTTACTTAATATTGCAATGATTTGCGCCGCCCTTTTCCTCGCCCCCCACACTGCCAGCCCAGATCTTGCGCTTGCCATTGGGATCTTTATTGGTGGTTTGTTGCAGTTTTTATTTCAATTGCCTTTTTTAAAACAAGCGGGATTATTAGTAAAACCGAAATGGGCGTGGAATGATGAAGGGGTAAAAAAAATCCGCACACTGATGCTCCCAGCCTTATTCGGGGTTTCCGTCAGTCAAATCAATTTATTGCTTGATACCTTTATCGCCAGTTTCTTGATGACAGGATCCATCAGCTGGCTTTATTATTCCGATCGCTTGCTCGAATTTCCTCTTGGGTTATTTGGTATTGCGATTTCTACTGTGATTTTGCCAACACTCGCGCGCCACCACGTTAATCGTACAGATAATGCAGAAAAAAGTGCGCTGGATTTTCGTAACACGATGGATTGGGGAGTGCGAATGATTTTATTGCTTGGTGTGCCAGCAATGATTGGCATCGGAGTACTCGCCCAACCAATGTTACTCGTTCTCTTTATGCGCGGTGAATTTTTATTTTCTGATGTGCAAGCCGCGTCTTATTCTTTATGGGCATTTAATATGGGGTTACTCAGTTTTATGCTAATCAAAATTCTGGCCAATGGCTATTATGCCCGTCAAGATACCAAAACGCCGGTGAAAATCGGTATTATTGCGATGGTGAGCAATATGGCATTCAACCTGCTTGCGATTCCATTTAGTTATGTTGGCCTTGCCATTGCCTCGGCAATGTCTGCTACCTTAAATGCCTATTTACTCTACCGTGGTCTGGCGCAAGCCAATGTGTATCACTTTAGTAAACAAAGTGCGGTGTTTTTTGTCAAAGTTTTTACCGCTGGGCTAATAATGGGGGCTGTGGTTTGGCACTATTGCCCAAGTTTAATTCAGTGGCAACAAATGGCATTGCTTCAGCGTATTCACTGGCTAGTGTGGCTCATCGCACTCGCCGCACTGATTTATGGCGGTACTTTGCTACTTTTAGGCATCCGCAAACGCCATTTAGTACATTCATAGACAGTATTATCAAAATAACAAAAAATTTCACTAAAAAATACCGCACTTTAGCGTTGAATATTTGCGAAGCACATTGCGAAAACGTAAACTAACACAAGATTATTGGGGAACATTATGAAATTATTACAGCAGAAAAAACGCCATTCACTCAGTGTGCTGAGTTTGCTGGCGACTTGTGTTTTAACCAGTCTAAATGTTTACGCTGAGCATACTGTCGATCTCAAAGTCATTGGTGTAAAAGGGGTAAAAGCCATTGAGAATGTCGATATTTACACCAAGATGATCGATCCTGAAGAAGCCGATGGTTCAGAACGCTATCAATATATCGTAAGCGAAGCGATCAAAAAAGCCTTGCGCGTTTACGGCTATTACAACATTAATATTGATTTCACCTTGCAACCTGCGAAAGGGGGAAAACGCCCTGTTCTCATCGCCGATGTCAATGCAGGTAAACCTGTTTTGCTGACGGGAATGGATATTCAAATTTTGGGACAAGCAAAGGAAGATGACACTTTTCAAGCATTGAATAAAAAATTACCCAAACTTGGGGAATTGCTTTATCACTCCAAATACGAAGATTACAAAAGTGAATTACAACAATTAGCCCTAGCCCGAGGCTATTTCGATGCAGATTTTAATGTTTCCCAGCTTTTAGTTCGCCCTTCCACCTATCAAGGCTGGTGGAAGATTATTTTTGATAGTGGCGAACGTTATCGCTTCGGCAAGTTTACCTTTGAACGCTCACAAATTCGCGAAGATTATTTGCGTAATATGATGGAAATTAAAGAAGGGCAACCTTATTTAATTAATGATCTCTCAAACTTTACCAATGATTATACCTCGACTAACTGGTTTAGCTCCGTGTTAGTGCAACCTCACCTTGATGAAAAAAACAAAATCGTTGATGTCGATGTGTTACTCACGCCACGCAAAAAAAATGCGATGGATCTCGGTATCGGTTATTCCACCGATGTAGGACCTCGTTTCCAATGGGGCTGGACAAAACCTTGGATCAACAGTCGTGGGCATAGCTTCCGTTTTAATCTGTATGCTTCTGCACCGAAACAAACGGTGGAAGCGGTATATAAAATGCCATTGTTAAAAAATCCCCTACGTTATTATTATGAATTTTCCACCGGTTATGAACGTGAAAAAACAAATGATACCGAAACGTCGTCAGGCACCTTTGCCGCATTACGTTATTGGAATCGCGTTTCTGGCTGGCAACACGCACTAGGATTGCGTGTACGTTATGATTCTTTTACCCAAGCCGATCATTCTGATAGAACGTGGCTGGTTTACCCAACAGGCTCAATCAGCCGAACACGCTTAAAAGGAGGATTATTCCCCACTTGGGGCGATGCACAGCGTTTGACGGTGGATTTAGGACGTAAATTATGGCTTTCTGATGCAAATTTCTTAAAAATTCAGGCGTCTAGCGCTTGGATTCGTACCTTTGCCGATAATCATCGATTTGTTTTACGAGGTGAAATTGGTTGGTTGCACACCAAAAATATTGAGAAAATTCCCCCCGCACTTCGTTTTTTTGCTGGGGGCGATCGCAGTGTGCGTGGTTACGGCTATAAAAAAATCTCACCTAAAAATTCTGATGGACAGCTTATAGGGGGAACTCACCTTATGGCTGGAAGTTTGGAATATCAATACCAAGTTTATGAAAACTGGTGGCTCGCCACCTTTGCGGATACAGGGCTTGCAGCAAATACGTACTCCGTTGATGAATTACGTTATGGCGCAGGCATCGGGGTACGTTGGGCATCACCAATTGGCGCAGTAAAATTGGATATTGCCACGCCCGTTCGGGATAAAGACAAAAGTAAAAATGTGCAATTTTACATTGGGTTAGGTTCAGAATTATAGGCAGAAAAAATGACAAAAGAAACGCAACAACCAATGCCGTCCAGCCAAGAGACACAACATCAAACTGCTGAACAGCAAAGCGGAGAAAATCAGACGGAACAATCCCCTTCACCAAAGAAAAAACGTTCCCTATGGCGAATGTTACTATGCCTAAGTGCGGTGATTTTTTTACCCATTTTTGTCTTGCTTGCCACTCTTGCGACTAGCCAAGGTCAGCGCGGTCTTATTCAGCTTGTTGATAAACTTATGGATAGCCTTTCTATTGAGCAAGTGGAAGGCGGCTTGCAAAATGGACTCACCCTGCATAATGTGAAATTTCAGTCAGAGGGCATCGATACTCAAGTTCAACAAGCCCATCTGCAACTGGATTTAGCTTGCTTGTTAAAAGCCAAAATTTGCCTGAATGATCTCAGCATTCAACAACCGAAAATTCAGATTGATACCTCACGGCTTCCGCCTTCAGAAGAAAAGGATAACAATCCTAGCCCAATGAAAAAAATCCACCTCCCTGTGGCAGTACAAGTAGATAATGTGCAAGTGCAGGATTTAGCGTTAAATATCGATCAAACACAAATCAATTTAGCTCATTTTTCCACCGCACTTAGCCTAAATAATGAAAGCGGTTTTACCCTTGCACCAACATACATTAATGATTTGTTAGTGCAAACTTACGCCTTATCAGAAGAAGAAAAAAACGCAGAAAAAATCGCGGTAAAATCAACCAAACCAACGGCGCAAACCATTGATTGGCAACAGCTAGAACAGACACTTACCCCCGCATTGCTTGCCAATTTAAGCAAAATTGAACTGCCTTTCGATTTGCATATTACGGATATTCAAGGTAAAAACTGGCAATATCAACCCCATTTTAACCGCCAAAATAACACGGCGAAAAATGAATCCACACCCGCTGATGCACAACAGATTGATGTCCCTTCGTTACAAATAAAAGCCGATGCCACAGGCGATCAAATTCAACTGCAGAGCCTGAATATCACAAGCTCAGTGGGAACGTTAGAAGGGCAAGGCACAATGCAACTGGATGAAGATTTTCCTCTTAATTTTCAACTTAATAGCCAACTGAAAGGCTATGCACCATTAACAATCCCACAAGCGGATCTCAACGTGCAACTTTCTGGAAAATTGCGTGGGCAAACGCAACTTCATTTGCAAAGCAAAGGGGATATTAATGCAGAGCTGGTGGGGAATATCGCACTCAACCAAGAAAAAACACCTTTTGATCTCAAATTAACGAGTAAAAACTTACAGTATCCTTTTGATAAAAAAGAAAAAGATCCACTCAAAGTACAAAATGTTATGCTTAATCTCAACGGAGATTTGCTTGCTTACCACGCTCAGCTTAATGCAGAGGTTTCAGGAATGGGCGCCCCAAAAACACAGCTGGCAAGCCAACTTCACGGTAAACTTTGGCAGGTAAGTATTGAACAATTTGAACTTAATGCCTTACAAGGTAATGCTCATCTAAGCGGTGAAGTAAACTGGCAAAAAGGCGTGCAATGGCAAAGTGCGGTGGATTTTTCACAATTAAATCTCACCCCATATTTACCATCAATGCCAGCGTTGTTGTCAGGCAATTTCAGCTCACAAGGACAAATTGACGAGCAAAATTGGGCTATTCAAGTACCAGATTTAACAATTAACGGTACGCTTTCACGCCAGCCATTAAGCCTAAAAGGGAAACTGAGTGCGGATAGCACCAAATGGTTAAGTGTGCCAAATCTGTTACTTAATTACGGTGAAAACCGCATTGCAATGCAAGGGGAAATTAGCCAACAATCCGATTTATCCCTTGATATTCACGCACCAAATTTACGTGGTTTATTGCCTGAACTTTCTGCCACCTTATTTGGTTATGCCAAATTAAAAGGGGATATTCGCGAGCCAAATTTAAGCGTGGATTTAACAGGTAACAATATTCACTTCCAACAATTACAGCTGAATAAATTCGCGATTAAAGGGGATATTCGCTCACATCAAATCATTAGCGGTGAGTTAAATGCCAATGTCGCAGGCTTGAAATATGCTGATGTAGCCATTAACCAAGCAACCCTTGCGTTATCGGGCGATGAAAAAAATCACCAACTACAACTGCAATCACAAGGCAAACCCGTGGCAGCCAATCTAAAAATTGTGGGAAATTTCGACCGCACTTCACAAAACTGGAAAGGACAAATTAGCGGCATAGATATTCAATCACCTGTTGGGAAATGGCAGACAAATCAAGGAATTACTGTAAATTATAATCAAAATAAGATTGCAGCTACCGTTTCCTCACATTGTTGGTTAAACAGTGATATTGAACTGTGTTTTCCACAAACTTTCACCGCTGGAAAAAACGGTGAGGTGCCATTCCAAGTGCGTAAATTAGATTTAGCACTAATCAACAAATTATTAGATAAAGAACAAAACCAAACGCAGATCAAAGGGCAATTACAAAGTCAGGGATCGGTGGCGTGGTTTAGTGATAAACCACTTAAGCTGAATGTGCAAGTAACGGGCAATCATTTATCTGTGGCGCAGAAAATTGATTATCGCACCTTTAACCTTGCCATTCCAAAAGTGGATATTAACGCACAAATGGAAAACAACAACCTGAATTTAGATTCCGCCATTGATTTAGCGGATCAGGGGCGAGTGACCAGCAACCTAAAATTACAAGATTTAGCCAAATCTCGTACCTTAGGAGGAAGCTTGAGTATTCATCGTTTAAACCTCAATTTAGCCAATCAACTGCTTTCCAGTGGTGAAAAGGTAAAGGGTGAAATTGCAGCCGACTTAACTTTCGGTGGCAATCTCAATAGCCCACTGATTCACGGTAATTTTGATGTAAACCATCTCACTGCAACGATGAAATCTCTGCCATTTACTATTAAAGATGGTAATTTATCTATGCGTTTTGCCGGCAATCGTTCGACGTTACAAGGCTATGTGGAAAGTCCCGAAAGCCGTTTAGACATTACGGGCAACGCCGATTGGAAGGATATAGATCATTGGAACACCCACGTGCAGGCGAAAGCGGATCGCTTTAATGTGAATATTCCATCAATGGCAAAATTAAAAATTAGCCCAAATGTAGAACTCAACGCCAATCCAAAACTGCTAGATATTTCTGGTACAGTCGATATTCCTTGGGCAAGAATTGCCATTGAACAATTACCCGACAGCGCCGTTGCGGTGAGTAGCGATGAAGTGATTTTAGACGGCCCGGATAAAACCAAAGTGGGGCTAAAAAACGGTGAAATTAAAGCACGTACGAAAAGCGGTATGGAGATTCGTTCTGATCTGAAAATTAGTATTGGTAATGATGTTACCCTCAACGCTTACGGCTTAAACACGAGCTTAAACGGCTTGCTTTCAGTTAAACAAGATAAAGGAAAATTGGGGTTATTCGGGCAAATTTATCTCAAAAATGGACGCTATGCCGCCTATGGGCAAGATTTATTAATCCGTAAAGGACAAATTAGTTTTTCTGGCTTGCCTTCCCAGCCGATGTTAAATATTGAGGCGATTCGCAATCCAACGGCGATGGAAAATAGCAACATTACCGCTGGGGTAAAAGTGATCGGCTTAGCGACAACGCCACAAGTTACCGTGTTTTCTGATCCAGCAAGTTCACAAGATGAAGCCCTTTCTTATTTACTAACAGGGCGTTCACTAGAAAATAGTGGAGAGGCCGGTTCGGGTGGTTCGATCGGGGCGGCATTACTTGGTATGGGCTTAGCGAAAAGTGGAAAATTGGTTGGCGGAATTGGTGAGGCCTTTGGCGTTCAAAACCTCAGTCTAGGCACGCAAGGGGTGGGCGATAGTTCAAAAGTGACTGTCAGCGGTAACATTACCCCACGCCTACAGCTTAAATACGGTGTGGGCTTATTTGACGGCCTAGCTGAATTTACGGTACGCTACAAATTGTTACCACAGCTTTATTTACAATCTGTTTCAGGGGTAAATCAAGCCTTTGATCTACTTTATCATTTTGAATTTTAGGGCAATTTTATGAATAACGAAAACCTTCTAACCAAAGCCTCTGATTATTTACATCAGCGTGGCGAAGCACGGGAAATCGCAGCCATTGATTTGGGTTCAAACAGCTTTCATATGATTATCGCCCGCATTATTAATGGCTCAATCCAAGTGCTTTCACGCCTCAAACAAAAAGTTCAACTTGCTGAAGGGCTAGATGAAAATAATCACTTAAGCCAAGAGGCGATTCAACGTGGAGTCAATTGTCTTGCCCTCTTTGCTGAACGGCTACAAGGTTTTAAGGCTGAAAATGTCAATGTGGTGGGAACATTCACCCTACGTACCGCCGTCAATAATGCAGAATTTTTACGCCAAGCCGAGCAGGTTTTTCCTTACCCAATTAACATTATCACAGGACAAATGGAAGCGAAAACCATTTATGCTGGCGTTTCTCACACACAACCAGAAACAGGGCGAAAATTTGTCGTAGATATTGGCGGTGGCTCAACAGAAATGATTATCGGCGATGATTTTCATCCACTGATTGCAGAAAGTCGCCATATGGGTTGTGTGAGCTTTGCCAAAAAATTCTTCCCTCAAGGACAAATCTCTGCCGAAAACTTTCAGCGCGCAAAACAAAGTGCGGTGAATAAAATTGAAGATTTGGCTTTTGAATATCGCAAATTAGGTTGGCAATCGGTTCTAGGATCATCAGGAACGATTAAAACCGTCTATCAAGTCATTAGTGCAAATCTTGACCCCAACGGAATTATCACCGCCCAGCGTTTAGCCCAGCTCAGCGAGAAAGTCTTGCAAGTCGCCCATTTTGACGATCTACATTTAGACGGTTTAAACGAAGATCGTGCAGACGTTTTCGTACCGGGACTTGCCATTCTCACGGCGGTATTTGAAGTATTCGGTATTGAGCAAATGCGTTATTCCGACGGGGCATTACGTGAAGGCGTAATGTATAGCCTAGAAAAAAATTTCCAAGTAAGTAATATCCGCCAGCGCACCGCCCTTGCCCTTGCAGAACAATTTAACCTTGATGTGGCACAATCTGAACGGGTCTATCAATGCGCCAAACAGCTTGCGGAGCAGTATCACACTTGGCAAAACAGTACATTACAAGAAGAAATGGTGGAAATTCTACTTTGGGCGGCGCGACTACACGAAGTGGGCATTGTCATCAATCATAAAGGCTTGCAAAAGCACTCTGCCTACATTCTACAAAATATGGAACTGCCCGGCTTTGATAAAGAGCAACAACGCTTGCTCACCACCTTAGTACGCTATCAAATCAACAACATCAAACGAACGGATTTCACTAAATTTTCTCGTTATGCTGAGCAAGATATCCTCGCCCTTGTGCGTTTATTGCGTTTAGCAATTTTGCTCAATAAATCCCGCCAAGCCACGGTATTAAGTGAAAAAAATTCACTCAAAATCGACCGCACTTTAGCCCAATGGACAATCCAATTTGACACAAATTATTTAGCACAGAATCCATTAGTACGAAATGATCTCATCGCTGAAAACAAATTATTAAAAGAGATTGATTTGAGCTTAACTTTTTCATAAGTAAGGAGAAACAATGACAAGGATCAATGTTGTCCCACCACAAGAACTTTGTGATCAGCACTTGCTTGCTGAGCATCGTGAACTCACTCGTATTCCCAATGCGGTTGCAAAAGGGAAATACAACCTCACAGGGCAACCAGCAGACTACAAATTAGGTGAAGGACACGTTCGATTTTTCTTCAATAAGCTCGCCTTTCTAAAAAAACGTTATGACTTATTACACCAAGAATGCCAAGCGCGTGGTTTTAACGTACAATATTTTTGGTCGGCGGATTTACCCCTAGATCCTAGCCTATGGCAAGATTATCAGCCCACGGAACAGGCGCTAAAAATCAACCGCGAACGTATTCAATTAAGAATGCCAAAAGTCCCGAGGTTTACATCAGTAAAAAATGTGGAATGTTAAAAATGGATATAAAAAAACGTATTTGAGCAAAAGCCAAATACGTTTTTTCTTTTATAAGAAGATTACTTCTGTTCAACCTTCAATTCAGCATTTTCAGGTAAGTGAATATTCATTTGTGGGAATGGGATTTCAATACCCGCCTCATCAAACGCAAGTTTGACTTTTTCAGTGACATCAAAATGCACTGCCCAGTAATCCGCCGTGTTTACCCAAGGGCGAACGACCAGTTGCACACTGTTTGCCGCTAACGCGCCCACGGCAATGGTTGGCTCAGGATCTTTCAACACGCGTGGATCTTGTGCCAAAATGTTTGCTACGATGGCTTTTGCTTGTTCAATATTGGATTTGTAGGCAATATCGAAAATAAAATCAATACGGCGTGTGCTGTTGCTAGAATAGTTGGTAATGCTATCCCCAAACACTTTACCATTTGGAATTAACACCGTTTTGTTGTCTGCGGTACGCAGTTCAAGCACTAATAAACCAATCTGTTCCACTGAACCTAAAACGCCACCCGTTTCAATTAAATCCCCTTTGCGGAAAGGTTTGAAGATTAAAATCATTACCCCAGCGGCAAAGTTTTGGAGGGAATTTTGTAAGGCTAAACCAATCGCCAAACCTGCTGCGCCAATTAATGCAACAAGGGATGTGGTGTTGATACCAAGCTGTGAAAGTGCGGCAATAATCACCATTAAGAGGAATAAAAAATAGCTGATTGATGAGACAAAGCTGTGTAACATTTCGTCTTTAGTAGAATGTAATACAGCTTTACCAAGCAAGCGGCTGAGCAAGCGAGCGATACTTTTACCAATCACATAGATCGCAATGGCAAGCAAAATTTTTGTACCATAAGGGATCACATAATCATTCAAGAGCGTGTTCATATCCATTGAATGAACTTTATCAATTAACGCTGAGGTTTGCGCTTGAATATCCACCGTATTTTCTGCGGCTTGAGCATTTTCAGTTGTCATAAACTTTCCTTTCGATCATTAAAAATAAAAACAGCGATAAAATGCACTGCACTTTATCGCAGGGCATCATTACTTATTGTTGATGAACGTTGCATAACGGCATCGCTATTTAGTCAAAAAGATTGACGAGATGTTCCGTTCACTTTCACTTTTTTTCACCGCGATAATTGTCTCTGTTTATCGACAAAAAGCCTAAAATAACCTATTTAAATCATATCTCGTAGGGGCGGACCTGTGTGTCTGCCCGTTTAAAAACCTCTTTTTTCATCGCGCTTTATTTTGTCAAAAACAAAAGTGCGGTAGAAATTTTGACGGTTTTCCCGCGATTAGTTCCTTGGCTTCGGGCGAATACATCGGTTCGCCACTTGGGTAAAGTGCGGTGAGAAAATCGCTATTTTTCGCCGCGATAATTTTCTCTGTTTATCTACAAAAAGCCTAAAAAACCTATTTAAATCATATCTCGTAGGGGCGGACCTGTGTGTCCGCCCGTTTAAACATCTCTTTTTTCATCGCACTTTATTTTGTCAAAAACAAAAGTGCGGTAGAAATTTTGACGGTTTTTCCTCGATTGATTTCTGAACACATCGGTTCGCCCCTACAGGATAAAGTGCGGTGAGAAAATCGCTATTTTTCGCCGCGATAATTGTCTCTGTTTATCGACAAAACCCTAAAATAACTTATTTAGATCATATCTCATGGGGGCGGGCCTGTGTGTCCGCCCGTTTAAACATCTCTTTTTTCATCGCGCTTTATTTTGTCAAAAACAAAAGTGCGGTAGAAATTTTGACGATTTTTCCGCGATTAATTCCTTGGCTTCGGGCGAACACATCGGTTCGCTCCTACTGGGTAAAGTGCTGTGAGAAAATCGCTTTTGACTAAAAAATCATCGTAATAAGCAATGAAGTAAACCAGTTATTTTTTGGCAAGTTTTTCTGGGCGCTTCCACCCTTGAATATTACGCTGTGGAACGCGTGAGATCACCAGTTCATTTTCCGCAATATCTTTGGTTACCGTTGTACCAGCGCCAATGGTTGCCCCTTTCGCGATAGTAACGGGAGCAACAAGTTGACTGTCTGAACCGACAAACACCTCATCACCAATCACGGTTTTGAATTTATTCACACCATCATAATTACAAGTGATCGTCCCTGCCCCAATATTACAATTTGCGCCAATTTCGCTATCGCCAATATAGCTCAAGTGGTTCACTTTAGAGCCTTTGCCAATGTGTGATTTTTTCACTTCAACAAAATTGCCGATATGGGTTTGTGCGGCAAGTTTTGTACCGGGACGAATTCTTGAGAAAGGTCCAATTTGCGCGCTTTCCCCAATGACTGCATCTTCAAATACCGAGTAAGGCTTGATTTCCACATCATCGCCAATCACGCAATTTTTAATTACACAACCCGCGCCGATTTTTACACGATTACCTAATGTTACGACGCCTTCGATAATCACATTCACGTCAATTTCCACATCTTTACCGTGGGTGATTTCGCCACGCAAATCAAAACGGTTTGGATCACGCAAACTTACCCCCGCAAGCAATAATTTTTCTGCTTGTTTACGTTGATAATACCGCTCAAGCTCAGCCAGTTGTAAGCGGTTATTCGCGCCTTCTACTTCCATTAAATCTTCCGCTTGCACTGCCGCCACTTTACAACCGTCTTGGTTAGCAAATTTAATCACATCGGTCATATAATATTCGCCTTGTGCATTGTTATTATCCAATTTTGCTAGCCATTTTCTGAAACTCGCACCACTGGAAACCATTACCCCCGTATTCACTTCTTGAATCGCCAACTGTTCTGGGCTGGCATCTTTTTGTTCTACAATGGCGACCACATTCCCCGCTTGACGAATAATTCGCCCATAGCCAGTTGGATCTGCTAAATGCGCGGTTAATAAGGCAATGCCATTTGCTGGTTTCGCTGCAATCAATTTTTGCAACGTTTCCGCCGTAATAAGTGGCGCATCGCCATAAAGCATTACGATATTTTCATCATCGGCGAAAAAGGGCGCAGCCTGTTGCATCGCGTGTCCTGTGCCAAGTTGCACGGGTTGTAGCACCCAGTTTACATTTTCATCGGCAAGGTGTTGTTGTAATAATTCTGCGCCGTGGCCATAAATTAAATGAATATTATCGGCATTGAGCTGTTTCGCGGTATCAATAACGTGTTTCACCATTGGCTTACCCGCGACTTTATGCAACACTTTTGGCAAGTCGGAATACATTCTTGTGCCTTTGCCCGCTGCCAAAATCACTACACTTAACTTGTTCATAAAAATCCTTGTTCTGTCGGTTTAAGATAAAAATCTGCGCTATTTTATAATAGAATATCGCCAATTCAAATTTTCAATGGAAAAGTTTATGCTCCCTCATTATTACCTTGGCGTAATGTCTGGCACCAGTCTTGACGGCGTTGATCTCGCACTGATGGATTTTTCTGCTCAATCTGCTCAGGTGATTGCCACCGATTTTGTGCCAATGCCACCAAATTTACGAGAAAATCTCACCGCACTTTTACATTCTGGACAAAGCACCCTACACCATATTGGTGAACTCGATCATCAACTTGGCGTACTTTATGCGGAAAGCATCAACCAGTTTTTGGCAAAACATTCTCTCCGTGCAGAACAAATTCAGGCGGTGGGTTGCCACGGGCAAACCATTTGGCACGCACCGCAAGGGCAATCGCCCTTTACTTGGCAATTGGGTGATGCCAATATTATTGCTGCTCGCACAGGCATTACCACTGTGGCGGATTTTCGCCGTAAAGATATGGCTTATGGCGGACAGGGCGCACCGCTTGTGCCTGCTTTTCACCATAATGTGTTTGCTGATCCTACGCGAAATATCGTGGTGTTAAATATTGGTGGGATTAGCAATATTTCTGTGCTTATTCCAAACCAGCCCGTGCTAGGTTACGACACGGGCGTGGGCAATGCGTTGCTAGATAGTTGGATCGCGAAACATCAAGGAAAAAGCTATGATAAAAATGGCGAATGGGCGGCTTCAGGACAAAGTTACCCAGCTCTATTACAAGCGTTATTGGCTGATCCATACTTTTCCTTACCCGCACCCAAAAGCACGGGGAGAGAGCAATTTAATCTCACTTGGCTAGAAAAAATTCTGCAAAAACATACCGCACTGCCTCCGCAAGATGTGCAAGCTACGCTGGCAGAATTTACCGCACAATGCACGGCACAAGAGCTACGGCATTTAAGCCAACACAATGATCTTCCCTGCTTATTACTCGTTTGTGGCGGTGGTGCGAAAAATCCTGTTATTATGGCGCATCTCGGTCGTTTACTTCCTGAATGGCAAATTGCCACCACAACAGACTACGGCTTAGACGCAGATTATTTAGAAGCCGCAGCCTTTGCGTGGTTAGCCTATCGCCGAATACATAATTTACCCTCTAACCAACCGAGTGTAACAGGGGCAACAAAGGCAGTGAGTTTAGGCGTGATTTATCCTAAAGATGATTAAATCAGGAAAACCTGAAAACCCAGTAGGGCGAACCGATGTGTTCGCCCGAAACCAAAAATTTAATCGCAGGAAAACCGTCAGAATTTCTACCGCACTTTTGTTTTTGACAAAATAAACCGCGATTAAAAAAGAGGTTTTTAAACGGGCGGACACACAGTTCCCCCCTACGAGATATGATTTAAAGAAGTTATTTTAAGCTTTTTGTAGATAAACAAAAAAATTATCGCGGCAAAAAATAGTGATTTTCTCACCGCACTTTACCCAAGTGGCGAACCGATGTGTTCGCCCGAAACCCAAGAGATAAAAAAATGAAAGACAACAGATTACTCAATCAACTTTCTCAGCTTACAACAGAACAACGCAATCCAAATTCAATGAATTTAGACGAGCTTTCTGCGTTAAAAATTGTGCAGTTAATGAATGCAGAAGACAAAAACGTGCCACAGGCTATTGAGAAATGCTTGCCACAAATTGCTAGGGCGGTGGAAAAAATTGTGCAAGCCTTTCAGCAAGGGGGGCGGTTAGTGTATCTTGGCGCAGGCACAAGTGGGCGCTTAGGCGTGCTTGATGCCTCAGAATGTCCACCTACCTTTGGTGTTTCTCACGAAATGGTAAAAGGCATTATTGCTGGGGGCGAACGGGCTTTACGCTATCCTATTGAAGGGGCGGAAGATAATCCACAAAGTGCGGTGGAAAATTTGCGAGAAATTGATTTTAACAAAAAGGATATTCTTGTCGGGATTGCCGCCAGTGGACGCACGCCTTATGTGCTAGGTGGCTTGGATTATGCCAACGCCTTAGGGGCAACAACCGTTGCCATTGCCAGCAATGCGAATTCGCCAATGACACAAATCGCAGAGATTGCCATCATCACAGTCGTCGGCGCGGAAGTACTCACTGGCTCAAGTCGGTTAAAATCTGGCACAGCACAAAAATTGGTGTTGAATATGCTCACTACCGCCAGTATGGTGCTAATGGGGAAATGCTATCAAAATTTAATGGTGGACGTGCAAGCGAGCAATCAAAAATTAGTGGCGCGAGCTGTGCGTATCGTAATGCAAGCAACGGATTGCACAGCTGAACAGGCAGAGCGAACCCTCAACGTAGCCCATAATAACGCCAAAGTAGCAATATTGATGTTACTGGCAGATGTGGATTATCCCACTGCGGTACAATTATTAAGCAAAAATCAAGGGCGCTTGCAAGCAGCATTAACATCCCACTAAAGTACGGGACGTAAGTATTCCATTACCTTTTCAGCAGAAATCTGTGCCATTGTTGGCGCTTGTAAGTGATATTGATTTTTGCCATAAGTGCCGATTAACTCTGGATTGGTCGCGCCATAAAGGGTGAGGTTAGGTTTATCTAAGGCGGCGCTGAGATGAGCTAATCCCGTATCCACAGAAACCACCGCTTTGGCATTGGCAATCTGTTGGGCGAGTGTGGTGAGGGACATTTTAGGCAGAACAACGGCATTTTCAATGCCTTGCGCGATCCATTCGGCGGTGTGTTTTTCTTTTTCATTGCCCCAAGGCAAATGCACAGCAAAACCAAGTGCGGTGAGATTTTGTGCTAATTTTTTCCATTCTTGATTACACCAATGTTTATCCGCACGAGTGGTGGCGTGAATCAATAACACATAAGGCGGCACGCTTTGTTGCACGGCAAAATGCTGTGCAATGCCATAATCCCCTTGCTGGTTCGGCAACCTATAATCCAAGACCTGTGCAAGTAACTGACGAATGCGTTCTACCGCGTGTTGCTGATAATCAATGGCATAGTGTTTATCATAAAACAATGCTGCCAAAGGTTCGCGTGCGGACTGTTTGTCGTAACCGTGCTTTATCCCTTGCGCTAGGCGCACAGCAAACCACGCACTTTTTACTAAACCTTGCGCATCAATCACTGCATCATATTGATTTTGTTGGAGTAATTGACGATAGGCTTGCCATTCTTGCCACGTGTTGCGTTGTAAAAGCTGTTTACGCCAACGGCGAATCGCTATCGGGATCACGCGCTTCACCGCAGAATGCCAAGCGGGAATTTCCGCGAAATTTTCTTCCACCACCCAATCCACTTGCAAATTAGGCAAAGCTTTTTGTGCATCCGTCAATGCGGGCAATGTGTGGATTACATCCCCCATTGAGGAGGTTTTCACTAAGCAAATTCGCATTGTTATGCCTTATTTATGCCTGTTCAAAGTGCGGTAAAATTTCGTTTAATTTTTCCATTACCATTGCTGGGGTAATGTCGATAAGGCTTTGGTGATAGCCTTCGGCACTATCTTTAGCTTTACGAATTTTTTCTAATCCGCCTTTTTGTAAACGAATGATCACCGCTTGGTGAGATAATGGTGGCGTATATTGTGGGCTTGTTGGGCCATAAAGTGCCACAAGTGGACGTTGCACTGCCGCCGCAACGTGCATCAAACCACTATCATTGGTTACCACGCCTTGACAATCTGCAATCAAATCTACCGCTTGATTAAGGCTTGTTTGCCCTGCCAAATTTAAGCAATAAGGCTGTAAATTTTCAGGCAAACTGGTACGAATTTCCTCCCCCACTTGCTCATCTTTCGCTGAACCAAAGAGGCGAATGCTGTAACCTTTTTCAATGAGCATTTGTGCAAGCTCGGCATAATGATAATGCGGCCAACGCTTGGCTGGACCAAACTCTGCCCCCGGACAAAAACCAATAGCAGGGCGATGTTGCGCCTGTGCAAGTTGCGCGTGAAAATGACCTTTGGTTTGCTCAATTTGCTGGCTGCTTACCTGTAAATAAGGATAAGGAAAGCGCATTTGCGAAGCGGTCGGCACAGCATTTTTTTCATAGGCCAATGCCACATAGCGTTGCACCATCATAGGGTAATCTTTTTTATTTGCACGTAAATCATTCAAAAAGAAATAACGGCTTTCCCCTTTCCAACCACGGCGACACGCAATTTTAGCAAACACTGGAATAAACGCAGATTTGAGCGAATTTGGCAACACAATTGCCATATCATATTGATTTCTTAAACCTTTTCCAATTTCATAGCGTGCTTTCAAGCCAAAAGTGCCGTGTCCAATGGGCATTGGAAGAGCCTGACGCACCTCTGGCATTCTTTCTAACAGAGGGCGACACCAATTGGGCGCAAGTACATCAATTTGACAGTGAGCATATTGCTGTTTTAAACATTGATATAAACTGTGCGACATCATCATATCGCCAACCCAGGAGGGGCCAATTATTAAGATGTTCATTTCGTGGTTCTCATCAATTTGTGAATTATATCAATTGCCAAGGGGAACTATAAACCTGCCCACTCAAAAAAATCGCACTTTCCCACCGCAATTCTATTGGGCTAAAAATAAAAGTGCGGTGGAAATTTTGACAATTTTTTACGACGAATCCTATTTATTTCGGGCGAACACATAGGTTCGCCCCTACAATTTGCTATGTTTATCTACAAAAATAGTCAAAATTATTGGTGTAATCGCACAATAATTTCATATCGTAGGGGCGGACCTATGTGTCCGCCCACTCAAAATCACGTTTTTCCACCGCACTTCTATTTGGCTAAAAATAAAAGTGCGGTGGAAATTTTGATAATTTTTTACGACGAATCCTATTTATTTCGGGCGAACACACAGGTTCGTCCCTACAATTTGCTATGTTTATCTACAAAAATAGTCAAAATTATTTGTGTAATCGCGCAATAATTTCATATCGTAGAGGCGGACCTATGTGTCCGCCCACTCAAAATCACGCTTTTTCCACCGCACTTCTATTTGCCTAAAAATAAAATGCGGTGGAAATTTTGACAATTTTTTACGACGAATCCTATTTATTTTGGGCGAACACACAGGTTCGCCCCTCATTTCATTTAATTGCGTAGTGATGTTATTTATTCAACCACGCCATATATTCGCTGACACCTTCAGCAACAGGTTTGAACGATTTGTCATATCCTGTGGCACGCAGTTTACTGAGATCGGCTTGGGTGTATTCTTGGTAGCGGCTCTTCAAATGTTCTGGGAATGGAATGGTCTCAATTTGTCCTTTGCCGTGGAATTTTAATACAGCTTGTGCCACTGCCTCAAAACTTTCCGCATTGCCTGTTCCGCAGTTATAAATCCCCGAAATGCCGTGTTGCCAGCACCAAATATTTACCGCAGCTACATCGCCAACATAAACAAAATCACGCAAGAAATGTTCGCTGCCTGCAAATAATTTTGGATTTTCCCCTTTCAAAATTTGGTTATTAAGGTGGAATGCCACGCTTGCCATACTCCCTTTGTGCTGTTCTCTTGGCCCATAGACATTGAAATATTTAAAACCGCACACAGGTGAAGTTGCCTCTGGCAAGATTTTACGCACATATTCATCAAATAAGAATTTAGAATAGCCATATACATTTAGCGGTTTTTCAAATTCACGTGCTTCGACAAAGGTTTTGCTGCCCCCATAAGTTGCCGCACTTGACGCGTAGTAAAACGGAATTTGACGCTCTAAACAATAATGCAATAATTCTTTGGAATATTCATAATTATTTTCCATTACGAATTTGCCGTCCCATTCGGTTGTGGCTGAACAAGCACCTTGGTGGAAAATGACATCAATATCACCTAAATCATCACCCGCCATAATGGATGCGATGAAATCATCTTTATCACAATAATCGGCAATATCTAAATCCACTAAATTGACAAATTTTGTGCCATCTTTTAAATCGTCCACCACCAAAATATCCGTGCGCCCGATCTCATTTAACGCTTTTACGATATTACTGCCAATAAAGCCTGCGCCGCCAGTTACAATAATCATTTTTCAATCCTCATTTGATTTTACTATTGGCGTTTATTCTAAAGGATTTTGCTAATAAGGGCTAAAGAAATTTCGCGCTCACCCCCTCTTTTAGGTTATGATATAGCACAAATTCAGCCAAGATTAAGGATATATGATGCAACCACAAGATATTGCAAAATACATTGACCACACAGCCCTTGCTGCGGATAAAACGCCACAAGACATTCTTAATTTATGCCAACAAGCAATAACACATCAATTTTGCTCCGTGTGTATTAACTCGGCGTATATTCCTCTGGCAAAACAGGCACTTGCACAAAGTGCGGTGAGAATTTGTACCGTTGTTGGCTTTCCTTTAGGGGCAAGTTTAAGCCAAGTGAAAGCGTTTGAAGCGGAACAAGCAATTGCTCAGGGCGCAGATGAAATTGATATGGTCATTAATGTAGGGTGGGTAAAATCTCAACAATGGCAAGACGTGGAACAAGATATCGCAACGGTACTTTCTGCTTGCCAAGGAAAAACCTTAAAAGTGATTTTAGAAACCTGTCTCTTAACCAAAGAAGAAATCATCAAAGTTTGCGAAATCTGCAAAACACTCAAGGTGGCTTTTGTAAAAACCTCTACTGGTTTTAGCACAGGTGGTGCAACTGTTGAGGACGTTACTTTGATGAAGCGCATTGTCGGTGATGAAATTGGTGTAAAAGCCTCTGGTGGCATTCGTGATACAGCCACGGCTATTGCAATGCTTAATGCGGGAGCAACCCGTTTAGGAGTAAGCGCGGGGGTGGCAATTGTGAAAGGAATAAATACACAGGAAAATGGGTATTAATTTTCTTTGAACAGGGTTAAATTGCTTTAATTATAAAAAAGCAAGATTACTCAACAATCTTGCTTTTTATCATCATAGTCTAGCATTATTCTTCACTCAAAAAGCCACCGCTTTGATGATGCCACAATTTGGCATAAAGCCCATTTTGGGCGAGTAATTCATTGTGCGTACCTTGTTCCACAATTTGTCCTTTATCTAATACGATAAGACGATCCATTGCGGCAATGGTAGAAAGGCGGTGAGCAATTGCAATCACGGTTTTGCCTTCCATCATTTTGTCTAGGCTTTCTTGAATCGCCACTTCCACTTCCGAATCTAAGGCGCTGGTTGCTTCATCTAATAAAAGAATAGGTGCATCTTTTAACATCACACGGGCAATGGCAATCCGCTGGCGTTGTCCCCCAGAAAGCTTCACGCCACGCTCACCGACGTGTGCGTCATAGCCTGTTCGACCTTCTGCATCACTCAAAAATGGGATAAATTCAGAGGCTTCAGCACGTTGCGCCGCTGAAAACATTTCTTCATCACTCGCTGTTGGACGACCATAAAGAATATTTTCTCGCACAGAACGGTGTAATAAAGAGGTGTCTTGGGTCACTAAACCAATTTGGCTACGTAAACTTTCTTGGGTTACCTCGCATACATTTTGCCCGTCAATCGTGATTTCACCGTGATTTGCCTCGTAAAAACGTAACAGTAAGTTCACAATGGTGGATTTCCCTGCCCCAGAACGCCCAATCAATCCCACTTTTTCCCCGGGTTTAATGGTGAGATTAAAATGGCTGAGTAATGGTTTTTGCGGATCGTAGGAAAAGCTCACATCATTGAAATGGATTTCGCCTTTGCTCACTTTTAATGGCAATGCTTGCGGTTTATCGACAATAGTATGCGGTTTAGTGAGCGTATTCATACCATCATTGACAGTACCAATATTTTCAAATAAACGTGCGGATTCCCACATAATCCAACGAGAAATAAAATTCACACGCAATGCCATTGCAATGGCAGTGGCAATCGCACCAACCCCAACACTGCCTTGCTTCCACAGCACAATGCCAAGGATCGCCGTGCTGAGGGTTAAGGTAATATTGGTGGCGTAAGTGATGGTATCTAAGGAGGTGGCTAAACGCATTTGTGCGTGTACCGTCACCATAAATTCTTCCATAGAACGTTTGGCATAACTGGCTTCTCTAGCCCCATGTGAGAACAGTTTTACTGTGGCAATATTGGCATAAGAATCGGTAATCCGTCCTGTCATTAATGAACGGGCATCCGCTTGGCGCTCGGCAGTTTTAGCTAATTTGGGAATAATAATGCGTAAAATAGTAATAAACGCAACAACCCATAAGGCAAAAGGCAATAAGAACCACGCATCCAATGCAGCCAGCACAATACCTGAGGTGATGAAATACACAACAACATAAACCATAATATCGGCAATGGTCAGTACGGTATCGCGTACCGCTAGGGCTGTTTGCATCACTTTAGCTGAAACACGCCCTGCAAATTCATCTTGATAGAAACTCAGGCTTTGTCCAAGCATTAAACGGTGGAAATTCCAACGTAAACGCATTGGAAATACCCCTTGCAAGGTTTGTAAACGAACCGCTGATGCGCTGAACGACCAGAATACACTAAAGATCAACAAGCCTGCCATTGCTAAAAGCCAATGACCTTTTTCTTGCCACAAGGTGGCTGGCGTGTATTTCCCAAGCCAATCCACTACGATTCCCATAAACTGGAACAACACCGCTTCCATCACCCCCGTTCCTACGGTAAGCAACGCAAGCAACAAAATCCAGCCACGCATTCCTTCCATATTCGACCAAATAAAGCGAATTAAGCCTTTTTCGGGCGTTTTTGGCGATTGCTCTGGATAGGCATTTAGACGGCTTTCAAACCATTCGAAAATTTTATTAAACATCGTTTTTCCTAAAAATAAAAAGACAGGTTCGCAAGATAAAACAAAAGGATAAGTGCGGTGAAAAATTCAGAGATTTTCCACCGCACTTTATTTTTGCCATTCGCGAACGCAAAAATTGGCGTATTATAGCGAATGCTTGGCTATTTTTTAACAGTTTTATTTCACAAAGCCAATCTGTCGCATTTTCTCTAACACCTCTGCCACAGAAATTTGTGTCATTAACTGATTGCCTTTCAGTTTGGTTGCCCAAGGTAACTGATAGGAAAGTTTGCCGAATTCTTGCTGAGCATTTTGTTCATACACGGAAACCACTTCTGATAAATTATAATAAGGCCCTGTTCGCAAGGGATTATGATAAGCATACAAGCCAATAACTGGCGTACCCTGTGCAGTCGCAATATGGGCGGGGCCACTATCAGGCGCGATCAGCAAATCAACCATTCCAATCAGTGCGGCCAATTCCACTAATGAGGTTTTTCCGCTCGCATTTACTGGTTGAAAATCACACAATGCGATGATTTTTTCAATCATTGCTTGCTCTCTGAATGCTGTTGATCCACATAAAATCACATTGATATTTTGACTGTGCGCAATATTGGCAATTTCAGCATAGCGTTCGGCCAACCAATCTTTTTCTGATTTACTTGAACAAGGCGAAATGAGTAGATTTTTTCTTGTTGGATCAATAAATTGTCGAACCGCAGAGCGTTCTTTTTCCCCAATCCCTAAATCCCATTTCGGATCGCCCATAGGCAAGCCCAAATAATCCACAAAGGCCCAAAATCCTGCTAGAACGTGCGGATTATTCGGCTCATTGATTTTACGATTGGTAAATAGCCATTGCCCTTCTCGCGCACGATTTTGACTAAATCCAACTTTATAAGTGGCTTTAATACCTAAGGAGATCATTGAAGCACGCAATGCGGTTTGCATATTCAATAGCACATCAAAATGTTCATTACGCAATGTTTTCCATAACGCCCAAATGCCTTTCCAGCCAGTTTTTTTATCATAAGGAATAAAGCGGATACCTTTCACATTTTGCAATAACTGACTTTCTGTTTTGCCAACAATCCAAGTAATTTGGGTATTTTCCCAATAACGTTGAATTTGTTGCACTGCCGACAAGGCATTGCATACATCACCAATGGCGGAAAGGCGTAAAATACAAATGGATTTTGGAGGCGTGGAAAAAAGTGCCATAGATTTACCTTCGTTTTTCTGTTTAATATAGCATTCTTTTTTATTTTCAGTAGAATGTTTTCATTCATCTATTCTATAAGAAATCAACCCAATATGCTTGAACTGCAACAGCAAAACCAATATTTTATTTTTAATCTGGAAACGCAACCTGCGGAGCCAAGCCTCTATTTTGAACCGCAATTTTGGCAGCAACAACAGCGTATTCTTGGTTCGGCCAAAGGGCGGGGTATCACTTGGTTCGTAAAAAGCGCCGATCTGTTTGGCGTGAATGGGGCTTTACGTCATTATTATCGCGGTGGTTTATTAGGCAGACTAAATAAAGATCGCTATTGGTTCAGCGATCTTCAGCACACGCGTAGTTTCGCTGAATTTCATCTGTTAAATAAATTACATCAAGAGGGGTTACCCGTGCCAAAACCGATTGGCGCAAGAATTATCAAAGGCAAAACAGGCATTTGCTATCAAGCGGATTTACTCAGTGAAAAAATCGAAAATGCACAAGATCTCACTGTGCTGTTACAACACCATAGTTTGCCTGCTGAAAGTTGGCAACAAATCGGGCAATTAATCCGCCAATTACACGACCGACAAATTTGCCACACCGACCTCAACGCCCATAATATTTTAGTACAACATTTCGCCACGCCAGAACAAAAATATTGGCTATTAGATTTCGACAAATGCACAGAAAAATCGGGGAATAGTTGGAAAGCCAAAAATCTCGCCAGATTACACCGCTCTTTTAATAAAGAGGGAAATAAACGAAACATTTTCTTTAATGAGAAAAACTGGCATATTGTTTTACAAAGTTATAATGAGAATAAGATCTAAAAAGGGGCAACAGCCCCTTGCCTACTGATTAAATTTTACTAAGCCAAAAACCGTCCAATAACTTGTCCGCCAACTAAAATCCAGGTCATTAGCATTGAAGTAAAAAACACGCCTAGATAAATATATCCTGTTTTGAGATAACACCAATGATTGATCACAATGAATACAATAAATTGTGGGATAATCACAGCAAGCATCATCATCCAACGCCCACCAAATTGTGGTAACCCAATGAGATCAAATCCCGGTCCGATTTGCATAAAATCAGGAATGAAGTGAAATAGCCATAAAATAACTAAGCCACTGACAGCAAAGATAAGCGTTTTTATCGACCACATCATTAATGTCGCAGAAAATGTTTTCTGTAATGGTTGTTTCATTTGCACGCCGATGATCAACCCATTGAAAACGAAGAAAAAGAATAAAATAGGTAACCAATAAATCAAAAACAATTCTGCTCGTTCAATGGTGAGTGGCTTTAACAGTGGCCATAGGAAACGCAATTCTACACCCAACCAAGCGTGTAAAAAACAAGTTAAAACATAAAGATAACCTACTGCAATCATACTTAATAATAACGTGCGTAACACTAATGAAATCAAACTAATACTCGCTTGATTAAGAAGCCCCAATTCCTGTAATGAAATCGTTTGATTGGCTTTTTTCCATAATACAAAAAAGAGTAAATTTATGACCGCACTTACAAAAAGCCAGCTAATAATACCATTTCCCATTTCAAGCGGCATAAAGCTGAGTTTTGCTGCGATCGGTTCATTGGCACCGCCCCATTGGGTAAAAATAGGGTAGAGCAACATTGTAAGTACAATATTAATTCCAGCAAAATACCACCATTTCTTACAAGAAAGTGCGGTTTTCTCAGAAATTTGCTGAGTAATTGCAGAAAAATAAGGTCGTTTTAATAATCCATTAATTAAAAATAATGCTGAAAGAACTGCACTAAATAATGCGATTAAGCCAGAAAATTCTTTGTACCAATAAGTTTGCTGGTCAGGATCAATCCAATCCTTATCTTTCACGCCATTTTGTAGTGCTTGGTTAAACCATAAAATCGCTTCTTTATTACTTTGTTCTGCAATCATCACGCCAAGATGTGTGCCATTCACTAAAGCGGCACGCCTTGCACTTCCATTCTCAAAAGAACCGTAGGTATGATCCCATTTTAATTGGGCATTGTGAGGCAAAGAAAAAGCATTTAAGCGAGCTGAATTTTTTACTAACTCTTTGACAGGAAAAGTTTTTTCACGGTAACCTCCTATTTCTTCATATAATCCCTGTGTGAGTAGATAATTATGCAATTCAGGATCACCACCATGACTACTTAAGCCATTTACCGCTTTATGGTCAGGATTTAATTTTGCCACACGAATAGCATTTAATGCCCCTGTGGAATGACCGAAAATCCCAAGCTGATCTTTATTAACAAAAGGTAACGTTTTTAAATATTGATAGCCATTATTGGCACCACTAATGGTTTTATTGGACGCAGGTAATTTGGTGGAATAACCGTGTCCAAAATGATCGATTGCAAGGACAACAAACCCTCTTTTCGCCAGCTCTAATGCACCAAAAGTATTTGTTGCTTCTTTATCACTTTGATAACCGTATAGCGCTAACAAGGCGGGTTTTGGTGCTTGAGCTGTGGCAGAAAGTGGACGATAAAGTTTTGCCACCATTGGTTGTTTTTCTTCTGTGGGAATCGTGATTGTTCGTACATCAATACGCCCAAAATCGCGCTCAATTTGAAAACCTAAGTAAGAAGACAATCCTGCAATGATAAGAAAGATTAAGGCAATGATATAGTTCGTTTTGGTGTTCATTATTTGTTTCCTCTATGGTTTAATGGCTCTGCGTTGCGCTAACAACCAATGAATTATTTCGGGGCTATTAAACACTGCATCCCAAGTGTTATGTGGATTCGCATTTACAATGCCGTTATCACCTGCCTGTTGCATAGTAAATTCGGTATATTTCACATTTGGTGCATTGAGCTTGTCGTGCAAAATGTGGTAATTAATCCTAGAGCCATTCACTGGGGAAACCTTGTCTTCTTTACTATGAAAAAACCAAATATTTTCATTTTTGAGCATTGCTAAATTAGCCACATTCGCATTCCCCTCAATCCACTCTAATGTATTCGCTTCTCGCCCACTCATTAATAAGGCTCCCGCAAAAAAGTGCGGTCGTTTTTGCAAAAGTTTTAATGCCCCTTCTGCGCCACGTGACAATCCAATTAAATAAATCCGTGTAGGATCGATTTGCGGTTCATTCTCTAAAGTGCGATCGATCATTTTGAGCAATAAATCAAGGCGATTATCAGTTTGCCAATGAATACCACCTTGTGGTTCAAAGGGATCAAATACCGTCTGATATTGTGGAGCAAGTACAAACCCTGCTTCATAAATTAAGGTTGCAATAGCACCTTTACTAGACAGTAAATGAGCAAGATTATCTGTTCCCACTTGCCCTGAACCGTGTAGAAATAGGGTGAGCGGATAAGTTTGATTAGTATTAAGTTGTGGACGATAAAAACGATAAGCTAATTGATTTTCATCAGCATTTCCTTCCACTGTTTTGGCAATAAATTCATCAAGATAAGGTGTATGGATCATTGCTTGACTGGCTGATTTCTTAATACTTGTTTTATCTAAGGTTTTGCCATTCGTTAATTTAAGCAGACTGGTTTGTTCAACGGTATAAATTAATCGATCATTGTAATATTCAGGAACTTTTGAGCGTTGGACTTTTTCCACGGAAATAATCTTGCCATTTTTATCCTTTGCTTGAAATCTCATTGGTTGTGCATTTTCTTCGCGTAACCTATAAGGAATGGCATTTTTATCTTGGGTATCTAGCTCAATAATAACAAATTTCCCAGCCTTTGCTTGATAAGCTTTTTGCGCTTGATTATTAACATAGGCTTTCAACACAGTCCGAGAAATTGGTGCTTGTTGATCCAATATGGTTTGAACCCGATAAAGCTGGCGTAAGTTTGATCCCGATAAAATATTGTCTTCATACTCTAAGGCGATGCCACTAATTTTTTGCCCTTGTTCAGTAATCTCACCAATTAAGCTCATTTTTATAGGTTTATCCAATGGTTTGGGCTGATCATTGGCATTAGCCATATTTAGCCCACATAAAAAACTACAAAATAAAAGACCACACTTTTTCATATTTCCTCCATAAGAAAAATTCCGTGTATTGAAAACAACACACGGAATTTATGTAACGTTAAAGTTGTTTATTTTGTCTATTGACATACAACAAAATGCCCCCCAATACCCCAAGAGGAAGAATTAAATCGAAAATAGAGCCATCATTTCCCCAAATTAGATTTGCGAAAATCACCATAGAACCCCCTATAGCCCAAGCGATAGTAGTAGGAACAGACCACACAATCATTTGTTTTTTCACATCACTAATGCCCATCATTCGATTTACCACCCAGAATAAACTGTCATTGAAATAACCAAAAAAGAGTGATCCCATTGTGGCAGCTTGTGCAGCAAGTAACATATTCACCCCCGGAATTTGCGCTAAAATTGGTGCTGAGATAGAGGCAGCGGTAATCATCGCCACGGTGCCAGAACCTTGAATAAAGCGAACAAGTGTTGAAACAATAAAAGGAATTAAGATAGGGGAAATCGGTAAAGCTGCTACTTGTTTGGCTAACTCAGCCCCTGCACCACTTTCACGTAATACCGCACCTAATGCGCCACCGGCACCTGTTACTAATAAGATAATCCCTGCCGTTTTTACCCCTTCTTCTAAATGAAGTGCGGTGGTATTTTTATCTACATTTGGTAAGAGTGCATAAACAGAAATTAATACACTAATCGCCAGAGCGATGATAGGATGCCCAAGGAAGACAAAGGTTTGATAAATTACATTATGTGATAATTCTGGAGCGCTTTTAGCAATTAAATCTAAAATCGCTTTAATAAAAATTAACACGATAGGTAATAAAATTGGCAGTAAAGAAAGCCCTAAACTTGGTAAATTTTTCTTTTCACGACTTTCAATGTAGTCATCATATTTTTGTTTAAGTTCTTCTTGAGTGAAAACCTGTTGATTAAAGTCAGGATATTTTTTATCAAGCCATTTTGCATAGAGAACGATACCAATAACCGGAAATGCGGCCATTGACATACCAACCAATAGCATTGCCCCAATATCCACATTAAATAGCCCAGCAACGCCTAAAGGACCTGGTGTTGGCGGCACAGTATGGTGCGTTACCACTAGGCCCCCTGCAAGTGCAACGCCGAGTGTAAGTAGAGAACGTTTACCATTTTTAGCTAAAGCTTTTGCTACGGGGTATAAAATCACAAAAGCAGAATCTACAAAAATGGGGATACTCACAATATAACCGGTAATCGCTAATGCCCATTCTTCTTTTTTCTTACCAAGTATTTTGATAAAACTATATGCCATTTTTTCGGCCGCACCCGATACTTCAAGGATGCTTCCCATCATCACACCTAAACCGATCACAATTCCGATTCCCCCTAAGGTGCCGCCAAATCCTTTGGAAATCGCCCCTAAGGTTTCTTGAGCCGTCATTCCACCAATTAATCCAGCAATGGAGGACGCAATTAACATCGCAATAAAGGCGTGAACACGGGTTTTCAAAACTAAATAAACGAGTACAAAAACAGCGATAATTAAGCCAATGATTGGCGTAGGTAAACCAAACATATTGTCTCCTTACATATCGTATTGAATGAATTGATGAATGACGGATTTAAAATCCTTATCTGCTTTAAAACCTAATGCCAACGCTTTATAGTTATCAATGTGCGCAGGCCAACTTGCTACAATGTCATTGATTTGTGGATCAAATTGGTATTTAACATACTGTAAAATGTCTTGACCTTTTATTTCCGCAAGATTAGCTAACATTTCTTTCACTGAAATGCTAAAGCCGGGTAAATTCACAATATGCCAACTCCGTTCTGGTAATTTGGCTAATTGCAAACAATGAATGAAGTTATTCACGACAGTATTAGGGCTAGAGAGCCATAAACCGAGATCGTCTGAAACGGGACAAATACTCTCTTCGCTATGTAACGGTTCACGCATTATGCTACTTACAAATGAAGATGCCGCTTTATTTGGTTTACCCGGACGAATACAAATGGTGGGTAAACGTACTACTAAACCATCGACAAAGCCTTTACGGCTATAATCATTAATCAATAGCTCACACATTGCCTTTTGTGAACCATAAGTAGATTGTGGCGTTACAGCTGTACTATCAGTAATCACCGTAGGTAATTCACCACCAAATACTGCTAAAGAACTGGAGAAAATAAAACGAATATTAGGGTTAATTCTCCGACATACTTCTAATAAATGACGAGTAGCAAGAAAGTTAATTTCATAACCTAAATCAGGATCTTGTTCCGCGTGGCTACTCACAATAGCAGCCAAATGAAAAAGTGCGGTGGTTTTTGTGGTAATGATTTCCTCTAGCCCCTGCGGTTGACGTAGATCCATTTCGATACAACGTACTCTTGAATCATTATTTGGCGCAATAGGTTTGACGAGATCAATTAATACCAGTTCTTCAATAGGAAGTCTGGTTTGTGTGAGTAAGGCTTTTGCTAAGCGTTGTCCAAGGAATCCTTGCCCGCCAGTAATGACGATTTTCATTGTGCGCTCCTTTTATGAGAAGTGGATACATATTCAATTGCGACGAATAAATTAAGAGGCAAATAATGCTCGGTATAATAAAGCGGCTAAACAGGCGCCGATTATGGGGCCAACAATAGGCACCCAAGCATAGTCAAAATGCGAACGCCCTTTATTTTTAATAGGTAAGCAGTAATGCACTAATCGCGGCATAAAATCTCTTGCTGGATTAATTGCATACCCTGTCAGACCGCCAAAAGACATTACGCCCCCTGCTACCGCAGCAAAGACAAAAAACATTGCCATACCATTAGCTGGAATTTGATGTCCTAAGGCAAATAAAATGAATAATAATGAGAAAGTGGCAACGGCTTCAGACAGACAGTTACGCCAATTATTTTGGTTAGATGCAATAGTTGCAAACACACCTAATTTGCTATTTTCATTATCTTCTTCATCTAAATGATCTTTAAATAACAGCCAAATTATTACCGCACCGATAAAAGCACCAATGCACTGAGCGAGAATATATCCTGCGACTAAAGATGCAGGGAAACGCCCTACTGCCCAAAAGCCAATGGTAACGGCAGGATTAACGTGCGCCCCAGTTAGCGGCCCAAAGATAACAGCAATAGAAACCATCGCTAGTCCCCAACCACAAGCGGCGACAATACCACCACTACCGTACATTCCTGATTTTTTTAAGGAAATATTGGCGCAAACACCTAACCCTAATACCATAAAAAAGGCCGTTCCTACCAATTCACCAAGGTAAAGGTTCAAATTTTCCATAATGACCTCCTTCTGCAAGAAAAATAGATGCACCTTACAGCACATCTATTCACCGATTATTCCAACTCAACAATGCAAGTTACTTGGCTAGAATCAAGCCCAGTAATACGCAAGGGTGCATTAATAAACTGCACAATCTTCGCATTATGTGGTAGCTCAGCTAGGTGCATATCTTCAATCACCGTAGTAAAACGTCCGGTGTGATAACCTAAAATGGCTTGATGGCAATGTTTCGGATTTTCACTGTCTGGTATGCGTGATGATGGTGAACCTAAGGCGAGGAAATCAATACCAACACCTTTCAAATTTGGAAAAGTATCAGATAAATATTTTCCTGCGCTGGTGGCAATATAAGGGCCTTCATTTTGATAAAGTGCGGGATTTTCTGTACGATATTTTTCAAATCCTGTACGTAAAAAAGCAAAAGAGACTTGAGATAGCATCTCAGCATAAGGTTCTAGATCTTCTTTAGTAATCCCTTCTGCCTCTCCTTTGGGTATTTCAATTAATGCGACTTTTTTGTGGCAAAAATAATCTATCGGTAATTCATTAATGCTCAACCCATCCTTTACAAAATGACGTGGGGCATCCATATGTGTGCCACAATGATTCGGTATTTCACTAATAAAACTACTAAATGGACAGTCTTCCGTAACATCTGTACATCTTGTTACTTTTACGACAGGTTCTCCTGGCCAAGCGACGTCTTTCGGATCAAGAGGGTGAGATAAATACATAAACATAGTTGTCTCCTTATATTGGCTAAATGACAAGATGAAAGCACCCAACGCACTGGCTTTCACCAGTACGCAAATAAATCTAATAAGAGAATGAAAATCTGATGTACTAACTAGTTATGGCGATAAGGAATAAACCAGCCTAGCCCTTCTTCTGTGTTTGCTCTTGGTTTATATTCACACCCGATATAGCCTTCATAACCCATCGCATCTAACTTATCAAAGAGGTATTGATAGTTAATTTCTCCTTCATCAGGCTCAACGCGATCGGGAATAGAAGCAATTTGGATATGTGCAAATTTACCCGCCAGTTTGTCCGTTAAGCGGGATAAATTGCCATCTACATTTTGTGCGTGAAAATAATCTAACTGAACAAACACATTATCGCGATTAACCAATTCAACCACTTCTAACGTATCGTATTGGCTTTTCAGTAAGTAATTGGGTTTGACTTCCGGGCTAAGTGCCTCAAGTAGCACCTTAATGCCATAAGGCTTAAATTTATCCGCCGCATAGCGTACATTTTCAATAAATATCGCTTTATACACTTCACGCTCTTTCCCCTCAGGAACAACTGCCGCCATAACGTGAATATTCGGACAATGTAAGGTAAGGGCATATTCCAACGCTAAATCAATATCACGGCGTGCATCATTTTCTCGCCCTGGAATTGCTGCAATGCCCCATTCTCCTTGGGTAACATCACCTGCTTGCGTGTTAAATAACACTTGTTTTAAGCCAAATTGATCTAAACGTTGTTTTAATTCTATGGCTGGATATTCATAAGGCCACAAATATTCTACATATTTGAAACCGGCTTTAGCTGCTGCTTCAAAACGATCTAAAAATGGCACTTCGTTAAACATCATTGTGAGATTTGCTGCAAATTTCGGCATAATTATTTTCCTCTGTTTTCTAAATCTTTTACTTCCATATCAGTGAGATAACGGATATTTTGTCCTTGTAAGATAAAGAACAGTTTGGCGGTCTCTTCCAATTCTTCCGTGTTATCCACCGCATCAACCAAGCTCGTTCCCGTCACAACAACACCGTGATTAGCAAGCAAAAAAGCGTTGCCAGATAAAGCTCGCTCCCCTAATTCACGCGCAATATTTACATCACCGGGGCGATAATAAGGAATCACAGGTAGCTTACCGACTCGCATAACATAATAGGGAGTAAAGGCACGCATTGCGTTGGTTGGATTTAATCCCTCCAAACAAGAAAGTGCGGTTAAATAAGTGGAATGAAGATGAACAACCGCATTACATTGCGGATTGTTCTGATACAGCGCCAAATGAAACACATATTCTTTAGAAGGTTTATCACCAGCCAGCCAATTACCTTGCATATCCACAATAGAGAGTTTTTCAACATCTAATCGACCTAAAGAAGAGCCTGTTGGCGTCACTAAAATCCGATTTTCATCTAAACGAACAGATAAGTTTCCAGCCCCACCCACACTATAACCTCGTTCATAAAACGAACGGGCAAGATTTACCATTTCAATTTTTTGTTCTCGTTCTGTCATACTGCCATTCCTTGTGCAAACTCAAAGAAATCCACTTTGCCGAAATTACCCGATTTCAACGCAAGATAAATAGGTTCTTCCAGCGCTTTTAGCCAAGGCACACCTGGAGCAATTTGTTTACCAATATGGAAGCCACTAAAACCAAGTTGTTGCACCACGATACTCGAAGTTTCGCCTCCAGCAGTAATGAAATTGGTCACCCCTGCATTTTTGAGTTTTTTAGCTAAATGTGCGAAAGTTTGTTCAATCGCGTGGCTAGCACGTTCTGCACCAAATTGCTGCTGAATGGCTTTTAACTGCTCGGGTGGCACGGTGGCGTAAATCATAGGTGCGAATGGCGACTGCAAATTTGATATCGTCCATTGATATAAGGTATCTACATAATCAGACTGATGAATAGCCTGTTCTACATTAAGAAATAAGTGCGGTGCTTTTTTCTGATAATTTTCCACTTGTTGATTAGTCATTACAGAACAAGAGCCAGATAACACCACCGTTTTTCCTTTTTGTGGAACAAATGCGTTTTCTCCTTTCTTCCCTCCGCTTAAACGTGCCGCCATATAAGCGCCTAATCCTGAACCGCCTGTTACTAATTTGAACTCAGCAACAGCTTCTGCCAGCACAGCAAGTTGTTGATTATCTACCGCATCAACCACCGCATAGCGGTAACCTTGTTGCTTTAATTCAGCAAAGCGTGCTTTAACCTGTTCACTGCCTTGAATCACATCTGCATAAGCTACTAAGCCTGTTTTTCCTTGTGCCTGGGCATCCATTAAACGTAACAAATTGGCATCTTTCATTGGCGTAATGGGGTGATGACGCATCCCCGATTCATTGAGTAGCACATCACCTACAAACAGATAACCATTGAAAATAGTTCTACCGTTAATCGGCAATGCTGGCGTGATCACGGTAAAATCATCATTTAACGCGTTCAACAAAGCATCAGTTACCGGACCGATGTTCCCTTTTGCGGTACTATCAAAGGTGGAACAATATTTAAAATAAAACTGTGAGCAACCATTTTGTTTTAACCAATCTAATGCGTGTAACGATTGTTGAATTGCTTCCTCAGTTGGATTGGAACGAGACTTCAAACTAATCACAATGGCATCAACGCTGTCTTGCAAAGGTTGTGTTGGTACACCATTCATTTGCACGGTGCGAAGCCCATTTTCAACAAGGAAACTGGCAATATCGCTCGCGCCAGTAAAATCATCTGCAATCACCCCTAACATCTTAATTCTCCTCTTTTTTTGGCAAGGTAATGCCACTAAAAATTTTGATGACCGCGCTATCATCTTCTTTACCATAGCCTGCATTACTCGCTTCGGTAAACATTGAATAAGCAGTACTCGCTAAATGAAGTGGAAAATGGAGGGATTTCGCAGTGTCATTCACTAAACCCAAATCTTTAACAAAAATATCAACCATTGAAAGTGGCGTGTAATCACCCTCTACAACGTGTTTCATTCGATTTTCAAACATCCACGAATTTCCTGCTGCATTGGTCACAACATCGTACATCAATGCAAGTGGAATACCTGCTTTCGCAGCCAACGCCATTGCTTCAGCACCTGCGGCTATATGTACCCCCGCTAAAAGCTGATGAATAATTTTTACCGTTGCGCCTAACCCAATTTCTTCACCAATGTTATAAACCTTACCGGCAACGGCATCTAACACCGGTTGCAATTTATCAAAAGCCTGTTTTGAACCTGATGCCATCACAGTCATTTCCCCTGCACTTGCTTTTGCTGCACCACCAGAAACTGGAGCATCTAGCATTAACAAATCTAATTCTGTTAATTTTTGTGAAATTATTTTTGCATCTTGTGCAGAAATAGTAGAAGAGACCATCACTGCTGTTCCTGGTTTTAAATACTGAGCTAAGCCATTTTCCCCAAATAATACCGCATTCACTTGTGTAGCATTGACCACCAATAAAATGACAGCATCTAATTGCTGTGAAAAATCCACCGCACTTTGACTCACCGCTTTCGCACCATATTGTTTTAAGGTTTCTAAGGCGGCAGGGTTGAGATCTACACCATAGGTATTTAACCCTGCATTCACGCAAGATTTCGCTGCGCCCATTCCCATCGCACCTAAGCCAATAACTGCAACTGAATAATTTTTCATTCCCATTCTCCTCTGCAATAATGATTAAGATGCAAGTCATTTTACCTATTCTGAAATAAAAAACTGCGACAAAGATCACAACATTTAACATTAAATGTTAAATATTGTTAATTCATTAAATAGGATTTTTCTGAGAAAGACTTTATAATAGGGGAAATTAATCCTTTCGGAGTATGTGATGATTCCTGCAGAGCGACAAAAACAACTGCTTAATCTTATTCGACAGCATAATATTATTAGTATCGCACAATTAGTCGAAGCACTTGGCGTATCCCATATGACAATCCGCCGAGATATTCAAAAACTAGAGCAAGAAGGGCGTGTGGTTTCCGTTTCTGGTGGTGTAAAATTATTAGAACATTTATCAGATGAACTTACTCATAATGCAAAATCTTTACTCTCTACATCACAGAAAGAAAATATCGGTATTTGTGCCGCCCAATCCATTCCACAAAATACAACAATCTATTTAGATGCCGGCACGACAACGCTGGAAATCGCCCATCGAATTATTGATAGGGAAGATCTCTTGGTGGTTACCAATGATTTTATTATCGCAGATTTTCTAATGAAAAATGGGCAATGTGAGTTGATACACTGCGGTGGAACGGTAAATAAATCTAATTATTCTTCAGTGGGTGAGTTAGCAGCCCAACTCTTAAGGCAACTGGCTATTGATATTGCCTTTATTTCCACCTCCTCTTGGAATTTAAAAGGACTTACTACACCAGATGAAAACAAGCTGCCAGTGAAGCGCGCGATTTTGCAATCTAGCCAACGGAAAGTTTTAGTATCAGATTCGTCTAAATACGGAAAAAGCGCAACCTTTCATATTTGTGCATTAAATGAATTTGATCGAATTATTTCCGATCAGGATTTATTAGACAATGCACAAAAAGCCATTCTAGAAATGAAAATTAATTTAGCATTAGTCTGATCCTATGCCTTAATCAATAATTTATTTGAGGTATAGAAGATAAGGTGATTTTCCTTTTTCTATAATCGTTTAAAATGAAAATAAGACAAGGTGACAGCGACCGCTACGTACAACTAATACATACATAAGGGGCTAGTAATAACCATATTATTTTTATTTGAAATGACTATAGCCTATTCATTCTCACTGATACTTATCTGCTTTCATTCCCTCCAAATACAAAAAACACCACTGAGTTCCCTCAATGGCGTTCTTCTCTCATTCAAAACCTGGCGGTGCCCTACTCTCACATGGGAAACTCCCACACTACCATCGGCGTTACAGCGTTTCACTTCTAAGTTCGGCATGGATTTAGGTGGGTCCACTGCACTAACGCCGCCAAGATAATTCTTTATCTCATCTAAATCTTATCTCTTCTTCACAGACTTCAAAGCCTTACGCTCTAAAATCCCTACTCTTTCAATCAAAAACAAGCCAAAACCCTTGAGTGTTGTATAGTTAAGCCTCTCGGGCAATTAGTACTGGTTAGCTCAACGACTCACATCGCTTACACACCCAGCCTATCTACGTCTTAGTCTCAAACAACCCTTACCAACTTAAAGTCAGGGAGAACTCATCTTAAGGCAAGTTTCGTGCTTAGATGCTTTCAGCACTTATCTCTTCCGCATTTAGCTACCCAGCAGTGCCTCTGGCGAGACAACTGGTACACCAGTGATGCGTCCACTCCGGTCCTCTCGTACTAGGAGCAGCCCCTCTCAATTCTCCAACGCCCACGGCAGATAGGGACCGAACTGTCTCACGACGTTCTAAACCCAGCTCGCGTACCACTTTAAATGGCGAACAGCCATACCCTTGGGACCTACTTCAGCCCCAGGATGTGATGAGCCGACATCGAGGTGCCAAACACCGCCGTCGATATGAACTCTTGGGCGGTATCAGCCTGTTATCCCCGGAGTACCTTTTATCCGTTGAGCGATGGCCCTTCCATTCAGAACCACCGGATCACTATGACCTGCTTTCGCACCTGCTCGACTTGTCTGTCTCGCAGTTAAGCTTGCTTATACCATTGCACTAACCTGACGATGTCCGACCGTCATTAGCAAACCTTCGTGCTCCTCCGTTACGCTTTGGGAGGAGACCGCCCCAGTCAAACTACCCACCAGACACTGTCCGAACACCCGTTTCAGGCGCTTCGTTAGAACATCAAACGTTAAAGGGTGGTATTTCAACAACGACTCCACGATAACTGGCGTTACCGCTTCATAGTCTCCCACCTATCCTACACATCAAAATTCAAGGTTCAGTGTCAAGCTATAGTAAAGGTTCACGGGGTCTTTCCGTCTAGCCGCGGGTACACCGCATCTTCACGGCGATTTCAATTTCACTGAGTCTCGGGTGGAGACAGCCTGGCCATCATTATGCCATTCGTGCAGGTCGGAACTTACCCGACAAGGAATTTCGCTACCTTAGGACCGTTATAGTTACGGCCGCCGTTTACTGGGGCTTCGATCAGGAGCTTCTCTTTCGATTACACCATCAATTAACCTTCCAGCACCGGGCAGGCATCACACCCTATACGTCCACTTTCGTGTTTGCAGAGTGCTGTGTTTTTAATAAACAGTTGCAGCCAGCTGGTATCTTCGACTGGTTCATGCTCCATTCGCAAAGAACTTCACACTACGCCAGCGCACCTTCTCCCGAAGTTACGGTGCTATTTTGCCTAGTTCCTTCACCCGAGTTCTCTCAAGCGCCTGAGTATTCTCTACCTGACCACCTGTGTCGGTTTTCAGTACGGTTTAGTAAAGCCTGAAGCTTAGTGGCTTTTCCTGGAAGTGTGGTATCAGTTACTTCAGCTCCTTAGAGCCTCGTCATCATCTCTCTGTGTTGACAGTAGACCGGATTTGCCTAGTCTACCCACCTACCAACTTAAACGTACATCTCCAACAGTACGCTAACCTAACCTTCTCCGTCCCCACATCGCAGCTTTACCAAGTACGGGAATATTAACCCGTTTCCCATCGACTACGCTTTTCAGCCTCGCCTTAGGGGCCGACT
>NZ_CP091457.1:0-32500 GCF_044358625.1 Avibacterium sp. 20-126 | reverse complement strand
GTCAGTATCTCCCCAAGGGGCTGCCTTCGCCTTCGGTATTCCTCCACATCTCTACGCATTTCACCGCTACACGTGGAATTCTACCCCTCCCTAGAGTACTCTAGTAAACCAGTCTGAAATGCAATTCCCAAGTTAAGCTCGGGGATTTCACATCTCACTTAATTTACCGCCTGCGTGCCCTTTACGCCCAGTTATTCCGATTAACGCTCGCACCCTCCGTATTACCGCGGCTGCTGGCACGGAGTTAGCCGGTGCTTCTTCTGTGACTAACGTCAAATCAACGCGCTATTAACACGTCAACCTTCCTCATCACCGAAAGAACTTTACAACCCGAAGGCCTTCTTCATTCACGCGGCATGGCTGCGTCAGGGTTCCCCCCATTGCGCAATATTCCCCACTGCTGCCTCCCGTAGGAGTCTGGGCCGTGTCTCAGTCCCAGTGTGGCTGGTCATCCTCTCAGACCAGCTAGAGATCGCAGGCTTGGTAGGCCTTTACCCCACCAACTACCTAATCCCACTTGGGCTCACCTTATGGCTAGTGGCCTTCCGGTCCCACTACTTTAATCCTCAGATATTACGCGGTGTTAGCCATCGTTTCCAATGGTTATCCCCCTCCATAAAACAGATTCCCAAGCATTACTCACCCGTCCGCCACTCGTCAGCATCGAAAGCAAGCTTTCAACCCGTTACCGTTCGACTTGCATGTGTTAAGCCTGCCGCCAGCGTTCAATCTGAGCCATGATCAAACTCTTCAGTTTAATCTCGCTCAATGAATACATAACGTTATATTCTATTTGAATTTCAAGTTAAGCATCATTGATTTCTAAATTTTAAATCTTTTTGAAAATCAACGAATGCCCACACAGATTGTCTGATTGATTGTTAAAGAGCAAAAAAGAACGACGCAATTTGTATCATCTTAATTTCTACAACGTCGCGTCGTTGTGTGCGGCGTATTATAGACATCTCGAAAATCTTTGCAAGTGTTTTTTTTACAAATTTTTACAAAAATTTTTAAAAATATTGCAAGTGATTATTTAGAAAACAAACTGCGGTGAAAAAACTTACATTTTTGTTTATATTCCACCGCAATACAGCAAATATTAATCCTTAATAGGATCAATCGCTCTCATTCCTTCTTTAGCAAGGGCTGCATTTAACGCCTCTAAAGCTTTTTCTTTTTCCTCTTGTGTAAGCATCATTGCGTGCTTTCTTAAAGAAGCCGCTTTTAGATTCCAGAAGAAGTGCAAATTAACACTGAACCCTGCTTTTTTAAGTGTTATATAGCAGTATTCAGCGCCCGCCTTTAAAAAATCATCAAAAGAACGAATCCCAATTTTATTTAAAAGGCGCTCGTGTCTAACAGATAAGTTCACTCGACCTCGAATTAAATCGACCTTTGCCATTTCTTTCTGATTTCTATCTTCTTCTATTTGCTCAATTGACCATAGAATCAGAGATTTATATAAATCTTTATTTTCTCTAACTTTATCAGGAAGAAGATAAAAATTTATACCGCAAGAAACCGGCTTTTCAGAATGTTCCATATAAGGTATTGCGCCTTGGCTCTCCAAATATTGCGCTAATTTCCCAACAGCTCTTAGATAAAAGCAATTATCTTGGAATAAACCAAACATTGATTTTGCCTGAAAAATTCCATAGCTATTAAACACGCCTTTCGCAGACACTTCCCCAATAAGTTCACTGAGTTCTTTTCTAATTTCAAATGTTAGAGTGCTAGTAATACTCATCATACATCTCCTCGCATTTCGGTTAATTATTAAAGTGGCTAAAGTTATATCACATAAAATGTCTCTTTTTGATGAATATTTTCAACTAATTATCATTTTTGCGACACTGATCGTAAATCTACAACATCATCCCCTTTTAGCATCTAAAACACGATAGAATAGTTTCCTTTTCCATCTTTTATTTAAATGGTATTTTCTACTTAATTTTGAGTATATTATGGAGGGATGAATAAAATTGAGTCTGATTTCCCAATGATGTAACCCTAATAAACATTTTTTCTGCTATGGCTTTATTTTTAACTTCGATGACAAATAACATCCTTTATAAATATCATTTTATGTTCATCTGTTAGTCCTTGGTGAAGAGTTAATTTCGCTTTCATTTGCCTTTGAAATAGCATTTATGACTTTGGTAGGTGCAAAACTTCGTATCGTATTCATCGGTTTGAATCGGCAATTTGTGATTAAACAAAAATCGTGCCTGACCTAATGCTAAAGGTATGCTTACAATGTTTGCACTACCATTGCTTATAAGTAGAGATGAAATAGGCTTGATGCTGTACACCGCATTTCGGACACACGACATTCTTTTCACTTCCCCAACGCAAGGTGTAAAGCATCGAAAACGCTTCCCGCATCAGATAGATGAGCTATCTTGATAGGTGCAAGCGTTCAGGCTTTGCTTGTGAGAAGAAAATGAGATGCCATATTGCGGTTATATCTTGATCAAATTAAAATATGAAACCATCTGCATACCAGATAGATTGAAACAAATTTTAGAAGTAAAAGGCATGCGCCTTAAAGAGTTCTCAGAACTAACTGGAATATCTTATCGTTCAGCAATGAATTACTTGAATGAAGGGCGTGATCCAAATTTGGACGGATTAGTAAAAATTCACGAAGCATTAGGAATTAGTATTACTTGGCTATCAACAGGTAATGGGACAATGTTCTAATCAGCAACCAAAGAAAGTAATATGTCTAATCAAGAAGAAAAGTTAATAGCAGATTACCGTTCAATGCCTGAAAATTTTAAAGAAGCCTTTGCAATTTCTTTTAAAGAAATTTCAGATAGGCAATAAATTATACTTGACAAACGAATTTAAGGATCAAAAAATGAGTCAGTCAGTCAGTCAGTCAGTCAGTCAGTCAGTCAGTCAGTCAGTCAGTCAGTCAGTCAGTGATTTTATCGCCCTTGGCATAAAGCACAAGCTGATTTCTATTTCATCTGAAAACCGCATTGAATATCTATTCGAACAGCGTTCCCGCAATTTTGCCAATCCCGAAGAACAAGTACAGGCGGAAATTTATTGCCGTCTGATTTTGCAATACGGCTACCCTAAAGAACAAATCCGCAATTTTGTTTCAGTAACGATGGGCTCTAGCACCAAAGAAGCTGATATTGTGGTTTACCGTGATGCCGAATGCCAACAGCCACACATTTTGGTGGAATGTAAAAAAGCCGAGGTCTCCGAAGCAGAATTTATTCAAGCAGTCAACCAAGCCTATTCTTACGCTTACGCCCTGCCGAATAATGTCAAATTCGTATGGGTAACATCATCCATCAAAAACGAATATTTTTCTGTCAATAAAAGTAAAAATAGCCGCACTACTCTGCCCGATATTCCTCCATTTGGTGTGGATAATCTCGCCAGCTATAAATTTGTCAAAGGGGCAAAACTGTCCGCTGAAAAAGGCAAACAGCAGTTCTTTGATTTACAAATTGTCGATGAAGCCGATTTAACCCGCCGTTTTAAACAAGCTCATAACGCATTATGGGCGGGAGGACAGCTTAATCCATCCGAAGCTTTTGACGAATTAGACAAGCTGATTTTCTGCAAAATTTGGGACGAGCGTAAACTACGAAAAGACGGTACGCCTTACGACTTTCAAATTATGCTAGATTTTGACGAGAAAAACGAGGATGGCGTAAAGAAAAACAATCAAGCCTTATTTGATCGTATTACCGCACTGTATGCTGAAGGTCGAACCAAAGATCCCGAAGTTTTTAAAGACAACATCCGCTTGTCGCCCGAACGAGTGCGTACCATTGTCGGCTATTTGCAAGATGTCAATTTAAGCAAAACCGACCTTGACAGCAAAGGGCGTGCCTTTGAAACCTTTATGGACTCGTTTTTCCGTGGCAGTTTTGGGCAATATTTCACCCCACGCCGCATTGTGAAATTTATCGTCGATGTCTTGCCAATAACCCACGATAGCTTCGTACTGGATACCAGTTGCGGCAGCGGCGGCTTCCTGCTGCACGCCTTGGATAAAGTCCGCTGTGAAGCCGATGAATATTATCCGCAAGGCAGTACCGAGCATTTCCGCCATTGGCACGATTTTGCCGAGAAAAAACTCTACGGCATTGAGATTAACGAACAAATCAGCCGCGCCGCCAAAATGAATATGATTATTCACGATGACGGGCATACTAATGTGATTTCTGCTGATGGCTTGTTAAGCGACATCGAGCTACAAAATCAAAGCAATAATATTGGCTTTAAATATAATCACTTCGACTTTATCATCACTAATCCGCCATTTGGTAATATAGTCAAGCAAACCGAAAAGGCTTATTTGTCTAATTACGGCTTTGGTTTAAAAGATGTTTCTTGGCTAGATACTAAAAACAGTGGTGTACAGAACCGAGATAGTCAAGCCACTGAAATATTATTTATTGAGCAATGCTATAACTTTTTGAAACCAAACGGCTATTTGGCAATCGTTATTCCAGACGGTATTTTAACCAACAGTACTCTGCAATATGTGCGTGATAGCATTGAAGAAAAATTCCGTATTATCGCCGTAGTTAGCCTACCACAAACTGCGTTTAAAGCCACTGGTGCAGGCGTAAAAAGCAGCGTATTGTTTTTGCGTAAATACGATTCTGCCGAAACCGCACACATCAGCAGTATCAAGCAAGATATTCAAACCACTGTGAAAAACCATCGTCAATATGAAATCACCTTAAAAAGGTGGGAGCGCGAGAAAAAAGCCGTCTTAAAAAATGCCACAGGTGTGGATTTTGAAGGCGATTTAAAAGCCTTTAAAGAAACCTCTGCTTACAAAGAATGGAAAGAGGGAATTAACAGAGAATACAGCAACAAAATTGCCGAACTCAAAGAAACTCTGCTAGACGATTACCTTGCTCAAAAACGCACCCAACTGCCTGATTATCCGATATTTATGGCAATCGCCGAACATATTGGTTATGACGCCACTGGCAAAGACACCTCTATCAACGAGCTGGACACCATCAGCACAGAATTGGCACGCTTTATTGAAGGAGTGAATAATGGCGAATTTTAATTTTCAGACGGCATTAACGCACGGACAAATGTTTTTGGTGCAGTCGGGGGAGTTGGACGGGCGATTAGATCCTTTATATTATCAGACACTTGAAAATTTTATTTTTGCTAAACAAAAGCATTATCCCGTTAGCAAAATGTCTGATTGCATTGATATGCAAAGGGGGCGATTTGGACACCGCCCAAGAAATGACCCCGCATTATACGGTGGGAAATACCCATTTATTCAAACAGGTGATATTGTTAAAGCCAGTATGAATGCTGGCAATATTCCGTACAGCCAAACTTTAAATGAATTGGGTTTAAAAACCAGCAAACTACAAACGAAAAAAGCCGTCATCGTTACAATTGCTGCAAATATCGGCGATACGGCAATTTTAGATTATCCAGCTTGTTATCCTGATAGCTTGATTGCTTTAACGCCAAAATCAGATAATTTACGGTTGGAATATATCAATATTTATTTCAAATACATTAAATCATATTTGGAAAATTTGGCTCCGCAAGCGGCTCAAAAAAACATCAATTATCAGCAGTTAGCCCCTACGCCGATCGTTATTCCCCCCTTGATGATACAAGATAAAATCATTGCAAAATATCAACAAACTATTAAGGAAAAACAGAAAAAAGAAAAACAAGCCCAAACCCTATTGAACAGCATTAACGCCTATCTTTTAAACGAGTTGCAAATCACATTACCTGAAACTGATAACCGCCTAGAAAACCGTATATTTACCGTACAGATGAGTGAAATATCAGGCAGGGCTTTTGATGCAGAAAGCCAATTTAACAAGCATTACCGCATTCAAGGCGGAAAATACGCTAACAAGCGGTTAGATAAATTAGCTTTTTTGCAAAAAGGACAAAGCATTACTTCCGATGATGTGATTGCTGGCGATTATCCTGTGATTGCAGGTGGACAAAGTAGTCCTTACACCCACCATATCGCCAACCATAATGGCAATGTGATTACTGTGAGTGCTAGCGGTTCAGCAGGTTATGTGTGGTATCACGATTATCCTATTTTTGCCTCGGATTGCACGATGATTTTTTCTAAAAATGAAGATGAAATTTCAACAGAATTTTTAGCGGAAGTATTAAAGCTAAAACAGCAAGAAATTTACAGTTTAGCAAAAGGTGGAGTTCAAACTCATGTTTATGCTAAGGATTTAGCTTTATTGCAAATCCCTGTTCCATCTCCGAAAATCCAACAAAAAATCATCACTCATATCCGCCAAATTCGCCAACAAGCTTCCAATTTACGCCAGCAAGCTAATGAGCAACTAGTTCAAACTAAAGTGGAAATTGAACAAATGATTTTGGGAGTAAGTTAATGGATATTAGCAGGTATAGTAGAGTGATCTTTAGGTAATTTTACCTACTTACGAGGTTATAATGACTTAAATACTGTATTAAAAACAAATATATTAACCATATTACAAAATAGAGGATATATATAAAGTTTTTGCTCCCACCTATTTTGATAGGTGGGAATTTTTATACGTTTTACCTTAATCTCTGTTCATTTTAAGGATAGCATTACTTAAAATATCAGCAACCAAACGCATCAAAAAATTTCCCTTGATATAATCCAGACAGTATCGTTTTCACAGATTTCTACAAAGGTTATGATGTATTGAATGTGAGTAAATTTAATCATTTACACATCAATACAGCACACATTTTACAGAAAAAAAATCAACATTAACGGAGTTGAGATTTTTTTAATCAAGCCAGTCTCATTATCTAGTACAATTCCAAAATTACTCTAATTCAACCTAAATTTTTCTGCGTTAATCTTAATAAGGATGTATAGTAATAACCGTAGAAAGTTAAGTGCGGTGATTTTTTTACAAATTTTGGTAAGTACAGATCTATATGTTTACTCACCTAAGCTTATCGTTTCTATCATTAGGAAACACACAGATGAGTCCTCTGCAATAAAACCTCTTTTTATCGAGACAAACTTAATGGAATTTCAAGATCTTAAACTATTTATTGATTTAGCTGAAAATAAACATTTTGCCAAAACAGCAGAACAGCATTATATGTCGCCTTCTACCCTTTCACGGCAAATTAAACGGATTGAAGAGGCGTTAGGGGAAACTTTGTTATTACGCGATAATCGTAAGGTTTCTCTCACACCCGCTGGGGAGTTGTTTTTACAATTTGCTTATCAACAATGGCAACAATGGTTATCTTTAAAACAGCAATTTCATACCAATCAGCAAGAATTACAAGGTGAATTAAGGCTATTTTGTTCGGTTACCGCCGCGTATAGCCATTTGCCCCAAATGTTAGAAAAATTTCGTTTGCGTTATCCCAAAGTAGAAATTCAGCTCACTACGGGTGATCCTGCCCAAGCATTAGAAATGATCCAGCGCCAGCAAGTGGATTTAGCTTTAGCGGGGCGACCTGCGCATTTACCACAAAATGTAATGTTTCATTATATTGATGCTATCACCCTTTCCCTCATTGCGCCACGCGTTGCCTGCGCAACCACGCAATTATTGCAGCAAATGCCTATTGATTGGCAAAAAGTTCCCTTTATTTTGCCCGTAGAAGGGCCTGCTAGACAGCGAATTGATCAATGGTTTCAGCAGAAAAAAATTAAACATCCCACAATCTATGCGACAGTATCAGGACACGAAGGAATTGTCTCAATGGTGGCGCTCGGTTGTGGTGTCGCCTTATTGCCTGATGTCGTGATCGAAAATAGCCCACTTAATTCACAGGTTTCAACATTAACCATTGATACGCCAGTACAGCCTTTTGATTTAGGGCTTTGTATGCAAAAGAACCGTTTAAATTTGCCCTTAGTTCGTGCATTTTGGCAAATGTTAGAGTAAAGTGCGGTTATCATTTCATTTAAATTTAGGTGGGTTATGTTAAAAGGGATTGGCTTTTCACTTTTGGCTTCAATGCTATTTGGCTACATTTATTACTTTTCCACGTTATTACTTCCATTAAGTGGCGAAGATATTTTTGGCTATCGTGTTGTTTTTACTGCGCCTTTTGTGATTGCAGCGGTGTTTATTTTCCGCCAAAAATATATGCTGATCGCTCACTTAAAACGAATTAAACGCGAGCCTTGGTTACTACTTGTTTTCTTATTTAATGGCAGTATGATGGGGTTTCAAATGTGGCTTTTTTTGTGGGCGCCAAACAATGGAGGTGCATTGAGTGTTTCCCTTGGTTATTTGCTATTACCTCTTGTTTTAGTTGCAGCAGGGCGGATTTTCTTTAAAGAACGCATCTCCCCACTTAAATTTCTTGCCATTATCATCGCTGCAATCGGTATTGGTTTTAACATTTATAGCAAAGGAGGGCTTTCTTGGGAAAGCCTTGCGGTGTGTGGCTATGCCATTTATTTTATGATGCGAAAATGGTTTAAGCTCAATGATATTACCAGCTTCGCCATTGAAATGGTTCTGACCTTACCCGTGTGTATCTATTTTGCCGCTCAAGTAAACATTGCAGAAGTGCAGTTGGTGAATCCCCATATTTTGTCTTTATTATTTCTACTCGGCTTACTTAGTGGCATAGCCTTTAATGCTTACATTGTGGCAAGCAGTCTATTGCCAATTAATGTGCTAGGACTATTAGGTTACGCCGAACCGATAATGATGCTCGCCGTTTCGTTGTTTATTGGGGAAAATATTGACGCGGAAAATTATCCGCTCTTTTTATCGTTAATGATTGGAATGGGCTTGATCATCATTGATGGATTACGAGTAATACAGCGAAAAACAACGCCTGTCAGTTACTAAATACACGCCATTTTTTGCATAAAGAAATGTCAAGTGCGGTGCAAATTTTACAGAATTTTTAGCTTCTTCTACACAGACTTATTTTAGTTGTTTATACAAAATATAAAAAATACAAGAGCGAATAATTCATTCACCCAAAAAATACTAAAAAAAGCACCGCACTTTCGTTTTAACCGCCTAATAGCGTTTCAATTTCTTCCTGCACGGTGAACCATTCAATTTCAGCCGTTTCTAACTGTTTTTTATATTCCGCTTGATCTTTTAAAAGTGCGGTAAGATTTTCTTTCATTTCTGGTTGATACAGATCGCTATTGGCAAGTTGTTGTTCTATCTCTGCAAGTTGTTGAGCAATGCTATCCATTTTGTTTTCCCATTGCGTAAGCGATTTCTTCAATGGGGCAAGTTGCTGACGGCGTTCTGCTTCTTTGCGTTTTTGTTCTTTGCGATTTTGATTGCTTTCTATTTTGGCAGAAGGCTGGCTTTGGCTGTTTTGTTCGTTAAGCCATTTTTGGTAATCCGCTAAATCACCTTTAAATTCTTCTACTTGCCCATCATGAACGAGATAAAATTCATCTACCGTATTGCGTAATAGATGGCGATCGTGAGAAACGATGACGAGCGAACCTTGATAATCTACCAATGCTTCCGTTAAGGCTTGACGCATATCTAAATCTAAATGGTTCGTCGGCTCATCTAATAAAAGTAAATTTGGGCGTTGCCAAACAATCAATGCTAATACTAAGCGCGCTTTTTCCCCTCCTGAAAAATTAACCACTGGCTCATTAACTTTATCACCATAGAAAGCAAAACTGCCGAGATAATCGCGCAGTTGTTGCTCTGTTTGCTGTGGGGCAAGTTTTTGTAAATGCCATAAGGCGGTTTCTTCTGCTCGAAGTGTATCTAATTGATGCTGGGCGAAATAACCTAGCTGCACGCCTTTTGCAAGCTGAATATTGCCTGAAAGAGCGGTGATTTCTGCCGCTAATAATTTGATTAAGGTGGATTTCCCCGCGCCATTTTTACCTAGCAAACCAATACGTGACCCCGGTACCAGATTTAATTTTATTTGTTTAAGAATTTCTGTGATTTGTCCGTTATTTTCGTAACCAGCACTCACTTTTTCCATTGAAAGCAATGGGTTAGGTAATGCGAACGGTTCACGAAATTCAAAGGTAAAGGGATTATCCACATAAGCGGGTGCGATAAGCTCCATACGCGCCAAGGCTTTCATTCGGCTTTGTGCTTGTTTGGCTTTGGTAGCTTTCGCCTTAAAACGATCGATATATTTTTGTAAATGTGAAATTTTTTGTTGCTGTTGGCGATAAAGTGCGCTTTGTTGTGCTAATTTCTCCGCACGTTGTTTTTCAAAAGAGGAATAATCCCCGGTGTATTCATTAATTTTTTGATTTTCAATATGCAGAATTTTATCTACCACAGGATCAAGAAAATCGCGATCGTGAGAGATCAAAACTAGCGTACCTTGATACTGTTGTAACCAGCGCTCAAGCCAGATCACTGCATCTAAATCTAAGTGGTTGGTAGGTTCATCAAGTAACAACAAATCGGAAGGGCATAGCAAGGCTTGTGCTAAATTCAGACGCATACGCCAACCACCCGAAAAAGCACTCACAGGCTGGCTAAGAGCATCTTGACTAAAGCCCAATCCATTTAACAATGCCGCCGCTCGCGCTTGGATTGTCCACGCATCAATGGTATCTAACTGTTCGTGAATGCGAGCAATCGCATTGCCGTCATTGTTTAGATTAGCTTGTTCTAGCTGTTGCTGTAACTCGACATATTGGCGATCACCTAAAATCACATAATCCAGAGCAGAAATAGCAAGCGCTGGGGTTTCTTGATTCACCCAAGAGATTGCCCAATTTGAGGGATAGCTCACCTCTCCGCCCTCTGCACTAATTTCTTTTTTGAGTAACGCGAGTAGCGAGGATTTGCCACAGCCATTTTTGCCTACCAAGCCGACTTTTTGCTTGGGATTAATGGTTGCATTGGCATTTTCTAGCAACGTAGTTTGCCCACGTTTTAACGAAAGGTTGGTAAATAAAATCATTAAAGTTCGATCATCTATGCTTATCAATAGGAATATTTTCCACGTTTTTATAGAAATTGCCAAGAAGTGCGGTTTTTAATTAGAAAACTTTTAAAATCTGTTTTCAACTCTGTGATCTAGTTCAATTTTTTTGTATATTAAAAAAGCTATGATATGAAACGCTGTTTTACATCTTTGAGGTATAAAAATGACAAACGCTGAACTTATGCAAGAAGGCATAAACTTGATGCTTTCGGGAATGGGGTTTGTACTGGTTTTCTTATTAATTCTAATTTTTGCGATTGGATTAATGTCGAAACTGGTAAATCGCTTTTTTCCTGAGCCTGTTCTCAGCCCACCTGCACCGATAAAAGCACAATCCACTCAAACAGATGATTTAGAAAGATTACGCCCAATTATTGTGGCGGCGATTGCACACCATCGCCGTAACCAAGGGCATTAAATTGATTACGTTGGAGAAAAGACAATGACTGTTGAAAAGAAAAAAATTGCTATAACTGATGTTGTTTTACGTGACGCTCACCAATCTCTTTTTGCGACGCGTTTACGTCTTGAGGATATGTTACCTATCGCCGCCGAGCTTGATGAAATTGGTTACTGGTCGCTTGAAGCGTGGGGAGGCGCGACCTTTGATGCGTGTATTCGTTTTCTAGGTGAAGATCCTTGGGTACGTTTGCGTGAATTAAAAAAAGCAATGCCGAAAACACCACTACAAATGTTGTTACGTGGGCAAAATTTACTTGGCTATCGCCATTATGCTGATGATGTGGTCGATCGTTTTGTGGAACGTGCTGTCGCAAATGGAATGAGCGTATTCCGTGTCTTTGATGCAATGAATGATCCACGTAATATGAAACAAGCCTTACAAGCTGTGCGTAAAAATGGCGGACACGCACAAGGTACGCTCAGTTATACCACTAGCCCTGTGCATACTTTACAAACTTGGCTTGACACCACAGAACAATTATTAGCGATCGGCATTGATTCTCTGGTAATTAAAGATATGTCCGGCATTCTTTCTCCAATGGAAGCATATCACTTAGTCAGTGAGATAAAATCCCGCTTTGATGTTCAACTTCACCTTCACTGCCACGCCACAACGGGAATGGCAGAAATGGCATTGTTAAAAGCCATTGAAGCAGGCGTAGATGGCGTGGATACGGCCATTTCTTCAATGAGTGGAACTTATGGACATCCAGCCACAGAAGCCTTGGTCGCCACCTTAAAAGGCACACCTTATGATACGGGATTAGATATTCAAAAATTAGAGAAAATTGCTGCTTATTTCCGCGATGTTCGTAAAAAATATCATAAATTTGAGGGGCAATTAAAAGGCGTTGATAGCCGTATTTTAGTGGCACAAGTACCGGGTGGAATGCTCACAAACCTTGAAAGCCAATTAAAACAACAAAATGCCTCCGATAAATTGGATTTAGTATTGCAAGAAATTCCAAAAGTGCGGGAAGATTTAGGCTATATTCCATTGGTTACCCCAACCTCTCAAATTGTCGGCACACAGTCGGTGATTAACGTATTAATGGGTGAACGCTATAAAACCATTGCGAAAGAAACCGCAGGGATTTTAAAAGGCGAATATGGTCGCACACCAGCGCCGGTAAATGCGGAATTACAAGCCCGTGTATTAGAGGGGGGCGCACCAATTACCGATCGCCCAGCGGATCATCTTGAGCCAGAAATGGAAAAATTGATCTCAGAAATAAAACAACAGGCGAAAGAAAAAGGCATTAAGCTCTCTGATAATGAAATTGATGATGTGCTGATCGTGGCATTATTCCCACAAGTTGGCTTGAAATTCCTCGAAAATCGAGGCAATCCTGATGCCTTTGAACCGGCACCAAGTGAAGCTCAAGCAAGTGAAAAAACATCACAAAAAACAACCGCACTTGAAAAACAACGCACTTCAGGTTCCGCAGTTTATACTGTGGAGTTAGAAGGCAAAGCCTTTGTGGTGAAAGTAAGTGAGGGTGGTGATATTAATCAAATCACGCCTGTTGCCCCACAACCTGTTCAAACTGCGCCACAGCCATCACCCGCGTCTCAACCCGCTCCGCAAACAGCCTCAGGCACTGCCGTGACCGCACCAATGGCAGGCACAATTTGGAAAGTGGTGGCAACCGAGGGGCAAAAAGTGGCAGAGGGTGATGTATTGCTCATTCTTGAGGCAATGAAAATGGAAACGGAAATCCGCGCCTCACAAGCGGGAACGGTGCAAAATATTTGCGTCAAAGCCGGCGATTCCGTTGCTGTGGGCGATACCTTATTAACCTTAGCATAAGTGCGGGGGAAAAATGGAAAGTATTTTATCTTTACTACGAGGAATGGGCATTATGCACCTAGAATGGGGGCAGGCGGTGATGATTGGCGTCAGCCTCCTGCTCTTATGGCTTGCCATTGCCCGTAAATTTGAGCCCTTGTTATTATTGCCTATTGGTTTTGGTGGACTGCTCTCTAATATTCCAGAAGCTGGATTAGCCATGACTGCGCTGGATAACTTGCTACATAATGGAACAAGCCAACAGCTCGCGATTATTGCCAGTAAATTAGGTACTATTGCCGATCCTATTGCTATTAAAGCCGCACTTAACAATGCCTTACCTTCTGTACAAAATGAATTAGAAGTCATAGCAGGCGATATGGGTTATAGTGCTGGGGTGTTAGCATTATTCTATAAAGTAGCGATTGGTTATGGCGTTGCCCCCCTCATTATTTTTATGGGCGTAGGGGCAATGACGGATTTCGGCCCCCTCCTTGCTAATCCACGAACATTACTCTTAGGGGCTGCAGCCCAATTTGGGATTTTTGCCACAGTATTAGGCGCATTAGGGTTAAACTGGCTTGGTATTATTGACTTTACCCTACCACAAGCTGCCGCAATCGGCATTATTGGTGGAGCAGACGGTCCAACTGCCATTTATCTTGCGAGCAAACTAGCCCCTGAATTATTAGGTGCGATCGCCGTGGCAGCCTATTCTTATATGGCGCTCGTGCCATTAATTCAGCCGCCGATTATGAAAGCGCTCACTTCACAGCAAGAACGCAAAATCCGAATGGTGCAACTGCGTACCGTAAGCAACCGCGAAAAAATCTTGTTTCCAATCGTGTTATTAGTGCTTGTCGCATTGCTTTTACCTGATGCAGCACCATTATTAGGTATGTTCTGCTTTGGTAATTTAATGCGTGTGAGCGGTGTGGTTGAACGTTTAAATGATACGGCACAAAATGCCCTCATTAATATCGTAACAATCTTCTTAGGGCTTTCTGTCGGAGCAAAATTAGTCGCAGATAAATTCCTACAACCACAAACCCTTGGCATTTTATTATTAGGAATGATCGCTTTTGCTATCGGCACGGCATCTGGCGTGTTAATGGCAAAATTAATGAACCGCTTTAGTAAAAATCCAATTAACCCGCTTATTGGTGCCGCTGGTGTATCTGCCGTACCAATGGCGGCTCGTGTTGCGAACAAAATTGGTTTAGAAGCGGATCACCAAAACTTCCTATTAATGCACGCAATGGGACCAAATGTCGCTGGCGTTATTGGCTCAGCGATTGCAGCAGGGGTAATGTTGAAATATATTTCAGCCATTATGTAAAACACATAAAAAAAACCGCCTTTAGGTGGCTTTGCTCCCGTTTAGAAGATTATAGTTTTTTCTTTTCCGATACCAAGCATACCCTGCATTGTAAAACTAATGGCATCTTATCAAAAGGAACTTTATATGATATTTACTATTGATAAGCTAAAAATTTTGACTTCAACAATGGTTTTACCTTTGGATTATTTAACTCTCTCTTTAATAATATCTTTTACATTTTTCTGATAATCATTATGCTCCCACTTGATCAACTTTTATTTCCCTTACAATGATATATTTTTGTTGTAAATAATAAAAATGTAGCACAAAATACACAAAATAAATAATCTAATATCCATTTCTACTATGAGTAAAGAAAAAAAACAAAAAAAGAGAAAGTATATGTCACAAAACACCCATCTCAAAACCTTTAATTTTGATGAGCGAATCGGAGAGGGATACTTTTCTGCGAGCTATTTTCTAAAGGCGAAGCACATTGCGGAACAAAAAAGACCAAAGCAATGGGTAACAATGCAGTTCTTCCAAAAGCAACAGGCCATTTTATGTGGCGTTGATGAATCCATCGCTTTACTACAACGTTTTGCGCGAAACCCAGAAGGATTAAAAATTTGGGCATTAAATGATGGCGACGCCATTGCGCCCTTTGAAAGTGTATTAATTGTTGAAGGATTTTATGAAGATTTTGCTTATCTTGAGGGGATCATTGATGGCATTCTAAGCCGTTGCACCTCTGTCGCCACCAATGTGCGGGCAACGCTCAAGGCCGCCAACGGAAAACCCATTATTTTTATGGGCGACCGCAATGATTATTTTACCTTGCAGCCCACTGATGGCTACGCCGCCTATATTGGCGGGGCAACAATGCAAGTCACCAATGCTATGCACCAATACCAAGGCGGAGCAGGCGTAGGCACAATGCCACATTCCCTTATTCAACTGTTTGATGGTGACCTTATTCAAGCTTGCGAAGCCTATATGCAAGTTTATCCTCATTCTCCCCTTACCGCTTTGGTTGATTACAACAATGATGTGATTACCGATAGCTTAGAGGTAGCAAAACATTTCGGTGAAAAACTCTATGCTGTGCGCGTTGATACCTCCGCCAATATGATAGATCGCTACTTCCTAACCCACCAAGAAACCTTTGGGCAAGAAGATTTACGCGGTGTTAATGTGCCTTTAATCAAACAGCTACGCTATCAGCTGGATCGAGCGGGGTTTCCATGGGTGAAAATTGTTGTGAGTGGTGGCTTTAACAAACAAAAAATTCAACATTTTGAACAACAAAATGCCCCGGTGGATTACTATGGAATCGGTGCTTCTTTACTCAAACTCTCCATTGATTTTACGGGTGATTGTGTGCGTTTAAACAACAAAGAACAAGCAAAAGTGGGAAGACGCTACCGTGTTAATCCACGCTTAAGTGCGGTGCATTTTTAGCGAGTTTTTCTCTCCCAAGCATTGGGAATAATTATGAATATTTATAGTAAGGAGAATTCCAATGAAAGATTATTTAGTCTATTTAATTCAATGGATTGAGCAACAACGGCAAGATCATAATGCCCTTGGCTATGTAGTCGGCATTAGCGGAGGTATTGACTCTGCGGTAGTCAGCCATTTATTAATGCGAACGGGCTCACCGGTACAAGGTCTATTGCTACCTTCTACCACAACCAGTACACAAGATGTAGAAGATGCCAAGCTGGTTGCCAAAAGTGCAAAATGCCCTTTATTAACCCTCCCCATCACGCCACTCTATGAATGTTTTATGGATTCGATGTCTCCACTATTCAATCAAAATGCGCAACGCCAAGTCGTGATCAACGGCAATGTGCAAGCCCGTTTGAGAATGCTTGCACTTTATGCTTACGCGCAAAGCCACCAAGCCATTGTTGTGGGAACAGATAATGCTGCGGAATGGTTTACGGGCTATTTTACCAAATTTGGGGATGGTGGAGTGGATATTGCCCCTTTACTGGCTCTACGCAAAGAGCAAGTTTATGAACTAGCAACCCTATTGAATGTACCTCAACAAATACTCATTAAATCACCCAGTGCTGGATTATGGGAAGGGCAAACGGACGAACAAGAAATGGGCGTGACTTATCAAGAAATTGATGCCTTTTTACGAGGAGATCCCATCTCTGCACAAGGCAGAAAACAAATTGATTTTTGGCATCAACGCTCACATCATAAACGTAGATTGCCCGCTTCACCTGTAAAACCTAAGTTGCCATAATGTGGAAAACATCACTGCATCTGCTTTTTATATCAATTATGGTCTTTTTCTCAGGGAGTTTATAAAACAAATAATATTGCATTAGAATTTGTTGTATTCACTCCTTCTCAGCTACGCTACGATCAAATAAGCATTATTAAGTCTACTACTAATTCTTACTATCTTTAGTTACCTTATATTATTGCTTATACATTGATAGCATTGCTTTTTATTGGGCCGTTATAAAAATCTTTAGGTTTGTCTTAGATTGATCCTAAATTCCCAAAGTCGCAGTGTTTTTGGCTGTTCTTTTAGTGCGCCAAAGTTAAACCGAAATTCACATTCTTTCAAGGATAACGGAAAAGATTTCTTGTTAATTCCGTTATATTTTCTTAGTACTCATTTAGCCTGATTCCAGAAATTTTCAATCCTATTAATGTGATTTTTTACTTCTACGAAATGGGTTGAAGAATTAATTCTGAAATGCTTAAATTCGCTTATATCTAGCATATCGTAATTATGATAATAATCGGTATAAACAACGCTATCCGACATAAATTTCCTTTTAATTACAGCGAGTACGGGTTAGTCTTGGTATTTTCAACAATAACCGTATAGACTTTCCCTTCTCATTTCAACATACCAAAAACAGCTATTTTACCTTTAGCACCCCATCCCCTTTTTCCTTTTCCACCAAAATAACTTTCATCAAGTTCGATTTCACTAGCAAAAACCTCATTAGTATCTTGAGCTAAATGGTCGCTAATCACCTCTCTGATTTTACGATAAAATAAGGCGGCAGAATTAGGAGTAATTTCTAGTAAATTTGCTGCTGAACGGGCTGTTACTTCAAATACAAGAAATTCTAGTAGTTTTATCTGTATAAATTTCTTTATTTGACAATAAGTTGTCTTTATATAACTAACATAACTGCTAATCTCATGCCACCCCTGCTTTTTTATCTAAAGAATAATTTTTCTTCACAAAGCGAAGAATTTTAGTATAAAAGAAACTCAATATTACACCTAAAATACTAAAATAGATTAGGACTAAAAACGTATCCAAACTATATTTTTTACCCAAGAAATAGCAGAGGAAAAAAATCATTAAACAACACGCAAAATAAAACAAAAGTAAATTACGACCTTTTGCATTTAAGCCATTAAATGGATTATTCGGTTTAATGGTATTTTTATTAATATATAAGGTAGAAAAGTAAATAATAGAAAGTAAAATGATGAGCGATAAAAGTACAAACTCAAGCTCATAGCCAGACACCCAGCCTGATTTTTCAACACGCCTAACCATCATACCACCAAATCCAATTATCATCATATTTAAACATTTTAAGTGTTTTTTCATTGGGTTACCTTAATAATTATTTGAAGGAAAAATTCCGCAAAATCGCACTGCACTTTATTTTAGCAATATAAATTTTTACATTCTATTTTGAGCGATATAAAGTTTATAAAACCTAAAAAATAACCCACAAAAATGTGGGTTATTTCTATTATTTTTACGGCAATACACTTTCTAGCTGCCATAATTCAGGGTAGGTTTCACGGCGTTTAATAATATGCGCTTGATCGCCGTCTACCATCACTTCAATGGCTCTTGGGCGAGAGTTATAGGTTGATGCCATACTTGCACCATAAGCTCCGGCAGAACGTTGGGCAATAAGATCCCCTTGAGCAATGGCAAGTTCACGCTGTTTGCCTAAGAAATCAGAGGTTTCACAAATTGGCCCAACCACATCATAAATCTTGCTTTCGCGTGGTTGGCGACGATCCACTTCAATGATATTCATATAGGCCTGATACAACGCAGGGCGGATCATATCATTCATTCCGGTATCTACAATGGCAAAGTTGCGGCTTTCATTACTTTTTAGATATTCCACTTTAGTCACCAAAATCCCCGCATTGGCGGTAATCGCACGGCCCGGCTCAAGGATAATTTCCAAGTTTGGATAATCCTTTAACTTGGCTAATAAGGCTTTTGCATATTCACTTGGGTGAGGCGCATTTTCGTCTTTATAGGTTACGCCCAATCCGCCACCTAAATCTAAATGTTCAAGCTTAATCCCGTCTTGTTCTAATTGTTTCATTAGTACAATCAAGCGATCAGTCGCATCAAGGAAAGGTTGAATTTCGGTAAGTTGCGAACCAATATGGCAATCCATTCCGGTGATTTTAATATGGGGTAACTGACTCGCAATACGATACACTTCACGCGCTTCATCAACGCTCACACCGAATTTATTTTCTTTTAAGCCAGTAGAAATATAAGGGTGCGTGTGGGCGTCCACATCTGGGTTCACGCGCAAAGAAATAGGTGCGATTTTATTTAACCGCCCTGCTACGTCATTAATACGGTAAAGCTCGGCAAGGCTTTCGACATTAAAGCAACGAATGCCTACATTTAACGCACGTTCAATTTCCTGTTCAGATTTTGCTACGCCAGAAAAAACGATTTTGTTTGCTTCACCACCAGCGGCAAGCACACGTTCTAATTCCCCTTGCGATACAATATCAAAGCCCGAGCCAAGTTTTGCCATCACATTTAAAATGGCTAAATTTGGGTTAGATTTCACCGCAAAGCAAATTAAATGTGGGTGATTGCCTAAGGCATTATCAAAGGCGTGCCAATGCCGCTCAAGCGTAGCCCGTGAATAAACATAAGCCGGTGTACCAAATTGTTGTGCTATTTTACTTACCGGCACTTGCTCCGCCATAAGTTGATCATCTTGATATTGAAAAAAATCCATTAGCTTGTCCTTGAATGCTTATTTTTGTGTTTGTGAATGTTGTTGTTCAGGGAAATAAAGTGGGCCTTTCACACCACAAGCGGTGGCAGAAAGCGTAACTGCCCCTAAAGTAAGGATAAAAATTAGCTTTTTCATCTTATATTCTCTTGGTTTATCTTATAAATCTTACGCATAATAACGATATTTATAGAAAGATCTATTCTTTTTTACATCATTTTGCACTTTGTATAAATGGTAAAAACTCTCTATAATTCTGCCTTATCTATTTCGCTTATGGAAAAATTATGAACGTTACAGAATTTCATCAAAATATTGAGCAAGTTTGGCTCAAAATTGAAGAGCAATTAGAAGAGCAAGATTGTGATGTGGATTGCGACACGCAAGGTTCGGTGTTTACCATCACCTTTCCTGATCGCAGCCAAGTGGTAGTAAATAAGCAAGAGCCGTTACTTGAACTCTGGCTTGCCAGCAAAGCGGGCGGTTTCCACTTTGCTTTCAAAGAGGGACAATGGATTGCCAATGACGGCAAATTATTCTGGCAATGCTTGGAAGAAGCCTGTCGCGTACACGGCGAGCAAGTGCATTTTACCTAATGCCCTATTTCATCAATAAACAAAGTGCGGTGCATTTTTAACGAGTTTTTCGTAAAAAATAATGAAAAAAAACACCGCACTTGAAGTTTTAAATGAGGTCTTTGGTTACCAATCTTTCCGCAACGGACAAGAAGAAGTCATCAACGCCGCCCTTTCACACCAAGATAGCCTCGTGATTATGGCAACGGGAAACGGAAAATCCCTTTGCTATCAAATTCCTGCACTTTGCTTTTCAGGTTTAACCTTAGTCATTTCGCCACTGATTTCGTTAATGAAAGATCAAGTGGATCAACTGCTTGCCAACGGTATCGAAGTGGATTACCTCAATTCCACACAAACCTTTGAGCAACAGCAAATCGTGCAAAATAAGGCGATTTCAGGGCAACTCAAATTGCTTTATATTTCGCCCGAAAAGGCGATGACAACCAGTTTTTTTCAATTTATTTCCCATTGCCAAGTGAGCTTTATTGCTATTGATGAAGCCCATTGTATTTCCCAATGGGGACACGATTTCCGCCCTGAATACACCCAACTGGGTGGCTTAAAACGTTGCTTTCCCAATGCCCCTATAATGGCACTCACCGCCACCGCCGACAGTGCCACAAGGCAAGATATTTTGCACCACTTACAACTGGATAACCCGCATATTTATATCGGCAGTTTTGATCGCCCAAATATTCGCTACACCTTGGTGGAAAAATTTAAGCCAATGGAACAACTATGTCAATTTGTACTAGGGCAAAAGGGCAAAAGCGGTATCGTTTATTGCAACAGCCGTAATAAAGTGGAACGTTTGGCAGAAAGTTTACGAAAAAAGGGCGTTTCTGCCCAAGCTTATCACGCAGGAATGGAAGCCAACCAGCGCGAACAAGTGCAACGTGCTTTTCAGCGTGATAATGTGCAAGTGGTGGTGGCAACCATTGCTTTTGGAATGGGCATTAATAAATCCAACGTGCGGTTTGTGGCGCATTTTGATTTGCCGCGTAGTATCGAAGCGTATTACCAAGAAACAGGGCGTGCAGGACGTGATGATTTGCCAGCTGAAGCCGTATTGTTTTACGAACCCGCCGATTATGCGTGGTTACAAAAAATGCTGCTGGAAAAGCCAGAAAGCCCGCAACGCCAAATTGAACAGCATAAATTAGAAGCCATCGGTGAATTCGCCGAAAGCCAAACCTGCCGCCGCTTAGTCTTGCTGAACTATTTTGGTGAACATCGCCAAGCGCCTTGTGGAAACTGCGATATTTGCCTTGATCCACCGAAAAGATATGATGGCTTAATTGACGCACAAAAGGTGATGTCCACCATTTATCGGGTAGGGCAAATGTTCGGCATGCATTATGTGATTGGCGTATTGCGTGGAATGCAAAATCAAAAAATTAAAGACAACCAGCACGATCAACTGAGTGTGTATGGCATTGGCAAAGACAAAAGCAAAGAATATTGGCAATCAGTGATCCGCCAACTGATTCATCTTGGGCTTGTGCAACAAGTGATGAATCAATTTCATTCGGTATTACAACTGACGGAAAACGCGCGCCCAATTTTGCGTGGTGAACAGCCTTTAGAACTGGCTATGCCAAGGGTTTCTTCCATTATGACCGCACAAAGTGCGCAAAAAAGTGCGGTGCAAAATTACGACAAAGATCTGTTTGCCCGCTTGCGTTTCTTACGCAAACAAATTGCCGACAAGGAAAATATCCCCCCTTATATTGTGTTCAACGATGCTACTTTGCAAGAAATGGCACAATATCAACCCACCAACAAACGCGAAATGCTACAAATCAACGGTGTGGGCGCAACTAAATTAGAGCGCTTCGGACAAGCATTCCTGCATATTATCCAAGAGCATAAATCGCTCAGCGCAAAAAACAGCCAGCCGTTTAAATTATCTAACGAAAAATGAACGATTAATCTCGTTTTAAAATCATCTGTAATAGCTTTATATAGATAAATCCTAGCCCTCCTATGGACAAGCTAAGAAAGCTAACAGGAAAAAGATCTACTTTTTGCAATTCTTTTACATAAAGATAAAAAAAGTAAAATATTACAAGAAAAATAATGCTGACAATAAAAATGAAAACTTTTCCGTTTGCAGAAATATATTTGAACTTATCTATAAAATCTGGTGTGAAAGAACCAGTTTTTATATATAAATAAAAAAATATAATAGGGAAAATAAGATAATTGCACTACATAACAAAAACGCTAATCTAAACCCTTCAATAAATTCAGATCTTTTATAAACTTTATAAGTAGTAAGGCTAATAAATACGGTTACTATATAATTAAAAACTTTTAGATTATTTTTTAATAACATATATACACCTCTAATAAAAAATTAAATAATATTCACTATTTTAATTTAAAAAATATTTCAGATATTTTAACCATTATCAATCGTAAAATACAGACACAACAAATAAAAAAGAAAATAAATATAAACTTAAAAACCAATAATTTATTTATATTTTATACAAGAATTAATAAAAAACACAATTAAATTATTTTTTATTTATTTTAGAATAAAGTATATTATTTTTGAAAAATAATATGCCAAAAAACCTATTAATCCAAAATAAATATACCTTAACTCTCCATTCATATCCAAAATAGAATTTGCGATCCAATATAAAATAAAAAATATGGATATAAATATAATAGAACTCTTCATAGTTATCTCCTATCTTGTCTTAAAGATTAATTTATAAACTAGCTGAATTTTAACTAAAATCAATATTACACTAATATGATAAAAAAATGTAATCTATATCTTATTTTTATTATCTACTATATTAAAAAAATAAAACCTAAATCATCAAACTCATTTCAATTGATATAGATTGCTTTTATCACTTGATGATTTTTTGTATAATGCAATCGTTTTCGCTATTTTCAGATTGAGGGATAATCTATGTCAAGACTACTAAACTTTGTGATGATTTCACCCCATTTTCCAACTAATTTTGAAACCTTTGCCGTGCGTTTGCGTGAAAATGGTTTCAATACCTTAGGTATTGCGGATACACCCTATGATCAATTGAGTGAAAATTTACGCCGTTCACTCACTGAGTATTATCGTGTGGATAATATGGAAGATTACGATCAAGTTTATCGTGCGGTGGGCTATTTTGCGCATAAATATGGTCGTATTGATCGCATTGAATCGCACAATGAGTATTGGCTTGAGCTAGATGCTAAACTTCGCACCGATTTCAATGTGTTTGGTTATAAAAATGAAGATATGAAATCCATTAAAACCAAATCTCAAATGAAAGAAATTTTCCGTCAAGCAGGCTTAAAAGTAGCAAAAGGGCAAGTGTTTGAAAATGATGAAGATGCCAGAAAATTAGCGGACGAATTGCATTATCCCGTAATTATCAAACCCAATTCTGGCGTGGGCGCGAGCGATACTTACAAAATCAAAAATACGCAAGAATTGGAAAACTTCTTCCAACATAAAAATCCCAACGTGGAATACATTATGGAAGAGTTTATTGATGGCGATATTGTTACCTTTGATGGCTTAACGGATCGCGACGGCAATATTGTGTTTTATTCTAGCCTTGAATATTCCGAAGCAGTACTGGATACCGTAGAAAAAGACGGCAATATGTTCTATTACGTTCCGCGTGAAATTTCGCCCAAATTAGTGGAACTTGGTAAGCAATGTGTAAAAGCCTTTAATGTCAAAGAGCGGTTCTTTCATTTCGAGTTTTTCCGAGTGAAAAAAACCAACGAATTATTGCCACTAGAAGTAAACTGTCGTCCACCCGGTGGCTTAACTATTGATATGTGGAATTATGCCAACGATTTTGATGTGTTTAATGAATATGCGCATATTGTGAAAGACAATCAATTTAATGCGCAAATTACCCATCCTTGGAATGTGGTCTATATCTCTCGCAAGGCAAATCAGCATTATGTGCATTCCATTGCTGAAGTGTACGAAAGATTTCCTCACAATATCATTAGCGTACAACAAATCCCCGGTGTGTTTGCCAAAATTATGGGCGAAGAAGGGATTTTAGCGCGTACGCCAAGCCTTGAACAAATGCGTGAAATTATTCAATTTGCCCATCAAAAACAATAGGAGGAAAAATGTTTTTTGAACGCCGTCATCATTGGAGCGGAGAGCTAGGCAGAGAAATGCCGTTTAATGTTTATGGACACAGTGGCAAGCCCGTGATTGTTTTTCCTTCATCAGGGGGAAATGAAAATGAATATGGCAACTTTGGAATGATTGAGGCTTGCCGTTCTTTTATTGAACGAGGCTTAATTAAATTTTACACTCCAGATTCTTTTGATAAGGAATCTTGGCTTGCCGATTATAAATCTGGGCAGGATATGGCGCAGGCACATAATGCTTATGATCGCTATATTATCAATGAGTTAGTACCATTAATTCGCCACGAATCTCAATGGCAAGGTGCAATGATCGCCACAGGTTGTAGTATGGGCGCATTCCACACCATTAACTTCGCCTTACGCCACCCTGATCTCTTTGACACCGCCATCGCCTTAAGTGGCGTGTATGATGCCCGTTTCTTCACAGGGGAATTTCACGGCAATGCGGAAGTCTATTTTAATTCTCCCATTGATTATTTATGGAACCAAAACGATCCGTGGTTTCTCAATCATTATCGTAAAAATCATTATATTGTGGCCGTTGGACAAGGTGCGTGGGAGGAACAACATATTGCTGACACAACCCGCTTACAACAAGCGTTCCAAGCGAAAGGTATTCCTGCTTGGTTTGATTTTTGGGGAAATGATGTGGATCACGACTGGCCTTGGTGGCGTGTGCAAATGCCTTATTTTTTAGGGAAACTAGAAGAACAAGGGTGGTTAAAATAAGTAAGACGGCGGATTAATATTCCGCCTTTTTTATTAAACCCTATTTATTCAGTAAGGAAAAATGCAAAAACTCGACAAAATGATCAGCCCAGTGCATTTCGTGATGAATTTCATTTGCCATAATACGTAATCGAATATGATCAAGTGGATGTCCTGTTCGTAACAAAGCCTGATAATAACGCAAGGTACAATCAATATAGGCCTGATTCATATTGGAAATAAATTGTGAATCCATTTCATCACCCTCATTAGTGCCAACTTGAATAAAGACGCGACTTTCTTTTTGTAAAGGATGATGATGAATGAAATCCATAAATGCCGCTTCACTAAACCAAGAAGCAAGAGAAAATACCCCTAAATGCCCAAAAATATGCGGGTATGCCGCCCCTATATAAGCGGTAATAATCCCTCCCATTGAGCTACCTGCAAGCAACGTATTTTCTGCGTTAGGTAAAGTGCGGTAGGTTTTATCAATAAATGGTTTAACTTCATTGACTACCCATTGGGCATATTCCACACCTCGTCCGCCAACATTGCGTACTTCATCATTATTACCTACATCAGTCCGCCAAGGGGCATATTCATTCAAACGCTCCGATCCTGCATTATCAATCCCAACAATAATCAGTTTTGGTAATTGTTGATAATGTTTGATGGTAGGAATAATTTTCCACGAATGCCCTGAATAAGATTCTTTGCTATAAAACACATTTTGCCCATCGTGCATATAAAGGACAGGGTAATGCTGCCAAGGCTCATTATGATAATCTTTTGGCAGCAATACGCGTACACGGCGGTGTTGATGGTAATAAGGCACATAAAGAAAATGCTCTTGCATTTCAAGATAATGGTTAATGACATTCATTGTTTTGACTTCTATAAAAAACGCTGGCAAATCCAGCGTTTATCAATATTATTTTCTTGCTAATGGTGGCACAAAAGTAATGCCCATATCCCAAGGTTGTTCAATCCAAGTATTTTGTGGAATATCAATCACATAATCATCAACCAACTCTGCCCCTGCTGGTTTAGCAAAAACAGTCACAAAACGGGCGTTAGGATAAAGTTCACGGATAGCACGTGCGGTATTGCCTGTATCAACGAGATCATCAACCACAATGAAACCTTCACCGCCATTAGGCACTTGGGCAGCGTGTAAAACGTTTAATTCACCTTGTTGATTATGATCATAACTTGCAATACAAACCGTTTCTACATGACGAAGACTTAATTCGCGCGCTAACACCGCAGCAGGGAATAACCCTCCACGACTAACAGCAATAATCCCTTTCCATTGCGATGCGGGTAACAAACGTTCTGATAATTTACGTGCGTGCATTTGGAACATATCCCAAGTCACAACATATTTTTCACTCATAACTCACCTTAACTAAAAAAAGCGGAAACCGCCCAATAAATAAAATTGCGTTAGGATAACGTGAAACCCGTTTTTATGCTATTATTTTAGTAAATTTTTTTGATTTAGGAGACGAAAATGTCAGAAATACAACAACTTCAACCTAATTTATTATGGAAATGGTTTGATCAAATTTGTGCAATACCTCACCCATCTTATCACGAAGAAGCACTCGCCAATTTCATTGTAAATTGGGCAAAGGAAAAACACTTTTTTGTTGAGCGTGATGAAGTCGGAAATATTCTCATCCGTAAACCTGCCAGCAAAGGAATGGAAAATCGCCCATCGGTTGTGCTACAAGCACATCTTGATATGGTGCCACAAGCAAATGAAGATACCCCACACAATTTCCAAACCGATCCTATTCAACCTTATATTGATGGTGAATGGGTTACTGCCAAAGGCACAACCTTAGGTGCAGATAATGGTATTGGTCTTGCTTCTGCTCTCGCCGCTTTAGAAGAGGAAAACCTTGCTCACCCAGAGTTAGAAGTTTTGCTCACAATGACCGAAGAACAAGGTATGGAAGGCGCAATTGGTTTACGTCCAAATTGGCTCAAAAGCCAAATTATGATTAATACCGATACTGAAGAAAATGGTGAAATTTATATTGGTTGTGCCGGTGGGGTTAATGCCGATCTTAATATTCCGATCCAACAAATAGAAAATACTTATACGCACAGCTATCAACTCGTACTAAAAGGCTTACGCGGTGGGCATTCTGGCGTAGATATTCATACAGGGCGTGTTAATGCGATTAAAACTTTAGTACGTTTTCTTGCTCATCTACAACAACATTACCCACAAATTAATGTTGCTATTAGCCAGCTTAATGGTGGCTCAGTGCGTAACGCCATTCCTCGTGAAGCATTTGTTACCTTATGTTTTGATGGTGATATAGCGCCATTACAAAGTGCGGTAGAAAATTTCGCAATATTATTAAAAACGGAATTAGCTATTGCCGAACCTCATCTCCAATTATTTTTACAACCCACAGAAAAACCACAAACAATTTTAGACCGCACTTCACAAAATAAGATTATTAATTTATTAAACGCCCTACCAAACGGTGTAATCCGCAATAGTGATGCCGTAGAAAATGTGGTGGAAACCTCGTTAAGTTTAGGTTTAATAAAGAGTGAAAATAACCAACTTCACGCAACAATTTTAATCCGTTCATTAATTGAAAGTGGTAAACACTATGTGCAAGAAATCTTACAATCTTTAACTGAACTTTGTGATGCGGAAGTGGCATTTTCTGGTGATTACCCTGGTTGGGAACCTCAGCCAGAAAGCAAAATTTTAGCCTTAACAAGCCAAATTTATGCTGATATTTTGGGTTATAAACCTGAAATTAAAGTGATTCACGCAGGATTAGAATGTGGATTATTGAAAAAAATCTATCCAAATTTAGATGTTGTGTCTATCGGTCCAACCATCATTAACGCCCATTCTCCTGATGAGAAAGTGCATATCCCCGCGGTGGAAACCTACTGGAAATTACTCACTAGAATTTTAGCGGAAGTGAAGTAATTCATTAAAACATAAGTGCGGTGGAAAATTTAGATATTTTTTACCGCACTTTGTCCATTAAATTTCTTCTTTAAATATTACTGTTTTATTCCATCTTATTACCTTTTTGCGCCAACTCTGCAACATTTTCCACTACTTGATAATCCAAATCGGCGTATTCCTGATGTAAATGATGGAAATTTTTGCGGGCATAGGCGATTTTCATTTGCTCGCTTTCGCGTAATTTTTCTTCTGCTACACTGCGTTGAATACCTTTGCCTGTATTTTTGGTTTCTGCCACAAAATAGATTTTGTTTTCACCTTTAAACACCACTGCCCAATCAGGGTTGTAATGGCCTAATGGGGTAGGGATTTTAAATTTTTCAGGCAGCTTAAAATAAAATTCCACTTCTTCGCTGGTTTCACAATCTTTAGCAAATTGATATTCGGTTTGGGAATCTAGCGGAATATAGTTTTCATAAATGGTTTTTTGTTTTTCTGCCACTTCAAAAGTGTGATCATTTTTAAAAAACTCAAAATCCTGAAAGAGCGTCATTGCATAGGTTTTGCCTGCGATTTTGTGATATTCCACACCCTCTGCCATCATCTTTTGCAAAGCAAGGTTGATTTTTTCGGCAACCAAATCAATAAATTGTTGTGGGTTATGGAAGACTTCAGGCAGCCTTTGCGATTGTTGCAAAATCTGGCATAAGCTTATTCGCGTTAATCCTGTTTTCTTTTGCAAGGTATTGAGCAAATCAGGAATATTGAATGAAGAATGTGCATTGATTGCCCCTGCTGAGCGATATTGCGTGCCTATGCCTTGCTCGTTGATGGTTAAATAGGCTTTTTCGTGGCGGATTTGTATCGCTTCAATCGGTGGCATTTTGCGAATATTTTCCACCGCACTTTTAATTAATTCTTGTTGTTCAAACTTCACTCGATAAGTGGTTTGATATTTAATGCGATCCCAGAGTGCTTGAAAATCAGGGTGTAGGCTAAAATCTTTGCGATATTCAACGCTTTCTCTTTCATCACGAGCTTTAATATTGCTTTCGGCAAATTGCACGCCGCATTCTTCTTCAATTTCACGCTGAAGGCTGGCGGCAAATTGTTCATAGCTTTCATTGGCAATCACCGTGAGGATATTTTGGCGGCGATCATAAATCCGTTGCCCTTGTTGATTCACAGGCAGCCTTAATCCACGCCCGATTTCTTGGCGTTTTTTCATTTCGCTGGCGGTATCGTTTAAGGTGCAAATCTGAAACACATTCGGATTGTCCCAGCCCTCTTTTAATGCGGAATGAGAAAAAATAAACCGCAACGGGTTGTTTAAATCCAATAGCCGTTCTTTGTCTTTCATAATCAGGCGATAAGTGTCGTTATCCGCTTGTGTGCTGCCATTGGTGTCTTTGGCATTGCCTTTTTTATCTTGGGAAAAATAGCCATTATGCACGCCTTGCGGGTCGCTGCCTGAAAGTTCGCGATAAAGGGTATCAAACCACTGGGCGAATTTACCGCCATTGCGGTAATTATCTACTTTATCGATAAAAAACAGAGAAAGCACTTTAATGCCTTGCTCACGCAATTTTTTCTCTTTTTGCAAATGCTCGGTAATGGTGCGGCGGATTTGCATTTGCTGAATCTCGTATTTTAATTGGGAATAATCCGTTCCTTGATAAATTTCCACCCCATTGGCAAAGGAAACCATTTGCTGATCGGTGTCCATTCCGCTCAAAATAAAGCCATTGCGATATTGTTCATTGCCTTTGGAAAGAGCGAATAAATCTTGATTGGGCTTGACGGTGATGGTTTTTTTCTTCATCGCCTTTTTGTCATTCACCAATAATTCAATTTTGGCTGACCAGCTTTTTTGACTCGTTCTGATTTCTTTAAGCGATAAATACACACCATTTAAATCATTATCAGCTAGCACACTATCCACTTCTATTTGCTTCACTAATCCCAATTCATAGGCTTGCACAGGGTTCAAACTATAAACAGGGTTGTAGGGATTTTTATGCGTGGCAGAATAACGCAAGGTAAACAGTGGATTTAAACTTTCAATCGCTTTGTGGCGGGTTTCGGTTTCCATATTTTGCGGTTCATCAATGATCACAATCGGGCAGGCCGTCTGAATTAATTGAATGGGGGCAATGCCACTTTCTTGAACTGTATTAATAACATTGTTTTCTTTTGTAAAAGAATCAATATTGATCACCAAAATATCAATATGGTTGCTTTGGGAAAAGTTTTTTAATGCGGTTAATTGCGTGCTTTTATATTCAGTGTATTTTACGCTTGGATTATCAAACACCGTAGCAAAATGGGATTCAGTAGCACGCAAGGTGTGCAACACGCCCTCGCGAATGGCAACGCTTGGCACAACAATCACAAATTTTTGCCAGCCATATTGTTTGTTTAATTCAAAAATGGTGCGTAAATACACATAGGTTTTGCCCGTTCCCGTTTCCATTTCAACGGTAAAGTTTTTGCCCTGCTCGGCAATCGAAGTGCGGTCGGTTTTTACTTTATTTTGTTGCTCGTGTAAATTGTTTTGCAAAACCGCTTCATTCAACTGCAAAGGGAGATTGAACCCAATGCGTTCATCATTTTGGCTGGTTAAAACCAAACCCTCTTCTTGTGGGTTTCCTTGCCCTTTGAATAATTGAACCACCGCTTCCACTGCTTGCAATTGATAATCTAAGGTTTCAAATTGAAGTTGCATTTTCTTCTCCTTAAATCACCAATAAAGCAATATTCATATCGCTCATTTGCAATTCGGTATTTTTCTTGAATGCGTCATCGCCGTTAAATAAACGATCGAGCATCACCACTTTTTGCGGTTGGCGTGTCATCACGTCATTGATTATTGATTCATTCACTTCGTTTAATATCAATGCCACGCGCTGATGGTTTTCTTCCACCCAACACACTTGATTTTCCCACCGCACTTTTGCCGTGAGGCTAAAGCCCAAACGCAATAATAATTCATACATCATCGCTTGCGTATCGGTGTTCTCTGCCACAGGGTCGATAAACATTTGCAATTGTTTTTCTAAATATTGTTCTGTGGGCGATTGCCATTGTTTGAAATGGCTGCCTGAAAGTTTAAAGGCTTTAAACCCCGTATCCATTGTTTTGTCGGGATATTGCTCGGCGATTTGCTTGCCCGCACGGCGAATGCGTTCTTTGGATATTTCGGCAATAGTTTGAAAACCTGCTTTAAAGGCTTCGGATTTTTCGTCCGTTTTTTCAGGCAGCTGTACGCAAATAAAACGGCGATTGCCGCCATCTTCGGCGTTAAGTTGCATCACCGCGTGGGCGGTGGTGGCAGAGCCTGCGAAGAAGTCCATTACTATAGAATTTTCGTCGGTAGATAGTTCTAAAACTTCTTTGATCAATTTAATTGGCTTTGGTGTATCAAAAATATTTAAATTCCCCAAAACTTGACTAAAATCACTGCTTGCCGTGTTATTGTATCCAACATAATCCCATATTGTCCCAAAAGAAACTCCACTTTTTACATCACATAAAAATCTCTTTAGTTTTGGTCTGCCTCGCCCATCTACTCCAAAATAAATTTCATTATTCTTCAATAATTCTTTTATTTTTTCTTGGTTAAATCTCCAGTTTCCATTTGAAGAGGGAAAATGTTCTTCACCTGTATTAGGATTTATAATTGGAAAATATAAAGACTTTACAAAACGCCCACCTTTTACATTGGCCATCAAGTTATCAGCAGCCCACTTTCCTTTTGGGTGATTATCTGGATTACTATATCTAGCTAATTGTCGTTCATCCCTTGCCTTCAAATTTAAATTAAGGGCAACAAAATTTTTGGCATAAATCAAAACATATTCGTGAATAGCAGCAATTTTTTTGTCATTAGGTGGTGAACCCCGTTTTTTCCAAATAATTTGTTCAACAAAATTCTCTTCCCCAAACACTTCATCACAAAGCAATTTCAATTGGGCTTGTTCATGATCATCAATGGAAATAAAAATCACGCCATCATCACGCAATAAGTTTCTTGCCAAATGCAGGCGAGGCAACATCATATTGAGCCAATTGCTGTGATAATGCCCGTTTTCTTTGCTGTTTTTCACAAAAGCACGCTTGATATTGCCCTCTGAGTCTTTATCGCCCACTTTCTCCGCATAATCGGCCTGGCTATCGGCAAAATTATCTTTATAGATAAAATCGCTCCCCGTGTTATACGGTGGGTCGATATAAATCATTTTCACCGAATTGAAATAGGATTTTTGCAACACTTTTAATACTTCAAGATTTTCTCCCTCAATAAACACATTTTGCGATTGGGCAAAATCCACACTCTCCGCCTCACAAGGGATGAGTGTTTGTTGTGTTGGGGTTTGCAAAACTTGATAGGCTTCGGATTTTCCTGCCCAGTTGAGGGTATAGCGATCGGGGTGGGTGGCGATTTCGTTGGCAAACAGTTGTTTGAATTTTTCAAAATCAATTTGCTGTTCGGAAAAAATTTCAGGCAGCAAAGATTTGAGTTGCGAAAGCTGTTGATCTCTTAATGAAAGATGGGCAAGCTGTGCTGTGCTGTGCTGTGCTGTGCTGTGCTGTGCTGTGCTGTGCTGTGCTGTGCTG